>CAZSMK010000061.1:0-43821 GCA_964608095.1 uncultured Candidatus Sumerlaeota bacterium | reverse complement strand
TAATCGAATAGAACAAAAAGAATTGATGTATCATGTTTCAAAAATGATAGTTATTCCTAATGTACTCCTTGTGTGTCCGGAGAGATACACACCCCCCCCGCTATCGCGGTACCCCTCTCGAGAGGGGATTGTTTGCGGTCTTGTTAATAACTCTGTATCTCCACTATTGTATGGTTACCGTGGTTTATGAATCTGGTTAAAATTACTCAATCGATGCTGTTTTTCTTTGGGGTAAAAAAGTCTGAAAAAAGCATGAAAACGGGCAGCGTTCTCCCGCACGTCCTCATTTCGTGGGGTAAACAGCATTTCCGGTTCCTTTCGTATTCGTATCCGATGCTACGTTCCCGATTTCGCGAATCTCTCCATTTTTCCGACTCATCCTACAAACTCGATTGCAAGCTGCGGCAACGTTTCATTACAATGCTTGTACTTTCTTTTGCGTACAACGTACGGTCGTTATCATGAGGAAAGAGCCCATACTATACCTGGCGCGCCATTGCAAGACCGCGTGGAATCATAAGCGGAAAATTCAGGGAACGAAGGACTTGCCGTTGAGTCCCGAAGGTGTGCAGCAAGCGATTTCGAACTGTCATGCGCTGGAGCCGCTGAAGATCGAACATATCGTATCGAGCCCGGCGCGACGTGCGCGGGAGACCGCTCAGGTTTATGCCTCGCATCTAAACGTACCCCTTACGTTCCTGGACGGGTTCTGGGAACTTGACCATGGCGATTGGGAAGGCGAATATTACTACACCCTCTTAAACAGTCCAGATAGTCAGTTTAAACAATGGATAGAAGACCCGACCCGTGTCCCGATTCCGGGAGGTTCGGAGTCCATTGAGGAAGCCCAGCGGCGTGTGGTAAAGGCATTGAAAGAAGTCGTGAAAGACCATGCAGGAAAAGTCGTATTGATAATTACCCACATGCATATCAGAGCCATCTTACAATGTACGCTCAAAGGACTTGGACTCCAGCACATGAATTCCCAGGTCGACCGCTCCATCCTTCCGACCCGGATACCCGCCTACCAAATCCAGCGGATTTCTCTCTTTATCTTTTGACCCGCGTAGAGGCTATGAGATATAATAGGTAAAAAATGTGATGAATGGTGATACACCATGAAAAACTCAGACGACATAAAGGGGGATAAAGAAGAGCACTCAGGAGAAGATGAGATCAGCCGTCGCCTTTTTTTGAAAAAGGTTTTCCAGGGAACAGCAGGGCTATATGCAGCGTCAGTGTTGGGAGGGAGCCTCGGTTCTTTCATCATGACCCCTGAGACTATTCAGGCACAGGATAAGGCAACAAGTTTCGAGACTGATGGGATACTTGGAGAAGATGAGAGATTCATCGCACCGGCGCGTTTTTGGGAAAAGCTGCCAGATAAAAAGGTGCGCTGCAAACTATGCCCGAAAGAATGTGAGGTCGCTAATCTTGAACGCGGCTTTTGCGGTGTTCGCGAAAATCGGGACGGCGAATACAAAACACTTGTCTACAACCGCGTCTGCTCTATGAATGTCGATCCTGTCGAGAAAAAACCCTTCTTCCATTTTCTTCCCGGCAGCAGGGCATTCTCCTTCAGTACTGCAGGATGCAACTTCGAGTGCAAATATTGCCAGAACTGGCAGATATCGCAGTTTCGACCGGAACAGGTAAGGTCGGTTTATATGACACCGGATAAAATCGTCGCTGCAGCGAAACAAACCGGATGTAAATCGATTGCCTTTACGTATGGCGAACCAAGTGTGTTTTACGAGTTTATGTACGATGTCGCTGTGAAGGCACGTGAAAATGGTATAAAACCTATAGTTGTTTCAAATGGATATTTACAGGAAGAACCGTTGCGTGAGTTATGTAAAGTTGTTGATGGCATCAAAGTGGACTTCAAGGGATTCTCCGAAGGGTTCTACCGTGATGTTTGTATGGGTGATCTTCAACCTGTCCTGCGCAATTTGAAGATCATCAAAGAAGAAGGCGTCTGGCTCGAGCTGGTGGTTCTTGTTATACCGACCAAGAACGACTCGCCCGACGAGATTGACAGGATGAGCAAATGGATTATTGATAATCTCGGAGCGGACGTACCGATACATTTTTCGCGATTCCACCCAGAATACAAGCTGAAAAATCTACCCGCTACGCCGATGAAGACTCTTGAACAATGCCATGAAATCACGCGGAAGAACGGGGTAAAATTCGTGTACCTTGGGAATGTATGGAACCACAAATACGAGAACACATATTGCCCGAAATGCGGTACATTACTCATAGACCGGATAGGCTATCAGGTCGAGACCCCGCACTTCAAGAACGGTTTATGCCCGAAATGCTCGGAACCTATCCCCGGCTTCTGGTCTTAGCATAGCAACCCGGCGTTCAGCTACCTCCCGTCCTATCAGGCATAAAAGGACGAACAAAACCGATAGGACGATATTAACAAACAATGAGTACCTATCCTGCTTGCCATGGGCGAGTGAAACGAGTCGAAGGGGCATGTTTCTCACGGAACCGTAATCGATAGGAGCCATCCTTTTTCAGTGAAGACATTCTCTATTCCAGATCGATTCCCAATTTGTCTTTCAAAAGAGACCGGATATGATCGATATGGGACGCCTTCCAGTAGAGTTTCTTGCAGGATGGACATTGAAAAATTTGCCCTTGAGTCTGTGCGACCAGGGGTGGGAGACGGTCGATTACGTCACGTTTTCTGACTTCTTCAATTTCAACATTACATCGGGCGCATCGTGAAAATGCCCGTTTTGAAAAATCAATAGGAAAACTCCGGATGACTTGCCTCATCTGCTGCCAGTGATCAGTGGAATGAACCAGGAAAGGGGGCGTCGGCGGATGGAATTCAACAAGCCGAGTATCGCGGGTGATAATAATCCGCTCACTGTCGCGAGCGCGCTCGATAAGGTCGTCGTCGTCGATAATACCGGGATAAACAATGTCGTAGCCCAGGAGCCTGAGCCAGCGGGCAAGTTTCCCCAGCATAGTGTCAGCGATGAATTTCGGCGGTGTGTCCTGAAACTCAGTCATGGCGAAGCGCTATATCCCGGGGCGTGAGCCTTCATATAACATTTAAAGAAATCGTAATCAATAGCCACGATGTCACGATGCACTTTGTTACAACCATTTATCACACCCATAAGAAATTCCATCAGAGAGTCCCTTATCGGTCGGCATCATTAGCCGAAACATTAAATTTAGATTCATGGTCACGGACAATATCGATGACTTCACGTGGAGAAGAAGCGTTCAAAAAAAGGTTATGCAGGTTACCCAGGCTAAGGAGCATTGCAAGCCGGGCAAGTATTTTGAGATGAATACCCTGCTCTCGGGGTGGCCCCAGTAGAAGAAAAACAATATCTACCGGTTGACTGTCGAAGGATTTATAGTCGACCGGCTGTTGCAAACGGGCAAAGACGACCAAAGAATTCTCAATCTGCTCGGTAAAGGCGTGAGGAATAGCATACCCGTATTTTATCCCCGTACTCATGCGTTGCTCTCTGTCCATGAGTGCCTTCACGACATCGTCGCTGTGTGTCAGATAATTCTTCTCCCTCAGAATCTGAACCAATTGCTGGAGAAGGTGTTTTTTGTCATCTGCTTTGAGAGAGTCCAGAAGTACGAGTTCCGGCTGCATAAAATCGCAAATATTCATTCCGCATTCCCCAAAAAAAATCAAACATTAAAAAGGAAATTTATGACATCTCCGTCCTGAACAATGTAGTTTTTCCCTTCAGCTCGTACGATTCCTTCGTGTTTAGCAGGGGAGAACCCTCCGGCATCAATCATTTCTTTCCATGTAAGGGTCTCCGCCCTTATAAAGCCACGGGCAAAGTCGGAATGTACCATACCCGCAGCATCGATAGCAGAGGTATTTTTATCTGTCAGCCAGACGTGCAACTCGTTAGGATTAATCGTAAAAAATGAAATCGTGTCAAGAAGAATGAGGGCACGTTCGATCACGCGATCCCTGGCAAGTCGGTCGATATGGTAATCCTGTAAAAACTCTTGCTGTTCCTCAGGGGGGAGTTCGAGAATTTCCTTTTCGATTTCAGCATTCATTATCATGAAGTCAAAATGAGAACTTTTGAATTCAGCGCGAAGTTCGTTACATAGCTCCTCCACTTCACCGGGATCGTCCCGGTCGGTGTTAAGGATAAACAGGATGGGTTTCATCGACGCAAATTGAAAACCACGGATAAGTTTCTCTTCCTGAGGCAGGAGACTCATTTCCGTCAGGGGATGTTCCTTCTCCAGAACTTCCCTGGCGGA
The DNA here is from genome assembly GCA_964608095.1 of uncultured Candidatus Sumerlaeota bacterium. GTDB lineage: Bacteria > Sumerlaeota > Sumerlaeia > MWCT01 > JAGHBZ01 > CAZSMK01. The sequence continues at coordinate 39,543 of CAZSMK010000061.1, read as the reverse complement.
AAGAAGAATCTTTTGCTCTTCGAGAAGATGTTCCTTCTCCTGTCCACTTACTTTTTTAAGGGACTTTTCAATCCCGGGAAGCCGCTTCTCGACTTTGGCAAGATCTGACAGGATAAGTTCCATAATGATATTCGAAACTTCCTTGTGCACGTCGTGAGGAGGAAGGTCTGATGCGTGAAACGCCCGAATCGCCGCCACCCATGCGCTTGAAGTTGCAATATATTGGAGTTGACTTTCAAGAATCGAAGCGCGGTGAGGAGTGTCGGCTTGTTCGTACATAGCAGCAGGACCAACCACATCAGAGAGTTTCATCTCTGCAAGAATGACTCGTTGAGGTTTGAATGCTTCGACGAGTGCATCTGCCCGTGGATCATGAATCTTGAGCGTGGCAAGATGGACCTGGTACGCATCGGCTCCGTGGCGAATAGCCTCGTATCTACCCCCGCAGAGCGCATCAAAAATGGTCGTTTTTCCGCTATACCAGAATCCAATTATTCCGAGTTCCATATAGTACTCTCACGTACGCACAATATTGTTATTCAGATGAGACCGCAGCGGGCGCTTTTTCCTTGGATGGGAATAGAGCATTTTTCAACGCATTGAATCTTTTAATCAACTTTTGATTCTTCGCTTCTTTGTAGTTATAAGGTTCGCCGAGCGCTTGACCGAGATTAAGCGTATCACGGACTTTTATTTGGAGTTGATAGGCGCTTGTTTGCTCATACTGAATAATCATTTCGCGGGTAACATCTTGAGGTTGAACCTGGAGCATCTTGCTGTATGTTTTCCGGAGCTCCTCCGTAATGGTGTCCATCTCTTTGATCTTTTTCAAGTTGCTCTTGTGCCTGGCAAGGTTAATGATCATATTATCCAGCGCTTCAGAGGGGAGTTTGTCGCGTTTGAGAATCATATCAAAGCCCGTCTCGTTATCTACCCGTTTGATAAGGCGTTTCAGGATATGTTCAAGGCTCTCAACTTCATATTCGAGGATATCGTGTTTGGTAAGTTCAACGTCGCCCGTCCGTCTCATTGCCTTTCGATAGTAGTCCGCAATTTTTTCGTTCAGAGACTGTTTAGCCAGTTTGAGGATTCGGTGATATTCTTGATCAAAACAAAAAATATCCGCCGCATAAGGCAAATCCCACCAAAGCCATGTCTGGATAAGTTCAACGATACGTTCAAGAGAGGGATCGAGCGACTTGTAAAAACTTCGCATATCCCTGATTGAAAGAATACCGATTCGCCTATCTGCGGTATCTTCGGTTAAATTAACGATCTCATTCATGATGGAGTTCTGATCGGTGGAGCTGAACAGAGCATCCTTCTTGGCTTCATCGTCGGAGGCAAGAATATCGCACACATAATATCGAACTGGTCCAAAGGCCTTAGTGTCCTTGAGAATATTTTCTAATGTCACGATCTGCTGCCACGATAAATCTTCCTGTACATGAGAGATATTGGGATTTATTCTAAGTGCATGTTCGAAGCGCGCATCAAGAAATTCCTTTACCAGTTTTACAATTCCTTCTACACGCTTTGCCTGTTGGGGTGATAATTCCGTCATGACTCGTATGCTCCTTTAATCTTCATGGTTTCAAAATCATTATACTCCTATTCCACTATGTCTTGTCAAGGCACGTAATCTCACGAACACGGCAAACGATTTAAGTTTGATCGCCCGGATGACGATAATCATGGAAAGAAATCCTGTTATAAAGGCATTCAGGGTATGACCGCCAAAGCGACAAAGAAAAATTCTCCAAAGAAGGTATTTGTTCTTCCCGAGGATGTGGACTACGTCGCTCTTGCAGACAAGATTTTACCTGAACTTCTTCGCCAGATACTGAGCCATAGAAAGAAGTACACCGAGTTCAAGTCAAAGAATAAATAACGCCTTTATCCCCTATTTGAAAGCAATTGTTCCGCATTTTTGTGAAAAATTTTATCCAGTTCCCCGGAAGAAAATCCACACTTTTTGAGAGTCTCGACTTCCATGCGTTGATCCGTCCAGGGAGAATCGGTCCCAAACATAATTTTGTCAATCCCGTGGGAGATAACCATCGAACGAAACCGTTCAATACCAAGATTGATGATGGCAAACGAGGTGTCAAAATAGACAGGTGAGCCGACAAGGAACTTCTCGACGTCGTCCCAAACTTGAAATCCGCCGAAATGTGCCGCTATCAGATTCAGCTGTGGAAAAAGGTCACTAATTTTCTTGATACGCTTCGGCGAAGCCTTGATATCTTCAAAAGAAGGGTCTCTGCCGCAATGCATCAGGAGTAGAAGGTGACGTTGCTGTAATAAATCATAAAGGGGGAAAAGACGCTCGTCGTCAGGTAAAAAGCCTTGATAATCAGGATGAAGTTTTATTCCGGGAAAGTGAAGTCTGCACACCGTGTCGATTTGGCTCTCTATATCGTCACCAAGTGGATAGACGGCTCCGAAAGGAATAAAACGCGACCGATCGAGTGAAGCCATCCAGTTGTTTATGCTCGCTACCTGCTCCGGTCTTGTAGCAACCGGCATAAGGGCACTCCGGGATATTCCAGCCGCCTGCATAGATTCACTCAAATCTTCTATGGTTCCACGGTGAAACGGTTTGATGCCGGAAGTCCCGCTCAAGGTGTCAAGCGCCCGTGACGCCACTTCATTGGGAAATACATGCGTATGTATATCTATAATTTTCATTAAAAATTTACTCGCTTTCTCCTCATAGAAAGACCACTTAACAGGTGAGATGAAGCGCAGCAACGGTATCTTGTTGCGTGTGTAAACGGTTGTATGTATCCACCGCGCTGGGTGTTCGTTCTACTATAACTTTGATGCCTTTGCTCATCAAATCATCGATCAGACTTTCCGGCACATGCATGGCTCCACTATGCCCGGTGCCGATAATGAGAACATCGGGCGGTGAATCAAGTATTTCCTCAAGATCTTCCTTGCAGAGATTGTGCCCCTCTTTGCGCCACCAGTTATCGATTACACGCTCAGGACAGACAATAACGTCATTGGTAAACACCTTACCGTCGATGACGATCTTACCGAATTGATATTGTTCAATTTCAAGCATATCTCTTATATTAATGAAATTTCATTGTATTCTTACTTCCTCTATCTTACACTTCCTATTATTACGTACTCAACTATAATATAGTTATTTACAACACCTTTACGCATATAAAACGGAAAGATGAAGTTATCTAAACGCCTAACAATTCTTTTGACCATTCTTGTTATAGGCGTCCTCGTATTAGGCCTTACACAATATTCCCGCATTATGGACTTTTTTCGCTTTAATCACATCATCTATTTAAAGAACCTTGGTAAATACGATAAGGCAATTGAAGAATACCAGGCACATTTTTTCGGGAACCATCTCAGCGCGAGTAAACTAAGGAATCTTGTAGACCTGTATGTACTTGCCCAGCGCTATCCGACTGCTTTGAATTTTGCGCTCGAGCTGACAAGGCGTGACAACTTGAAGCCGGATTACCATTATACCCTTGGAATTCTCTATCATCAGACACATAATTTCAGCTCGGCGTACAAAACCATGCAAAATTACATCTCCCTGGTCGACAACCTGAACATACAAGTAAAACCGGAGGAATATGATCTGGCGAGCGCCTATGTGGCATGGTATGAACAGAGGTGGACAGATATTATCAGGGTGCTGGGTGAATCACGTTTTTTGAAAGAACAGGAGATACAAACACGTGAATGGTCGAAATTGCCCTATCAGAGCACCATTATCTCGCTTTCAAACACATTGCTCGGCGCTGCACTTTTCAACATGGAACGATATATCCAATCTCAACATATTCTTTCGTATGCATTAAACTTTAATTATAGCGAAGCGCTTACACATTTCTATCTCGGAATGACCTATTGCTGTCTGGACGATTTCAACCGGGGTGAATATCATCTATCAATAAGCAGATCTCTTTTCCCGGAAATTATCCGCTTTACAGAAGAGACTTTATCCCCGATCTTGCTCTCATCAACTCATGATATCCGGATAACGCGTATGATCAAACCCATCATCTTTTTGAAAGATTACGAACATGCGGATTTTCTTCTCGATCTTATTACTACGGATAGTTTCAATGCAGGTGATTATTATGCACTCAAGGGAGAAATAAAAGAGCGGCTTGGAATGAAAGAAGACGCTCAGCGCTATTATTTAAGCGCTCTCGATTATGCTCCTTACAATGTCACGGTCAGGTATCGCCTGGCTTTGCTTGACGGGAGAGGACTCCAATGTCCTTATTTGCGTTCAATCCTGCATCACACGCTCGAACTCGAGAACCTTTCCCTTGAAGGCAAACATGGAACTATTGCAGAGGGAGTTGCGCTTGCTCATCCGGAAGATTTTATATCCCTGGATAGCTCTGCTCTATTCCGGCATAAGCGCACACCGCAGTTTCTAAACGTCGGGCTCGTCGGCAAAAGCATGTTGCGAAGCAAAATCGGCGGTCTGCTCGGCGTGTATGTTAATGATGCATTGGTCAACTATCTTTATTTGCCCGAGACTGAATGGAAATTGCATCCTTTTCGGATACGATGTCAATCACCTTCCGACAAGATAAAAGTGGTTTTTCTCAACAATTACATAGCGGGGATAGATAACCCAAACCTCAGGGAAGACCGTAACGTGTACCTGGACAGGATATTAGTGTTTCAGTCGCCTTGAGCGAACAAGTTGGGGTGTTTAATCGGTAAATCGTATCTCACGAAGGTCAATAAAAGGGAATCTTACTCTTTTTGAATTTCACGGAAAGCGCTCATCGCCTTACTCTTCATCACTCTCGTAATCGCTCGAGTTGAGTGAAGAAAGGAGATGCTCTTCAAATTCCCATTCATCTAAAAGTGGCCTTACGCTTCGGCGTTTCCTAATGTATGCGACGATAAAGAGAACCCCTACGCCAAACCAAAAAATAGTGTTGAACGCCACGGCAAGTACAACGAGCATATTCCTGAAAGAATATTTCGAAGCATTAAACCAATAGCGTTCATACCCATCACGGACAAGTGGATTCCAATAAAGGTTAATGAGTTCAAGCCCACTCGATGGTGCGGTCAAATCATTTACAAAAACGCTTATGTCGGCATTTCTATACCGTTCTTTTAGAATAAGTGAAACAAGCGAATAACTCTGAAGATATGCAAGCCGCATTCTTCGTGGATCGCCCGGAAACGTAGACTCGAGTTCAGATAACTCTATATGGCTCCCAAAAAAGCGTGCGAACGCAAGGTTAATCGAGTCGTTCAAACTCCATTCGCCGGAAAGATGCATGGCAATACCCTCATCAAGCCAGCGGGGCAGACGCCGGTCGCACATGATGCCTAAATAGATATGGGCGTATTCATGAACCATTGTGCGATGAAACTGCTCGAGCTCCTGTCGGCTTAACAACGAAAGATTAACGTAGATTATTCTTTTCTCCGGCACGGCGCATGCCAGTATATGCTCACTGCTGAAGTTCGTAAGCTGATTGAATTCATCAGGAGTTTTGCATAAAACAATCTCGATTTTTTGAGATAAGGGACGCTTGACTTGATCCGTTATTTCCTGACGCGCCAACTCTATCGCCTCGATAATGTCCTCGAGGATAGCACGGGATAATCCCTTCTCTTCTCTTATATAAAAATGCTCACCACTCACCGATGCCCCTGATATGAGAGATAGGCAGAACAAAAGAAGTAATATCAAAAATATATGTGAAATTCGTTGTGCCATGGTTGAATCTCATATTTTACTTAACCCTTGTGCTGTCATAAAGGAGAAAGATCATAGAAGTTATGGATTCAGACTAACACTCTTCCGGCTCATTAATGTTAAAGGAGTATAGAGTTGTAAGATAAGCAAACAGGAGTCTTCTCTCCTAATGTCAACATAGCACATGCCATTTATGATCGTGGTATTACTCCCGGATTTGAAAAAGGTTGCTTTTTTTGCGCCTGAATATTAAATACTACTTTTCTTTATTCTTTTTAAAAAAGGAGGGACACATGAAACGAACTTTCTGCATCGTACTCTTCCTTGTATTGATGGTGAACGCTCATGTGTCAGCAGGCGGAAGTCAATGGATGAATACAATTGATGAAGCCCTATCACGAGCAAAAAGTGAATCAAAGCCCATAATGCTCTATTTTTATATGCGGGGGAGTGAGTCGTGCGAAGAATTTGAGTCTCTTATCCTCAGCGATTCGCGTGTTTCCAAAATAATGGACGAAAACATGATAAATGTAGGTATCGACGTAAACAACAACATGGAAATTGCGAGCAATTATGGAATCACTAAAAGTCCCGGTATCATAATATTCACGCCAAACGGCGAACCGGTCGTGGAGATAATCGAGCGAAGAGACCCTGAGCGGTTTGCAAAGATTATAGGGGCACTGGCAAAAACGTTTGAATCGGCAACGGAGGTGACCCAAGAACCTTCAAGCCCGCCCCGGACTGAAATCGTTCACTACATTCCCATGAACCAGGTAACCGCATCAAAAATCGGACAGACCGTTACCGTGAAAGGCAGCATCGTCAATGCCATCTCACCTTCCAGCGGTACGGCTCCTTATTCCTATTATGTTTCCGATGGAACCGAGACACTCAGGATAGTGATCTGGCCCGACATTTATAAAGCCATTCCCGATAAGGAACGGTTTCAGATTGAAAAGGATGTGATAGCCACAGGCGAGGTGAAGGAGTTTTATAACCGACTTGAAATTCATATTGCAAAACCCGGTGACTTCCGTCTTGCAGATGAATCCGTTACGGCGATATCCGCACCATCCGGTCGAGTCGCACAAAAAACCGAGCTCCCTTCACAACCCACGAGCATTCCCTCTACAGGAATATATACCTCCATATCGAATATAACTTCGGCGATGCTCGGGCAGGTTGTTTCAATCAAAGGAACTATCCAGAACATCCGCCCTTCGTGGCAACCAAGTGCCCCGAATACCGTAAGTGTACAGGATAGCAGTGGAAGAAGCATCGATGTCGTGTACTGGCCTGATGTTGCCCGGGAACTCCCTCCCGACCAGCACCCACGCATTGACTCGATTATGGAGGCTACGGGTACAGTCGACGAATATCGGGGGAATTTGCAGATCAAGATTGATAGAGCGTCTAATATCAAGGTTGAACATACGACTGCTCAGCCAACCCCCGTAACTGGCGTTATAACCATAGGTTCCATCTCCCGACAATTGATCGGACAGAAAGTGACCATCACCGGCAAGATAACGCGCTCGATCAATGTCAGCGGGGGAAAACTTCTTACCGTTACGGATGATTCCGGAAGCATTACGGTTCCGCTATGGGATAGCGTTACCGAGATCATGCCCGACAGAGACAAAATACGTACAGGTGCAAAGGTAAAGATTTCCGGTCAGGTCATTCTGTACGAACGTCGCCAGGAACTCGAAATACAGATTTCATCAGCCGGCGATATTACGGTTCTCTAAACATATCCCTGTGTTGGATACTCAGTCTTTGAAATTGTCTTAAGAAAACCACCAGGTAGTCCGATGAGAAAGTACCGTGGTAGATGATGTCCGCGTCTATCTCTGTCCTTGCAAAAAACACTTGGCAACAGGTTGATAGTGACGTAAAATTTTAAGTATTAATGGATAAGTTTCAATACCATCCATGGTAGAAAATCCTGAAGGAGGAAACCATAATGCATCCTCGAAAATATGTTCACCATAATAAAGAACGGTGTTATATAACACTTATCTGCTCAGCGATGCTCCTGATAATTACTTTTATTGCTGTTGACACGGCGGCGGAAGTACCCCAAGCGGGCACGGATATCATCGTTGACAACGACCACGGCGAACCTTTTTACAAAGAGACAGGCACATGGACAACAAGCCTTAGCAAAGGGTATGATGAAAGTACTTATCGGTTCACCACACCTGGACAACCATATCGTGCGACGTGGACCGCCCCCCTTGGCAAAAGCGGTAATTACGATGTATTCGTTTTTTACAGGGCAGGGGACAATCGAGTTGCTCAAGCTCACTACGTGATCGAGGCTGCCGACGGAAGTCATGGAATCAACATCGATCAGACACAACACGATCGCGAATGGGTAAAGATCGGGACCTTCCCTTTTGCAGCGGGAGATGCCAAGGTCACCATCGATGCCATGAAAAGCGCTGAAGGTTCAGCCGTAATCGCCGATGCTGTTCGGTTCACCCTTACCGGTCAAGCTAAACCTGTTGCAATGCTCACACCTTTTCCGGTCTCGACACCCGGAGCGCCGTTCCCGGCTCTTACACCAACACCCGTCCCACCTGACAAATCTATCCTTGTTAAAAATATCTATCTGGATACGGTAGAAGCAAAATTAAACAAAAGACAGGGTGTGGCGAAAGTTACTATTGTTGATCGCACGGATAAAGGTATCGCCGGAGCTACAGTGACAGGCTCTTTTTCCGGCGACTTCAAAGAATCTGTGAAGGCAGTAACTGACGAAAACGGAATCGCCACGCTGCGAACAAGCGAAACGCTTAAAGGAATTATACGGTTCATGTTCAGGGTCACGAACGTAGAACACCCGACGTTCAGGTATAGTCCTGATAACAATATCGAAACCGCCGACATTTATTAGTCAAAATTCGCACTTTATTCTATCTCTAATATGACTCCTACATTCAGCGCGGTTGTACTTCATGTTCCGGTTGTTCCACGACTTCCTTTTTGAAATTAAGATACGGCGGATAGGCGGGTCTCATAATGGGTCCGTAGGGGGGAAAGGGGCTGAGCACTACTTCAAATGCGCCACCAATTGCTCGCTCGACTCCCCATACTGTTCCATTCAACGCCCCTATAACGAAGGCAAACGCGGGTGATACAATGCCGAAAGGACTTCCCGTTGAGGTAGATTCCCTTACCCCTGCCTCGATTTCGTGAGGAATCTCCAGCCAGCAGAAGGCAATATTAGTCACCCCTCGAAAAAATTCATGACCCGTCCCTTTTACTGATAGCGGTTCGGTCATATCACCGCTGCCCACCCGTGCGGGTCGATACGGCGCACATGAGAACATCAAAAAACACAAACTGGAAATGAGAAGAATGAAAAATGGATACGGTTCGGTAGTGTTTTTTCTCTTCATAATCCACTCCTGAAAATTAACGTTTCCCTATATGACTTAATAATACGGAAAAAGGTTGTCACCTTATGTACGGATTCCCCTATTCGAGGGCAATGTATCATCAGGACTTGTCGGACACTCGATTTCGTCCTGATACACTGTAACAGGATGTTTGTTTACCTTTTGGCGGTCGTCCTAAAAGGTCACACTACAATAAAAAAGTAGATGTTTACAGGTACTGACGTATTTTTTCGAGAATCTGGCGTGAGAGTGATTCATCGCCGAATACTCCCACCCGGATTCGCAGTTCAGTTAACGTGGGGGTAACTTTCTCGAGTTTTACCGTTACTTTCTTATCCCCTGCGCCACGAGCTTTGAGCTCAGCAGACACGGCATCTTTCTCGCGGCTGGTGACAAAAAATTCCATATCCTCTATGGCGGACTGCGTCGCTTCCCACGCATGATCAAACGATGCCTCCTCTATCGCCTTCAGCTCGCCCTTGATATACGCAATGGTACCAGCACCTGCTGCAGCGCCTCCTGCAACAAGAAAAAGGGCACACCCGTTTGCCACCAGCAAACTCACAATAAATAAAACCCTGCTTATGTTATTCAGGTATTTCATAGTCTTTTCATTCATTCCTCCACAGTATAAAATTCAACCCATTCAAAGCCGAACTTCCCTTCCTTTATGCTAACCATACTACGAATCCTATCTGTTCTTTTCTATCAAAATACGATTGTTCTATAATGAAAACCTTTATTCGTAGACTCCCCTTGTTGTCATATTTCATTTATAACATTAATATTCGCATCCTTCGAAGCCGTAATCAAGTTTTTTGCCATTCCGGTCGATAATTGTTGTGAAACAAGATTATTAAAAAATCGGGAGAGAATGTATTTGGAGAAAATGTCATGATATCTATGCAAGGAGAAACGACCCGTTTTATGCATCGCAAGGTGTATTTAAAACTCGTTATCTATCCTTTCTTTTTAGGACTTATGGTTAGTTGCGCCATATTTAGCAAGTCATCCGCTCCACCGCTCGAAGTGGTTGATTATGTCGACCTGAATCGCTACGTGGGGACCTGGTATGAGATTGCGCGGTTTCCTATGTATTTCGAACGAAATTGTGTAGGCGTTACTGCCACCTATACGCTCAGGGAAGACGGCAAAATCGACGTATTGAACAAATGCCGGTATAAGACTTTCGACGGCAAGGAAAAATCAGCGAAAGGAATCGCCTGGGTAGCCGATGAAAAAACAAATGCAAAGCTCAAGGTCAGATTTTTCTGGCCCTTCTCATCTGATTACTGGATTATCGACCTCGACGAGAACTATGAATTTGCCGTCGTAGGTGAACCGAGGCGTAAATACCTCTGGATACTGAGCAGAACACCCACCATGGATAAAGAGATATTCGACGGGATAATCGCGCGCATTATGCAGCACCACTACGACCCGGCACGCTTTATCATCACCCCTCAGAAAGAAGAAGAATAGGATGGCTTGAAAAAAAGAGAAGAAGGCCTCGTTGTATTTTTGTGCTCGCATACGTTGCCACGAGAAGAATTCTTGCTCGCCATTAGGTCCCTTAATCTTCAATCTCGTCTTTGCGACCGTAATAGTCCTCGCGAAGTATCGCCATTATATAAAAATCGCAGTACCTGTCGTTGTGATACATCGCCTGGCGCAAGAGCCCTTCCCTGAGAAATCCCGCCTTCTCATACGCATTTATCCCTCTGATGTTTTCCGCAAAGACATGTAGTTGAATTCGATTGAGATTGAGGATATCAAAACCATACTCAACCATCAGCTCCGTGGCGTCGCTTCCATACCCTTTACCCCAGTTTTCATTATCAGGGATTATGATGGAAAAGACCGTAGATCGGCTTATCATATCCATCCGATGGAACGCAGTCACTCCAACAGCCTCCTTACTCTCTTTTTCACAAATAATAAAAGGGACGTACTCATAGGGCGGCTCATAAAGATTCTTGATTATCTCAACTTGTTTTTGAGTATTCTTGGGGAACGACGTGAAAAAGGTGGGTCGAGAGTCGGGACTATTATAGCAATAAGCAAGAAACGGCGCGTCGTCGATTTCGACCGTACGAAGGAAAATATGTTCGCTCTCCATAAAAGGTTTGTGTCCGTTCATGGGTTACCTCGTTCGTTTAAAATGGTGTATCTCTTCAAAGACGCGCAAAGCTTGTCTTGTTGCGAGAACATCATGAACTCTGACAATAGCAGCGCCGCTGGAAACGGCTGACAGGGCAGCGGCAACACTACCGTAGATTCTTTCCTCAGTAGGCAATCCGTCGAGAATATACCCGATAAAACGTTTACGCGACGCTCCAACCAAAATCGGGCGATTACAATGATCTTTTATTATGTTGAGATTTGCAAGGATATCAAGATTGTGCTGTTTAGTTTTGCCGAATCCAATCCCCGGGTCCACGACAATCTGCTCATGTCCGATGCCCGCTGTCACCGCCTCGTCGATTTGTCGTTTCAAAAAAACGGCTATCTCGCCTACTACATCCTCATAGAACGGATCCTTTTGCATGGTTTGGGGTGTGCCCTGCATGTGCATAATGACAATGCCGGCTCCCGATTCGGCAACAAGCGACTTCATTTCACTATCGTAACGCAGACCCGTGATGTCATTGATAATCTCAACACCGAGATTCAAGGCTTCCCGCGCCACAGCCGCCTTATAAGTATCGATAGAAAGCGGAATCGGGAACTTTTTCTTGATGTCTTTGATGATGGGAAGGATGCGTGTAAGTTCCTCGTCAAGAGAGACCTGCTCGGCACCGGGTCGGCTTGATTCACCCCCGATATCAAGTATATCCGCACCGTCATGGATCATCTTCTCAGCCTGCTGCACTGCGGCTTCTCGGGAATAAAAGAGTCCTCCATCCGAGAACGAATCAGGAGTTACGTTCAATACTCCCATGACGAGGATTCGCCCTCGAGTGGAGAACTTTACGTTACGGCACGTCCAGACCTCTGGTTTCTGCTCTTTGATCATTATCTGCTGAATCCATTTGCTTATCAGGTAATCTAACTACACAAGATAACAGGAAGGAAAGATTTTTCAAGGAAAAAGGAATAAAAAAATGGTGGGCCCACCAGGAGTCGAACCTGGGACCTACCGGTTATGAGCCGGTGGCTCTACCAGTTGAGCTATGGGCCCTTACCAACGCATTGCAAAATATTTTTATACTCTATTTCCTATATAAGGGTCAAGCATTTTGTATCTGGAGAGAAGCGCCAAGTTCGGGGGTGATTCGCAAAAAGGGGGAACACTATAGCAGAACCGGCTTTTGCAATTCTTAAGATTAAGTATATATGACAAATAGGACTTATAGGACCTATTCGTCCTGATTTTTATTACACTATTTTCTCTCACAGTGTAGCGTTAGAACTTGACAGCATTTAACCCTGACGAATAGCTTATATAATATTTCACACCGGTATTATCAGTCGTTACAATGGCTAAAAAAAGCGCTACAGTAGAAATAAAGAACAGTCTTGGATTACATGCTCGACCTTGTGCTATGTTTGTACAAGCGGCAAGTCTTCACAAAAAATGCGATGTCCATGTCATTAAAGATGGCGTGGTAGTAGATGGCAAGAGTATAATGGGTTTGATGATGCTTGCCGCGGCGCAGGGAACGATTATTACCATTGAAGTCGAAGGCGATAGTGTGGAATGCGAAAAAGCGCTTTCAAGTTTAGTTGAATTGATAAATAATAAATTCGGTGAAGAATAACATGAAAGAACAAATCGTACTGAATGGAATACCCGTTTCCGCCGGTATTGCTGTCGGTCCGGTGTTTCTCTATTCGTACGATTTCAAAAATCCTCAGCCTCGAACAGTCGCCTTTGTTGAAATCGGCAAAGAGATAGAGCGGTTCAAAAAGGCGATCAGGCGTTCCCAGCAACAGTTGAGGGAAATCAAGAATGCGGTCAAAACTGAATATGTAGATGGGAAAGAAGCCGCCATCTTCGATACCCATATCTTGCTTCTTGAAGACCCGATGATTCACGATGAGACGATTAAGCGAATCCACAGCGAACAAAAGAACGCTGAATACATCTTTTATAAGGTCATAGATATCCTGGCACACGCCCTGGAGAGCAAGCAGGACGACCATTTCAGTGCACGCAAGGTTGACCTGTACGATGTCGCTCGACGCGTCATTGCCAACATGAGAGAATCACAGACCGAGCTGCTTGATCAGATTGAGACCGACGTAATCGTGGTCTCGCGCGATCTGGGTCCCTCCGATACCGCACATATGATTCATGGTAAGGTTAAGGGATTCGCTACTGATCGGGGCGGTCCTACTTCTCATACCGCCATTATGGCAAAAGCCCTCGAGATTCCCGCTGTCGTGGGTGCCGACAACGTCAGCCAGCTCTGTTCAGCCGGCGACACTATCATAGTTGATGGAATAAAGGGCGCCGTAATCATCAATCCTACAGAAGAGACCGTACAAGAATATGAAAAGAGGGCGGAAGAGTTCAGGGAGAAACTAAAGGGTCTGCTCAAACTTCGTGAGCTTCCTGCTGAAACCAGCGATGGGCATATCATAGAGCTCGCCGCCAATATCGAACTCCCCGAAGAGGTTCATCACGCACAACTTCATGGAGCTAATGGTATCGGACTCTACCGAACGGAATTCCTCTATCTCAATAGAGAATACCTTCCGACTGAAGAACAACAGTTCGAGGTGTATAAGAAAGCGATAGGTGCGATACACCCTAAGCCGGTGGTTTTCAGGACAATTGACCTCGGCGGTGATAAGTTTGCGTCAACCATACCGGTACCTGAGGAATTGAATCCTTTTCTGGGATTGCGTGCAATACGCCTATGCCTGGAGTACCCCAATATTTTCAGAACCCAGTTGCGTGCCTTGCTTCGCGCCAGCGGGCTCGGTAATGTTTATATCATGTTCCCCCTTGTCTCTGAAGTTTCCGAAATTCATAAAGCAAAAACCATAATAGAGCATGTTAAAAAAGAACTTGACCGTGAAGGGAAAAAGTACAATCCATCACTCAAAATCGGCGTAATGATTGAAGTCCCATCAGCGGTCCTGACGGCTGATATATTGGCGAAAGAAGTTGATTTTTTCAGCATCGGCACTAACGATCTCATTCAATATACCTTTGCAGTAGATCGCATAAACGAGAAAGTTGCGCATCTTTATCAACCGCTTCATCCATGTATATTGCGAATGATAAAAATGACCGTCGAGGCGGCACATCGTGCCGGAATATGGGTAAGCCTCTGCGGCGAAATGGCCGGCGATCCTATCCTCGCAGTCCTCCTTATCGGGATGGGCGTAGATAAACTCAGTATGGCGGCAATCAATATTCCTGAAGTCAAAAAAGCAATTCGCGCAATCAGCTTCGATGAAGCGCAATCTCTCGCCATCGCCGCACTGCAGAAAGAGACTGTCGAAGACGTGAAAAATATCGTCCAGGGTAAAATGTGTCTCCTTGATAAGTATTGAAAATACCTCTTTTAATATGTACGAATCTCCCTTGATCCGTACAAATAGATTTGACAGATAAGATTCGGAGCGATTTACTTGTCGTACACGTTGTAGCGTTTATGTAGACTCGACGATGATTAAAACGATTCGCAGAGAATGGTTGGTCTGGCGCGGGCAAAGACGTCTTGCGCAGGATGATGTGTTTATGGCGATTCAGCTTCTTAAACGCGCCGTGACCGTGGATAGTGATACCCCACGTCCCTGGGTCGTTCTCTCCCGAGCATATTCCCGCGGGAATGAATATGAAGAAGCCCTTGATTCCCTGAAAAGGGCGTTAGACATCGAACCCGAAAACCCCACTTTCCACCTCTTGTTTGGAAAAATCTTTTACGATACAGATAGATACGAGCACGCGCAGCATGAGTTTGAAACCTGCCTCGCAAAGCAACCGGAGAATCAGCTTGCACAAAATTATCTGGCGCTAACCATGTACATGAGGGGAGAGACGACCGGCGCTCTCGAGCGTTTCGCATCTACCGGTCTTGCCAACAATGCCGAGTTTCTCGGCAGGTTTGCCTCGGTATTCGAAAAAGAAATCATGGAACACCCGGAACAGTTTCCTGAACCTTCCAGCCAGTACGAGGAAATTACATCATCCTTAATCTATAAATTGTACGATACGTTTCGCAATGGAGGACGCTTGACGGGTAAAATTTTCAGATTTCTCTTACTTCGAAAATGCTTCCATCGCGGGACAAAGTTGATGAATTACGGCAACTTTCAGGCAGCGTGCGACATCTTCAATTTCGTGCTGAAAATTGCACCGGAGAATGAAGACGCGTTATCCGGCATCGCCATTACTTTGTTGGAAATGAATAAATACGATGAGGCAAAGCAGGTCTTGTTTAAACTCCTTGAACAGGGACATTTCGAACCCTTCTTATTGGTCTATCTCGGTTTATGCTTTTATAATACTGAAAAATACCATACTGCTCTCGCCTTGTTCGAACGCGTGAAAACCAACCGCCCTGAAGATTTCAATGCCAACTATTACGCCGGACTTTGTTATCTTGCGCTCGGGGAAAAGACTAATGCCGTTCAATCATTCGAGCAATCGTTTCGGCATTATTTTGTCGATGCCAGTGAACAATGCCTGGATAAACTTCTTCGCAGAATTATGAACACCTCGGGCGTTTCAACCGAAAATCTTAAGGGTGATGGGTTACGGTGAACCACGAACAAGGACAACCCTCATGGCTTATTCCAAAAAAGAAGAAGAACTTCAAAAAAAATGGGGAGCCTTGCCTTTTGGCTTTGACTCCCCCAACCAACAAACACAGTCCCTGGGCAACTTTTCTATATTTTATACCTTCTCGATAGCGTCACTCCCCCCTCAACCCTACCACTCAAACCACCCTTCTTTTCTCACTTCCCCCCACCTTTTTATCCCTTCCCCAAGCGGGACACCACTATATGTAACAAGAAAAGTGCCAAATAGGGAAATCGGGTGAAAATTTTCTATCTCCATTGTTATCAATGACTTATGGAAAAACCAATGATGGGGATTTTTTTATCGATGGCTGTTTTGATGAAAATTCTACATTTTTCTACAGATAGTGTAGATTATTATACAGACCATTCCCTTGTATCTATAGAAGAGCGCTGGACATCTCTCAGTCTTTTTGTATTAAAGGTTGGTATTCAACCCCTTGATACCACCTGGCGTAAGGATGATAGGACTTCAAAGGAATGGTTCACCTGCATAGATAAACCGCCCAAAATCAGGTGATATTATGAAGAAGGATCATTGCCGGACGATGTGTCCTTTTATGGAGTTCTGCATGACTTCATCGATTTTCACTACGGGATTTTCGAGCGAGGAAAGAAGCTCAGCAAGCGTAGGTGCGGTCATATTGGCTTTGACCTGATAAATAGCGGTCTGCTTGATATAGGCGGGTTTACGAACAGCATTTATATGTTGCCATCCCCTGATGATATCACTCAACTGCATCGCATCGGAGAATGAGGGAACGTTGCGGATCTTGAGTTCAAGCCAGACACCGCCCTCAAGAGCCTCACCCGCCCATGAGCGAAGTATCCGTGTCGTAAGTGTTTCTCCCAGGGATTTTCCTGCAAAATGCAAGGCTGCCTGAGCTGCGCTGGGCGCTCCTTCAGAGCCTCGACGGACACGTACCGACTCGGAAAACATCAACCGACCAGTATCGGCTTTGATTACACGGACATCCACCACACCGGTATAGAAATAAGTCCTCATCCCATAGAGAATATCTTTCCCGGCAGAAGCAGCCTCAGCGTTATACGTTATCAATATATCAGCGCCAAAACGCCGCCCAAGCGCCGCACCGGTTGATTCATTTAACGCCATCTCGATGTCGCGGAGTTTAAGTGTCTCGATTTGTGAGCGGTCTACCAGGTCATACCCGTTTTCTACAAGAATACTCTCGATAGCGGTCTGAACAAGTCGGCTCTCCGCCTTTACTTCATTATCAACCACTTCTTTTCCAAAAACCATGATTCTCGGATAGTCCATCAGCCTCTTGAATGTCTCTATTGCCATGAGGTCTCCTTGTAAAGAGCCCATCCCCACTTCCGCAAGCACCTTGACGTGGTATTGACCTTCCGTGCTCCATTCATCGAGAATCTCGTAGGTGCGAACATACCCGGCTGCTTTGGTAAAAATCGTATCGAACGATACTCGATAATTTCTTACCAGTGTAGAACTCCCCAGAAATATACCGATACCCTGCTCAACAGCGTTTCGCAGTGCATCCTTAAGGGCTTGTTCGCGTGCTACTAACTTTTCATCACCCGGTGAAAACGCGGCAACTCCCTCTGCTACGAATTCCCATGTCTCTGTCCTTTCTTGGTCTAACGAGTGGTCTTCGGCAAAGTCCCTTTCCTCCCTTTTTCCTTTTATAGACTCCTGTTCATCAAGGAGGCGATTGATGATTTTATCAATATCGTCTTCGCCAACCGCAACCATGCACAGAGAAATAATCAAAACCAGGATTGGCAGAATTTTAAAACGATTGTTTTTTGAATTCATGTTCCTTAACGCTCTATACCCGTGACAGTAACACTTCCTATAAAGAAATCGACATCAGTCAAACACAAAATGTTTGCTTTCATCAAGAAAAATAAAAAATTGATACACGCCTTTTACCGTTCTAAAAAGTAAAATTTGAAAAATTGACTTAGCGTTTTTCATCGTTACCGAGATAGGGATTATCAGGCATTAAATAATTTTTCACATAATCAGAAATCCCCTGTTCGAGCGAGGTAATTTCACACTCATATCCGGCTTCTCTTAGTTTTTGCATCTCCGCTTGAGTGAAATATTGGTATTTACCCCTGATGGCTGACGGCATGTCAAAATATTCTATCACCGGTTCCCTTTCCATCGCCCTGAATACCGCGACCACCAGATCGTAAAAACTGCGCGCCTTTCCGCTACCTACGTTATAAATTCCATTGATATTTGTATGATCGTAGACAAAGAGTGTCATATCCACGGCGTCTTTAACATAAAGAAAGTCGCGCAATTGCCACCCGTCTTTATATTCGGGATTGTGAGATTTAAAGAGCCTGACTTTGCCGCTATCCATAATCTGGCAAAATGCCTTATGGACAACGCTGCGCATCTCTTGCTTGCGGTATTCGTTAGGTCCAAACACGTTGAAATATTTCAGACCCGCCACCCTATCGAGTAATCCGCCTTTGAGTAGCCATACATCAAACATCTGCTTGGAATACGCATACATATTGAGAGGTTTGAGTTGGGGAATCAGCTCATGAACGTCCGAGAAGCCTTTGCTTCCATCGCCGTATGTGGCGGCGCTCGAGGCGTAGACAAACCGTATCGAATCTTTCAATGCCCATGTGGCAAGACGTTTGGAATATTCGTAGTTGTTTCGCGCTAAATAATCTGCATCTATTTCTGTAGTGCTGCTGCACGCACCCATGTGCAGAATGCCATCGAGCGCTCCTTCGAAATCTCCTTGTTCAACTCGTTTTAGAAACTCATCTTTATGAATGTAATCTTTAAACTCGAGATTAACCAAATTTTTCCATTTTTCATCGGTTCCAAGTTCATCGACAACGAGTATATCAACGATCCCTCGCCGGTTGAGTTCCCAGACGAGGGCACTACCGATAAATCCCGCTCCTCCGGTGACAACAATCATTCACAACCTCCACAATACAGTTTTTTATCAGGGCAAAGAGAGCAATTCTCTATAGTTCGATTACCTGACCCGCACCGCCTTCAATCCATTTATCAGGATAGCGCGACTTTATCTCTTCCTTATAACTTGTGCAATGGCAAGCGCACACCATCTCGAGATTTTCGATCAGTGAGAAATCGTTAAAACCGTGAAGCCCTCCGATAAGGGCGAAAGGTTCCCCTACCCGTTGGGCAGCCTTCAGGATTGTTCCCACACCCGGATGTGAGCATCCGACAATCACTGCCACACCCTTATCAGTTTCAATCAGAAGGGACTGCTCGATGTTCTTGAGTTCGCCGGTGGAATGAATCTTTTCATGAATTTTCATTGGACCACTCACTTTAACGATATTGGCGGAAACGCCGGGCAGGGAACACGAATCCGGCATATAGACTTTGACTTCAGGATTTTGTGCGAGAAACGCTTGGAGACCACCGGTATGATCCCCATGCGAATGAGAAATCACCACCTCGTCAATAGTGATGGGGTCAATTCCAAGCGCCTTCATATTGGCAAGAAGAATATCACCTCGTGCACCGGTATCAAAGAGAATCCGCGGAGACTCCGGAACCTCAACCAAACAAGCAAAGCCCCAATCACCTTTCAACCCCTCTTTATAGGTTTCGTTATCGTATATCAATGTGATCTTCATATTCTCCTCCCTTTACTCATTTTTCTCGTGTCCCCTGGTAAAAGACCGCAGAACATTTTAACTTAATCCACCTGCCTTCGTCCACACCAACCAAGGAGCCACAGGTGCAGTAAACATTTCTGCCCTTTTTCACCGTATAATCCTTGACTATCCTTCCTTTCCAGCAGTGGAGCAGTTTCCCTTTTCCCACCTTGCGGTATTTAAACAATCGTGAACGACACTCTGTACAGCGAACGGTTATCATCAAGCCTCTGGTTCATCCTCGCATAAAATAAAGACGCTTTATAGAACGAATCGATTGTGTCGTATCGTGCCTCAACAAAGTCAAAGCCATTCTTATTGCGTTATCTGCTCTTTAAGAGATTCTTCGAGGATTTGAAGTTTTCTAAAAGGACCCGTTATCGGCTTGTATTTTTCTATATAGTCAAGAGCCTTTTCAGGATTATTGTGATCCTTGTAGTAAGAGGCGATATAGTACAAGACCATAGGACTGGTAGATTGGGCGTTTGCTATGTACTCTTCGAGATATCTTACCGCCCGGTCTTTTTGGTCGAAAAGATTGAACCCTGCATCGCCGAGGGTGATGAAATACTGGGGATCTTCCCGTGCTTTTTGTTCAATGTTTTTGAAGGCGGCGCGCGATTCCTCGCTCTTGCCGAGTTTCTCCTGGAGATACGGTTCGATGGATTCAAAATAATGTAAGGGCGCATCCCCGGCCTTATTCAAGGCTTTTTCAAGCCACCAGGCAGATTCCTCCCAATTCTCCTTGTATATATAATAGAGCGTATAAAGTTCCTCGTAATTCGAATCCACTTCCTTTAAGTTTTCAAGGCGTGAACCCGCTCCTTCTATATCGCCTGTATAGAGATATGCGTGAAACAGGGCTCGTTGAAGATCAGCGCGCTCCGGTGCGATTTGAACAAGAGTTTGTGCAATCTGTAACCCCCGTTCGTACTCACCGTATACCATCGCGTTTGACAATTTCGATACATAATTGCTCTCGAAATACTCCGGATCATATTTTGCGATTTTATGCCGTAACCCGGTGATCAAACGATGATCGGGATTTGGTTCCTTGAGAAGGAGTTCGGCGAGGTCGTGTAACGCAGGTCCATACGCGGGCGTAAATACTACTGAATTAAGGAATTCCTTTTTTGCAAGATCGTATAAGTGACGGGCTTCGCCGCTATCACCCATTTGTTCTGCAAGA
The DNA here is from genome assembly GCA_964608095.1 of uncultured Candidatus Sumerlaeota bacterium. Classification (GTDB taxonomy): domain Bacteria; phylum Sumerlaeota; class Sumerlaeia; order MWCT01; family JAGHBZ01; genus CAZSMK01. The sequence goes on along the minus strand of CAZSMK010000061.1, from coordinate 18,815 downwards.
TTTGCCCTTTCTCGATAAATGAGTCCCCTCACGTAATAAGTTGAGTGAATGCGTAACTCGTTCAAAGAAAGATCGGCATAGAAAAGCGCCTTCCCGAGATTCAACTTTGCGCGCCCTTCGTAAAAGAGCCTGTTCCTTTTATTCTCCTCTGACTCATCCGTGGCGCATTGAGCCGCAAGGTCTAACGACAGATTTCCCAGCAAGTAATGGAGTTCAGCCGCTTTGAACATGGTCATTCCCCAGAGAGGTTCGATGCGTGTCGCACGTTTAATCGCGAGTATGCCTTCCGACAGCCAGTCCACCTGCGTCTTCAATGGCGCCTCGGGATACGTATAAAAGGTTTTGGCAAAACTGCTTGCCCGCTGGTTGAGAAGATCGCCCGAAAAGCGAATAAGATTAAAGGAGGAAATATAAAATGAAGCGATGAGAACGCCGCAGGCTACGATGAGACCTGCGATTCCTCTGCTGAGTGATCCCGGTTTCGGGGCAGGCTCGTTCGTTTCCTTTTGCTCCCCATATAGATTGTTTCCTGCCGTCCATAATCCAAGAAGAAATAAAAAATAAAGGGCGAGTGGAGGAATATGAAATGGAAAATCAAAAAACGCCTGAATAAGAATGGCGGTCATGGAGAAGAAAAAGGCAATCATAAGAGCGCGCCCATGCGGGGATTGCAGAGCCAGAAAATTATGCCAGCCCCGTTTCAGATAACTGTAAAATGCGCCGAGCGCTATCAAGAACCCCAGCAAACCCAGCTCGATAAGGAGTTGGAGATATTCATTGTGTGCGCGTTGCGTTCGTTTTCCCGTTGGCCAGAGCAGTGAATCAGGATTATGCACGAAATATTCACCCTGCACAATCGGGTATACGTATTGAAAACTGCCGATGCCGTGACCTAAAAGTGGTTGCTCACTGATGAGGGGCACTGAACATACCATTACTCTCAAGCGTGTCTCTGTTTTCAACCGCTCGACTGAAAAATGCCCCAACCGCTGGTGAAGGGTTACCTCTGAGGACTTGAAAGGATTTGGCGCTATCTGAGAAATGATGACAATAATGACAATAATCCCACCGTAAAGTAAGCGCCGTCTTGAAATGGTGAAGCCCGTGTATTTCCGAAGATAGATAAAAAAGAGCGGTAAGGTCACCGCCAACGCTATCCAGCTTCCCCTGCTCTGAGCGACCAGGAGAACAAATATCTCGAGCACCACCAGAATAATAAGAAGCCATTTCGTCTTTCTAACGGCGTTTGCCAATAGAAGAGTCAATGCAACAAACAGGGAGGGTATCAAGAACATGGAGAGCCCGGTGTTATGCCCTATCAGACCACCCATTCGGTTGCGGGGGTCCTCGAATTTCAACAAGATCATATTGGTGAGATTAAGATGTTGCAGCAGTGCTATGAAAGCCTGAATGCCACCTATTATCAAGATAATGAGCACGGCTTTTTTAAGAAACGCCGGTGAGTCAGCCATTTCAGTTATGACAATAAAAAATATCGCAAAACACGTAAGATTGAACCACGTCCGAAAGCTATAGTAAAACGTCGGCGTATAGCTTAGCGATATACCTGAATAGATAACGAATAAGAGTAACAGAAGGTGTTTCAAAAGGAATCTCGATCTTCGTGTGCTCCTGGTAAAGGAGAGAGCCACGTAGAAAAGATAGAACACAAAGAGCATGAGAATCAATGCATTGGCGATGGTCTCTTTAAGCGTAAGAGGAGATACGCCAAAGAAGAAAAGGGGTTCGATATTGTTCTGCCAGAATTGTGCGAGGTGGGGTTGAGCGAAGTTCGCCTCGAGCGCGACTATAAGGGGGTCAGCTAATTTCAAAGGATAGGCAAGAGGAACAGCTACGAGTAAGGCGAACATTGTTAGATGACAGAGCCGTTTGAGTCGCACTTGTATCGCCGTTTGATGTTGAGTATGAGAGGTCATCGTACTCTTTCGGATAAAATTTCTGAGAAGGTGGAAAGGGCATCGCGAAGGTTACGGGGCACATTCCGAAGCGCATGCAGACTTTTTTTCTTCAATTCTCGACAAAGCACATACCCCGCTTCGATGACATTATATGTGTCAAACAATTCTTTTATGCGGTTGATATCTTTGCGCGATGTATGTCTCCGCGGCTTGTCGAGAATATCGAAGACTTCCCTTGCTTCCTTTCGTGTACAGTGCTCGTTCAGATAGACCACGAGAAAACTTCGTTTCCCCTCCTTTATATCCGCACCGGTTTCATTGCGTCCTTTGCCTACAGTTAGATCGATAATATCATCCATAATCTGAAACAAGGGACCGACAAATTCTGCATAGTGGGCGACCGCCTTAATCATAGAGTCATCAGCACCGGCGATTACGGCTCCTCCTACTATGGGCGCTGCAAGGCAATGTCCTGTTTTAAGTCGCACGATCCTCATGTACTCATCTATAGTGGTTGCACGTGAATCCCGTGCTCCTATATCGAGCGCTTGTCCCTTTAGTGTATGATCAAGCGACTCAACCATCAGTTTAATCAAGCGCGAGGTTACCTCGGCTGACCATTTCTTTTCTTGTTGGCGCATTACATGGTCAAATACTTTGCAGATCATATAATCACCTATGTTGATCCCATGAGCAAGACCGTATTTTTTCCATACTGCGTCACGACCCCTTCTTACGGTATCACCATCTTCGATATCGTCGTGTACCAGGCAATAATTATGCATAATTTCAACGGCAACCGCAAAAGGTATAGCTTGTGTTGTGTCTGTGCCGAGCATTTCACTGGTAAGAAGGCACAGAATCGGACGATATCGTTTTCCGTGTTTTGCCACATCTTGTTCATCCAATCCCAGGGCATATTCTATTCCATCATGTAGATTGGGAACGAATTGGTCACGGCGTGGCAATATTTTGCGTAACTCCCGGTCGATAAGGGTCGCGTTCCGTGAAAAGTATGCTTCCAATTCTTTCTTTGTCATTGATTCTTTTTCCTTCCAACCAATTTATACAATTCAAATGCTAATTGTTCGGTAAGATGCCGTCGAGAAAATTGTTTAATATCATTCTCTGAAATCCCTTTCAACGAGCCCTTGCACCAATCGCCGAACATCTCCGTAATGCCGTTTTTTATCTCTGCCACATCATTCGGTGATACAATTTTGCCGGCGGCAAGAGTTTTAATCAACTGAGCACAAGGACCATGGGGTGCAATGGCAAGAATCGGGCGTCCGGAGGCGAGATAATCAAATACTTTCTGAGTCATCATAATTTCCGGATTTTCTTCAGGGCTTATTATGAGTACAAGAACATCCGCGCCTTTCTGGTATGCTATGCATTCATGATACGGCTTGTATCCTTCACACCTGGCTATATCCTCGATGCCAAGTTCATTGATAAGTTGTGAGTCCCTGTCGGAGAGGAGAGAAAGAAAAATCAGCCGCACCTTATCACGCATAAACGGCTTCTCGCTCACTAATTCTTTCAATGCTCTCAGAAGATATTGGGATGTGCGGGGCTCGAATATTGTCCCGGTGTATAAGAATACACATTTCCCGGTTGCTTCGAGATTTCTGGCTTCTATTTTTTTAAAATCTTCCGGGTCATATCCATTGGTTATAGTCAAACATCGTGCCCGGTCGTGAATCATCGATGCGTAATACTGTGTGATGGGTTCACTGACGCCGATAATCAAATCCGCATGTTCAGCCACCTTTCTTTCAAGGCGCGAGTATAAGCGTTCATGAAGTCGTGTAGGCGGTTTGTAAAACACAGGATTTTGGAGCCAGCCATCGCGAAAATCCGCAACCCATTTCACCCCGGTCTTTTGTTTGAGTTTCAATCCTACAAGGTGTGCAGAACTTGGAAAAGAAGTCGAAAAAATGACATCCGGTTTCTCGCGTTTAATAATGCGTCGGCCTTTGCGAACCGCGAATGGTATCCAGAGCGCACGGTCGTCGGGAACAAACAGCCAGCGGCGTATCCATCGTGTAAAACCTCGCTTGTAGCCTGTTCGCTGCCGTGACGGCGTTGATTCCCCTCGAGGGGATGACCGAATCATTCTTTTCAGCAGATAAGAGAGGCGATAAGGATCAGCCGAGCCGGAGCGATATATCTTAACGCCTTTTTGTTTCAACATCTCCAGAGCGCCGTCATCGAACCTGATTGCCCGCTTGGGTTTTACGGTAAGTACGACAGGTAACCATCCGAATTCAGGAAGATACTGACAGAACTTCGCCACACGGCGCATACCTGTGGATTCAGGGGGGAAATCATACGTTATAAATAAAACTTTGGGCATTTTCCATCATCCACCGATTATGAGATACCCCAGAAAGTTATGACCCGCAACAAGAGGGTTTTTCCCAACCGAAGAAAATCCATATCAACCACGTTTCTCTATTTATATCTTCGACAAAAGTATACAATCAATTAACAAATTTTTACCAGGGGAATTCTCTGGTAAATGCGCTATTCATTGCATTGGCTGCCCGGATACTTTCGACAAGCCGATTTTCGTAAAAACCGGCGAGCCCTTGGTGGTGTAACGGAGGTTCCCATTTCGAAATCATTTTGTCAGAAAGGCTTTCATAGATGTGGGTAATATCAAGGACATGTCCCGCCATGGTGGGCGCTAAACCTCCCTGGACACCCGCGACACTCCCATCTCCTTTGAAAATAATATAATAGTAGAACAGAGGTCCTCCAAATCCGGCGCGATATTTACATATATATAATCTTCGGGTCTCCCCATTTTCATTTATGATATAGCAGAAAACCTTCGAATTCTGTTTTAGAACTTCCGGAAGCTCGATATCCGATACCAGCATCTCCGATGCCTCCCCTTTTATTCCTGCTCTTTCCAGTTTTTGGGGATTATCGATTTGCATCCCAATCACGGGCAGATACTCATTAATCCGATCGCTCACGCTCACGGGAGTCGTTCGTTCAGGATTCCAGACCTGCAACTCTTCAGGATACATTTCTTTAACATCATAGAGTACTTCTTTGTATTTAAATTTTTCAATGGTGCCGTTTTTATCGTTATATTCTACTGAGAGAATCCCGATGCTGTGGTCACGAATACGGCAAAGGAGTGTATCGCCCTCCATCCGTGTGGTAGAAGCTTCGTCAGGCGCAGGTTCGCTTACAATAAGAAGAGGAATCCCGCTATTCTTAATTATTGATTCCATAGAATCCTGCTCGATATCAGCAAGCATAACCACTAAACCCGCTTCCTTTTTTGCCGTGGCAATGGTGTTCTGAATATCCTGGAGAAACGAGTCCGGTATCCTGAAAAAAGAACCCTTGTATCCGGACGGTTTTTTATTGGTCACGCCGATTATGCCGATTTTTATATCCTCACGAGCTATAATACGATACGAAGACACCACTCGCCCCTGCCCCGTGGATTCGTTTAAATTACTGACCAGCGCTGCACCGAGATATTCGTTCCATTTCTTTACGAATGTCGTCCCGAGCAGAATTTCGTTTATCCCGAGGTTCACCGCATCATAGGCGACTTCTTTCATCGTGCGTATCGGCGCCACCGTATAAGAGGTCTCATTGTAAAACTGTGGATGACTGAAATTACCGCAATCGACAAAGATCGCTTCTTTGTTTGATTTCCGTCTCTTCTCAAGGAGAGTTGAGATGGTTTCCTTCTGCTTCGCGTCCGCTCCAAAATAGGGAAAATAGACTTCCCACAGATTGCACGTTATTACAAAGGATACCTCCCTGGCATACACCGCTCCAAGGCTCACCATCAAGATTGCGAACACGAGTAGCCCTGTTTTTGCTCTTCTTGCCATTATTGCTGACCCCCTTTTAGATAGATAAGTTCTGTAGAACCCGACTCCGTGTCGAGCAGCATGAACGTTGATTTGCCCGAAAGCCATCCGCATAGCTCGCCCGGATTGATAACCTTGATTCCAGCCAGTTCCTTCACCTCTACCTCATGGGTATGACCATACACGTAAAAATCGACATCGCCGAAATATCTTTTCACATTATCGTCAGGAATAGGTTCATGAGATATAAGGAACTTCTTGCCGCCTATGTCTCTGACGAGGGGTTGATAACACACCATGCCACCGATGGAATTTATCTTATCGGTAAGCCCTTTCTTCTCGCCGTCGTTATTCCCGAAAATCGAAATAAAAGGCACCTCGAGGACTTTAAAAGGCGGAATGGTAAAAGGGGCGATAAAATCGCCGCAATGGACAATCGCCTCCACCTTTCCCCTTTTTATTCGCTCGACTGCCAATCTAATCATATCCATTTGATCATGCGTATCGGATATCAAGGCTATTTTCATAGTATAACGACTCCTCTCATCTGATATTGGTTTGAATCATACATGACCAGTAGACAATAGGATTAGTTTATCCCACAGAATCCTTGTTTAAAAGTAAAATATATCCCCGCTCCTAACTTATAAACCGCCCATGAGCAGGAAGGCTATGCCCACTGTCGGCTGTTATAACCTTATCCCCCGCCCTTCAAATCTGAAGGATCAATAAGAACCCTTCTGGGATGCAGGACAAGGTTCCGTCCAAAAACATTTTTAGCGGTCGCTATAGCAAGTAACGTTTTTTGTGGACTAAAGACAGGAACCGATTCACCTTCTTCGATTGTCCCGATTATGTGGAGAATTGAACCGGATTCCACGGAGCGTCCGTTCGATAGATTATTCACCCCCTCGGTGTCGACTACCACTCTCGGAAACGATTCACACGCATCAAAAGGGGAACGCAGGTTGTTTTGGATTGAAGCCTCGGAGAAGGAATCTGTGTCAATTCGCACGGCGTCATTCACATGAAAATTGCCGATACGAGTACGACGAAGGCTCGAGAGCAACGCGCCGCATCTTAGGCGCCGCCCTACCTCGTGCGCAATAGAACGAATATAGGTCCCACTGCTTACGCGAGCACTGAATTCTATTCTATCTTTATGAAAAGCCTTTACCGTAATTTCGTAAATGACAACCCGCCGCGACGGCACCTCGACTTTCTCACCCCTCCGCGCATATTCATAGAGTTTCTTGCCCTTGACTTTTATTGCCGAAAAGGGTGGCGGCGTTTGTTCCTGCTCTCCCTCCAACTCTGCGAAGATCGCCCTCACGCGCTCAAGCGAAACAACTGGATGCTCCTCGATAACGTGTACTTCGCCTTCACTATCATAGGTGTCACTTTCCCTGCCGAGCAGAATTTCGCCGAGGTATTCCTTTGTCAAGCCGATAAAGAAATCTGATAATGAGGTGGCTTTACCCAGACACAACACAAGCAATCCTGTTGCCATGGGATCAAGTGTACCGGTATGCCCTACACGTTTTTGACGAAGAAGTCGGCGTATTTTTAACACCACATCGTGAGACGTTACCTCACGTGGCTTATCGATCAGGAGTACTCCATTAAGATGCATCAGACCTATGATCCGTCTAAGAGGTTATTGGAGCTCGTTGAGAAGCGTTTGTGCGTCTTTAAATCCTACCAACCGGCGATAGGGAGTGCCGTCGGATCTATAGAGAATAATTGTAGGCGCGCGATACGCTCCCAGTTTGTACGCCTCGGATGGAAGCGACTTCATATCAAACTTAAGTGGAATAAAACGCAAGGTAAGTCGGGTCTGAACTTCAGGATCTTTAAAAGTCTCGTTCTCGAACCGTTGACATTCGCCGGCTGTATCTGTGAAGAAATATACAAAAATACCTTTGCCCTGCTGCTGAGCAGCCTGTTGTGCGACTAACACGTTCGTGTACCAGTTTATGCCTGCAGCTGGCATGGTCTGAGCAGGAGTAGGGAATGCCGCGGTTGGTGCAGGGGGGGTGGGTGTACTGACAGGAACACTCGTAAATATATCAGCCGGGGGTGTAGGCTGCGTGGGTGGCGGCGCAGAAGGTTGCGTGGGCGTTGCTGCTATTGTCCCACCCTTGGTCAGGACAAATTTTGCCGCGTCACAATACAGCCGTCCCAGATTATTCATATCCGCCTTTCCCTTATTTTCCGCATCGGTCACTTCAACATAATTATCCGTACCGGCTTTAAGGGGATATACTCCGAGCGATATCCACATATTGGCGTTAGGAGATCCCCTACCTCCCCATCCATCCTGGGTGAGAAACACGGCGTTTTCTCCTTCCGCATGATGAATCGTATATTGGGCGTTGACGATATTGCCTGAGCGCCACCATGTCATATAGATTCCATAGTCACCGTCAACAGGGATATTCGGTTGAAATCGTTCCACGGATGGCGGATTTGTCTCAAAATCCGCAAAACGGGATTTTATGTTGGGTGTGCAGCCCGCTGCTTCGCTTTTTGCTACGCTTTCGTACCATTTTCCGCTGATCTCCTTGTAAAACTGGTTATTCTTTCCCTCGGCTCCTGATTCTACAATGATCTCTACTACCTGAGCCTGAACGTATAAGCAACAGGTCATCAAGGTCAAAATTACAAGGATACTCTCAACACATTTTCTCATTTTTCTCATTCCCTTCCTCTATGTAATCGTTTCATTCCTTAGATATAACATATTATTAATATCGTCATCTATTCCATAATGTTGAGACAGGAAATTCTCTCTCCTTTGGATAAGTATCATCCCTAACATCTCAATACATGAAGTGTTTGCGTCGCGCCTTCTGATGAGGATATAATAAACAACTTTCCCTTTTAAATTTTATTATAGTGTATATCGGCATGCAACAGAAAAAAATAAAGATTATTGGGGCATATGAACATAACCTCAAGCATATTAATGTCCAGATTCCCAGAAATTCATTTACCGTGGTTACGGGCGTAAGCGGTTCAGGAAAGAGTTCCCTTGCGTTCGACACAATATATGCAGAAGGGCAGCGGCGTTATATCGAGAGCCTTTCTTCCTATGCGCGTCAATTTCTCGACCAACTTCCCAAACCAAAAGTCGAGTTGATAGACGGACTCAGCCCCGCCATCAGTATCGAACAACGCACCATAAGCCATAACCCACGTTCTACGGTGGGCACCATAACAGAAATTTACGATTACGTCAGACTCCTTTTTGCCCATCTTGGGACGCCTCACTGTCCGAAATGCGGCAACCCGATTGCGCGACAATCACCGCGCGAAATTGTCGATTATGTAATGACCTTACCGGAAGGGTCGCGGCTTATGATACTGGCGCCCATTATTCGCGGACGAAAAGGCGAATATTCTCGCCTGTTCGAACAGCTGGAGCGAGATGGATTCACCCGTGTGGTGGTTGATGGGACGATACGCGAACTTGGCGAAAAGATTGCGCTCAAAAAAACGTACAAACACGATATCTCGCTTGTAGTCGACCGGCTGATAGTTAAGCCCGGTATTCGCCCACGGCTTTTCGATGCGGTCGAGATCGCTCTCAGAAAATCCCACGGCGTCGTTGAAATACATCTCCTTCCTTCTTCTCCCTCCGAGACTCCTACCATAAAGGTATTCAGTGAACAGTTCAGCTGTCCCGCATGTGGCTATGCCCTTCCCGAACTTTCGCCACGCTTGTTTTCCTTCAATAGTCCTTACGGGGCGTGTCCTGAATGTAAAGGAATCGGAACGCGTCTTGAAGCAGAACCGTCGCTGGTCGTGAATCCTGATCGAACCATTAACGAAGGCGCACTTCTTCCATGGGAACCTATCCTTTCCACCAGAAAATCAAAAGGGAAAGGAAGACTGGAACAATTGATCAAAAAGGTTGCACGAACTCATGGTATCGATCTCAACACGCCTTTCCGACGCCTCTCTAAAAAACACCGGGATATTTTTCTCTACGGGAGCGGTGCGCGATCTTATACGTTTCAGTTTCGTCATTGTGGAAGAACCGTCACCGAGACCGACAGCTTCGAAGGCGTAATCCCCTATCTGAAGCGTCGCCTCAACGAGACACGTTCCGCTGCTACAAGAGACCAAATCCTCGCTTACTATGCTGAAGTTCCCTGTCCTCAATGTCACGGCGATCGTCTCCGCCCTGAGAGCCTTGCAGTAACCTTGAACGGCTATAATATTGCCCAACTCTCGCGCATGACAATTAAGGACCTCTCGATGTTCTTCAAGGATTTGAACCTGTCGGAACGAGACCAGAAAATCGGAGGAGAAATCGTAAAGGAGATTCGTGACAGGTTGAAGTTCCTCACCGATGTCGGTCTCTCGTATCTCACATTGGACCGGCGCGCATCGACCCTTGCCGGCGGCGAAGCGCAGCGAACAAGGTTAGCCACCCAGATAGGCACCCAGCTGGTCGGGGTTCTTTATATTCTTGACGAACCGAGCATCGGGCTTCATCAACGCGATAACCATTGCCTCATCGAGACGCTCAAACAGATTAAATCCCTCGGTAATACCATTATAGTGGTCGAGCATGATGAAGCGACTATTCGCTCCTCGGATTATATCGTAGACCTGGGACCCGGCGCGGGTAGATTGGGCGGAAAACTTGTTGTAGCCGGTTCTCCCGAGAAGGTTGAACGCTATCCGGATTCTATCACGGGATTATACTTGCGGGGAGGAAAAAGGATACCTGTGCCCACGAAACGGCGCGCCCTCACTCGAGGTCATTCTCTCACCATCAAAGGCGCTGCTGAACATAACTTGAAAAAAATCGATGTCGTTATTCCACTGGGTATCTTCACCTGCATAACCGGGGTGAGCGGGTCGGGAAAATCAACCCTCCTCCTCGACGTGCTGTATAACGCATTGATGCGGCATCTTCACGGAAGCGCTCTTCTTCCCGGAAAGCATACACGCATTCAGGGAATCAATAAAATCGATAAAGTTATCAACATCGACCAATCACCCATCGGTCGAACGCCACGCTCCAATCCTTCGACTTATACAGGGTTATGGAATCATATAAGGGAACTTTATGCCCGTGTGCCTGAATCACGGATGCGCGGGTATACGAAGAGCCGATTCTCGTTCAACCTTCCCGGCGGCAGGTGCGAGAAATGCCGTGGTCAGGGGGTGATAAAAATCGAGATGCAATTTCTACCAGATGTGCATATTGAATGCGAGGCATGTAAAGGTAAACGATTCAACCCCGCTACACTCGAAGTTTTATATAAAGGCAAGAATATCGCCGACGTCCTGGCAATGACCGTGGAAGAAGCGCTTGATTTCTTCTCTGCGATTCCCCCTATCCGCGAAAAACTCTCCGTCCTCTATAACGTCGGTCTCGGTTATATTACTCTCGGGCAAGCGGCGACAACCCTCTCCGGGGGTGAAGCACAACGAATTAAAATCAGCCGTGAATTGAGCAAACGGCAGACCGGCAAAACACTCTATATACTCGACGAACCTACCACAGGATTGCATTTTGACGACGTGAAAAACCTCCTCGACGTGTTGAATCAACTCGTCGAACAAGGCAATACCGTTCTCGTCATCGAACATAATCTCGACGTTATAAAATCAGCGGATTGGATCATCGACCTGGGACCGGAAGGCGGGGACGACGGCGGTGAAATTGTCGATTCCGGTACTCCTGAAAAAATTGCCCGAAATCCTCATTCGTATACCGGACAGTATCTCAAGAAGATACTCAAATCCGCAGGATAACCGACCCTCAAAGAAAAGACACCGGGTGATGGTGATCAGAAGTGGTAAAAGAGATGCATCACTTCGGATGGGGCGGTTTTACCTTCCCGGATTTTTCGCAATGCATCTTCTCTCAATGTGGTCATACCGCTTTCGAGGGCATGACGCCGGATTTGCTCGGTCGAGGGTTTTTGCAAAATCAGGTCGCGCATCCGGTCGTTGATATAGAGGAATTCAAATATGCCGGTCCTGCCTTTAAATCCGCTGAAATTGCAACTCGCACATCCTTTGCCCTCGGATACCTTGAACGATGAGTCCAGGGGAATCCCCAGGAGTTTCTTCTCCGCCTCTGATGCCTCGCGCTCCACACGGCACTCGTCGCATACAACACGAACAAGGCGTTGCGCAATAACACCCGTCACCGACGAGGCAACCATAAACGGTTCGATCCCCATGTTGAGAAGGCGGACAACCACCCCTACCGCTTCGCCGCTATGGATAGTGCTTATGACCATATGCCCGGTTAATCCCGCCTCGATCGCGATATGAGCAGTCTCTGTATCACGGACTTCTCCTATCACCAATACGTTCGGGTCCTGGCGCAGCATGGACTTTAACGCCCGCGCATAATCGAGCCCCGCTGCCATATCTATCTGTGTCTGGTTTACTCCGTCGAGACTCCCTTCGATTGGGTCCTCTACCGTCATTATATTTATGGTGTCATAAAAGTGTGCATGCATATAACGCAAGAGCGAATAAATCGAGGTCGTCTTTCCGGAACTCCCGGGTCCGGTTAAGAGAATGGTACCTTGAAGAGAACGAAGGAGCGAGATGAGATTTGTCTGCATTTCGCTGGACATACCGAGCGAGTCCAGTTCAAAACGTACATGCATGGGATCGGGGATACGCACCACGACTTTCTCGCCATACAGCGTGGGAAGAAAACTGGAACGCAGCACCAGGATATCATTGTCTGTGCGGGTAAGGCGGATGCTCCCGTCCTGTGGTTCGCGCGTCTTGAAACTCGCCACACGTGACAGGATCTTTAATCGGGCGATTATGTTCTCCTGGTACTCCTTCGCAAGCGATGCCACCTGAAGAAGTTTCCCGTCGATTCGATACTTTATCAGCACACGCTCACGAAAACACTCGAGATGAAGGTCGGTTGAGCCGAGTTCCACAGCACGATGAAGCAAAAAGTCTACAACTTCCGGAACTCCTTCCTCGCCGTTCTGCTTCAATCGTTCCTCAACTTTGGTCTCGATCGACCGTATATCTTGCCGCTCTGTCACTTATTGATTCTTATCCTGACAGACCCTGTGGGAGACTGCCTTGCCTTTCCGGACTTCTTGTCTCTTTACCAGCACCGATCACCTGAATTTCTTTACCGGGGTCGCGTAAATATATTTGATCGCCCACTTTCAAGCCTTGGGTTACTTCTGCAAACGATTCATTCATCAATCCCAACGAGACTTCAACAGGTGTCGACGAGTGTTGTTCTTTTTTGAACACAATCCGTTTCCCGTCAATTTCCTTAATAGCCGTCACCGGTACAACTATCGCATCGGATTTTTCCATAACGATAATCTCCACAATAGCGGTCATGCCCGGTCGTAGTCGTTCGTCGTTTTCGAGGATTTTCGCTTTCACCTCGAATTCTTTTGCTGCGCTTCCCTGAGAAAAGCCGAACCGCCCTAATGTATCAGACACAGGAACAATACTTTTGCTGACAATTTCCCCCTCGAACACTTTGTCGGGAAACGATTCAACGATAACGTGTGCCCTGAGTCCGGGCTCTACCTGCCCTATATCGAGTTCATTCACCGGCACCACGGCGAGCATGGTTGAAGAATCGGGAATCTGGGCAAGCGTATAGCGAGAGTGAACCTGATCTCCTTCCGCGGGTTTATCCATGCTCCCACCTTTCCAGATTTGCTGATAGATTACATACCCGCTTCCCGGCGCACGCAGGATCGCTTTGTCAAGCCTCCGTAACGTCTGATCCATTCTGTTCTGTCGGTGTTCCAGCTCGATGTGTGCCTTGGCTATTTCAGCCTTTTGAGACACCAGCTGCGACCGATTGGTTTCTTCCATTTTTGTCAAATTGATCTTTTCCTGGGTAAGTGAAAGCTCCGCCTGTAATAACGCAAGCTTCGCCTCGTCAAGGCGTGAACGCGGCGCCAGATTTCGCTCTACCAGCTGCTTCTCCGTCTCATACGTGAGATAGGCATCGTTATACACCACTTCCTGGTACTTTATCCGTTCTTTTTGCGACTGGATACTCATCTCTTGTTTGGTTTTGAGAAGATGCAATTCCTCCTCCAGCTGGGCGAGACGTGACTCCGCAAGCTTTATCTCCGTCTCTAATTCCTGCTTCTCATCCTCCAGCTCTGTCGTGTCGAACCAGATCACCGGGTCATTCTCTTCCACGAAGGTGCCTTCGGGAATCAACTTCACAATCTTTGCACTATACGGCGCTGTGATAACCTTGGATGAAATAGCTTCAAGGGTGCCGATTGCCTTGATTGACGCCGAAAATGAACGTGGCGTTACTGTATATATAGGTATCTGCTTGGAGAGTGTAGCCACCGGTATTCGTGTTATGGCAAAGACTATTACCGACCCAAGCGTTAATAGTACGATTAGGAGTATTATAAACTTTTTCATACTTATCCCTGCCTATCTTAATCTCTTGATATTACATATAGTATACTATTTCAGAGCGTCATTATTCAATATCTTTTGATGCTATGAACTACCGGCTATCGAAATTATAATACTATACTCGTGCTCGTGCACCTGCTCATTGTCGGCGCCATTGCCGTACCGTCCACCTATACATACTCGTTGCCGTGGTCAATTATAGAAACCATAAACTCATTTTTTTCGGCGAATCCTCTCCTCAACAAATTTTTTCCTGTTATAAATTGCCTTGACCACTCGTATCTAAAATTAGAAACTTGCTATCTGATTTCATATTAGTCTACAATATCATATTATTTTTTATCCGGGAGGAAAATTTATCATGGGAGAAGAGCAGGTTGTTGCCTTGAGCGATACAAATTTTGTACAAACCCTGAACAATAGCGACGTCCCGGTGCTTGTGGATTTTTGGGCAACCTGGTGTCAACCCTGCCTCCTCATCACCCCCATTCTGAAGGAATTGGCTGACGAATATAAAGACGCCCTGAAAATCTGCAGGTTGGATATTATGGGGAACAACAGCATAAACCAGGCGTTAGGTATTCAGTCCCTTCCCACCATGATAATTTTCAAGAATGGGAAAGAGGTTAAACGTATAATAGGTGCTAAACCTAAGGAGTCATTGAAGTTAGAGATCGAAGAGTTTATGCGAGAGAATTCACCCAACTGAAAAAACTCTACACATCATTATCAGGAGTCGAGACCATTCCAGAAATGACCAGATAGATGGAGCGCGCTTATGCAGTGTCCATATTGTCGATACAGAAAGACAAAAGTAGTTAATTCAAGGGTATCTCCGACGGGGGACACGGTAAGGCGTCGCCGTGAATGCCGCAAATGCCGGCGTAGGTTTACCACCCTCGAGATGATCGAGAAGATTCCCCTCGTGGTTATCAAACGTAGCGGTCAGCGTGAATCGTTCGATCGACAGAAAATTATCAATGGCATTGTGAAGGCGTGCGAAAAACGTCCGGTAACTATGGAGCAAGTCGAGACTCTTGTCGGTGATGTTGAACGTGAACTTTATAATAAAATGGAAAAAGAGATCAAATCGCTCCAGATTGGCGAGATGGTTCTTGAAAGGCTTCGTAAAATCGATGGCGTTGCCTATGTAAGATTCGCATCGGTATATCGCCAGTTCCGCGACCTCAATGAATTCAATCAAGAAGTCCAGGGTCTCTATAAGGAAAAGAACGAGCCTTAACCGTTCCCTGGATTTTTTGCACCTGCGTAAGAGCAATTTTTTTAAGATAAGAAAGAGAGGCAGGCACTATGGACAAGGATGTATATCTGTACGATACCACGCTACGAGATGGTGAACAGGGACGTGGAATTACCTTTTCACTACCGGACAAAATACGTATCGCACAATGGCTCGACGAATTCGGGATCGATTATATCGAGGGCGGATGGCCCGGCTCGAATCCCAAGGCAGTCGATTTCTTCAACGCGATGACCAAAAAACAATTGAAACATGCCCGACTGACTGCCTTCGGCAGTACGCGCCGTGCACACATCAAGGCCGAGGAAGACACCAACATACGAGCCCTGATCGAAGCGAACACACCTGCTGTCGCTATCTTCGGCAAGAGCTGGGATTTACATGTCCAGAAGGCATTGAGAATTTCTCTTGACGAGAATATCACCATGATCGCCGACTCGATTACATACCTCAAGAAGAAGAAAAAAGAAGTTATCTACGATGCCGAACATTTCTTCGATGGCTATAAAAACAATCGTGAATACGCGATGAAGACCATAAAGGCAGCAGTGGAAGCCGACGCCGACTGTCTTGTGCTCTGCGATACAAATGGGGGTTCTCTTCCCATGGACATCGAGCAGATCACGAAGGATGTCTTTAACCAGATAAAGGGCGTTTGTATCGGGATACATGCCCACAACGACGGCGGTCTTGGGGTTGCGAATTCGCTGTACGCGGTATGGGCGGGCGCCACCCATGTTCAGGGCACCTTTAACGGTATCGGTGAACGGTGCGGCAACGCCGATCTTGTGCAGATCATTCCCTCGTTGGTGTTCAAGCTCAACAAGAAGTGCATCCCGCAGGAAAATTTAAAGCGCCTGACCGAGGGCTCGCTCTTTGTCGCCGAAGTAGCGAATATGATTCCGGACGAGAGGAAACCATACGTAGGCAGGGCGGCATTTACGCATAAAGGCGGTATCCATGTCAGCGCCGTCGCACGCGCAACCGAGACCTATGAGCACATTCCGCCTGAATGGGTCGGCAACCGGCGCGATGTCGTCGTCTCAGACCTCTCTGGAAAAAGCAATGTAATGTATAAGGCAAAGGAGTTCGGCATCGACCTTTCCACTGCGGATGAAAAAACCGTTCGCCGCGTCGTTGACCGTATCAAAGACCTTGAGAACGAAGGATACCAGTTCGAAACCGCGGATGGCTCGTTTGTCCTGCTGGTCAGAAAAGAACTCGAAAAACTCGAAGATTTCTTCAACCTGGTAGGATTCCGAGTCATCGTTGAAAAACGCGGTCCCGAAGAGGAATGTCTCAGCGAAGCTACTATAAAACTCAAGATCAACGATGATCAACGCTTGATGGCGGCTGAAGGCGATGGACCCGTCAACGCACTTGACGCGGCTCTTCGCAAGGCGCTCAGCGGTCATTATCCCGAACTCAAGGACGTCCATCTGACCGACTTTAAAGTTCGCGTAGTCAACCCCAAGGATGGAACCGCGGCAAAAGTCCGCGTCTTTATTGAAAGCTCCGATGGAAAAACTCAATGGACTACGGTCGGCGTCAGTGAGAATATTATAGAAGCAAGCTGGAAAGCACTGGTGGACTCCATCGAGTGGGCTCTGCTCGAACGCAAGAATACAAAGGCCGGACCTTAAGCGTACGGTTCAGGGACACATGGGTTTTTTAACTCTCTGTCCCTACCGGGGATTAATGCCGACTTGTAGATTAAAACGGCACACTGACTAATAGAATCTTGTTGGATTTCTTCACCGGGAAAGGGAGGGGCGAAACTGTCAAGATATACTTTGTTTCACTGCCCCTTTGATTTTTTACAAAGGAGCATTATCGAACCACACAAATGATACAGGCACTCCGTGGCACAAAAGATCTTCTTTCCGGCGAGATCGAGTATTATCAGTTTCTCGAACAGCTTGCCTATGAGGTCTTCTCGAGCTTTGATTTCGAGGAAATCCGCACACCCATGTTCGAAATGACCGAACTTTTTGTCCGCTCTATCGGCGAAGAGACCGATATCGTCTCAAAAGAGATGTATACGTTTAAGGACAGAAAAGGAAGGTCGCTGACGTTGCGTCCGGAAGCTACTGCGCCCGTTGTCCGCGCACTCATTGAACATAAAATGCTCCCGGAGGGTGCGGCGGTGCAAAAACTCTGGTACAGCGGGCCCATGTTCCGCTATGAACGACCGCAACACGGCAGGCAACGCCAGTTCCATCAAATCGGTGTGGAGATATTCGGTGTAGAGGACGCATCGGCTGACGCGGAAGTCATCTCCCTGTTTACCTTTTTTCTCCGTCGTGCGGGATTCTCGGAGTTAAAAACCAGGATCAATACCGTGGGGTGCCCGGAATGCCGTAATCTCTATAACGCCCAACTCCGGGCATTTCTGAAAGGCAGGCTCAAGGACCTCTGCCCCGATTGTAAACGTCGTACTAAAACGAATCCTCTACGCGTCTTCGATTGTAAACAACCCGGCTGCCAGAAAGTCCTCGCCGACGCGCCACGGATTCGACCCTTTGTCTGTCAGAAATGTGCCGACCATTTCTCGCAACTCTGCTCGGCTCTCGATGCGCTTGATATTGACTACGTCGTTGACGATAGCCTTGTTCGGGGATTCGATTATTATACCCGGACTGTGTTCGAGACCGTACTGCCGGGACTCGGCGCCCAGGATGCTGTCCTGGGTGGTGGGCGGTATGATGTGCTGGTCGAGGAACTCGGTGGAACACCGACGCCGGCAACCGGGGCTAGCTTCGGCGTTGAACGACTCGTCCTCGCCATGAAAAAGAACAACATTCCCATTCCCGCAGAATATACAAGGAGCGTTGACTTTTATGTCTTCGCGCTCATGGACGCGGGAAAGGAACCCTGCATGAAAATC
Organism: uncultured Candidatus Sumerlaeota bacterium; assembly: GCA_964608095.1. GTDB lineage: Bacteria > Sumerlaeota > Sumerlaeia > MWCT01 > JAGHBZ01 > CAZSMK01. The sequence goes on along the minus strand of CAZSMK010000061.1, from coordinate 482 downwards.
GTCGACATGCTCCGAAAAGAAGGAAAACGTGTGCGCTTCGAGTATAGCGAACGGAGCATGAAGAGCGGATTACGTGCAGCCAACCGAGCGGCGGCGAAATTCGCCCTCATCATCGGCGAACAGGAGCTCAAAGATCGGAACGTTCTGGTGAAGGAAATGGAAACAGGCGAACAGCGCAATATCCCCCTGACGGATTTTCAAACCTGGGTAGAGAGATTGAAATAAGGCATGCTGATTGGAGATTTCCCTCCCCTTAACGACAACGAGCCGGCATTATGGCAAGGACTGCAGCGACTGCAGGGACTGCAGAGACAACAAGGACATCCAACGATGTCCCAGCCTGAGAGGGTGGGATAAAAGAACCGAAAATCACAGTATTCTTGTTGTCCCCGGAGTCATTTTTGTCGCTGCTATCCGCTTGGTCTTTGTTGTCCCTGCAGTCCCTGCAGTCGCTGCAGTCGAGGGGGTTCTTCCGGGCTTGC
>CAZSMK010000060.1:0-8001 GCA_964608095.1 uncultured Candidatus Sumerlaeota bacterium | reverse complement strand
AGAAAAAAACTCTGCGTTCTTTGCTTCCTCTGTGTCCTTTGCGTTAAGATGAGGTCTTTTCCCCGAGAGGAGATTCGTTGATAAAAGAAGATATTGTTTTTAACCACCTATCTCCACATATCTCCACTTATTATGGGCGTGATGTCTCACGCCTATCTAAGGCGCAGACACGTCTGCACAGTCCAAAATTGATTCTCGTATAGCCTATCGGTCATTACGTTACTCATTCGTGTTATTTGTGTAATTCGTTGTTGAAGAAATTACTCCGTAGGACAACCGGCTCGGTAATTTTCTTGGCTTTCCACAGTGATGGGCATAAAATACTGATTTTCTCGTAGAGATAAAACGATGGAAATTCAGGTTCATACTTCACCGCGCGGTATAACAAAGATCGTGATACGCAAGCCTTCGAGGAAACACGCCAAGCCGCTCCCCGCAATCGGGCATGAAAAATCCCGAGGAGATATCATACAAGATGCAGCTCAATCTGAAGAGATTGCGGAACGCAGCATCGAACAGTTGCGTGACTATTTCAAAGGAAGACGGCGTGAGTTTGACCTGCCGCTGGATCTTCGAGGGTATTCGACGTTTCTCAGACGTGTCTGGCGTGAGACCCTCAAGATTCCTTTCGGTGAAGTCAGGTCGTATAAATGGCTTGCAGAACGAGCAGGCAATCCGCGTGCGGTTCGCGCAGTGGGTCAGGCGATGCGACGTAACCCCATCCCCATTATTATTCCGTGCCATCGCGTGGTTAAAAACGACGGTTCGCTCGGTGGATACTTCGGCGGGCTCGAGCTGAAACGAAAATTCCTTGAACTCGAAGGCGTAAAAATCAACAATAATAGAGTGATCCCTTTGTGACAAACTTACGCAAGGTTATATAGTCTAATAAATGAAAAGGGGAAAAAGAGGGCTTATATTTTACTTTCATTCAGGCAGGGGGATTGGTATAATAGATGCATAATTATGTGGTGGAAAAGTAACTACAACAATACCGGCGTAAAATAATTCAAACCAAAATACCGTACGAAATGACAAAATGATAGGAACAGTATTAGGCAAAATATTCGGCTCCAAAAACGAGCGTGAACTCAAGCGTTACCAGCCCATGGTCGAGGCGATAAACGAGATTTACGCAGGTCTTCAAACCATGTCGGACGATGCGTTACGGTTAAAGACGGATGAGTTTCGACAACGGCTGAAAGAGGGTCAGACGCCTGATGATATTATGTTCGAGGCGTATGCAGTGGTAAAGGAGGCGTGCCGGCGGCATCTGGGCAAAAAATGGGTAGCCGGCGGAAATGAGATTACGTGGGAAATGGTGCCCTTCGATGTGCAGCTTATCGGCGCCATTGTGCTCCATGAAGGCAAAATCGCCGAAATGGCTACCGGTGAAGGAAAAACCCTCGTCGCCGTAATGCCACTCTATCTCAACGCCCTGACAGGCAAGGGCGTCCACCTCGTGACGGTCAACGATTATCTTGCGCGCCGTGACCGCGAGTGGATGGGTCCAATCTATGAGTTTCTGGGTTTAACTGTCGGCTGTATCGTTTCCGACATGGAACCTGCAGAACGTCGAGAACAATACGCATGCGATATTACCTACGGCACCAACAACGAGTTCGGCTTCGATTACCTGCGCGATAACATGGCGCTTTATCCAGAAGACATGGTTCAACGCGGTCATCATTACGCCATCATAGACGAAGTCGACAGCGTCCTTATCGACGAAGCCCGGACTCCCCTTATTATTTCCGGTCCCGTTGATCGGTCAAAACATCAATACAATCGAATCAAGCAGCCGGTTGAACGTTTGGTACAGAAACAAGGTTTGCTGGTAAACCGCCTTGTGGCTGAGGCTGAAAAAATTCTGAATAATGAGGGCGAGGATAACAAATATGAGGCGGGGATAAAACTTGTCCAGGCAATAAAGGGCGCGCCGAAGAATAAACGGTTGATGAAGGTCCTTCAAGAACCGGAAAAACGCAGGCTCATGGAACAGGTGGAGATGGAGTTTCTGCGGGATAAGAAGATGCCGGAACTCGAGGCTGATTTGTTCTATGTGATCGATGAAAAAGGACACACTATCGACCTGACAGAAAAGGGTCGTGTGGAGTTGTCGCCGGACAATCCCGATATGTTCGTCTTGAAAGACATAGTAGACGAGATGGCAAAAATCGAGTCTCGCGACGATCTCGATCCTCACCAGCGCGAGAAGATGAAAGAAAAAACATTGCATGAACACGAAGTAAGCTCTGAACAACTTCATAACATCTCCCAGCTACTTCGCGCATATTCGCTGTTTGAAAAAGACGTCGAATATGTGGTGCAGGAGAACAAGGTCATCATAGTCGACGAGTTTACGGGGAGACTGATGCCGGGGCGCCGTTGGAGCGATGGGCTTCACCAAGCGGTTGAAGCAAAAGAGAACGTGGAAATCGAAAAAGAAACCCAGACCCTTGCCACCATAACCATCCAGAACTATTTCCGGATGTATGACAAGCTGGCGGGAATGACGGGAACCGCGGCAACCGAAGCTCAAGAATTCGAACATACTTACAAAATGTCCGTCGTAGTTATACCTACAAACAGGCCGGTCAGACGTATAGATTACAACGATCAGATTTTTCGCACGAAGAGGGAGAAATTCAATGCGGTTCAAGACGAGATCGAGCGGTTGCACAAGGCGGGGTTGCCTGTGCTGGTAGGTACCATCTCGGTCGAGGCCTCGGAATTGCTGAGCCGAATGCTCAGACGGCGGGGTATCTCCCATAATGTGCTTAACGCCAAGAACCACTCGAAAGAAGCACAGATAGTGAAGGACGCGGGACAGCCGGGTATGGTGACCATTGCAACCAATATGGCGGGACGCGGCACGGATATCAAGCTAGGGGAAGGAGTGGTGAAATGCAAGGCGTGCTGCTTGAATTGCGAGGAGGATTGCGCGACGTATCCGCCGTGCAAGGGGGTGAAAACCGCAAAGGAGTACGCCCATTGTTATGAGGACGTTCCCTGTGGTCTTCACATAATCGGAACCGAGCGACACGAAGCGCGCCGAATCGACAACCAGCTCCGTGGCCGAGCGGGCAGGCAGGGTGACCCGGGCGCGTCGATCTTCTTTCTCTCGCTCGAGGACGACCTCATGCGACTCTTTGCACCACAGCGCATCACGGGTGTCCTTTCAAAACTGGGGATGGAAGAAGGACAGCCCATCTTTCATCCCTGGATAACTAAAGCCATAGGGAGCGCTCAGAAACGAATCGAGGATATGAACTTCGAGCGCCGCAAAAAGACCCTTGAATATGACGACGTGCTCAACAAACAGCGTGACGCAATCTATAACCTGAGGCGCGAAATAATCGCCAGCGAGGGGGAAGACCTCAAACAGGTCTTTCTCAACCTCTGCTACGAAGGACTTTTGGCAAAGTTTGAAAATGAATTCGGCGATTCACGCAGACCTTCCGAGGACTGGGATACCGAGGGATTCTTTAACTGGATCAGACATTTTATCCCCTTCCTCGACCTGAACAATATCAAGGTTGAACCTAACATGCAGGTTGAGGACCTCATAGCCTCGATCATGCCGGAAATCAAAAAAGCATACGAACTCAAAGAAGATTTGATCAAGGAAGAGATGAACCAGCAGCTAACAAGATATACCGTTCTACGGACAATCGACACCAACTGGCAGGACAACCTGCTTGCCATTGACGAGCTACGCGAGAGCATCCATCTCAGGGCTTATGCAGAAAAAGACCCCTTGATCGAGTACAAACGTGACGCAACCATGCTCTTTGATGAGATGATGTTCAATATCTACACTCAGAGTATGGAACACTATTTCAGGGCACAAATCATCCAGGAAGAAGAGGAAGGTCGCCCGAGAAATCTGAGGATGGTAAAGGAAGATTTTGCAGCCCTTGCAGCGGCGCGTAAGAGAGCAGCAAGCGGTGGCGGCGAAGACGGCGAACAGGTAAAACGACAGCCTGTCAGGCGTTCGACACCGAAAATTAGTCCTAACGCACCCTGTCCATGCGGTAGCGGAAAGAAGTATAAAAAGTGCTGTGGTTCTCCCGCTGCGTTGAAGAAGAAATCTTTATAACACGGCATCACTGATCTTTGCTTAATCCACTCCATAACAATTGAAAGGAACAACTATAATGCGAGATTTTCGACGGCTTGACGTTTTACGACTTCTTTTGATTTTGAGTGTTATCATCACCATTACTTGTTGTTCTCTGACTGGTTCGGATTATAAGGCGAAACAGATAAGCCCCCAAAGTGAATTTTCCCTCCGTGTTATGACGTATAATATTCACATCGGGAAAGGTATGGATGGCAAGCTCGACTTGAGCCGTATTGCGCAAGTGATCAACGAACAAGAGCCGGACATCGCCGCCCTGCAGGAGGTTGATCGCTTTACGCAACGAAGCAACCTCATAGACGACCTCAAAATCCTCGAAGAGATGACAGGCATGAACGGTATTTACGGAAAAACGCTGGATTTTCAAGGCGGGGAATACGGGATTGCCGTCCTCACACCGCATGAAGTCATATCGTCCCATCATACCCTTCTGCCGGAAATGGAGAACAAGGAGCGGCGCGGTTTTCTCACCGTCGTCTTTCAAAAAAACATGAAACCGGTGGCATTAATCAATACCCACCTGGGACTCGACGAAGAAGAACGCGCCATCCAAATACAAACAATACTTCAAGCCGCGGAAAAAGTCCATGAACCGCTGATAATTGTGGGGGACTTCAACTGCGAACCTGACACGGAAAACTGGCGGATGATGAACCGCGGTTTCGTGGACTCCGCTCTTCAGCTGAACAAGACACAACATACATACCCCGCCGATGCACCCGAAAAAAGAATCGATTATGTCTGGTTACGACGCAGTGACAGCTGGATTCCCGTCTCCTGTACCACGATTTCCACCATCGCCTCGGACCATCTTCCCTTGATCGTCGATGTCGAGTAAAATCTACTGTGAGGAAGTTATTGTACACCGACTTGTGCGGCAATGCTTTTGTTTGGGAATGACGCTGTGACGGTTGCAGGGTGTGATGTTTCACGCCGATTCAACGATACCGTGTCAGTTTCGCGGCACTAAGCCGCAGCAATTGAAAAAGGTCTTTCGGAGAGGTTAAAGATTGATCAACACCCGTGCGATAAGATGCACTGGCTGTAAATACTTTACAGATAAGGTTCTACCTAAACTGTAAACTGAAGGTCTGACCCCGGTAGGTCCGAGTTTTTCCTTGCTTACGCTTTCGTGCAGGGGTTAAATATGCTTTGATATCCAGCAGGGTTATGGAGGAATCATCATGCTCATGGGAAAAGTAGTAGGAACAGTTGTTTCAACACAAAAAGATCCGGGGCTGGTTGGCTATAAGCTTTTAATCGTGCAGATTGTGGATCTCAAGATGAAGTTGACCTCGAGTTATGTAATTGCCGCTGATGCAGTGGGCGCGGGCATAAACGACATGGTGATCGTGGTTCAGGGCAGCAGCGCAAGGATGTGTCAGCAAACGCTTCAAAAACCCGTTGATGCAGCTATTTCCGCCATTGTGGATTCTCTTGAATACCAGGGAGATATTATTTACCGAAAGTTTGAAGAAGAGCCTGTCAAAAAACGATAGACTCCAAAGCGTACAAATCGCCGCTCACCTATGCTTACCCTTTACGATATAGTGTATGGAGTCGCTTCACCCGGAGTCGTTCCATATTTCTTGATTCGCTATGCCTTGAAACGAAAAAGTGTTGCCCCGTTGCGTGGTATGCTTGGCGGCGACCTTGGTCAATATGGAAAGGTCAGGGATGAAATCAAAGACGTACCCGTTGCTTGGTTTCACGCGGTCAGCATGGGAGAGGTCAATGTGACCCGTGCCGTAATCGGCGAGTTCCAAACACAGATGCCGGACTTCGAGGTCATTCTCAGTACTATAACGGAGACCGGTCAACATAACGCTCGGCGCCATTTCGCAGATTCCACTCGCCTCATCTTCTATCATCCAATCGATCTTTCGCCTGTCGTAACTAAATTTCTCGATACCCTGCGACCGACTGCTTACATCATGATGGAAACAGAGCTGTGGCCCAATATGCTCGTAAAGGCAAAGGAGAAAGGCGTAAAGATTTTTCTCGTGAACGGCAGGATGTCGGATGAATCATTCCGATGGTACAAAATGGCTAAGGCGCTATTACGAAGACCTCTCGAATCTATTCACGCATTCGCTATGCAAACGGAAGAAGATGCTGAAAAAATAAGAGAGCTGCTCCCCAACGCACAGAATGTCTTCGTAACCGGTAATTGTAAGTTTGATATCGAGCCACCCGCACTAAGCGAGAAAGAACAACGAGACATCCTTGAACATTGCAAGTTCAAACATTGTTCAGATATAATAGTAGTAGGAAGTAGCCATAAAGGGGAAGAGGTTCTGATGGTGGAGTTGCTTAAAGGGTTGAAACAGACACACCCTCATGTTCGTATGATTATTGCACCGCGTCATCCCAACCGGTTTGAGTCGGTATACTCGTTGCTCAAAGAATCGGGATTGCGAGTCGGCAGGTTTAGCTCTCCGGACACGGAAGATCCCGAGGTCGTGGTGCTTAATGAGATGGGGAAATTAGCAAAGATATACGGTGTGGGTAAGTTAGCGATAGCGTGCGGGAGTTTCGTTCCAATCGGAGGTCACAATATTCTTGAACCAGCTGCACACAAAATCCCCGTACTCTACGGACCGCACATGCATAACCAGAAGGTTATGACCAAGATGTTGAACCGCTCCGGCGGAGGTGTACAAGTGGATGCGGCAAGCCTCACGGAAACGGTGTTGCATCTTCTCGACGATAACGAGGCAAGAAAGAAAGCGGGTGACGCAGCGTATCGAACGGCGATGCAAAACCGCGGCAGTACAAAAAAGACCATAGAAATACTCAGGAATTATTTATGAAGTATGATTCAGGGGATATACAGGCAGTATACCCACGGCGAAAGACCCGTGCTGTGTACGTGGGCTCGGTGAAAATAGGCGATGGCGCGCCGATCAGTATACAATCGATGACTAAAACGTTCACCCGCGATGTCGCTGATACTCTCAAGCAGATAGAAAGGCTTGCTCAAGCCGGATGCGAGATAATAAGGGTGGCGGTGCCTGATGATGAATCAGCTCGCGCCTTGAAAGAGATCGTTACACACTCCCCTCTGCCCGTTATCGCGGACATTCATTTCGACCCCCATCTTGCATTGAAATCCATCGAGGCAGGGGTCGACGGGTTAAGGCTCAATCCTGGCACTATCCGGAGTAAACAGAAAGTCATTGAAATCGCCGAAGCATTACGTGAACGCGGTATTCCTATTCGTGTGGGTGTGAATGCAGGTTCACTTCGACGGAAAGCAGTCGAGCAGGTCGAACGCGGCGAAATCCAACTTCACGAAGCCATGGTGGCTGCCGCGGAAGAACATATCCATCTTCTCGAGGACAACGGTGTCGAAGCGATTAAAATCTCGCTCAAGGCGCATGACGTTCCGACAACGTTAAAGGCACATCGCCTTATGGCACACCGATGCGACTATCCGTTCCATTGCGGCATCACAGAATCGGGTCCGCCTCGTTATGGCACTATTAAATCCGCCGTAGGGCTCACTGCTTTGATATGCGAAGGGCTCGCGGATACTATACGAATTTCTCTTACTGCAGATCCTGTCGAAGAAGTGCGCCTTGCCTTGAACGTCCTCGAAAGCCTCGGATTACGCGAACCCGGGATCAACATCATCTCATGTCCGACCTGCGGACGACGCGAGATCGACGTTGAAAAATGGATACACAAAGTCGAAGAGATTCTAAGCGAGTATAATGTTCGCGACATTTCGGTTGCCGTAATGGGATGTTCGGTCAACGGACCCGGCGAAGCGCGGGACGCCGATATCGGCATCCCTGGCCGCGGCGGCCAAACCCGTTTTTTTTTAAAAGGGAAAAAAAACCCTTCCCCCCCCG
>CAZSMK010000059.1:0-4788 GCA_964608095.1 uncultured Candidatus Sumerlaeota bacterium | reverse complement strand
GCACACACAAGAAGAATACTCAGAGAGAGGGCACAATGTTTGTTCACAAGGATCATCCCCTTCCTTCATAAAAAAAGAAAAAGTACTAAATACTATGATAAAGTTGCGGGCAAAAATCAACAACAAAATCCTTCATTATGTACTTTCACAATATGGAGTGAGGCTTTAGGGGAAGACATACAAAATATAATAGGCATGGTTTTGTTGTTCTCATACCGATTTTTGTATTTTTACCCACCTTTTGCGATAATGTTTGTGTATATACAACGAATTTGGTAACGTGTTAGTTTTCGGTGCACCTAAACAAGAAGACCCATTTGCTTTGCTGCAAAGATAACCAGGCATAGAGCATTCGTCCTTTAACTCACCGAATAAAAAAGGAGTAGACGGTGTACACCAAAGAGCCTCGAAGACATTTCCTCGCGCACAAGACTCAATCTATATTTTCGTTCCGCATTTTCCGATTTTTTTTGTAAAGAACCTCTTGAAATTTCCTGAGCCAAAATCTTTTGAGTGGATTCAGCACCATACGTGTCTATCCGATAAAAACTATTGATAAAAGAACCTTTTTTTGAGACAGTATAACTTTAAAGGAATAAGTGTTAGGTTTAAGATCAATGAGTTCAGAAAGGAGAAGACCTGTGAGGATAAGAAACATACTATTAATAGTTTTCATGATGTCCATATCCTTTGGATGTATCGGTAACATGGAACAGGTGAATGCAGAACAACCAACGACGCCAACTTTCACCCTCGAGAATCTCAACCTCACCTACGTACCGGCGTTTGCTCAAGACAATCTCGAGAAAAACGGCTTCGTGGTTACACCCGGTTTTTCAGAAGAGATGGCGGATGTATATAAAGATTGTAAGAAGAAAAATACGCCGATGTTCGTGACCACGGACGCCGTTCTTCATACTACCCACATATTCTTCGATTACGTTTTGCGCATACTCGAAATCGAAAAGTTGTACGGCGCCATATCAGATTTGACTGCCAACATGCTTGTCGAATCGATCCGGCAGTATGAATCCGCAACCAATCCGGAGGTCAAGCAGGCTGCACGACTGAATATCGGCTTCTTCTCCGTACCAAAAAAAATCCTCGACCCTGATTATGAAGTCCTTTACGACCTGGAGACCATCGTCGCCAAAGAGATTACGAACATCAAAGACCACGACGGAATAAAATTTCGGGAACTCCTGACCTACGTTGAGAATCCGAGCGAGAGCGAAACGCCATACGCGTTTGCCGATTATACTCAGTTTCTTCCACGAGGGCACTATACAAGGAACAAGACCTTTGAAGACTATTTCCGTGTAATGATGTGGTATGGTCAGATGGATTTCAAGCTCAAGCCGGGCAAGTCTGAACCTGCACTAACACACGGCAGGAAAATGACGCTCCAGGCGCTCCTTATCTCCGATGCACTTATGAAAAACGAGAAGGCGCGTAATCTCTGGAAACAGGTCTATGAACCAACGGTCTTCTTTGTCGGGAAAAGCGACGATCTCACCGTGGATGACTACATCAACCTTATAAACGCGACGTATGCTGAAGAGGGTTCGGTCGACCGTTACGGCAACGATAAAAAACTCGCGTCATTTATTGAATCCGCAATGGAACTCCGACCGCCGAAGATTGTCTCCGGAATCTCGTACGTCGAAGAGGGCGAGTTCGCCGACATTATAAAGGGATTCCGTTTTATGGGTCAGCGGTTCATCCCGGATTCATACATGTTCCAGGAGCTCGTGTTCGGCGTAAAGGACGGGGAAATAATCCTCCGCTATACCGGCGAGGGTGAACCGTTTACCATGGAGAGTGTCCCCATTTACGGCAAGGTAAGGGCGTTTCCGCGAGGATTGGACGTGTGCGCGGTGCTGAGTTCCGAGCGCGCACTCGAAATTCTCGAACGCGACGGCGATACGGACTATACCCATTTCGACAGCCAGATGAACAAGCTAAAGAAGGAATTCGGCTCAGTTACTGTGGAGGAGTGGCAGCAGAACCTGTACTGGCGTTGGTTGCATTCGCTGATGCCCCTCTTTAGCGATACCAGAAAAAAAGATGTGCCGGAGTTTATGCGAACCACCGCCTGGCTTGACAAGGAACTTCAGACCGCGCAGGGTTCCTGGGCGGAACTCCGCCACGATACTATTCTCTATGCAAAACAGAGCTATACACGCATGGCGTTGACTGCTCTTCAACCCCAGATCGTAATGACCCATGGCTATGTGGAACCCTATCCTGAGATTTATGAACGTTTGGAGGACATGATGAAGGCGCTTGAAACCAACTTATCGACGTTAAACCTCGATATCCCCGAAGTTTCCTCAAAACTCAGTGCATTTCAAGAACTGCTCGACTCACTGACTTCTATTTCTGAAAAGGAGCTGAACAGAGAAGGGTTGACCGAAGAGGACTATGAGTTGATCTGGAACTTCGGCGGTACGCTCGAATCGCTCACGATTTTTCCCGCAGATCTTATGAACAAGATAACTTCTGGAACAGACACGAGAATGGACGCAATCGCCGATGTCCATACCGACCCGAATACCAAACAGGTACTCGAAGTAGGTGTCGGCTCGCCGTTCAATATCTTCGTTATCGTGAACGACCAAAAAGGAAAAAGGCTCTGTCAGGGTGCGGTGTTTTCATATTACGAGTTTAAACAGCCTATGTCAGACCGTCTCACAGATGAAAAATGGCAACAAATGCAGCAGGCGAAAAAACGCCCCGACCAACCTGACTTTGTCGATACATTCACCGCGCGGTAGTTCGTTTAGCTCGATAACGGAAACTTGCACTATTCTCTGAAATCAGTTAAAGAGAAACATTGTTATTTGCAAACTTTTCGATAATCTCATAGGATTATGCCCGTCTTACATCTTCTGAGTTTCAACCTCTGAAAGGCAAAAAAATGAAAATATTGACGTATATGAGTATGATGTGTCTGTTCGTGGGCTTCGTTCTTTGCTCAGGATGTGCGGTCAAACGATCAGAGATTGTCCCGGACGTTGCGACCGATAGAGATTCCGCGTATTCAACACACGCACTCTGGCTTCCATCAGACGGTGAATCAAAGCGTCACGCCTATGTCTCTGCAATACCCATTGGCGGGAAAGAACAGGTCGTTGAACTTGAGGGTCCCGCCGTTATCAACCATATCTGGATTACGGCGAAGAGCGTTATTCCGCAGATACAGGCTTTGCTTGTTCTTCGTATCTGGTGGGACGATGAGCCGGAACCCAGCGTCGAGGTACCACTCGGCGATTTTTTCGGTGTCGGGTTCGGCAAAGAACGCGAATTCAAATCCCTGATGCTCGAGATGTTTCCCGCAGGCGGTGAGCAGCACTCATCCCTCAACTCGTATTGGAAAATGCCTTTCAAAAAATCGGCGCGTATAGAAATAGAAAACCGCAGCTTTCGCTCCGTCTCGATGTTCTTCATTCAGGTCGATTATGAACAGGTGCCGGCGCTGCCTGACGATACGCTGTATTTTCACGCTCAGTTCAGGCGCGAGAACCCTGTTTCGCTCCACAAACCCTACACTATCCTTGAAACCAGGGGACGGGGCAATTATGTCGGAACAATCATGAACTATCACCTGCTTGGACCTGGCGCATGGGTGGAAGGCGGACAGCAGTTCTACATTGACGGTGAAGAAGAACCTTCTCTGCCCGGCACCGGGGCGGAAGATTATTTCGGTCACGCGTGGGGATTCAGAACAGAAAACAACGCACTCTTACACGGAACGTCGTTCGGGCCCGAAAACAACAAAATGACCGCGTACAGGTTTCATATTCCAGACCCGGTTCGATTCGCGAAGTCGATTAAGGCGACCATGCGATGCCATGGCTGGGACGTAGGCGACCGGCAGGACGATTATTCCAGCGTGGCAATATGGTACCAGGGCGAACCGCATGCGCCGTTTTCCGATCTTGAACCGCCGGACTTCGGCCTGCTTGAGCTCGACGAGAAATTCCGGAAAAATCCACTCGATATCCTGGACACAGTTCTGGAGGACCTGCCCTTTGAGGGAGAAAATCTCGCTCTCAAGACCGTGGAGTTCGAAGCCTCGGGGCATTACGACATTGATTGTACCGGCGACAGGGCATTTGACGACGATCCCGGCACAAAGTGGTGCGAGATCACGCATCCCGACAATCACTGGCTTGCGCTCGACCTCGGGAAACCAGCCCTTATCGAGGGCTTTGTCATTATCAATCCCAGCGGCATGGGCGATTCTCCCGGCTTCGACCTTGTTGCGTTCTCTATCGAGAAAGGCGAATCACTCGATGGTCCGTGGGAAACGCTCATTCAACGAACAGTGAAAGATACCGAGTCCCATCCGCCGGATACCGATACCTCGGTCTATATACTTCCGCTCGATGAGCCGGTAGTTGCGCGATTTGTCAGGTTATATATCACAAAATCCTGTCCCCTTGATCCGATTGCCCGAATACAGGAGTTCCAGGTCTGGGGGGCGTTTCAAAACCCGGGTCAGGATATTACTACGCAAAGCAGATGTCGTTATTTGCCCTTTCGTGTATTTCGCATGTTTCGTAGTTGATAAAGGTATCCTACGTATGCGACGGCGAACGCGAGTACGACGGTGCACGCGAGTGCGCGTGCGATTTAAAAAAGGATATGAGACAATTTTTCATTCGTGTAATCCGCGTAATTCGCGGGTAAAGAAAAAAGGGATTTTAAGTTGTAAAGAGATTAGTGGAGATGAGTGAATATCCGTAGATATAAGAGAAATTTTCTTTATACGCACCTCAACGC
>CAZSMK010000058.1:0-14683 GCA_964608095.1 uncultured Candidatus Sumerlaeota bacterium | reverse complement strand
TTTAATATCGAGGAGCCGCCGAATATGAGATTCCTCTTCCGGTTTGGGTTCCGGTGGCGTCTTTTTCTCGACCGTCTCTTCTTCCGTTGTAGCAGGTTGTTCTTTCTTCATTATTTCGTCCGGCTCGAACGAGCCCCCTTTTATATCTTCCATTTGTTGCAGCAACTCACTCTTCGATTGCTCTTTCAATCCACGTCGTTCCCACAGCTCCTGACGTTTTTTCAATAACGCCTCCGTAGGCTCAGAGGCAGCGGGGACTTCTCGCGGTTTGAAAACGCGGAGCGAATCTGCAAATTTTGCATATCCTTTTGCCATTGATTCCCTGACATCGCTCCACCTGAAGATAACGCGCCTGCTGAAGATATCGACAAGAAGCAGAACCGCCGCAAGCGCGACAAGATACTGCCAGACATCCTGAGGTTGTCGAACCGAGGGCGGATCATGGCGGAATATCTCCGTCTCAGGCGTAATCATATCGCCCCCACTCACACGCGTTATTTCGTTCAGTAACGCCATGTTCGTCTCGGTATCATTGAACTCGGGAGAGTAGGACGTCGATAACCCGCCGACAACGATTTGAGGATTCTGCTCATCACCGACGTTTATGCTCATCAGATAATTGCCGGGCTTGGGAGTAGAGATTTCAGCCCTGTACTTTCCGGGCGAGACCTGTATCAGCTCGGCTGCATAGTCTTTCAGGTCCGGGTCGACAATTTGCGCACGAGGTTGAAGATAATTTATAAAATATCCCTCATTGTCAAGGGCGTCGAGTACTACGAGTGTGACGTCGCCCTCCGTGCTGGTTGATAAAAGGTAATTAGTGCCAGCGGTTTCGCGGGTCGCCCACCTGATAATTTGCGACCAGAACTTGTCGAACTTTTCCCATTGAGTCCAGTGTTGTGCCCAACGCGTGGTCGCATCGGAAGCGAAGGTCACAGATTTTCCGAGACCATAGCGCCACATGGCGAGCAGCGGATCTTCTCCGCTCGTTATCATGGGAACCGTTGCCGTCTTTTTTTCGCTGGTGCTTACATAACCGAGCAGCTGCGGGAAGTCCTGTTGTGAAAATCCTGTCAGCGCCTCTGAATATTGCACATATTGCGGCGTAAACGGTTGTTCGATAATTGCCGATTTACGTATGATCATTGCCTCTTTGGTAAAGATCTTTGGGAGTTCGTTGCTGGTTTTTGGATAATAAAAATTACCGTTCCCGAGTTTTGCAAGAGCAGCCATGACTTCCGCATCACGTGGAGTATGCGGATTGATCACCACGGTCGATATGGTAATTTTCGCTGCGGCTATCTTCTTTGCCAGGTCGGGATTGGGCGTCTGGGGGTCGCCGTCGGAAATGATCACTATATGTTTCATGTAGGTATTGAGTTTTGTCAGCTCCTCATATGCCATTTGCAAGGTGATGTCGAACGAGGGCATGTCGCCCGGCATCACATCCATTATGAGTCCTTCCATTTTTTTCTTGCTGCTGACAGGTTCAGGTTTAAACAGCCATTGTTCTCCTGCCCCGCCGTAAAACAGCACGCCGAAATAATCCTTGCTTGAAAGAACGCGTAACGCCGCCAGGGTTATCTCGCGCGCCCACAAATTTCCGCTCGGTATTTCGCAGGTATGGAGAATTATGACCAATGCGCCGTTAGGGAGAACCTTTTTGTGGCTTACCTCCATGGATACCGGCAGCGCGGTTTCAATCGGCGTGTCCTGGTACCCGCCGGGTCCGTAGGCACTGTCGCCACCGATGACGACAAGACCTATACCGAAATCGTGCACCCCTTTTTCGATGAGTTCCATCTGACGGAACGTAAGCATATCCGTAGATACGTTCGAGAGAACGATACAATCGTATTCGAGCAAAGCGTCCAGTGCGTTGGGAAAAGCGGCTGGCTCTATTAGGGCGATTGCCATACGTTTGCCGGCGAGCAGGGGCGGTAATATGCTCTGAGCCATTACGTTTCCTTCAACATACAACACAGAAGGAATATCTTTTACATGGCTGAACGCGAAGGCAGCATTGTTTTCAGGCACTTCGTCGCCAGGCGCTTCTATCATGGCTTTAAATTGGTGGAATCCTGAATCCTTCAAGGTCACTCGCACGCTATACATATTTTTTTTATCGGTTTCAACAGGTACGCTTTTCTCCAGGATCAAGGAATCTTCCTTGTATACCCGCAGCACTGCATTGGTATCGTAGCTCGAGGAGAGCAATAGTTTGACATCAAACGGCGCATCTTTGACTGATGACTGGGGAGCAGCCATTCTATCTATGCGAACGTCTTGCTTTTCACTTATGTTGAGGGGATAGACGTAAATGGGGGCTTTGTTCTCGCGTGCCATGTGAGCCGACTCGGTTACGTCTCCTGCGTTTTCGTTACCATCGGATATCAGCACGATCTTCTTCTGCGTATAGCCGGGAAAAGCAGCGAGGGCAAGCCGAATTGCAGATGCAAGATTTGTGTTGTTCTCATCTACATACGATTGAAGCGAGCGGACGTCGATAGATGACGCACAATTTTTCTCGATACTGGGAGATGAAGCGAACACTATCAAGCCCGCGCTGTCGTTTTGCTGAAGACCTTGTGTTGCTTCGTTTATCCATTCCAAGGATTTCGAGACAAGAGAACGTGGAATGCTGCGTGACACATCGAGCAAATAAAAAACCGCGAGGTCGTCAGTTTTGTTCGCGACTTTCAGTCCTGCGAGTGCGCATACGAGAAGGAGAAAAAGAGATAGGCGGAAGAGGATGATGAACGTCTTCCGTACCTTACTTATTCCCATCAATCGCCGACCCGTTATGACTACCAGCGGCGCCAGCGGTATCACGAGGAGCAGATACAAGGGATTTGTGAAGTAAACCGTCATTATTTAATTCGCTTTGCCTGCATGTGATTTTTTAGGCAGTGCGGGTTTTGTAGAAACGGGAAAAACTATCATCCTGTTGTTTCCGGTATCCGCCACGACGAGGCGTTCGGGATCGATCACTGCCAGCCCCCATGGGCTGTATAGTTCGCCCGGTGCACGACCGGGCGAGCCCATGGTTCCGAGCGGCTCGCCGATTTCGGAAAACGCCTGAACCCTGCAATTTCCGTATTCGCATACGAAGATAGTCCCTGACTCGCTGCACGCGATGTCATAAGGATATTTTAGATTGCCCGGACTCTTTCCCACCTGACCGAAACTCATGATAAAATTGCCATCAAGATCGAAAATCTGCACACGATGATTACAGGAATCGCACACAAGCAGGCGATGTTGGGCATCGATTTCAAGCGCCATCGGTCGCTGAAATTCTCCCTCTCGTGTTCCCGAACCGCCCCATTCCTCTATAAATTCATGGTTCTTGTTGAACTTGATAATGCGATCGTTCTTTCCATATTCGGCGACGTACACGTTCCCTTCATGATCGACCGCCACATCGGTGGGATAGATCATGCATCCCTGCTCATGCCCGTATTGACCGAAGGTGTGCAGTAAATCGCCCTGCTTATTGAAGACCAGGATGCGGCTGTAGTGCGTATCCGCGATATAGATTCTGTCATCAGGCGTAATACAGAATCCGGTAGGGGTACCCTCCTCGTGTTGGGGCAACAAAAAAGATCGAACATAGCGGAAGTCAGGATTAAACACCTGAACTCGCCCGGTCATATCTATGATGTATAGATTCCCCTCGGGATCCAGCTCGACGGCGCGAGGTGCAGAGAATTTACCCTCTTCGGTGCCGCTCTCGCCAAAGATTTGTACCGCCTCGCTCACAGCGCTCGCCGAATCGCTCGCCGAATCGCTCCCGCACCTTACACATAATACTGAAACGAGTAGTACTATGGTTATGCGTATTTTCATAAAAGCGTGAAAAAACCGCGAATGATTATGATGGTTCCACAACCTCAGGGTCCTTTGAGTTTATCCGGATTTATCGAATCGAAATAGTCTATAACGAATTTTCTATAACCTGCCGGTATAACCTCTCTCGACAACGAGTCCTCGGCTTCCTGTTTTGATTCTATGTAGACTTGTTTATAATCCTCGGTGACGTCGCCTTCGAGGGGTTGCCCTTTGTACATGATTTCGCTGATGATGCGCCCTTTTCCTTTCTCACCCGTAATCTTGGTATCTTCGAAGGTAACGGTCTGAGATTCGTCAAAAGAAGCCTCTCCACCCTTGCCGATTCCGCCCCCTCTCATTCCCGGTCCGATAAAATCACGGCTCTCATCTCCCTCCCCTTTACCGAGAACCGATACGTCAGCCAGGAGCGCTTGTTTTCGAGCCTCCATATCAGCGGTAAGATTTCCGAGCATGTCCATCTGGTCCAGCGCCTCGGTTAATGCCATTAAATCCTCTTCCGATAATGCGAGTTCTCCTGCGGCTTTAAGGAGTTCTCCTTCTTTAAGTTCCTTTGCCGCGGCAGCCAATTTCTTCGCAAGCTCCGGGCTTATCTGTTTGAGCGCTTCCGAAAGCCTGCCCAGTTCGCTGCTTAACCTATTCATGTCGCCGGAGGGAATTGTTCCTTCGCGTATCGCTTCACCGATTTTCTTCAACTCCTCTTGTGCGTTCTCGAGGTCTCCCTTTGCAAGGGCTTCTGTGAGATTCTTTGTTAATTTCTGGTCGATACTCCTGCTCAGCTCGTCTAAATTTTTGAATTCCCCTCTCATTATGTTTTGCCGTTCAGCGATTTTATCCGTGAGTTTCGAGAGTTTAACAGCTGCTTCCTTACGGTCGATCTTGTTCAGGTCGAGGTCGTGCGAGATCTGTTCGAGGTCTTTTGCCAGGGCATCGAGTGCCCGGTCGCGTTTTTCTTCGCCGGCTTTTGCCGCCTCCCGCTTCAATAGTTCTGAGATATTCTGAATCCTTCGCGACATCTCTTGCACAGATCGGCGTTCCACGAGACGCTGTTCCAGCCGTGCTTTCCGACGCACTACGTCAAGGTAGGGAAGAAACGAATTGCAGAGTACAAAAACGACAAGGACTGCAAAGGTCGAGTAGGCGATACGAGGAAGCCTGAACCCGACTATTGTTGACGGCTCGATGAGGCGCGAATGTGCTTCAGCGTCTTCACGGAGCGCAACGGCTGCTGGCGACTCCTTTATACGTAACAAATAGGCGCTGGATATTCTCTCTTTCAGACCTGCTCTTTCATCCGCCTCTAAAGCGGCTTCGAACAATCCCGGCGATTTTATAACTGCATACAGGAGCGCGCATATAAAAGCAATGCCCACTATTAGGGCGGGTAAATAGACCACGAAGAGACCGATGAAGAAAAGCCTGTCGATAAGTACAATTGCAAGGTTAAAGGAAAAGCCGATAAGAAGAAAGCGCAGACATGCATCGATAAATTTTTGAACCATGAGCCTCGAGCGAATTGTCTTCAATTTATTAATCAGCGAGCCCATATTCGCTTCCTCACGACATTAAATGCCTGTGACAAGATGGATTTTTTTTCGAGTCCATGTATCCAGATTTTTTTGAATCGAAGATACGTGAGCCGGAATAGAATGGCTACGAAAATCAAAAAACTGATGTTCGAGGTGATAATATAGGATAGTACATTATCACCATACGAAGATGCCTTATGGATCGCGGTTGCCATGTAATAGAATGGACTCATAAAACCGGCAAGAAAAGGAGCAAAGGTTCTCTCCATCTCCCAATAGTCGAAACTGAATTTGCGATGGAGCAAGAATTCGTCGATGATATACAACATTCCGGTAATGAGAGTAGGTGAAACTGAAAGAAGAGCGAAAAGGGAGATAGCGTTTGCCTGGGCATTTTTCTTTGTCCGCCCGATGGATGAAGCCAGAATTCCTACAATGCACGCAAGCACCACTGACATAATCATGGTGTTGAGTCCCAATAACCATAAAGAAAGCGGGGGTAACTCAGAATAGGTATCCCACGCGAACCATCGATTACCTCCGATTATATAAAACAAGATACCGGGTACAGTATAGGTGGTAAGGATTAGAGCCGCACACATGAAGGTGAAACCTATCTTGCTCCAGAACACTTCGGCGGGTTTCAACATGGTGGAGCGCAGCGAGTCGAACGTATTCTTTTCGATTTCATCGACAACCAGGTTCGAAGAAATAATGAGCGTAAAGAGTGTTCCTATCAATGTTCCGATAATATAGTAAACCACGATAAACTCTTCATCTATGCCTGTGAACGGCATCGATACACAAAATACCACACCGCAGAGTAACGTTATATAGGCAAATCGAATAATAAATACCAACCGTGACGCAAACGTATACCTTTTTTCTTTCACAAACGCGGGGTTTTCATCGTCTTGAATTTCGCGGTTTTTCTTGAGCGGATCGATGAGATAGTACGGAAATCGTTTTCTTCTTTTCTCTAAAATTTCTCTACTTTCGATATATTTCTTTCTAATTTTGGTCTTCTCTTTTTCGGGAGAAATAAAATATTTGTTGGCGATTATGAATCCTACGGCAAGCAATACACTATTGGTAAAGAGGATCAAGTAAAAAGGATTGATAGCCATCAAAAACCCACCGGCAAAAGGAGATAGCGGTATTCGAAACAATATTCGGAAGAAATTCATGTAGGGATTGAAAAGCCAGATAATGTTCGGGGTGGAGGAGAACCGACCGGTGAAAGCCCTTATGAGTTCAATCGCCCAGGGGATGCCCAGAAAAAGGAGAAAAATAATAAGAAATCCCAGTCCTTGCGCTTTACGTGAATCTTTTGCAATTGCAGACGCCATAATGCCGACCATGCCGACAGCGGCGAGTGTGGTGAGAATAGAGACATAGGCAATGACAATGTCTTGCAACGAGACGCCGCCAAGAATAAAACAAATGGAAAGCAGCGGGAGTGTCGCCATGATGAGAAAACAGATGAACCCGATTGCGGACACCAGCTTCCCCAGAATAATCTGCTTTTTCGATAATCCCGTCACCACAAGAAGATCGAAGGTCTGGTTCTCCCGCTCAGTTGTTATCATGGTTGCCGTTGTCGAGAGAACGATGAGTGAAGAGAGTAAAAGAATAGCGAAGCTGATACCTGTGAAGAGCCCGCGGCTTATTACGGCGAGCATCTCAGAAATATCGCCGTATAACGATTCAGACAAGCTCGCCCACGCAATAGAAATCGCTACAATCGAGAAAAGGGCAATGATCAACAACGGCCCGAACGATGACGTTTTTCTCATCACGCCTTTCATTTCCCTGATGATGATCGGGTTTGTAAGGTATCGCCGAATCGCTGTTTTCAATTTTATGCCACCTCACCCTTCGTTATCTTGAGAAATACCTCTTCGAGATTCGTCTCGATGCATTTCGACCAGACAACCTTGATCTTGTTATCCACAAGCGTTTGTATCAAGCCGGCGACATCTTCTTTCTTGCCGTTGAACTCGATGCGGATAGTAGTGTGTTCACGTTGAGTGTCCATGACGCCTGAATAGCCCATTGCGATTTCCTGCGCTCGTTCCACATCGTTGATAACGTCGATTTGAATCGTCAGGGTCTGTTTGATTTTTCGTTTTATCTCTTCGATGTCACCGCATACCAGCAGGTTTCCCTTCTCGATGATGCCGATCTTGTTACACAGGTCGGCAAGCTCGCTCAGTATATGCGAGGAGATGAAGATCGTCTTTCCCATTTTCTTGAGTTCTTTGAGCAGTTCTTTAATCTCGATGCGGGCACGTGGGTCGAGCCCCGAGGCAGGTTCGTCCAGAATCAGAACTTTTGGGTCGTGCACCAGTGTCTTGGCAAGGCAGAGGCGTTGCCGCATCCCGCGTGATAGACTTTTCACAAAATCATCCTTCTTTCCCTCGAGATCGAGCAGTTCAAGCACATCGCTGGTGATTTTCTTGCGCTGTTTCAAGGGGATATGATACGCCGCACCAAAAAAATCGAGATATTCCCAGACGGTCATCCCCTCGTATACGCCGTAGTAATCAGGCATGTAGCCGATACTCTTTCGGACCTCGTAGATATCGTCGATAACGCTATAGCCGTTTATGGTCGCGCTACCCGAATCGGGTCTCAGCAAGGTCGCAAGAAATTTTATGGTCGTAGTCTTGCCCGCTCCATTCGGGCCGATAAATCCAAAAATATCGCCCTCTTCAACTGTCATACTCAAATTGTTGACGGCAACCAGGTCTCCATATTTCTTGGTGAAATTATCAATCTCTATCATTTTGTGTGCTCCCTGAAAGCGAGATTTCGGGTTGAGTCTGTTGACTTTTTCCAGTCACCAAAATGTCCGCTTTTTTGATATAAAACACCTGTTCTTCGTCGAACGGATACTGTGTCTGGTCGTTCTTGAATTCTTCTTCTATTACGGGCAGGTTAAAGCGTAGTTGAATTTGAAAACCTCCCACCCTGTCCCAGTACCGGCGCGCGCCTCCGATTTCATCGAGCGCGCCCCATGTGATTTTCTCCCATTCAAAGGTTTCGTGATTATATGCAAATGCCTCATAATGCGTGCCTTCTTCAAGGTCAACCACTTGCATCTCTGAGATATATTTGGTCACGTGGATGTCAATATCAATCTCGACGCCACCGGTTTCCAGATGGGGAAGCGTCGCTGGAATAAATGTAATTATCGCCTGCTCCCCGTACGTTAAAAAACTCTTCTTCCCGGCGTACTCCTCTTTTTCGAACCATTCGGGATGCCCTGGACCATAATAATTACTTGGTATTACTCCATCCCGTTGAACCAGCACTGGCGAGTTCGGCTTCACCGATATGACAAAATCTTCATTGTCTAAATAGGTAATTCCCTCTTTATTCGTTATGGGACATTCAACCAATATGGTCGTATCCGAGTCCATCGCCTTTTCACCAATTTCGTTCGTGAACGAATCGCGGTACGATTCCGTGGTAAGCATAAGGACCGCTTTATCAGCAGAAAGAAGACTTTGTGTAAGCTTGAAATAAGGAATTCGACCATAGGGATTTACATAGTGTGAAGCTGTTCCTCGACGAGAAGTGGCATGGTCTTCCTTATATTTTCTGAGATCAAATCTGCCTTGCTTGCTTTCGTTGGGCTGCAATACGTTGTCAGCGCCTGGATCCGAGAGCGGTTTGAACGTATTCCGTTCCGTTACAAGATATGCGTTCCTCAGTTCGTAAGGTGTCCGGTTCTCGATGCTGTATTCAAGCGCACCATCCTTAATCTCCAGGTCGACATCAATGCTGCCGCCGAGATCTATTATGTTTTCATACATAATCGAACGCGTCGACCACTTATATACGGTAAAGTCTTTGACCTTGAACGAATCGGTAAAATCGAGGAATAACATCTTTTCTTGAAACAGTCGCTGTGCCGAGCGCCCGGAAAAAAAACTTTGCGATGATATCTGCTCCCTTAATAATGGAAAGAAATTAGTGTCGGCGATTTCCACATCGAACCATCTCGTCATTGGTGAAAATATCGTGAGTACATTTCGTGCAGCGCCGATCCTGCTTTTTGAAGCGGTCATTATCAGGTGTCGCTGGTTGGCATCCAGTTTTTTTCCATAATTCATATAGGCATAAGAATACGCGATAAGAGAAAACATTATCGCTATAACCGGGAGCATATACCATGCCCATTCAAGGCGTTTGAACAGGATAAAGATACTATAATTTATAGGAATAATAAGAATAAAATAAGCGATGAGAAAAAAGATCACCCCTTTGTAGGGGGGGAGTTTGAACTGAAAATTGTGAGAGCCGCTCTGTAATTCTGCCCAGAGTGATTCGGTTACCTCTTCCTGATATGTTTCACCGAATATACCGCCCGGATTGACCGATAAGACATGCTCTGCGACCTGCTCGTTCAGGGGAATGGTAGGGCTGTACCGGCAAGCGACAAAATACATTTCTCCCCTTCCTGCACACCTGCGGGCAACATAGGGGAGATTCTCCAGCGTTGCGAGCGTTTCCCACTCATTGGAAAGGCGGGCTTGCGCGAGCACAAACGGAGTTGCACCGGAATTTTGTTCCTCTCCGCGGATGAGTTTAGAACCCCCTAACTCTATGCCCGCAACCTTTTCCAGCTCTGTGCCTTTGAGAAACTGCCAATTCTCACCGGTGAAGATAAAGAGGACGCCGCCGGCTCGAATCCACGCAAAAAGGGCATCGAGCTGGTCATGGTCTAAATTTGTCAGGTCGCCGCCATCCCACAGTATCGCCGACACACCGTCGTATCCCATGGCATCCCGCGGCAGCAGAAGGGTCTTACTGTAATACAGCCTTACATATATTCGGGGTTCATCTTCGTCTCGACGGCTGTTTAGCTCTTTATTGATCCTGTACCCGAGCGGGTCAAGCCCCCCTTCCTTCTGCGACAAAACAACGAAATAATATTCGTCCTCTTTGAGCATCTGGAGCGCAAGGTATTGGGTAGGGATGTGGAAGTCCTTTGTGACGACGTCAAGAGTATATTCGCTTTTCCGTGTGTCATAGCCTTCGGGATGAATATAAGTCGAAAAAAGGAGCGAGGAATTTTTCGGGGAGGTGAAAGGAACCCGATAAAGGCGGTAATCATCGGGCGCTTTCAGTTCACAATATCCCGAAATGTCCTTCTCGTTGTTTTTGATAAGGATATGTACGGGTGTCCATGATTCGAGACGTGCGGTATAGGAATCGGGCGTGTACCCCACTGCAGCGGATACCTCGATGTCCATTTTCTTATCCGCCGCATGACCGGCTGACAGGACAGCGGCACATAGCGCTGCAATGCAAAAAACAAGATTCACCCTTTTGATTACAGATTTTTTCTTTGCGTATTTTTTATTCAGTGCTCTCATTTTGTGTAAACACCTTGACGATTTCGTCCACGGGTCCCGTTTTATCGATCACGCCTTTATCTAAGACTCCTGCGTTTCCGCCGAAAAGAATCGCTTCATCCGGAAGATGCGTTACATAAATCATCGTAATCCCCGACTGCTCCTGCAAGTTGATAATAAGGTTCATGATGTTGCGTTTGAGGTGAACGTCAAGATAATTCAAGGGTTCATCAAGGAGGAGGATTCCGGGCTGTGTTATCAACGCACGTGCAAGCGCCACTCGCTGCTTCTCTCCCGCTGAGAGTGAGTGGGGAAAGCTCTCCGCAAACTCCTTTATCTCCAGCTGTTCGAGAAGATTGTGTATCTTTTCTTTTCGCACGTTCGTCTCCTTGACTCTGCCCCTGAGAATGATGTCGCAATTTTGTCTGACCGTGAGGTGCGGCCAGAGCGCCAGCTCCTGAAATATGAATCCCACACTTCGTTGATGTGGTTCTATGTAACGACCGTTTCCCGCCATATACCTATCACCGAGCATGATGGTGCCTTTATCGGGTTTGTCAAGACCAGCAATCAACCGTAACAAGGTGGTCTTGCCGCTTCCTGACCGTCCCATGACCACAAACCGTGTGCCGCTCTCGACCGATAAGGTGAGGTCGTCGAGAATCGGTCTCGCATCGAACGTCTTCACGATATGTTCAAGTCGTACGTCCATCATGCGATAGGCCGTTTGCCGCGAAGTAATCGATAAGTTCCAAACACCGCCGCACAAAGCGCAAGGTTGATGGCTATGATACATAATCCCAGTGAAAGCAGTACTCTTTCCGGTGCAAAATGCATGAGCGTAAACAGCCTGATCGAGAGCGTTGTTTTTCCCGGTGGCACAAGCAACAGCGGCAGGTTCAACTCGTTCATACTGAATACCATCAGCACCACAGCCCCGATAGCGATTCCCTTGAGATTGAGCGGAATCGTAACATGGTACAATCGCTTGACCAGCGAGAGTCCCGACACCTGCGCTGCTTCGTCAAACCCTCGACTGTGGCGTTCCATACTCGACTCGATTGATTTTATCATCAACGGTAAATACTTTACGAGAAAACCAATCACAACCATAAGTATCGAGGAATAAAGGATACCCAATGCTCCTTTCATGTTCCAGAACAAGACCAACCCGATTCCCATAATCATAGACGGGACAGCGAAGATAAAATAGGCGGTTGCATCGATAAAGTGCCTGCCTGCTCCGCGCCTTATCTTGACATAATAGGCAACCATAAGCCCGATGACACATCCGAGCGCACCTGCAAGAAACGAGAAAACCACGCTGTACTTAATCTGATCGAGTGCGCTCAGGAGTGTGGTGCGGAAAACTTCGACTGAGCGTATTCCCGTGAGCAACGATGTCAGGGGCAATAAGACAATTACGATTGCTCCCAGAACAAGGACTGCATAGATAAGCCATCCGTAGCCTCCCGAGGGGACGGGCTGAATTATGCCCCCAGCACCATAAACCGTTATGTATCGTTTAGACGAAAAATATCTCATTGCCAATGCGACGATTATGAAAACCACCGCTAACACCACACTTGACTCGATTACGGCTATCATTGGTTTGAAAAGGGAACTGAACTGAAGAAAAATCTCTGTGGTGAAGAGATTGACCTGTAAAAGAAGCGGGACGCCGTATTCGTTCAAACACAGGATAAAGACAATGACCCATCCGAGGAAAATAAACGGTTTCAAGAGCGGTATGGTGATCTTTTGAAAAGTTTGTTTCCGGCTCCAGAAAAGATAGCCCGATTCTTCCACGCGTTTCTCAATGCACGCCATACCGATTAAGCCGCACAGCATGGGCACGGGCGAAAAATAGAGCGAAAGTATCCAGACAAGGGCAACCGCTCCCTGGAACGTGACATTAAGAAAACCAAGAAGTCCTTCATTGCCCAGGGCATGAATCCAGAGCAGACAATAAAGATGAGACGGTATCAGAAGTGGGAACAGAAAGAGTCCGATCCAGAGCAGTCTCAATTTCAGATTGAAACGCGAGAGCATGACGCTGAGCATAAAACCGGCAACGGCGCTTAGCGTCGCCGTCACCATCGAGACCCCGATGCTTTTTACAAAAAGGAGTCCTTTACGCGCGATATCCGCTGTATCGGTTGTTGAATCACCGATTTCACCGATGCTATACGATATGGCTTTCCACGTAATAGGGATGAGCGCACTGAGGATAAGGAAACAATAGAGGGCGACTACAGGGAGCAACATGAAATCGTCCCGTTTGAGTGCCTGTCCTATTCCCGTGCCAAAGTTCATCTATCGAACAAAAATACTTTGCAGGAGATCTCTGTTTTCCTGCATGATTTCGGCGACTTGTTCGTAATCGACATCCATAACACGTATATCGAGGTCTTTAAAAGCCGAATGTTCGAACTCGACGGTCTGCCCGATCGGAATCTGTGCGGAGGGCGACCGTGCGAGCATCAATTGCACTTCTTCGCTAAGAAGAAAATCGATAAGCGCGCCGGCTTCTTCCGGATGCGGCGCACCTTTTATCATCGCGACCGTATTTGGAATCAATAAACTCCCCATGCCGTCTTGATCATGGAAAATCATATCCACTGATTTTCCCTCCTGCTTGGCGGAGTAAACATCGTCCGTATCAGTAAATCCCGCCATATAGGTTCCCTGGGCGACAAAAGAGACCACCATTGCATTCCCGTCAAGGCAGGCGACCTCGTTCTCACACATCTGCCGGAAGAATGATTCCACTTCTTCGCCCATTTTAAGATTAAGCGCGGCGAAATGTATCTCGGTCGTTCCAAACAGCGGATAGCCTATCGCCAGTTTACCTTTCCATTCCGGCTTCAAAAAATCATAAATCGAGTGCGGCGCCTCTTTCTCTTCTAATTGATCCGTATTGTATACAATCACTCGCAACCGGGCGGCAAAACCTGTCCACGTATGTTCTGTATCCTTATAGTTAGACGAAATACGCCGCGTTTGGTTTGACTCATAGGGCTGCAAAAGTCCCTTGTTTTTCAGCACAATGGTACGCGCGATTTCGTTATTCCAGAACACGTCGCATCGCGGATTGCTACTCTCGCTTATGAGCCTGTTCACCAACCCGACCGATTTCACTGCTTCCGTGTCAAAGACAGGTTCCACCTTTATACCCGTTTTCTCTTCGAATGCCGTAAAGATGGGTTCCGAGTAAATCTGGTCGTGTGCGGTGTACACGACCACTTTCTTTTGTGCCGCTTGCTCTCCACACCCTGTGAACATCAGGAAAGCACCCATCGCCATCGAAAAGATATGTTTCAACATGGTTTTCCCCCTTGAAATGGAGTGTAGGACTTACTTTACAAAATACTATCTGTATCAACAACCCTTTTTTGCATTACGCGCGATGTTATACACCCGCAAATAGAGATGCTCGTAGGAACAAGCATGGGGAGTGATCAATATAGGGATTTTTTAAATAGATAGCGGGACGGAAATAATATCAGCGCACTTTTTTGGATGTGGTATAAAAAAAAGGGATATCCGAGGGCAGGACAAAAAAATGGTGGGCGATCACAGAGTTGAACTGTGGACCTCCGCCATGTCAAGACGGCGCTCTAACCCAGCTGAGCTAATCGCCCACCGATACTTCGCACTATTGAATAAGAGAGTATAACTCTTTATACCATCGCTCTTCAAGTAAAAAGTAATCTTAATTCTGCAGGATCATCGAGCCCATCTGTTTTCAGAAATGACATTTGTAGTGTTCTCCTTTCCGGAGGTCGTTCGGGCCGAACGACCCTACTCCCCTCACCGCATAAGAAGAAGTCAATTTCCGGGGTCGAACCTTAAAGTTTGCACTTCTTTTCCTTTTGCTGGAACGACGCAATTCTGAATTGCGCGTGATCCCTGAATGCTCGTGAAAGCATTTGACGC
>CAZSMK010000057.1:0-12190 GCA_964608095.1 uncultured Candidatus Sumerlaeota bacterium | reverse complement strand
ATCTTTTATGATATTATTTATAAGTTATAAGGATAATTTAGATATATGATAACCCACGATGAAATGATAAAACTTCAGGCTGAAGAACATTTCATGATTCAGACTGGAGATTTTAAAAACTTTCAAGAATATGTTCTCTTTCTTATACATCTTAAAGCTTACGAAGAAGCAGCAAAACAAAGTGTTGGAAAAAATGTCCTAGACCTTGGATGTAATAATGGATTTGGGACTCATATTATAAGTGAAAAGTGTAATAAAATTATTGGTGCTGACGTATCTCAAAAAGCAATCAATATGGCACGAGATGCATTCAGTGCGTATGGAATAAAATTTGAAAAAATAGATGGGAAAACATTATCTTTCGAGAACGATTCATTTGATCTGGTAACAAGTTTTCAAGTTATAGAACATATTGTGGATTATGATATATATTTAGGGGAGATAATACGGGTTTTAAAACCTGAGGGTATGGCTTTATTTACTACACCCAATGCAGTTTTACGAATAGATCCTGGTACAAAACCATGGAATCCTTTTCACTCACACGAATTTACTCCAGTTGAATTGAAGAATTTACTGCAAAACTATTTTACGGAAGTATCTATCAAGGGTTTATTTGCCACTCAAGAAGCTTATGAAGTCGAGTATAGCCGTGTAACACGAGGACGTTTACAAGCACGTAGAAGAAGAAATCTAATAAGCCGTGTTTATGACGGAGTGAAATATCGACTGACCAATACACTACCATTCAAAAAGTATAAAATAAGAGTCGGAAATCCAGAACATCATTCTTCCAAAGAATGTTTAGAAAATTCAATTCAAAAAAAATTTTCAATCAATGATTTTTATTATCAAGAAAACGAATTAGACAAAGCTTTAGATTTAATGGCTGTTTGCTCTCAATCAAAGAAAGATGTGCACGTCAGGAGGTAAGGGATTGAATAATAAAGTACTCGTAATAGGATTGGATGGAGCAACGTTTGATTTAATAAAACCATGGATAGAAGAGGGTAAATTACCCAATTTAAATAGAATCATATCAAGTGGGTCACATGGTAAATTAGAATCAACACCATTCCCCAATAGTGCCCCTGCTTGGGTATCCTGTATGACTGGTGTGAATCCAGGAAAACATGGTATATTTGGATTTGGAGTTCGGTTAAATAACCAATATGAATTACAATTGGCAAATTCATCATATATCCATACGAAAACCCTACCTGAGATACTTTCTGAATATAATAAAAAAAGTATCGTTATCAATGTACCAATCTCTTATCCACCGCAAAAAATCAATGGTATAGTTGTTACTGGAATGGAAACTCCAGGTAAAAATTCTCAATTTACACACCCCCCGGAATTTAAGCAAGAGCTAGAAAAAATTGTTCCTGAATATATTATTGAAGTTCCTCATTATCATTATTTATCTTATGGAATGTATGGAAAACAGAAACTTGTTGAAGCATACCTCTACGCAATTCAGCAAAGAGAGAAACTTGTACTGGAAATGATGAAAGAAAAGGAATGGGATTTTTTCATGGTGGTATTCAGTTCTCTGGACAGAACACAACATTATTTCTGGGGAGACATGGATGAAAACCATCCACTTTTTAATAAAAAAACTCCTGATATCTTAAAAGAGGCTGTTTTCAAAATTTATAAGAGACTTGATGATAGCGTTGGAAAAATGATCGATGCCTTACCGGAAGAGAATAATTTCAATATTTTCATTGTCTCTGACCATGGATTCGGATCGCAATACGAATTATTCTATATCAACAGGTGGCTTAAACAGAAGGGCTTTCTTACCCTTAAAGAAGAGAATCAATCCTTTCTAAAAATGGAGATCAATAATATCAGATCATTAATCCAGAAATCTTCATACTATAGATTTCTTGTTGATGCTATAATGAAAATATTATTTAAATATTTTCCAAAAGATCTAACCGACCCGGGAATATGGCGACAAAAAAGAGTTAAAGGTTTCTCTCCTGCTGAACTGATCGATTGGAATAAGACTAAGGCTTTCGCAGAGGAATATGGGATACGTATTAATCTTAAGGGACGAGAACCTAATGGGATTGTCGAGCCTGGCGATGAATATAATGAACTTGTTGAAACTTTGTGTAATTCGCTTGCAAATGAGAAACATAAACAAACAGGTGCACATGCTTATTATAAAGTTCTTCGAAGAGAGAAGGTGTACAAGGGTCCAATGCTTGAGCGAGCTCCGGATATTATCACTTTTCGAAAAATTGGCAACAATCATCTGGCAGTATCAGGTGATAAAGTTTGGGGTTTTTCTTCAAATACTTCAGGTTCACACCATAAGGATGGTATAATGATAGTATGGGGAAGTGGCGTCGTCTCGGATAATCCAGTTAACAATGCGATAATTTACGATATTGCACCCAGCGTCTTAGCCTGTCTTGGCATACCAATTCCGGAAGATATGGATGGACAGATTCTTGCTGTTTTCAAGAAAGAGCACATTGAATCAATAACTACTAAAAAAATCGGAAGCATATATAAGAATGCTAAGGGGGCAGAAGCTTACAATGATTCAGAGCGAGAACAGCTTGAGCAACAGCTTAAAAACCTTGGATACTTTTGATTAATAAATCCGCTATGAACGTATTAAATTCAGGAGGTAAACATGTCATTGGAGCTTGTGATATTCATCGTTGATGGGGCGACGTTTAACTATATATCCAGGATACCCCCGGATAAAATTCCGACGATAACACAATTGATGCAGAAAGGAACGTACGGCACGTTAGAGAGCACGATACCGCCCATATCCTGTCCTGCATGGATATCACTTCGAACAGGGTTGAATCCGGGAAAACTGGGATTTTATAATTTTTATAAAAAATCACCCGGTGAATATAAAATCGCACCCGTTAATTATAAAGTGCCGGTTCCCGCTTTCTGGGACATCCTTTCCGAACGTGGCGTTAAAGTTGCCATCCTCAATGCGCACCTCACTCATCCGGCAAACAAAGTAAATGGCGTTATGGTGGCTGCTGTATATAACGATACGGGGGATTATTGTTATCCTGAAACATTTAAGCAGGAACTGGAAAAAAAATTGGGCAAGTTGGATTACGAAGTAAGGGATAGAAAGAGTATAGTGGAAGAACCTCTTTCATATCATTTCCAACTGGAAACCAATCGATTGAAACTCTGCGAGTTCGTGTTTGAACATGATGACTTCGACATGGCTCTCCTGGGCTTTAATGTCGATAGGGTACAACATTTCATAAAAGAAGACGGGGAATTTGAAAAAGTGTACATGAAAATGGATGAAATTATTAAGGCCATTATCGACAAGACTTCCCCACAGAATGTCTTTATAGCAAGCGATCATGGATTTGGGTCTATGAAGGCTATTTTGAATATCAATACATGGTTGCAAAAACACCATTTCCTGAACTGGAAAAATCCAGCCCTCATATTCTTTAAACGAGTTCGGGCTGAGCTTCAAAGGCGCTATTTTCCACAACGATATCCGGGTCATGGCGTCTTTTTAAACTACATCGACTGGCAGAACACCCGGGCATTCTCTCCTGTTGATAGCGGTATTTATATTAATCTCAAGGGCAGGGAGCCTATGGGTAGTGTGCCCGAATCTGAATATGAAACTGTTCGCACGCACATCATCGATACCTTACAGAATGAGTTCCCGGAAAAAGCCACGGTGTATAGACGAGAAGAGATCTACAGCGGTTCTTTCCTCGATGAAATGCCCGATATCGTGTACTGGATCGACGAATATGAAAGTAGATGTGGTATCACCACGCGAGTGTATCAAGAACCACGCTTGCCGGGACATATCAATACGCATCGGATAGACGGTATCTTTATTGCAAGTGGTGCAGAAGTGCGAAAAACATCAGAACCGCAAGCGTTTCATATTTATGATATAGCACCAACCGTTTTGCACATGTTCAACAGTGGAATACCTACCGAATACGATGGAAAAGTCATGTCGATCTTTTCAGAGTCGAGTGAGATGACTAAAAATAAACCGGTCTTCGAATCATACGATATGTTTAAAGAGTCAAAGCCCAGTCAGGAACATGACGACGAAGAGATGGTGAAAAGGTTACGTGCCTTGGGTTATATTGATTAAGTATTACATGAATTTTGAGACAAATCGTTTTTTTAATTAGCGAACTTAAACGAACACGTGAGATATCTGTTCATAGCCTTCGACTTCAAACCCTCTCTCGGAGGAGTTGCTGATTATACACACAATTTAGCGTATCATCTTCAACAATCGGGTGAGGACGTAACTATAGTAGCCCCCCTGACTACGACCCCGGACAGCGCTCGTTTTGATAAAGAACAACCCTATCGCGTCATTCGCTATTCTCTCGAAGATTACGGGAAGTCGGTATTCCATAGACATCTCTTTATGGCAAAACTGTTAGACAAGACCATACGAGAAATAAAACCCGCGTGTATCATTTTTAATGTGTGGACTCCGTATACAACAACAATGCAAATCCTTTGTTCGTTTAGAAAAAAGCCTCACTTTTTGATAGCACATGGTATGGAGATTAATTCAAAGAATCTATCATTTAAAAATCGATTGTGGCGTAATATATCATTCCGAAAATCGAGTTATCTTATAGTAAATAGTAATTATACCAAAACATTGTGCGAAAAAATGGGAATTCGCGATGACAGGATTTTCATCCTTAATCCCGGCATTGATACTGCTATCTTTCATATAGACACACAAAAAGATGAAATTCGTAAAAGCCTGGATAT
Organism: uncultured Candidatus Sumerlaeota bacterium; assembly: GCA_964608095.1. Taxonomy (GTDB): domain Bacteria; phylum Sumerlaeota; class Sumerlaeia; order MWCT01; family JAGHBZ01; genus CAZSMK01. The sequence goes on along the minus strand of CAZSMK010000057.1, from coordinate 7,411 downwards.
ACCGCAAGACGACAAAGTACTATTGAGTATCGGTCGCTTAATCGAGAGAAAAGGCTTTGACAGGGCTATTGAAGCCGTCGCCATGCTACGAAAAACTGAAAACAACTTTCTGTATATACTAATAGGCGATGGTCCTGAACGTCATACGTTAGAAAGCCTTATCAAAAAACTGAATCTGGAGGACAATGTTCTACTCAAGGGAAACGTTTCAGACCGAGAAAAAATGCGGTATCTCAATAGCGCCGATATTTTTTTAATGCCCAATCGAGAATTACCCAATGGCGACGTTGAAGGATTCGGGATTGTGTTTTTGGAAGCAAATATGTGTGGTGTTCCTGTAATTGCGGGGAAATCCGGCGGCACAGTTGATGCAGTTGAACACGGGAAAACAGGTCTCCTGATTGACGGTACTAATGTGCAGGAAATTTTTCATGCTTTGAGAGAACTGATGGCAAATAGCCAGCTACGCCGTGACATGGGAAAAAAGGGGAAAGCCCGGGTTGAACGTGACTTCGCATGGGCAAAAATCGCCGCTCGATTTCAAGATATTACTCACGCCCTTCTTGAAACACATTGATGCTTTTACAATAGTATCGGTCATATATCGGAAAAAGCATTGATAGATGACGACGAATCCGGGAAATTGTAACATTGAGACACGATTAAAGTGTACTGATACCGATAGGATTATGTTCTTCGCGGAGATGCATGAATAATGGATGACAATCAGGCTCCAAAAGTAAGCGTAATAATACCTACCTACAACAGGGCGTCTTATTTAAAAGAGGCTGTTCAGTCGGTTCTCGACCAGACATATCGAAATTTTGAACTGATTATTGTTGATGATGGATCAACGGACAATACAGAAGAAGTTGTTGCATCTTTTACCGATGACCGGATCAGGTATATTAAAAAGAACAATGAGGGGCATGCGGGTAAGACCCGTAATGTCGGATTGGAAAACGCTCGAGGCGAATATATCGCGTTCCTGGATGACGATGACGTGTGGTTGCCTGAGAAATTGGAACTACAAATCAAGACAATGATGGAACATCCGGAGTTTAAGGCATCATACACGTTATATTCAATTGTTGGGACTGGAGAACAACGCAAGATTCACATGCATCCTAAACAAAACCTCCAGCAGGGAAACATCTTCAATGATTTAATTAAATATGGCGCAATCGTATGTACCCCCTCAATCTGCCTTCATAAAGACGTAATCAAAAAAGTGGGGAAATTTGCGGAAATACCGGAATTACGCTCCGGACAGGACTATGACCTATGGCTGAGAATAGCACATGTATTTGACTTTATATGTATACCTCGAGAATTGGTTATTGTGCGATTCCATTCAGGCTCAGTGTCGGAGACATACCTTACCACAAAATTTCTCACCATTTATGACAGGGTAATTAAAGATTCAAATGCCCCAAAAGGATTAAAGAGAAAGTTTTTGTCTAACGCCTACTTCATTGAGGGAGAAGTCAGCTTGTTGCAAAATGATAGCCGATTTAGAGAATCATTCCTTAAATCGCTGACTATAAATCCTTTTACTCTGAGAAGCTATCTGGTGATTCCGCTCCTTATTATGCCTGTAAATCTTGCAAAAAAAACTTATATTCAGCTTAAGTACCTTCAAAGAAAGATTATGAACAGATAGAGCATGGTAGAAAGTCGACATCCTCAAATAAGCGTATGCATTCCGGTGTATAACGGACAAGCCTTTATGGCGAATGCCTTAACGAGCGCTTTGACCCAGAATTGCGGCGATTACGAAGTGATCGTAGTAGACGATTGTTCGAGCGATGGAAGCTATGAGCTGGCGCAGAAATTCCAGCGAGAGCATGATAAGGTTAGCATCTACAGAAATGAAACCAATCTCGGGATAACGGGTAACTGGAACCGGTGTATTGAACTCGCGAAGGGCAAGTATATTGTCATTTTACACCAGGATGATGAGTTGCGAGAAGGGGCATTAAAAAAGGAAAGTGATTTGCTAAATAAACATCTCGATGTTGGTGTCGTTTTTGGAAATACACACGTAATCTATCTCCCCAAAGGCCGTCATATAATTTACCCCGGCTGGGATACCTCTTTCACAATTAAGGGACAGGATTTCGCGCCTTATATGCTCAATCATATGAATGTTATATATTGTCCAACGGTTATGATAAGAAAATCCTGTTTTGAAGAATTCGGTGTTTTCGACGAACGTTACAAAATATATGAGGACTACGAAATGTGGCTAAGGTTGGCTCTGAAAGGAGTCGGCTTTGCATTTCTGGAATCGGTACTTGCTGTATATAACTATCATGAGACAAACACGAGCAAGCGCGTAATCCGTGAGGGATTAAATATTCGAGAATGCCGTTTACTCCTGGATACCCACGAGCCGGAAATACTCGACATTTATGGAGACAAAGGGAAAGCGCATAGCGATAATTTCAAGAAAACTTTTGCCTATCTATGCCTTGGCTATGCACTTAATCTTCTTTATAATGGTCATTACGATTCAGCGAGGAATCAACTAAACGCTGCTCAAGAGTTGTACCCACAATATAAAAGGCAGCCAATTGTACGTTTGATGCGCATATTGGGGTCTCTAAAAATCATTGGACGAATAGGAATAATTGGAGTCGAGGAATTTAGCCGAAGAACGAGGATCCGTCGTCTTCTCGAAAAGAGAGTCTATAAGACCGCAACAGAACTACCCTCACCTATCACATTACTTAACAGCATGTGACTCCATTAATTTACCGTCCGGTCTTGACGACCATGCCGAACTTTTTACCTTTCCCTGAAGTGGCGTAAGCGTACTCGATGTTGACCTTTTTCGCCGAGATCGCTTTGATACTTTTTGCGCCGGCTCCCGCCTTGTCCTCTGTCGTTATAAAGGAGACCTGTGCCTTGTCTACTTTGTAGCCGGCGTCTCGTAACGCCCTGCCGGCTTTTTGCACGTCGCCCGGGAGCAGGTGAATGGTGCCGGTCTTGCCGGCGGGTGGACAGCAAAAGGCGAGCAGGTTCACGCCCGCATCCGCAAGGCATCCCAGAACCGCCGCAAGCGCCCCCTTTTCGTTCCTTGTTCTTACACGTAACTCGGTCCGTTTCGTTGTCGCCACTCTCAATGCACCTCCTTATAAAATTCGATTATTTGCTTAGAATAGAAACGCATCATACCATACAGAAATTGTTACCCGTTTTTAAGACAATGGCAAGAAAGAAGTGAATGAGGAAACGTCAAGAACATGTATACTTTTCAATCGGTACTTCATATCTGAAAAGTTTTTTAGAGCCGAGCTTAAGTTCAAGCACGCCTTATTCTCCGGGTATTTTAGATTAGTGAAGATGAGTGAAGATTTGTGGTTCGATTAAAAAAAAAGATTTTTTTATCCACTTATCTTTCATGCTTTATTCCAGGCACGCCTTATTCTTTAGGTATTTTAGATTAGTGGAGATAAGTGAAGATTTGTGGTTCGATTAAAAGAAAAAAAATTCATCCACAGATCTTCACTAATCTTCACTTATTCAAAATGGATTCTTATTTTTTCCTGCCTGAGTACAGGCACGCTTTATTCTCCGGGTATTTTAGATTAGTGTGAATCAGTGAAGATTTGTGGTTCGATTAAAAGAAAAAGATTCCACCGTTGCTACTCAGCATCCGACAGGTGGAAGTGTAGGGCAGGTTCCTCGTCGTCCGGCGACGGTGCAACATCGAAATCGATTTCCCAGACGTTCTCCTCTCCTTCATTTATGGTAGGAAAGGTAAGCGGGTTCGACTGTGTAATGAACGAAAACCCGAGTTCATTGATAAAGGGCGGCGGCACATCCCCGCTACCACGGTCCTCAAGCACAACACGAAAATAACACCTGTACGTGTGGAAGACTTCACCAGGCAGGTTTATGTCAATGTGATCATAATCAGGTCCTCTCATGTACCCGACAAGAGTCCAGGTCTTGCCATCCTTGCTAAGATATACGTACACCTGCTGTTGAATCGTGTTAAGGGTGGGGCGAAGATAAAACGAGCCGGAGACTATCACGAACGGAATCTGAAACGGGACAATAATATGTCCCGCCTCTTTGCCGGTTTTGAGTGTAATTGCCGTTGAAGCATCCGCGGTTCGCGTAGTCGTTAGGTCACGCATGTTTATACCGGAAATATCCTGTACATACCCAAAGGGCACATCAAAAGTCCATTCGTTGTTTGCATATTTGGGTGCAAGAACATTACTTTTCGATAAGAGCACGGGCGGCGCCATTCTTCTCGATTTCCATCGCTTGAAACCTTCACCGGGTCGGAGCGTCCATCGAGGCGAATAGCCTTCGTGTCCGCGCAAAATCTCGCTCACTTTGTTATCTTCCGTCGAGAGGAATATCTCTCTCACTTGGTCGTTGGGTCTCCCTATTCTTTTTATCCAGGCGGCATCGATGAGTTGCGGTTCAGCAATAAGTTCCGCGACCGAAGCGATATCGCCATCCGGTGTAGGATAATAAATACCGATAGAGGGATCAAGATGATGCCAGGCGTCGTCGTAAAACACCTCAGGGATCACATGCCCTTCCATCCACCAGATTCGTGACTTGAATCCCGCTTTCGACCAGAGATATTGAGCCGCGGTCGCTGCATCGTCACAATAACCATAGCCATACACATTGAACCAGAGCAAGGGGTCATGCTCCTCGTCCTTTTCCGTCGGCGGCGGATATGGGTAGTGATGGTGTGTGATAAATTCATAAATGCTGAACACCTTTTCTCTATCGGTTTCCTTATCCTCAGTCAGGTCGTTGACGAGCAGGTCTATGTCGGTGAGGTCCGGATCGTCTTGATGTTTTACCCAGATGTCTTCAACCGTAACTGAACCTGTATTGTGTATTTCAAAAAACAGATTCTCTTCATTGATGCTCTCCGGTGTTTCGAAATTTATGCTGATGGGAACCGCGGTAGATTGGGAGACACTCAGGTAGTTTTCTCCCGGACATATAATATGGATACCCAGAAACAAAGTTAGGATTAATTGAAAAATAAATTTTTCGACCGTGTCCACTCCTACTTCCATTTGTACACCTTGTTATACACATTCTGAAAAACAGCCCTGGTAATCTTTCTATACGGAAAATACGACAAGAGCAATCCCCCCACGTTTTCCGGGGCGTAGGGGAATTCGATAAACGATTTTCTGAAATATTTTCGCGCGTTAGTAAAATCATCAGAAAGAGCTGCGAAAAAGCCAATAAGAAAATACATACGCGCGTATCGCTTTTTTTTGCATCTCTTCACCAGCTCGTTTATCTCCGGATTTTTTTCAGATAAGCGGTTTAGACTCTCAATCTGTTCAAGATAAAGGCGCTCTGTATCAGCCTCTAATGACAGGCATGCTGAATGCCGCCGCCACGAACCCAGCGCCTCCGGGATATAGGCGACATTCGAAATCAAGGCAATCTCTATCCACTTGAGATAATCGCATATCCGGTCCGGTCCCCAAAGAGGCCCTGTTTTGTCAAATACCGACCTGCGGGTGGTTACTGTTATTGCGGGGATAAAACAGTATCTACAAAAAAGATTCTTTGCAATGTTCTTATGATATGGCTTGTATATTTCAGAAAACCTGCCTATGGGCTCTTCGTTCTCGTCTATTATCAAGGCATCTGAATAGATCAAACCAGCAGAAGGTGTGGCATCGAGTAGCTTTATTTGTTTTTCAAATCTGTCAGATGCGATAACATCGTCGGAATCGATAAAGCAAATATATTCTCCGTTAGTGAGCGAATAACCTTTATTGCGTGTAGCGACAATGCCCACGTTTTTCTGGTGTATAACCCGTATGTCAGGAGCGAATTCTTCGAGTATTTGGGGGGTTTTGTCCGTGGAACCATCGTCAATGGCGACCACTTCGATATCGCAAAATGTCTGGTTGAGGATTGATTCCACAGTGCGGCGAACATATTTCTCGTGATTATACGCAGCAATAATGACACTGAGCTTTGGCATGATAACAGCCTTCGGCATATAGATAAGTTACCGATTATAATGACCCATGCGGTAAATAAAAGCAAAATTGTGATTCACAACAAAACTGTAGATCTTTACATAAGATTTTTGTTGTGATGTCGTTCTCGATTTCGGTTTTAAATCTCTAAGATGATCAACATAAGACAAATGATTTATTAAAAATTTTTTCATGTTATGTGGATAACCTGTTTATCTCTTTTAATAACGTTATGGGCTTTAGTGACCCTCGCGCTAAGATTCCTATATTCATACCTTGTTTCTTATTTTTTTATTGACACGCTAAATACCTGACGCGTACTCTTAATGGTCATACAAATCCTACAGTAAGAAGGGGGCATCATGAAAGACAAAATCTATTTACCCACACTTTTCATCGCGTTATTTTTTGTGTTGTGCAGCATGGTGTTGCACTCCGATGTGAGCCACGCCACGATAGACGATGCGATAGACTGGCTCTCGGCGAACCAGACCGCGCTGGGCGCGTGGACTCCCGGCGAGAGTGCTGGCTCTTATTCTTATGCCTTACGGGCGCTGGTACACGCAGGTAGAAACGATCACATGGTGCGTGAAATATATCAAAAAATCCGGAACATGCAATCGCCCAACGGCAGCTGGAGCAATAGCCTGAACAATACCGCTCTTTGTATCTGGGCGTTGCTCGAAGCAGGAGAGAACCCGCATAGTTCTGTTATCACAAAAGGCATTAGCTGGCTGAAGTACAGGCAATATCCGGATGGGCATTGGGGTGAAACCCATGCAACAGTTGCAACGTCCTTAGGATGTATCGCGCTTGCCTATGCAGGCGAGAATGACAGCCTGGAATTTCAAAAAGGTATAGAATGGTTGCGAACATATCAGAATTCAGACGGTTATTGGGGTGTCGAACCCGTGGGAACGAGCTCCATTAGCGTCAATATGTACCCAATGTATGCGCTTTACCTTGCCGACCCCGGGCATACGAGTACTCAGAAAGCCATGAACTGGTTCAAATCTTACGGACCCAACGAGAGTGTCTGGTATCTGATTACGTCCATGGGACTTGCCTATGTCGGGGAAGCGTCGGTTTTACCGACACGATTGAACCAGATGATAAGCGCACAACAGGCAGACGGCGGCTGGGGAGACAAGGTTACATGGCCTACGGAAATCGGCAGGACATCATTCGGAATCATTGCACTTGGACTTGCAAAAGAGCTGGGCTTCGACCATTACAGCTCGATGAATAAAGCCCTCACATGGATGGAAAACCATTATGACGAGGGCGTACTTTCTGGAGAATACGAGCGTGTCGGAGTTACCGGTAATGTCGTTGGCGCGCTTGCCTTGTGTGTGGACCCGGGAGCCGCAGTCATAGAGAACGCGATTCAGCTGTATAAAAATGTAGGCACAGGCTGGGCA
>CAZSMK010000056.1:0-33263 GCA_964608095.1 uncultured Candidatus Sumerlaeota bacterium | reverse complement strand
CCAGACAGGATGAACATTCAACCAGGCATGAAATTCGAGTCCACGATCATGGGCTTCTTGAATGGCGAACTCGAGGGGGTCGAAGCCGGGGTCCTGGTACTGAAATATTTTTGACCACGGTTCATAGGGAGAAGGGTAGAGGACGTCGCCCTGACCTCTGACCTGAAAAATAACCGCATTGAAATTCGCCTGTGCCAATTTTTCCATTATTTGGGAGATTCGTTTTTTGCACGCTGCAGCATCGGCGACGGGCCATTCGAATCGGGAAACCCATGCCGCCCTGAATTCGGGACGTTCATCCCCGGGCTCCGCTGGCGCCTGGTCCGTAGATGCCATGGCAACCTCCATTTTTATCGGTTCAGCAGGAGAAGAAGGCGGCGCTTCCATCTCTGATTCATCAGTAAACGGTCTCAAGGTAGGTTCTTGTGTGTCCTGTTCCGATGAACGATTCTGAGTTGTAGTCAGACCAGGGAAAGTGTATGACGCTTCAGAGTCCTCTGTTCTTCCGGGAGATGGCGCGGCTTGTGATTCTTGATCATCTGAATATGGCTTGAGCCCCGCCTCTGGTGACTCCGCGACTTCGGATAAAGAGGGAAGCGACGATGCCTCTTCAACCGGCATTAAAAAAGGTGAGGAAGGAGGTGGAACGGTACTTTGCGGGGGAGTGAGATGTGTCTCTCCTTCTTGTTCTTCTGTGGTAAACGGTTGCAAGCCAGTGGGCGGCGGCGAAGTTGGTTGCTGACCCGGTGCGGAAAACGGCGAAGAGGGTACAGGACTCTCCTGCTGACCCGGTGCGCTGAACGGCGATAAAGGGGTGGTAGTCTCCGATTGGCGCGGCGGGACACTTGGCACCGAGAACGGCTCGGATGGCGCCGGCGCTATTGGTTGTGCCTGAGGCGCCTGGGTTCCCTCCTCACCCGTAAATGGCTGAGGACCGGTAGATGGTGCAGGGCTTGTTTGTTGACCGGGTGCACTGAACGGCGGTAAAGGGGTGGTAGTCTCCGATTGACTCGGTGGTACACCCGGTGCCGAGAACGACGAAAAAGGTCCGGGTGCTATCGGTTGTACCTGCGGCTGGGATTCAACACCGCTATCCGTTACCGACGATGGCGGCACAGGAGAAGGTGCAAAAGGCGAGGTATCGGGCGCAGACTCCTGTGGCGCAACCTGCTCCGAGACAGAATCCAATGAAGGAAGACCGAGAGGAGAGGTTCCCTCGGGTGCGGAAAGCCTGGGCTCTTGTAGCGGGGAGACTTGTGGCGGTGTTCCCGGTGCGCTGAAGGGAGACGTAATTGTCTGTGGGGGGGCAGGTGTTGGTTCCGTTTCTTCCTTTATTTCTTTTATACGTGACATCGGAATACACACTTCCACCTCATCCACCGTTATCCTTGCCTCGGTGTCGTTGATTGAGATGATGCTGCATTTAATCTCCTTGCCTTCGTTAAGAATTATCGTATCCGCTCCTGCGGTTAACAGAAACGTAAAGAATATCCAATTGACCACTAATAGTATTCGGATTCTCTTAAGCATACGGATTTTTTCCTCCATGTCGTGAATAGCAATTAAAGATTGTTTTTCTAATATCCGGGTCTTCCTTTCAACTAAAAAATGTGGTTTTTGCTTACTGCTCGTTCTTAATCTTATAAATTTCGATACCGTATTGGTTATATATAATTTCAAGAGATTCCGCTCTATACTTCCGGAAAAAATCGTCAACGAGACTGGAAATCTTTTTAACCTGCTCAAACCGTTGATGAAATTCAGGATTATACACAATATGAGTAAGACGCATATCTGAAACGAAATTGCGCCACTCTTCAAGGGCGTGCTCGCCGGTAACAGCGACAAATTGAGCAAGACGCGTAGCGTTAAGGGGTACAGATTCCGAGCGCACATAATAGAGCCGTTCATCGCTCAGGAAAAGGATACGGCTGTCGCGAGGCAATTTTTCATTGATGAACTCACAGGCAGGATAAATCTCTGAGCGAAGCGTTACATATTCTTCTGCAGGTAATATTCCCATCGCATATTCGAGGTTTCTATACCGAATAAACGTAACGCTACTATCGTAGAGCAGGGCTATGACGACTATCAAGACCACTGCGAGAAGAATCGGGCGCGCTATACGGATGAGAGATGGCAGTCCTTCGACGGCAACGTATGCACCAATTATGGAAAGCAGTGGCAGAGCAGGAGCAAGATAACGGGTATGGTTACTGGGCGTTATCTGCGTGATAACGATGTAGACGAGGCCGAGTGTAAGCATTTCACAAGTATGTCTGGTCTTACGTGCGAATACAAAAAGAGGGACGAGAAACAGATAGAGAGGCGTAATAGTGGCGTTAAACCTTGCGAGGTCGTAATTTCTGCCGACGATGGTGAATTTCCACAAAGGAAGAGAAAGATAATACCAGATGGATTTATCCGGGATGACAGAATGAGGGTGGAGCGTATAGATTTTTCTTAATTGTGAGAGAAGCGAATCAAAGGCGTGCCCTTCGACGCCGCCGAACCAGCTGGTCAAAAATGGAAAGAAAGGTGAACCGCCGCCGGTGAACATTACATTCTTCAAGTACCAGGGAGAAGCAATGACCAAAGAAAGCGCTATCCATGTTATCCCCTGCACCAGGCGTGAACGTGTCATCCCTGTTTGCTTAAGTGCGAAAGAACCGATGATAAAAAGCACAAGTGTAGTCAAGGTGATGAGACCGCGATAATCGAAATGGATGCTCATAGATGAAAAGAAAATTAAAAGAGGAAGCCAACGTGTTCCCTTCACCGTCGGGTCTTCTCCTGAATGCCACCATTTGAGAAAAGTATAGAACACAAGCGTAATAAAGAAGAGTGACGCAAGGTCATTTTTACCGACACCCGAAAACCATACGGGAATAGGACAGGTATAGAAGATCACGGCGGCAAGCAAACCCGTAAAACGATTCACAAACCTTCTCCCGATCTCATAAATAAGGAGCAAGGTCATAAGACCGAAAAAGCAGTGGAGCAATTTGGGCGCTACCTGAGATTGAAGGATAAGACATAGTCCATAGACGAGTTCCATTCCGCAGGCATAATAACTCTGATGAATAAAAGGTAGTTTCACAATTCTGCCGGCTTCTACATATTCCTTCTGACAATAGAGATGGTAGCTGAGTGTGTCCCATTCATAGGGTGGAGTGAAACTCTCAATACAGTTCATTCCAATCTGTACTAAAAGTATGAACAGCAGGAAAAAAGTAAGGCAGCCACCGGGGAGGCGGCGTAGTTCACGGGGTAGGGAGTTTATAAGTTTAGCACCCAGATGCTTCAATTCAAATGCGCCTGCAAGAAAATAAAAGATAACAACAGGTATGACCGCGCTGAAACGCAATAAGCCCACAAATCCCAGAAACATTGCTGTATAGCTGAGAATGGCAAATCCGATTCCCAAAGAGGCGAGCAATTCGAAGAGAGTGCTCTCCGTGTTAAAACGAAAAAGCCGAACCAGGACAAGGCGACCCAGACCAAAGGAGGTAAGTACAAAAAACACAAAGACTACAATATGATTAAGAAAAAGCAACAGGTGATAGTAGGGACGGTAATGTTCAGGATGGAAACCAACGTATGCGACCAGGACAACCACAGTCCAGATCAGGAGGATGGCGATAAGAAACCATTTGACGGTATTATCGTGGTTTTCCATACGTTAATGGGAACACCTTGTGCCTTCTGGCTGTGAAAGAATAAATGAAGTCAGCATGACCTATCCTGTGTTTTGTTTCTCGAGCAATCTCTTTATTCTTTAATGTAAGCCGTTATTCACTTATCGGGTGAAAGGGCTCAGGAAGAGGTTCATAGATGGTGTTTCTCAATGTCGCAAGATTTTCATCACTGTCCATCAACCAGCTATAACAGAAGACGACATGTCCTTTAAGACCTATTTCCCGAATCATTGTAACCTGCTGTGCGAGTGGTGGATGACCGGGTCCGCCGAAAGCATCAGCCGTGCGTTTGGCGACCGCAATGCCCGGGATCACCGACACCTCTTTGCCCGTTGCATGCGACGTCACATGCTGAATTTCCTTGCGGACTCCTTCAAGGCTCCCAGCGTATGCCATGGGAATAATGAAGTCGATCAAGCCAAGATCGATCCACGTTTTCCAGTCCTGGTATGTGGTATGCGAGTAGCGAGATTCATAATAGCCGGGAAAGATATCGGCAGACACGATTATACCGGGCGCGTGCCGGTTCAGTGCCGTCCGCGTCTGGTACAGAAACGTCGTCACCATGTTCTCGCGCCAGTTTACCCACTTTTCCCAGAGGGCGGATTCTTCATTCTGCGCTATATCAGCGGGATCTACTCCCCACATCTGTTCCATGAAAAGGTTACGTGTAAAATCATCGTAACCCGCGTCCTTGCCTTTCCCTCCCGCTGGATAACGGATATAGTCCAGATTCAATCCTGCGACGTCATATCGCGTGACAATCTCCTTAAAGAAATCAATAAGCAACGCGCGAACCCGGGGATGCGCCGGATTGGCAAAGATATGTGCCGTTTCGGCTTTTTCTGTTGTTGAACCGTCGCGTAGTCGCAACAGCCAATCCTCGTGGCCGTCAAAAAGGGGTGTACGTGGGAATTGAGGATAGTCTTCTGTGTCAACCATCCAGTAAAAGACCTCAATCCAGCAATGAATCTCGAGACCGCGTTCCCGTCCTTCCTCGACAAAGATTTTTAACAGGTCGACATCTTTATACTCGGGACGAATCGGCACATACTTACTGGGGAAAATGGTAAATCCGTGGTAAAATGTTTCTACGAATACCGCGTTGAAGCCTGCGGTGGTGATTGTGTCGAGGATAGCAGGAATATCGTCGGGATTTGATGGTGGGCGAAGCCAGATACCTCGAGTCTCGACTATGCGTTGCGCACTTGATGCAACAGGCGCGCCGAGCACCCCCTGCTGCAACGGCAGCAATATGAGTATGCCTAAAAGAATCGTACGATAAAGTTTCATCTCGTTTCCTCCGTCTACCAAAATTCTTTTATTTTCTTGAAACGATACCACTGGATGCTCTCTTTTTAACCAGGGCAAGGTAAATCACATTTTCAAAGAAAAAAGCGCTCTTATGTAAAGGAATTAAAGTCGAGTATGATATGTTCGGCAAGCTGGTTTGCCTTGAGCAACGATTCAAAGGTGCCGGCATCGGTCCACGACCCTTTTATGATGTCATAGGTCAGTTCACCCTTCGTAATGTATGAGTTATTGACGTCGGTTATCTCGAGTTCGCCACGCCGTGATGGTTTCAGGGTTTTGATAATGTCAAATACCTCCGAATCGTACATATATATACCAATTACACAAAAATTGCTCTCAGGATGTTGGGGTTTTTCTTGAATGCCGATAATTTTGTCATCTTTGATTACAGGTACGCCAAAACGCTCGGGATCAGGGACTTCTTTAATCATTATTTTGGCTCCCTTACACTGCTTCATGAAATTTTGCACATAGGGAGCGATAGAGTCCTCGAAAATATTATCGCCGAGGATGACACAACAACAATCATTGCCAACGAACTCTTCAGCCAGACCGAGCGCCTGTGCAATCCCGCCCGCTTCGTCCTGCACCTTGTAGGTAAACTTGACACCGAACTCTCTACCGCTTCCCAGCAGGCTGACCATGTCGCCCATGTGTTCCAGTCCGGTAACGACCAGGATATCCTTGATGCCGGCTTGCTTCAGGCGAAAAATCGGATGAAAGATCATAGGGTATCGACCTATAGGTAGGAGGTGTTTATTCGTAACTTTAGTTAAAGGAAAGAGTCGGGTACCTGTACCTCCTGCTAATACTATTCCTTTCATGATGTATCCTTTCTTTTTGAAATTCCCACTAAAATATGAAGAACCACTCGTGTGAAAACCACCGGGTAGCGCGTTATGAAATCATCGCGAGCGATCTCTTCATGATGTCGATGGCTTCGTCGCAATGGTTACGTTCAATAATCAGAGGAGGGAGAAGACGAATTTTATCGTCCCCGAGCGCGTTGATTATGAGTCCCTCTTCTAAACATTGCCGGAGAAAATTCCGTGCAATGGGTTGATTGAATTGTAGCGCAAGCATCAAGCCGATGCCTCGAACTTCATCAATAACGGGGAATTGTTGTTTGAGCGCCTCGAGCTGATCTTTAAAAAAGGCGCCTATCTCAGCCACATGGTTTGCCAGGTTATTATCGAACAATTCAGTGAGGTAGGCGAGGGCGGTAGAGCAGGCGAGCGGGTTGCCTCCGAAGGTCGTGCCATGTACCCCTACGTCAAAGGCATCGGCGACTTCGCCCGCGGCGAGTAATGCCGCTATGGGAATGCCGCCTCCAAGCCCTTTACCGAGGCAAAGGATATCCGGCTCGATTCCATAATATTCGTAGGCGAAATTTGTACCAGTCCTGCCAAGACCGCATTGCACTTCATCGAATATGAGAAGCAGATTGCGTTCGGTGCAAAGCTGTTTAAGGTCGGCAAGGAACTCGCGCCTTGCAGGGAATATCCCACCTTCGCCCTGGATAGGTTCGATCATTATTCCACACGTGGTATCATCGATCTGAGCCCTGACCGAATCGATGTTGTTGAACTCCGCGTATTTAAATCCGGGAACCAGCGGCTCGAATCCTTTCTGGAACCGTTCCTGTCCTGTCGCCGTAATCATACCCAGCGTCCTGCCATGAAACGAGTTATGGAACGTAATGAGTCCATACTTATTGTTACCGAATTTCTTTTTTGAGAAATAGCGGGCAAGTTTGACTGCTCCTTCACCTGCTTCCGCACCGGAATTAGCGAAGAAACATCGGTCGGCAAACGAATGCTTACAGAGCACTTGAGCAAGCGTGACCTGTGGTTCAATGTAGTAAAGGTTCGAACAATGGATCAATTGTGTGACCTGGCGCGAGACAGCCTCGACAATAGAGGGATGGCAATGCCCTAAATCACACACGCCGATGCCGGCGAGAAAATCCAGGTATTTCTTCCCTTCCGAGTCCCACACGTAGGCACCTTCGCCGCGTACAAGGCAGAGGGGGCGTTCCCCATAGGTGTTCATCAGGTAGCTACTCGCAATGGTTTTGATTTCGTCAAGATTCATCGTCTCAGCTCCGAAAACTTATGGTATTTGGTTATTGTTGGGTTTAATGACTACAGAAGCGGCATAGGCTATTCGATTGTTCGCCGTTTCATGGAATATGACCACTCGCCGAAATAGAGATTTCCGCAACGCCATTCGACCTCGCCGCGCTGAAAATCTATCGGCTCGCTTCTGAAGTGCCATTTCGGCGGGTCAAACTCCATACCGTAATCATTGTTTGCTACCAGGCGTGTGTTATCTATATTACCGAAGAGGAACCAGCGGATTTCGGGATCCTCTTTGTCCATGATGCACATGCTCGGATCAGCCCATAACCAACCGTAGGGTTCGACGTAAAACTGTGCCCAGTCATGCATGTTGGAGAGAGTCCAGCCTGACTGCCACCGGGCGGGTACCCCACTTATTCGGCAAAGAACCGTAAAGAGCAACGCCTGGATTCCGCAGTCGCCACGCATGTTGTCGAGACAGTACTGGCTGATTGACGGGATGGTGGAGTATTCAATAGCGTACGTGTAACGTATGTTTTCCGTGACCCACCCATAAATTTTCTTCGCTTTCAGATAGGGATTGGTTTCATCGCCCACAACCTGTTCGGCAATCTGTCTCAACGAATCGGAAAATTTCAAATGCGGCGAGCGCTCTGCAGTGTACGTTCGATAGACATCGCTGGTCTTGTCATAAGGAGTTACTTTTGCCGGGTCGACATCGACATACGATGCGTAGGAAGTAAATTCATATTCAACACTGAAGCTTGTAGGTTGGTCTTTCACCGCAGGCTGCTCGAAATAAATGGAACGCTGAAGCTGGTCAGGAGGCGCGAGATGATGTTGTTCAGGCATGGTTTTAAAGATCTTTATGTTGTCATGCAATGGATTCTTTCGTGGGAAAGGCATCCAGCATCGTATAATTTCACCATGGGGAACTTTGTTGGGGGGAACTGTAATAGTCATATGAACGCCGATTCGTCGGGGCATGACATATTGGTCCCCTTGCTTGAGTGCCGCGGCTTTTATCTCACGCATCTGTTGTGCGCGGCGTGATTCGCCTTCTTCCCGACCCGTCGTCTCGCCTCGCTCTCTTGCTTCCTTGCACAACTTGTAAAGGTTTGACCGGCTGCGGCTGAAATATAGTTTCTTTCCGTCGATTATGCGATAGTCGAAAAAGCCCATTTTTTCCCAGCGGTCTATATCGTCCATCGTGACGTCTTTGATCTCCTCTTTGAGCGAGGTCAACAGTTCATCCTTGCTGAGAACGAAATCATCTCTCACCCGGTCAAGCCGTTCGATTTCATACATCATCCTCAGACGCAAATCCATCGGCATGGACTCGTACTCTTTCTCGATCATGGTCTTCATCGTCTTCTGTGCGCTGGTATACTCACCCTTCTCGACGAGCTCAGTCACGTCATCGGGCAATTCAGCGTAAGGGGGGATTCCGCCGGTTACTTCACACTCAAACTCAGCCATTGCGCACATCGCTCCAATTATTATCATTGCTGTCACAAGTATGCTTATTCTCCTCATAAGAGTCCTCCATATAATTTATTGATAAAATGTGTAAACGATCAGGTCGAGCAGCAATAGTACGTTCAGACATCTACCCGTTATTTCTTCCTCTTTTGAAATCGTTTTTCCTGGGCTTCGAGAAAACGAATCCTGTAATCCTGCTCGGGGAAAGAAATCTGCTGAGGGCACATTTCATACAAACGGCTTACAATTCGTTCGCCCACCTGGTCTCTCAGCGCCTGGAAGCCAAGGTTTGTGGTAACAATAATAGGTTTAATTTGTTCGTAGCGTCGATTTATGATGAGGTAAAGGCGGTCTCTCACCCACCCGGACGTACGTTCAGCACCGAGGTCATCGAGCACCAACAGGTCTACACGTGTCGTTCGTTCAATAATATCGCTTTCGAGCAACTCGGTATCCGCTTGATAGGAAGAGCGCAGCGAGTGGAGAAATTCCGGAACATTGAAATACAAGCCCGTGAAGCCCCTGACAATAATTTCACGCAAAATGGCAACAGAAAGATGTGTCTTCCCGCTGCCGGTTTTACCAATCATTAAAATCCCTTGATGTTGGTTCTGTCTGCTCTGAAAATTTTCAACGAACTCAGCAGCTTTTTCCAGGAGTTCCTTGCGCTGCTTGTCGTGGGTTGATGCGGTAAAATTGGCGAGTGTTTTCTGGCTAAACTTCGGCGGAATATTGGTTTGTGAAAGCCGTTCACTTGCAAGTACACCGCTACGACATCCACAGGGAACTGCCTCGCCCTCTTCCGTGATAATAAATCCGTATCCTTTGCATTCAGGACAGATGTCACCGGAATCTGATAAAAGGACTTCGCTATCGACGCTTTGTTCCGATTCGCCCTTCTTTTTTCTTTTTTTTGCGGTCATCTCCTCTGGTATCTTCCCTTAAGAGTGTATTCACAACCCATCGTATTTTTTTAATTTTTCGCTCGCGCGCTTGCGCAAATGCTTCTTTGACACTCTCCCAATCAAAACGCTCTTTGATAAGACACAGCTCATCAATGACAAAAACATTAATCTTTAATCCAATAGTATTGAGGTAAATGTCAATAAGTTCTTGCAGGCGAGGGTCGTCGCCTTCGGTTTCGATGATGTGTTTATCTGCATATCGAAAGAAATCTTTTCCGGGTGGAAAACAATGGCTGAATTTCCGCTTGACCTGGCGCGGCGATAACGGAGTAGATAAGGGAACGTTGATCTTGAACAATCCTACTTCCTCCACATTTTCCGGTATGAAACAAACGATGTACTTTTTCTGTCGAAGCCTGACAAGAATGCGCCTGACCGTTGCCGTGTCCATACCGACCATACGACCGAGGTCTTCGACGCTCACCTCGAACGTATCGGGGTCGTTATTGCTCTGACAGTCGAGTTCCATGAGTTTTTTAAACACCGACCATGCGCCGTTGCGGATTTGCTTATTCAGCTCTTCCGGCAATCCGCTATACTCGACCCACATAGGGCTATGAAACGTTAATTCCTCCGCCATAATTGTTGGTTCCCCTTAAACGGTAACCTTGCGACACGAAATAATCGGAATATCATTGCCTGTGAAACATAAACCACTCTGAGGATACCGAAAAGAAGAAGCGCGGTCAATTGAAGACAGATTAACCGGGAAGAATACATTAGAATAGGTGATTTCATAGGGGAGTGTACCCAACTATTCGACAAGGATTTCTGATACGGCTTGTTCGCTTTAACACAAAAGCGCTACATAACAACCGATGTTCAACCGACTATCGGTTTTCATCTAAATCGTAGTAGACGCGCATCAAGAAAAGTCCTGAGGGTGGCGCTGTGAGAACCGTAGGACTCCGTTTGCCCGTTTTTATCATCTCCTCGCAGACACTCAGGGGGAGCTTGCCTCCTCCAACCACGACCATCAGTCCCACTATGATACGTACCATGTTATGCAGGAATGACCTGCATTTAAAGTCAATGAGAATAACGTCATCCTGAGTCGCAAGTGATAGCTCTTCCATGGTTAGCTTCGTCCGCTTTGCAGTGCAGAGTTGGCTTCTGAAGGCACGGAAATCGTGATGACCACGGAGTGCTTCTGCCACTGCTTCCATTCGGCTGATATCGAGCCTGCGAGGAACATGCCAGAAAAAGTGTCGATAGAGGGCGGGACGTTCTGAGCGGTTCATAATCTGGTAGCGGTACCATCGGAGCCGGGCTTGACGCCGTGCATTAAAGGTCGAATCAACCTGTTCGACATCCCTGATGACAATATCGCGGGGAAGATATGAATTGGCGCCTTTGAGGATATTTTTCGAGGGAAGAGTTGAACGGGTTGAAAAGTGGGCGACCTGTGCAAGTGCATGAACGCCTGCGTCGGTCCTGCCGGCGCCTGTGATTCGCACCTTTTCTCGAATTACCTTTGCAATGGCATCTTCGATTGAGCCCTGGATCGTATCTGCGTTTTTCTGGCGTTGCCAACCCGCATAGCATGTGCCATCGTATTCAATGGTCAATTTGAGCGTTCGCGTCTCCATGATCGTAGTCTCTATAGGGCTACCTCAAGGCTCGATGATTTCTTCTTTGAGCACAAGAGGTGTCCAATGGGTGAAATCGAAGGGAAGGATCGGGCTCTGATCGGGTTCAAGAATGTGGGGGGTAATAAAAAAGAGGGTATCGGTGACTTCCAAGATTTTTTTATGGTTTTTGAAGAGCCACCCGAGAAGGGGTATGTCTCCGAGGATCGGGACGCGGTTCTCACGTACCACTTCACGTTCTGTCTTGAGTCCGCCTATGATAAGTGTCTCGCCGCTTTTCATTTGGACCCGCGTTTTCGCCGTTGACTCGGCGAACAACGGTCTGGTTATCTGATGAAGGGTGACGTATGAAGAGACGGAGCTTACATTGACATCGCTGATATCCAGCTCGACAATTCTCTTCGGAATATCTATTACGCGTGGAATAACATTTAATTTAACGCCGACTTTTTCGTATTTAACATCGAGATATGCCTCACCTTTATTGGTGAACGAGATATCCTGGAACGGGACTTCCTCGACGGTTTCTATAGACGCCTTTGTTCCATGAACTGCGACCACTATGGGATGGGTACGAATTTTAGCTTTCCCTTCGCTCATGAGGAGACGAATATTGCCGGACACTGTTCCCGGATTTGCATCCATACCGACAAAATTAAATCCGAGCCCTGGCAATCGGTTAATGTGTCCGATCTGAGAACCACCCGTTGATCTTTTAAAGAGGGGCACCGACACAGGCCTCAACTCGGGTGGAAACCGCACGTCAAGGGCATCGAGTACGTTCGAGGGATTCTCGCCTTCGTCGCTCTCAAGGGTGTATTCTACCCCGTAATTATGCTCTATGTCTTCGTTGATTTCCACGACCAACGCTTCGATTGCCACTTGCCGAAGGGTGACGTCATTAGCAAAATCCGGCTTCGCTGGATTCTTCTCGGCGAAGAGGCTCGAGGCAATCAGTAGCACACATATACCTGTTATGCCTATTATTCTTCGGGTCATAGCGTATTCGTTTCCAGAATTTCCGGTCGAATTAAAAATAATAGTTCATGCGATTTCTCTTCCTCGCTGCGATTCTTGAAAAAGAAACCCAGTACAGGAATCTGGGAAATCCAGGGCACCCCGGTTTCTTTAACCACGGTAGACGTAGTCTTCAACACGCCACTGATCAAGATATTCTGGTTCGGGACAAGAAGCGTGTTTTCGATTTTTCTGGTGTAAATCTCAGGAACCGACATAGGATCGCCTTCTCGGTTTTTCCCGACGGCTATATACCCTGCAAGATTGGTGACCATGGTTTGTATATCCATAAGCACATATTCGTCGGCAATTATACGTCTGATTCCGACATTGAGGGTCACACCGACATCACGAAACCGTGTTACTTCAGCCAGGGTGACGCCCACCGGTTGAGCCGCTTCATAGGGTACCTTCGACACGGTTTTCACCATTGAAGAATACGGTTCCTTACTGCCGCTGAGATCGCTGACCCTACAGATAATGTTCGGTTCGGAAAGAACGGCGACATCACCGACCTGCTCGAGGGCTTCAATAACAAACTCAAAGGAACCGCCATCCATATTCATGTTCTTGAGAAACATTCGAATGCCCAAATCAACGCTCGCTTGAGAAGGAAGCGTAAGGTCTCCAGATTCAATAATAGCACCGCTGTCATCGTCGCGAGTGTACGTAACGGTGAAGCCATAATCGAGCGAGTTGTCGACGGTCCATTCAAGAGCTTTGACTTCGATTCGAACCTGGCGATTATCGTCATCCTCTGAAAAAGCGGGTGTTGCTGCCCCGCAAAAACAAAGGACATAGACTACCGCCCATAGAGCAACAAGAATCTTTGGCTGGCTAACTTTGGTTCTGTCAGTCATAATATGCCCTGCAATCGAATGAATAAATGTTATAAATATCATCCGCAAACGTACTTTGTACAACAAAAGCGCGGACTTCTTTGGGACCCATTGTGCCGACCCGATATGTCCTGACATCAAGGATTTCACGACTTATATTATAAAAGGTGACCTCCACTATAACATTTCGTTGAGGCCGTTCGCTCTGGTTACGTACTTTTCCTGCTACTATGTACGTATTCTGCCGTGCGGAATACAAATCCCGTTCGCCCCGCATAGTATAGTCATTGACGTCGAAAATCACCAATGGATTGCGCTCTCGTTCAAGCGCATCCTGCAGTTCAGGCGTCATAGGCACTATCTCGCCTTTGTCGTTATACATGAGACGTCGTTTGATCAGGTCGTTCTCTTTGTAAGCCGCATCTATTTCTGTTGCAGTAAGGTAGGCCTTGGCTGCTTTATCATACTTTTCAAGTCGCCAGTACGCGTTAGCGAGCTCATAATGTAAATGGGCATTGAAAGGCTGGGTTGTAAGCAGGTCTTCAATTTGTTCTACATTACCCATTGCCTCTTCGATCTTAAAGGCTTCCAGCTCCTCTTGCGAGGCTCTCAACGCAGCAATCTTAGTCAACAGGGCATGAACTTCGGTTTTATGTTCACCGTCCGGAAATTCTTGCTGGTATTCTTCAAATACTTTTCGGGCATCGGTATAATCGTTCATGATATAAAGACATTGCCCTTTCTGAAATAGAAAGTATGCCTTCATTTTCGGGTCTGGATGAATATTATACAGGCGGTCGTATTCAAGCACGGAAATAGCGCAGTAACTGCTGTTGAAATCGCGCTCTGCTTTTGTTACACGGGGGGACAACATAAAGGCATGATAGCGCGAACAACTCACCACAAGCATACTCGCAAGGATGATTGCGCATAATGTTAGTAATAGTCTTTTCCTGGCGCTCCCGTTCTCCATTTACCCTATTATCACCTGATTTAGTTTATTCGATAAAAACATGACTTAGAATAAATACCCTTTGTTTGGTCTTTTGTAAAAAAATTCCAGGTTTATACCCTCAGGAGGAGGGTATAATCCCTACACCTTCAATAATCTGAAATTGTATTAAGTCTTTTGTGTTTCGTCTAAAAAATAAAAATACCATAAGAAGCGTGATAAAAACATGCAACCATAAATCTCTTTTTTTAACAAAATTGAGAATCTTTCGCGCAATTGGGATAAGTGTCCTCGCTTGTCGCTAAACTCGCACTCACAATCGTACACGTACTCGTGAGCCTACACGTACTCGAAATCGCTATCAAAATAGTTTCGCACACCTTAGCGTACGCGTACTCGTGTTCGTACACGCCATTGGCGTTGTACGCGCTTTCGGTTGTTTTTTCTGAGTAGGGTCGTTCGGCCCGAACGACCTCCGGCGGAAAGGCAAAACAAATATCATCTTATGGTACTAAATACGGGCGCGGAACGCCCTCACTCCACACAGGTATACCGATAGACTTTCCGCTATTTCCGCACTCGCACGCCTGAGCGTGCGCGCTATCGAAATCGAGGTTTTTTAGATTTTCATTCGCCGTGGCGAATAAGATATCGACTATCCGAGAATCAATTTTGGAGTGCGCAGACGCGTCTGCGCTTTGTATTGGCGTAAGACCTCGCGTCAGATATCCTCGCTCATTCTCCTCGAAAGCCCTTATTTTACGAGTCGCTCCAAAATTGAAAAAATTTTTATGAAGAATATTTATAAGATATCTCGTTTGGTTGGATTCTTCGAAAATTTGTATTGAGATATTCAATCCTTACATACCATAGTAGTATTTTATCGAGGCAAATTCCGGCAAAGGGAGATAAAAACTAATGGGTAAAATCGCAACATATTATATAGTATGCTGGGTATTTATGATAGCAATAATGGTACCCATCGCAGCCGTTGGCGAAGATGTCCCCTATGGTATCAACCATCAGGGCGTGTTGAAGAAAGATGGAATTCCGCTACAAAGCGGGACGTATGACTTCAGGTTTAGCATAATAGACGAAGGGCTGAACATTTTGTGGTCGAACGATGGGAGCCATGTTGGGGAATCTGCAGCAGTGGTGCAGCCGGACAAGCCGGTGCTGCTCGACGTGACCAGTGGAAACTACACCGTAAATCTCGGTGATACGACTATTCCGAACATGACAGCCCTCGACCCGGAAATCTTCACCAATACTACCCATACCTATCTTCGAATCTGGTTCAACAAACCCGAAGAAGCGCTCCAGCTGTTCTCTCCCGATATCCAGCTGGTCAGTGTCCCTTATGCTATGAATGCCCATCAGGCAGAGACCGTAAAACCAGGCTCTGTTTCGACGGAACAGGCAGGCAGATCAAACCAGATCAAGTCCATCTTCTTTAAAGACGAAGTCGGCGACACCAATAAACTCGTGTACACCGTCCCGGCGGATAAGACATTAATCTTGACGGACATCCTCGTCGTAAGTTCCGTGTATGGAGTGAGATGGGGATTCAGGGATCGCAACAGCACCAACGATCAATATCTGAAATTCATGATCGAAGTGTCAAGCGACAGTATCTATAACCATCATATCGGTTTCAACGCCGGTATACGATTGGACGGTGGAACGCAACTCCACGTTCGCCGCGAATTTTTCAGTTCACCTTTAGAATTAGTCATAGTTTTATCCGGTTACGAATTTTAATATCCGATTTCTGACACATGTGGCGAGAGATAATTCAATCACATGAACTACTGAGCAATCTTGTCAAGCGAGACCTCAAGGCTCGTTATAAGTCTACAGTGCTTGGCTTTTTCTGGTCGGTTGCAAAACCGCTCCTCATCATGCTCATATTGTGGATTGTCTTCTCCCGCATCGTGCGTATCGAATTGCGAGACCCGGAGGTACCCTTCGCCCTACACCTCTTATGCGGAATCCTGCCGTGGATGTATCTCACATCCGCCCTCACTGAATCGATGTATTCCATACTTGCCAATTCGGAGTTGGTTAAAAAGGCGCGACTTCCCCTCGAGGTGTTTCCCTTGAGCTCGGTCATTTCAAACCTGATACATTTCCTTCTCGCGCTTCTCGTACTCTTCGGATTTCTCTTTGCCTTTGGCACCCGGCTCACACCCTGGATTTTGCTCCTCCCCTTTGCCATTATCCTGCAGACGTTTTTCCTTTTCGGAATCGCCCTTATTATCTCCTCGTTGTTTGTCTTCTATCGCGACGTATCGTCTATCATGGAGGTCATCCTCACCGGCTGGTTTTACGTAACACCCATAATCTACCCCATCTACCTTGCCCAGAATAAGCTGCAAGAGATGGACATGTCCTGGGCATTTGTCCTCATCATGCTCAATCCTATGACCCCTTTTGTGGTCTTGTATCGCTGGATTTTTCTTGCAGCGGATTTCTCACAACCTGAACTCTCTCTCTCGTTTCTTTTGTTTTATCTTCTTATGGCGTTCATAACGTCGTGTATTCTTTTCATGATCGGTCGGGCGGTGTTCAGGCACTATGGCAGAAAATTCGCCGATGAACTTTAATTTTTCAGGAATAAGGAGAACCCTATATGACGCGCATTAAGCATGCTTTAGCTGCTCTCACCATGTGTGGATGCCTTGTAGCAACCTCGTTGTACGCATTGGATGTCCGGGCAGTTACGCCTATCAATAATCGCGATTACTCGCCAGCAATGCTTACCCTGATTCAAAATTCCCGGTCGAATATAAAACTTATGCTCTACCAAGCTCGCTTTTACGATGAGTATCCCGACACAATGTCAAACAAATTTCTGGAAGAGATTGTCCGGGCGCTCGAGAGGGGTGTATGCGTAACCGCAATCCTTGATATATCAGAGTGGAATGAGGAGGGCGCAAAATTCAATACCGATTTTGCCCGTCGCCTCGCTGAAGCCGGCGCACAGGTCTATATGGATAATCCCGAAATTGTCAGCCACCAGAAGGTTATGCTTT
The DNA here is from genome assembly GCA_964608095.1 of uncultured Candidatus Sumerlaeota bacterium. Taxonomy (GTDB): domain Bacteria; phylum Sumerlaeota; class Sumerlaeia; order MWCT01; family JAGHBZ01; genus CAZSMK01. Next base: position 16,291 of record CAZSMK010000056.1, on the reverse strand, counting down.
TCGACGATACAATAACTGTAATTGGGTCAACAAACTGGTCGTACTATTCACTTGCGAGGAACGATGAAGCGGCGGGCATTATCTGGTCCGCGGAAGTGAATGAAGCCTATACAGAATATTTCAACAAACGGCTCGCTGAATCCAAACGGTTCTTTGCCGAACCTCCCGTAGCGAATCTCGAGCGCGCAAAATCGTTGGGATTTGATCTGCTTCCCGCAGAAGGTGTGGTACCCATAAACAACCGTGACTATTTTACTGAAGTTCATAAAGCGATCACCGGCTCAACAGAGCGTGTCTGGCTTGCCCAGATGGAAGCGCTTTATTATATGGTAAGACCGTCTTATGCACCTTCAGGTGTCGAAGGAATCAGCGACACCTTACCGGCGCTCACCAACCAGCTCCTCAAAGACCTGATCGGCGCCCATGAACGAGGAGTCGAAGTAGTAGCGGTTCTCGACGCTCCCACCGACCGCGTGAATATCAACATAGATTTTGCCAACAGACTTCTTGCGCATGGCATTAAGGTCTTCTTTGACGATCCGGAGGTCACCCTTCACGCAAAGATGCTCGTCATCGATAACGACACCACTATTATTGGCTCGACCAACTGGAGTCTCAACGCCCTGGAACAGGGCAATGAAGCATCCGTGCTCATCGACTCGGAGAAAGTCAATAAGGCCTATGCAGAGTATATAAGAGACATTATTGACAGGGGAACGACCGTGACCAAATCTGCAGTTTTCCAGATTCCGGAAGAAACAAACGGAACGGTCCATCGCTGAGTATAATGATCCATTCAGCATAAAACAAATTGACTCCCGCCCCACAGAAATAGTGTTTTTTTGATAGTGGAATATGCGAGATTGTTGACTTTTCGCACGCTTCAGACATATTATAACTATGTGGAGCTCTTAATTTTATTTTGACCAATACAAGAAAATGAACACGCGAGGAAAAACACATCTCTATATGCTCACGTTGGTGGGCGCAGTGCTCCTTGTATGTCTTATCCCGTTTTTGAGTTTCAGTGACGCGCTCGAACTCACCAATGGCGAAATTATAAAGGGAACCATCATCAAGGAGACTTCGACGTTAATGATGATACGAATCCCCGGGTATGGAACCCTTCATTATGACAAAGAAAAAATCAAGAAGATAACCTACTCGGACCCTTCGAGACAGCCGACGGCGCAGGAAGCGGCTCCAACAGAACAAGGTACGCCGCCCGCAAAAGACGAGGTAATGCAGCCGGCTCCGGGCCAACAGATCGCGGAACAGATTACGCCCGTTGCTACCCCGCCCCCACAAATTTCGCCCGTACCGCCCACCTCTACTCCTGCAACTCATGAAATCACTTCCGGTTACGATGCAGTACTCTTCGGAGTAGTTAAGGACGTTAAAGTTCGAAGGTCAAACGGAGAGTGGATTGAAGCCCGCGACGGAACGCAATTGAAAGCCAACGATGAGATCATCACGGTTGAAGGAAAGGTTAAGATAAAGATGCGCGGAAGAGGCGAGGTTCGGCTTCCCCCGAACTCGCATCTTGTGTTGCGGCGTGTCTCGCCGGATGGGAGTGAAATTACAATCGAGATAATGGGGGGAACCGTGTGGAACAACGTCACGCCCGGCGGTGGACTCGTTTCATATAAAATTCATACCCCCGATTTGACTGCAGGGGTACGAGGCACACTCTTCAAGGTCGAACTCTCTCCCGACCTCGGTTCTCGCGTCGCCGTTTTTGAAGGTATCGTCGAAACTCTCAGCAATGCCACGAGGGAAACCATTGAACTCGAAAAATTAGAAGCGGTTCGCGTCGATAAAGAAGGTGTTATGAGCGCGCCGGCAGCGGTTGACCCGAAAGAACGCGACGAGTGGGATTTCTGGGACCAGTGGGAACTCGAAGTGCATGAGATTGCTGTCAGGTTTCCTATCGGCGGGCAGGTTATTGATAACATGGCACGCCTTCATGCAAACGATATGCGACGCTACGAACAGATTGTAGACGAAACCCGCGAACGTACACTCACCAATCGGGAGGAACAGAATCTGCAATCAGTTGCCGACGCCTTTACACAATTCTATCTTGATACAGGTGTCATTCCGACAGAGGAACAGGGATTTTCGGTATTGGTACAAAACCCCGGCATTACAGGCTGGAACGGTCCTTATTACGACGGAGAGATGCCGCCCAAAGACCGCTGGAACCGACCTCTCCGCTATGTGATTCAAAAAAGCAGATATTCCGATAACGTGGCGGGCAAGGTCGTCAGCACGGGTCCTGATGGGATTTTCAGCCAGGGTCATCCCGCCACAGATGACCTCGCCGTATTTATCCATTTCTCTCAACTAAAACCGAACACCCGCCAAACCCAACCCTGATTTTTCATACCTTGCGTCAGGGGCTCTCTCTTCTTATTTATCTTTGCGAAACCCTCTCCGGATTTTATCGTGGGAGGTCACCCCTTAGTTGCTCTCCTTGCCGTCGCTGAAGTCACTGCAGTCATTTATGTCCCTTGTTAGGAGAAGCACGGTTTTGAAATTTGACCACAGGTTTTAGTCTATTCCAGATCAACAGAATAGACGCTAATGCTGTCAAGAGAGAGCGAGCCGTCGGACGAGTTTCCCGGATCGAAATTCATCAGGTCGAATGAACAAATTAATGAGTGGGTCGTAGGAAGGCCACCACCAAGTTGATAGAGATAAAGTGAATACGCGCGGGGAGTGGTGGAAGGGCTTTCATCGGCATTATGCACGCTGCTTATCACCTTTGTCGCGTAAGTCTGCCAGTCGCTGGTATTGACGCGAAGACGAAGGTCCGGCACTTGTTCGGGTTCCGTGACATCGCTCTTGAGCGTATATTCCACCTCGTAAAGAGTATCGGGCGTCACTTCAATTATATTCCCGGGTGAACTCCAGAATCCAAAATTATTACGGTTATTGGTTGCGGTTATTTTTAATGCTCCGTCGTCCCATATTCCAGCGGGTTCGCTGAATGTTGCAGGTATCGTTACGTAATCCCAACCTTCTGCATCGGATGTAAAATCCCAACTTTTCAGAAGAGAGCGTGTCAGATTCGAGAGAAGGATACCTTTAACCTCGAGCCTGCTCAAAGCGAGAGAGCCGACGTCTACGTTGTCATGGGAGAAATTGAGCAGGTCAAAGGCAAGTTGTGCGAGCGACGTGGATGTAGCCGGAAGAAAATAGTGATGATAGCAACGGCTCATGGAAGAGGGGAAGTTCTCAGCGCCCCCGAGACTGTCCATACCCAGGATGTCGCCCTGCTGGAGATGGTGCGAGTTTATGCGTAGCCGAAAAGAGGGACAGCGTTCCACAGGCGTCACATCCGAAGCAACAGTCCATTCCATATGATATAAGTACGAAGGTACGGTGTTGAGACTATTCGGGGGGCTTTCCCAGTAGCCGAAGGTATTTGTATTATTGCGGGCTGTCAGAACAAGGAGCGAACCATCACGCATAAACTCAGGCGAAGTAAACACACTCTGTGGGTCGGATTCTGTCCACTGGCTCAGGTCAATGACCGCGGCAAACACCGGCAATTGTGTGCAGATAAAAAGAAAGACCACCCACACCATTCCATGTCGAATACATCCTCTGTTCATTTTTTCCCTCCTCTATGCAAAGAGTCGTTCCATGTAAGACGTTCTTAAATTCGGCGGAATTTCATTCAGAAAGCGCGACGGCACAAGCATCTGTTTTTTTCCGTAAATGCGTCGGACGTTCGCCCTCGAAATAAAGAGCAATTCTTTACATCGTGTCAGCCCGACATAAAACAAGCGCCGTTCCTCTTCCACCTCGCCCGTTTCATCCAGTGTCCGGTGACTCGGAAATATAGGTTCGTCAAGCCCGACAAGAAACACCACGCGAAACTCAAGCCCTTTTGCGCAATGAATCGTCATCAGTGAAACCATCGTGTCGTCTCTCATTTCATCTACATGGGTAGAAAGTGCAACGGACTCGAGATAATCTTCGAGCGAGGCATCGGGATGTTCTTGAAGATATTCAGACAACGCGTCACGCAGTTGCTGGATATTGTCTTTTTTGCCGATGGCTTCGAGGCTTTTTGGATCGCCGAGCGAATCGAGGTAGTTCGTGTCCTCAATAATCCTGTTGAGCACTTCGTTGGGTTTAGCATGGGACGCAAGACGGCGCCACCTGTGAAGCATGGCAAGAAAATCGCCGATCTTTCCGGTCGTACCGGCGGGAAGGATATTATTATCCAGTGCCTCGACCATCGCTTGATATAACGATGTGTTATGCTCGATAGCCCAATTGAGCAGGGTATCGACTGTCTTTTGCCCGAGACCGCGCTTCGGACGGTTTATAATTCGCTGCATACTGATGGTGCTTTCAGGATTCGCGATAACCCTCAGATATGAGGTCAAGTCCTTGATCTCGGCGCGGTCGTAAAATCGTATGCCGCCGATGACGCGATACGGAATTTTTTCCTCGCGCAGTTTATCTTCGATCAGCCGGCTGAGTGATGATTGGCGATAAAAGACCGCTATTTGATCGAGTGCGATGCCTTCATCGTTGTGAAGACGTGCGATTTGTCGCGCGACCCGTTTGGCTTCGTCTATTTCGTCCGCTGCCTGAATCAGGTAGAGGGGCTCTCCCGCAACAGCCGACGTCCACAACCATTTACCCAGCCGCTGCGTGTTATTGGAAATAACGTGCGATGCCGCTTCCAGGATATTTCCCGTCGAGCGGTAGTTTTGTTCGAGCTTAATGATTCGGGCATCAGGAAAATCGTCAGCAAACCCCAGCAGATTATGGATTTCCGCGCCGCGCCATGAGTAAATGCTCTGATCTTCATCTCCCACCACACAGATATGACGCTGCGCGCCGAGCAGGAGTTTGACCAATTGATATTGACTGAAATTGGTATCCTGGAACTCATCCACCAGGATGTATTGAAAAAGGTCGTTATAATAGCGCTTGACCTGGTCGTCGTTTTGCAGAAGTTCAATGAACCGGCAGATCAAGTCCTCGAAATCCAATGCCTCGTTGTCCTTCATCCGTTTATGATAGTGGTTATAAAGCCTTATGAACATTTCTGTCATTTGCGGATTTTCATCATGGTCGAGGAAATCTTCAGGTTTAGCCATACGTAACTTTATCTGATTGATAAGATTCTGAGCCTGTTTATAGGTGAGACATTTTTCAGTCAAGCCCAGTTCCTTATAGCAGGCTTTTATGAGTGCGAGTTGGTCTTTCTCGTCGCAAATCATGAAATTGCGGGAAATGCCTATCCTTGGTGCCTCGCGCCGAAGAAGTTTTGCGCATAAGGAATGAAAGGTGGCGACATTCATGGGTGTCTCAAAGGGTATGCCCAGCAGCCTCGTAACCCTGTGTTTCATCTCACCAGCGGCTTTATTCGTAAACGTTGCGGCAAAGATACGCCGTGGTGCAATATTTTTATCGCGAATAAGAAACGCAATTTTATGCGTAATAACACGCGTTTTGCCACTTCCTGCACCGGCAATCACGAGCAACGGGTTTTCGCAATCAATCACGGCTTCACGCTGCTGGTCGTTAAGGTCTTCAAGCAATAACATTGATGATCCTTCAGTGTAAGATGAACTTCAAGAAATCCCCCCTTTATATGGAAGACATTGTCCTATCCCTGCTTTTCCCAAACGGGCAACTCAGGCTCGTAATTCGTGCAGCACAGAATCCCAGTCAATAAGTTCGCCATCGCCCCAGAGACGCTCGAGGTCATAATATGCCCGAGCCTCGGCGCTGAATACATGGATGACAACGTCAACATAATCAAGAACCACCCAATTCAGCGACCCAATGCCATCGATATGAAAAGGTTTCTCCCCGATTTTTTGGAGTTTTTCCTGAACATGGTCACAGATGGCTTTGAACTGAAGTTGAGACATTCCGGTACATATAACTATAAAATCTGTAAAGTTACATATCTCATGCACGTCCAGAACAACTATGTCTTCCGCCTTCTTTTCCGATTGCGCTTCTGCGGCAAGAACCGCTTTCCGTAAGGCTATGTTGTTATTATCACTTTTCTTTGCCAATGTTTTCTTGTTCGTTCCTTCCCTCTACATAGAACTTATGTGCACGCATGAGGCGTGGATGTATCTCTATAGCGTTTTGTACGAGATAGTCGAATTTCAATTGTATTACTCGTACAAAAGCATGTTCGAACTTATTATATGCCAGCGACCTTATAAGGTCAAGGGAATTGAAAGAGCGAGTCGGCTCAATAAAATCCGCCACAAAAAGGACTTTATCAAGCGTGGTCATGGCGGCGTCGCCGGTCGAATGAATAAGTACGGCGCGTAAGATTTCAGGGTCGGTAATATGGAACTCATTCTTCAGGAGCAAGGCGGCGACGTTGCAATGCCAGAGTTGTGGAAAGGGAATATCCGCGTCGGGAATTTGGTCTCCATACTTCTTGAAAAGGTTTTTGATTTCTCCCAACGCCATGTCCCTCCCCATGTCATGCGCAAGGCTCGCTATCGCAAACGACTCCTTATCTTCGTCCCCTAAATGGTCGGCAAGTTCAAGGCAGGTCAACGTGGTTCCTATGATGTGGATTCGTCGCGTCGGCGAAACCAGGTGTTTCACCCGTTCGTTAAGCCGACTGATTATTGATGGTTTCACATTTCTCTGCATCTTGCATCCTCTTCTTTATGATTACCTGGTGAATCCTGCTCAGTGGTGGGAAATCAAAGGCAATCTCGTCTCTCGCATCCGATACCGACTATGAAATCCTAAACCTTCAACTCGAAATGATATTTCGTTAAAACTCTCTCCCGCATATCCTCGACAAACCTTTTCATGTATTCTCCGAAGAGGACGTTGTATACTTTTTGACGCACCTCGTCGAAACTCAGGATACGATACTCACCTTCGTCTCCAATATGGAATATAATGAACTCGTCGTCAAGGCGAACAGGATCAGAAATATAGTGAAGTGGAAAGTCTCGTATCCCTCTTCTCATGTTCCAATCCTCCGGGAACTGGTCGACAAACCCGAGCTCAATCATTTCCATGGATGCATCATTCATTTGTTCGAATGTCCGGACGAAATCCTGTTGCTCCCGCGCCTTCTCAGCAAACGTGCGCGCTTTATCTTCAACTTCCTTGAGCTGCGGCGATGTTACAGGAGCCGAAGAGGCATCGTCCGAAACAAAAAATCGTATATAGCGGAGTTCACGCGGAGACTGTGTATGGTAGAATTCCTTTCTGCTCTCGTAGAAACTCTTCATCTCGTCTTCAGGTATTTCGATAGTGTGCTTCGCTTTATAGTCTATGAACTGTAACGCCCCGAAATAGCTTTCAACCGTCTCGAGGTCGCTCCTGAAACCCTCAATTTCCGGTGCGAGATTCCTGACCACATCCTGATAAATGAGCTCTTCCTGCAACAGGCTTTGAGTAAACTTGGGAATCAATTCCGGTTGAGCGCGTAGCTGGTTCAAATTGCCTGGATAAAGGGAAAAGAAATCACCGGCATTGATGGCAAAATCACCTATCCTGACAAGGTCAAAATTAAGGTCATCGGGGAGTGTGTCTCCCTCGAAGATTTCATACTCAAACTGCTCTTTAAGACGCTTGATCTCCTCTTTGACCATTTCTTTGAATTTCCTGTTCGTTATAGTCTTGACCAGTTGTTTGTGGACTTTTTCGAGAGGGATGATGGTTTCGGGTCGTCGTTCAAGACATTTTAAAAGTATGTATCCCTTCTCCATTTCGAATATTGGACTGAGCTCGCCACGGTTAAGTTTGAACGCCTGTTCTTCCAGCCAGATAGAATGGGTACCGGATGAGAAGAAATCGAGAAACTCGCTACGTGTTCCGGGGTACGCTTCAGTAAACTCCTTAACATAATTCTCGAATTTTTCAGCGAAGTCCTCATTTTTTGAAATGCTCTTTAGCCGTTCGAGTGCCGGATTCGGCTCGCTTTTATCCTTCATATAGGGAACAAAGACGAGCGAAACGCTGACTTCAGCGGGCTTGTAGAACTGCGCCCGATTCTGCTCGTACTCTTTCTGGAGCTCGTACTCAGTGACATCGATCTGGGTCATTTTACGATAATTCTTCCACAAATTCACCACCACTGGTTTTGCGGCAAAATGAACCTTCAGGTCATTCACCGGATCTTTAATGAATTCTTTATATTCAGGCACGCGGCGAAGCAGACGGTAAAACGCCAGGTTCTTTATCGCATCGAGTACGTCTTGTTTTGCCGCAGGTTGTTCGGCTTGAAAATAAGCCTTGTTGAGATCAACCAATCGGCTGAGAGGACTGTTGCTCAATTGCAAATAAAAAAGGAGTTCACCCAGTATGAGTTGTCCTCCATCATAGGAGCAGATTACAAGATTATCGTCATCCTTTTCAGGTTCAGGAGCAGAACAGGAAACAAAAATGCCTGTAGAGCCGATCAGCAGTGTATATATAAGAACTTGAGTTCGTATGTTTAATCCCTGCATACATACACTCCTTTTTTGTTCAAAAAATGTAGAAAAGAATTGTAATAAACTTAAAAAAAGAAAGCCAATGCCTTTTTAAAAAGACATTGGCTTTAAAGATCTTTAGTACGACAGTACTGTCGTGCTGAATATAAGTCACAAAACTATTATTCGTACAGATCCCATGATGATGCCGCAATCGGAGTAGGCGTCGGTGTTGGGAATACAACTTTACCGAGAACCCCCACGGTTGACGTTGCCATGCTCCGTGCCTGCCAGTACATCGTTTGACCGTCAGCGCTCACATCGAGGTTGCTGTAAGGTTCACAGTTGTTATCGGTAACTATGGATCCCAATGTCGCACCGGTATCGCCGTCGAGGGCAAACACCTCGTCATACTCTATGATCTGTCCTGTACCACCTCGTTGGTAAACGCCTGTTCCGTAAAGGATATTGGCTGTCGCATCGTAACCGAGACCAATCGCGCCTACTGATGCGCCATCGTCTCCGACCGCATCAGGTGCCCATGTAACTGTATCCTTCACCCATGAAGATGTTCCGGTGTCATAGTAGGATTTTACCGGCGGTATTGCCGCGATCTGTGCAGCGTAGGCAACCGTAAGATCATCATCAACAGCAACGCCGTTCTTTGCCATGTCTGCTATCTCATCAGTTTTGGCAAACGTGGTTCCGTCGGTTGTGGTAAGGATGTATACAGGACCATAGTCTACAGAACCAACGACCGCGATTACAGTATCAGTGCCGGTCTTGTGAACGTCAAATGCGCGTACAAAACCCATATCAGCTACAGCCTGATCGGTAGGAGAAGCAGACTCGTCAGCCCATCTTACCAAGTAATTTACAGGGGGATCATCAGTGGTCTCATAGAATCCAAAAATAACTCCATCCGGACCGCACCCTAATGCAAAAATTCCCAAACCAGAAGTAGTGGCTGATAAACCGGTCATGCTTAAGGAACTGCTTGCATCTGAACCATCAGAACCATTATAGATAACCGGCGCGGCATCTGTGGCAGCGGTTACAAGGATGTGATGATTAGTTGATGGGTTCCACCCACCTGTGCATACGTTTGCGCCCAAATCAGCAGTGAGAACTTCATAATCCTTAATCATGACAAGCTGCGCAACGGCAAATGCGGTAATGGAAAGCAATGCCAAAATAAGTACTATCTTCTTCATATCTTTTTCCCTCCTTTCACGTTGAGGTCAGTATTTTAACTTTTGATTTAATACTAATATAAAGGTAATTTTGGTTGCCGAGTTATAATTTGTCAATAAAAAAAACAGCAAAACCATACTTTTTTTCATTTTTCAACTCTACTCAACCACAAAGACCGCAGGTTGACGAAACACGCCGATTCCGAGCAGTTCATAATCGGCATCGGTAAGGTGGTTAAGAGCAAAGACGATAGAGCCGAGAAGCCCTGCCTGCCTGACGCCCTCGATCTGATTGCTCAATATGTCAACGTCCTGGTAAAGAAACTGCCCCAGCCCCACTGCCAGCGGTGTTTCCGGTGCAACCACCTCCTTTAAATCTTGCAATCTCGATTCAAACGCATCTTCTTTATCAGTATATGCCATCGGGCAATAAAAGTCCACTTCACCCCGTTCCGCCCATTTCAGCCAGGGTTGATATACATGGTTGAGGGCTTCTTCGGGGTCCGGAAATACGTCTGCTGAGATCAGGATGTCAGGTTTTATCGACCGGATGTCGTTGATACTCTTCATAAGGAAGCTCGTGATATCCTGCCTGCGCCGCATCGACCATTCCGCCCATATAGCGGGATGCTCTTTTGCTGTAATCTCTCGTAGTTTTCTTCCGTAAAGCGCCTCGAATTGCGACCTGCAATTCTCGCAGAAACAATATTCCTGTGTCTGCGGTCTGGACTGGGGGTAGCGAATATAGTCGAACTGAAATCCATCGAGATCGTAGTGGGCAACAAGCCATTTGAAATTATTGTTGAGGAATTCGCGCACCTCCTTGTTGGCAGGGCAGAAAAAGTAGTAATCCTTTTCGAGGTTTGATTTTGCATTGCCTTTTCGGTCGCGAGCAAGCCAATCCTCGTGTTGCGTAATAAGAGGCGAATCGAATCCCACAAAAAAAACATGACACCATGCGTGCACCTGTATGCCCTCTTTATGAGCCTCGTCAATGAGGACTTTGAGTGGATCCCAGCCACGATACATGGGATGCTGAGGAATCAAGTCGTCAGGGGTTTGATGAAGGGTGTATCCTTCAAAGATGGTTTCGGGAAAAATGACATTGAAATGAGCGGTTTTGATTTTGCCGACGAGGTCACGAATCTGGACAGGATTGGACTGATCAAGCCGAACCCATGCGCCCCGCAGTTCCCTCTTGGCGCTCTTTCGTGTCATGTGCTTTGCTTTATTTGCCATCTCATATCCTTTCAGTGCGAGGTTTCGTGCATACAGGTCTTTTCCAGCCTCCTGCGCCTGTTCAACAAGTACCCAGGCATCCGCGAGAGTCGCCTTAATATCTCCGACCGGTACATCCTCAGGTTCGGCACGGTCTAATCGCGCCTGTGCGGTTTCTATCATATTTTGAGCAGCGGTTATAACACTCCCTACAGGATAGGAAACGAAAAGCGTGCGATCGCGGATGTTGACTACTGCCCCGGGATGAAGGTTACGTCGTATCCATCGCGCCGCCTTGCCATGACCCGAGGCTACAAAGCCATGCGCCGGAATTGGTGAATCATGCAAATTAAAACGGACAAGCCGGTCATGCTCGATGACGGCTTCATATCCCCAGGGATTCGTTCCGGTCCGGCTTCTCCCATAGCGAGGAGTATAAATAACGAGTTGGTCGGGACCGCGACGACCCGGGTATTCGGCGCCTTCGGTATCAGGGTCAATATGCGCGATGGGAAAACCGGTTTCTTCAGGGAATAGTGGCGTCTGGTAAGATGCCTCATGATTCGGCATGCAGGAAATGAAAAGCAACGCTAAAAGAACAATCCCTTGCTTCATTTTCCTTTTGCCAATCCTTTATTTTGACGTACCCAATAGATAATTATCCCCAGACATATAAGCAGGCTGATGATCTGTGATGTAGAGAGGAATCCAAACACAATCCCACGTTCAACATCGCCACGAAGGAATTCAATAAAAAACCTGGCTACCGAATAGAGGACAAGATAAAAAATGAAGAGGCCGCCGGGTAATTTGATTTTTTTCTCTATGAGGAGCAGGAGAAGCACAATAATAAAGAGTGAGCCAGCTTCAATGAGCTGCGTAGGAACAACGGGCAACGACCATGCAGCGGTTTGCGGCACCAAGCCTTGCTGAACATGATCGATATAGACAAAGCTGCCGACCAGGTTGCCTTCTCTGTCGAATACGGCAGGAAATTTAAGGCAAAACTGAGAAAGGGGACCGGAGCATACCTTGCCGAAACAACACCCTGCGGAGAAGCAACCGAACCTTCCGAACATGTGAGCGAGAGGAAGTGAAGGCGCCAGGATATCCGCGATCTTGCCTCGAGGCATTTTGTGTTTGTCAGTGTACCAGACTGCAACAGGTATGGCGGCAATGAGACCGCCGAGAAATACAAATCCTTCGCGGGAGAAGATATACGCGAAGGGACGAAGTGTGAAATCCCGGAAATTGACCAGAATGAATGCTACGCGGGCTCCGATAAAGCCGGCTATTGTTGCGTAAAAGAGGAGATCAACAATGAAGGAGGTGGAGATGCCGGCTCGGTTGGCTCGATACATGGCTAAACACAATCCCGCCAACGCGCCAAGCGCTACCATTACACCATACGTGCCGATATAAAAGCTGTCCGTTATGTAAAAAAGAATAGGATGCATATTACTTCTCTTTATCCAAAAATCTCGCACCTACACTCTCTGTCACTTATCGTTGCCGTTATCGCTATCGCTATCGCTTCGCACGCCCTGACGTGTGCGCGCACACCTTAGTGTGCGATGTCAAAACATACCCCTACGCGCTTGAAATTTTGTATTCGGAAGCAAATCTGGGTAACTCCTTGCAAGCTGTCGCCCTTACTGGAATCTTTTCCACGAGATATCCAGCATATTGTTCTGCAGTTTCATGAACTCATCGGGAAGAGTCGCCTTCATGGCTTCGAATGCGCTGTAGGGAATACATACAAAGAGGGCTTCGTCGCTGATTACCTTGACTGTGGCAAGCCGTTTTTTGTCAACCGTGAGCGTAATCATTTCACCGATACAGTCCTTTTCGCCTTGAACAGCGACTTTTTCTCCTTCCTTCAGTATCTCGACATTTCCTTTATAAATCAGATAGACATAATCGAGTGCATCATCGCCTTCCTCCACCAGCGCTTCGCCTTTTTTCAGTACCCTCACATCCGATACAAAGAGGAGATATCCGCGGGCGAATTGGTTTAGACCTTTAAGAAGATCTATGTCGTCGGAGTTGAAAAAATCCTTTAACGCGACTATTGCCTCTCCACGTATTGGCATCTTTGGCTCCTTTTTGGTTTGATATAGGATGTGACATAACCGTACACATCAGCGACAGATTCTGCAACAAGAAATCAGAGGTTACGGATATTGAAGACGGGACCATCCACACAGACTCTGCGATAGCCTTGAGAGGTTTTAATCACACATCCCAGGCACGCGCCGACACCGCATGCCATGTGTTGCTCGAGCGATATCTGGCCGCTGGTAATGCTGGAATCACGCGCCATCTCGATGAATCGCGAGGCGTAACCCGGCGGTCCGCAGGTATACACGGCATTCCCTTTTGTCAAATAGTCAGAGATGAACTCGGTTGCAAGCCCCTTATGTCCCAGGGAACCGTCTTCTGTGATGTAATCTACCGTGCCGGCGAGGGACTCGAGCTCATCCCTGAAAAATAATCCTTCACGGCAACGGGCGGCATACACCAGAACAGGTGCAATGGCGCGTTCGTGAAGTCTTCGGAGCAGGAAGAAAAGCGGCGCAATACCAATACCTGCCGCTATGAGAACATGCCGCTCCACATCGTCTTCGATAGAAAACCCGTTACCGAGGGGGCCAAACACGCGGACCCCGTGTCCCGGCGTTTTTAATCCCAGCAAATGTGTTCCCTCGCCGCGTTCGTTAAACACAATCGTAAACGTTTCTCTTTGACTGTTGACTGCGGCGACACTGAAAGGACGAGGGAGAAGCGGCGCGGAGCTCTCGGAAACGCGTATCATGACGAACTGACCAGGCTGAACCGACGATGCAATCTCTGGACAGCGGTAACGATGAAGATACACACCATCGACCAATTCCTTCGCCTCAATAAGGTTCACCATGAGGTTATGCTTTTTTGTACTCAGTGCAATTTACTCCCCTGAAAAATGTATTCAATCTCTATACCAGCTCACGCAATAACACAAATAAAAAACGAGGCGGCGCTTACGGTTGTTCTTCATCAATATTCGCCGGTTGAACCGGGGCTTCCCTCCAAGGTAGCCATATAATGTTTGTTATACGTCATAGAGTGAACGAAATGAGGTGTAACGCCTCGGAAAATCGAGGCATAAGCCCGCGTCAGATCGCAGAAGAGTAGCGCCTCGAGTTCTCCCAGCATCGGATTTTCCGCTCCATAGTCCTGAATAGTGAACGTCATCCGCGGTGTACCGTCAAGAAATTCGTTGAACACCTTATCGGCTCGTATGTCAAGTCTGCCGTCAAGAGGACCACGAAATCTGAGAAAGACATTGCCGTAATTGGGAGCGGTCGTTCCGGTAACTTTGCTGATCTGCCAGAGCCCTTCTAACCATTGCTCGACATAGGCTTCTTGTTCGTTATGGAGGTCTTCGGGCATGATTTTAGCCGAAGCGGGATGTTCCACACACTCACCGAACTGATTTTCCATGCGCCGCACTATGGGTTCATAAAAGGAGGATGCCCAGAACACGGGATCGCGTATATTAAGGAGATTATGGATGGCCTCGGGATCAGTCGTCCCCCAGTTCAGAAAGAGTGCCGCCTGCTTGGCAACATTCTCTTCAAAGGGCAAATCTATGTTATAATCAAGCATGGCAAAATCGATGAGTTTCTGCATCGTTGTTTCGAGCCGGGGGAACCATTCATCGTAAGTAAATCTTTCCGGGGTTCCTTTCTTATCGCGCCGGGCAAGACCCGTCGACGCCAACAGGTCAAGAAGAAGTACAATGGCAACAGGAAGATGTTCGCGAGGTTGCACAAGACCAAACGTTTTCCCGGGAATTTCAATAAAGGGTAAATGCTTCTCAGCGCATATTCGTGCAAGGCGCCCGCCGGTGGATAAGCCTATGACTTGAGCGCCGGCAGCCTCGATTGATTCGAGCCAGAGCAACGCTTCCTCGGTGTTACCTGAGTAGGAATAGAGTACTGTTAGGTCGTCAGGTTTAAGGGAGTGTGTGTGAGTCGGGTAGTGGGGGAAGAGTTCGAGATTGGATTCAAAGCCAATGTTGGCGAGGAGCATTCTGACGACGGCGACGCCTATGGCAGACCCGCCCATTGCGCCCGGAAACACTACGCGCCGGATACGTGCGGTATCAATCTGCTGCTCGATTAAAGAAGTGAGGGTATCGTGTGTTATTCGCCAGGTTTCACGCATGTAGAAGCCGAAGTTTTGAACACGTGCGGCAAGTCCGGCTGAATCGATAGCGTTGCGGAATTCTTCACTATCAACAATAAAATTCATACCCTTGATGCGGGCAATCTCTGCTGCAAGTATGCGCCGCGTCATGGCGGCAAGCACACCATCGCCTTCATGAAGATGATACGATTCGATTCGAGACGCTGGAATAGACTCGAGCGCAAAGATGCGCGAGACCATCGCGCTGTCTTCCTCTTTAAGTGTATCAAGGAGTTGACCGGTTCGCGACTCCACAGAATCGGATAGGGAGGCAAGGTAAGATTCAAGGGCTTTAGAAAAACCGGCGGGATCGATTCGCTCGAACGAAATTCCCTGACTTTGTGAGTGGTGGAATTTTATATCGGCGCCCATTACATTACTCCTCGTTAAAAACTTTTTTTGACTCCTTATGAGTGAAGCCAAACCGAACGATTTGCATTAAATTTAGTGCAGTACATGACATGGTACATCGAGGTAAACATAGTAAATCAAGATGAAAATTTAGAGCCGGGTATCGTGCCTGAAAAATCCCTCCCGGCGACGCTGCAACCTTTGCATACGAGGTTCGTGATGGGCTGCATGATCTTCTTCTTCCACTATCCCTTCTTCCGAAAGAAGCTCTCTTGATTCGGGATTTTTTTCTCTGGATTTTTATCCACATATATACCGTGCAATCGCTTTGAATACGGTTCCGAAGGAGATTCGCCCCAAAGCGCCCGGTGTACACTCACCGCGTAGCGCAGCCACGCCGGGTAATAATGGCGGGTGATCTTTAGTACCCACCGTGATTACGGTGGGCTATTGTACGGAATCCCGTCGGGATTTAAATGGGAATATCATAATGCGGTATGTAAATCTGTCGAATCAGTCTTATCCGTCCGATCAGTCCTGTGCTCGAGCAAGTGAAAAAAAATCCGGAATGGCAGGTGGTGCCTGCCATCCCGGTATTATTTTTTACGCGTAGTGTCTACGCGAATCTATGTCAGCAGTGTATTCCTTTATGGCGCCACGGTGATCTTGAAGATGTCTGCGCCTTCGAGGTAGAGCCATGAGGAGGTATCGTCAGCCGCCTCAAAGCTCATCATGTCAAACGAGATAACACCGTGTGCCTCGTCAGGCACCATCACGCGCGGTTCGAAGAACAGCCGGTAGAGTTTGGGTGACGAGGAATCAGGTCCTTGCTGGTTGTAGCTCATGACGGAGCGTTCCCAC
>CAZSMK010000055.1:0-18883 GCA_964608095.1 uncultured Candidatus Sumerlaeota bacterium | reverse complement strand
CGGTATCTTACAACAATAATGAGCACAACATTCAATCTTAAAACCGATTGTTTAGTCTAATTGTTTCCCGCAAAACTCCTATTTCGCGAATCTCTCCGTATTCACTTTGAGCAGGGGAAGGTTCAGAATACTTTACCGTGGTATCTCGAGCCGCACCTCGGCGATAGATTTCGGTTATTTAAAAATGTGACCCGCTTCTTTATACCAGAGCACAAAATCAAGATGGCTTAGAGGGAGCGCCAGGTGCCCTGCAAAACTCCGCATTTTTTGCTCTATTTGCAAATATCGTTTCCTTGTGAGTGTGGCGGGGATCTTTCTCACAACGTCGTAGTAATGGAGATTTTTTAGGATGTGCCTGTCCAGGATGGCGAGTTCAAATGAATACCCGATGTTCCTGAGAAAATGGCTCGCTTCCTTGTAACCGAGACCCTTGACTGTTGCTACGAGCCAATCACGTGCGTCTAACGGTGATGAGAAACCTTTCAAACGCGTTCTTAATGAATCGGACGAGGACGCCATAAACATCTTTTGCGCCGCAACGAGATATCCTGCTTTGTTGTTCTTGAACCTGACGATGTTGAGATCGTTGACCGCGTCTTCTTGCGAACAGGAAAAAAGGAGGTTTTTCTCATAAAGGATAGTTACCGCATGCCAGCATGATTGTGCTTTTGATTGTGGTGTAAATAGACAAAAGGCGAGTTCCATAAAAATTTTTTCATCGGCGCCGTGCTCCCAGATAGATTTAAAATCGTCAAGGCGCGATGCTATCTCACATGATATACACGCATGATGTTCGAGTAACTCACGCTCACGTCTTGTTAATGCACCCTTCATGGTGGGGTCAAACCGTGCATGCTCCCTGAATCATATAATCTAAAGGTATGGTAACTGAAATAAATACCTTTCAGGAAGGAAAAAGCGTAACGAGTGTAGAGAGAAGAGATGAGGGAAGTGTATGAGCGTCCCTGTTAGATGAGGGAGTTGCCGGTCTTTTCAAATTCGAATCCCTTCTCCCGGAAAAGACGTAGACAGCACTCGACCACGTGCGCATCGTAGAGAAGATTCTTTTTGGTCTCGATTTCATCGAGTGCGTCATCGACGCCAATGGCTGGGCGGTAAGGACGGTGAGAGGAGATGGTCTCAACGACATCCGCCACGCCGAGAATCCGCGCTTCCAGCCGAATCTCTTCACCTTTTAAGCCCCGTGGATATCCGGAACCGTCAAGGCGTTCATGATGTTGATACGCAATTTCTGCAATGGGCCAGGGAAACTCTATGTCTTTGAGAATATCATAGCTTCCTTTTGGGTGAGTTCTGACTATATTGATTTCGGGTTCGGTCAAGGGCCCCGGTTTGCTTAAGATTTCCGAGGGGACGTAGATTTTACCTATATCGTGAATCAGTGCAGCGGTATGAATACATTTGATGATATCTTCCCCGAGTCCCATTTCTATGGCAATAGCACATGCCAGTTGTGCCACGCGCTGCTGATGCCCCGCCGTATAAGGGTCTTTTGCTTCGACGATCCGTGTGATAGTCTTGATGGTGCTCTCCATTGCGGTCTCGAGGCTTTCGAGGCTCTTTCTGAGTTTATCCTCGGTACGTTTGAGGAGAGTGATGTCGAGTGCCACCTCGACCGCGTTGCTAACATTGCCATCCGCCCCATGAACAGGATATCCCCTCGTTAACCACACTCGCCCCTCAGGGGTGTGAATTTCGTTTTGCTCCGGGTGTCCTGTTTTGAAAGCCTCAATTACGGGGCACCCGGGACATGGACTCGTGCGCTCATGCCATATCTCATAGCAGTGCCTTCCCACGAGCTCCTCAGGAGTCTTTCCCACTGATTCCGCCGCCGCCATATTGCACCACAGGATTTTAAGGTCAGGATTATGGTAGACCACATGTTCAGAAATACTCTCGAGAATAGTGATCTTTTCTATTTCCGTCTTGCGTAATGCTTCCTCTGTTCGAAGCCGTTCGGCTATCTCCTGCCGTAATCGTTCGTTGGATATCAGGAGTTCTGCGGTACGTTCTTGCACGCGGTTCTCCAGCTCTTCCCGAGCCCGGCGCATCGCTTCTATGGCTTCTTTGCGTTCAGTGATGTCCCTGCCGATTGCAATACTGCCGATCGGTTTTCCCCGCTCATCGGTCAAGTTCTGCGAATGCCAGGAAATAGTCCTTTTTTGTCCGTCTTTTCGTTGTATGGTGGTCTCGAAGTTTTCGACTACCTCGCCCTGTTCGATTATGGCAGCGGCTTTTCTCGTTATCTCTTCTCGGTACTCCGGCTCTGGATAGAGTAATCCCCAGATCATGCCATTTCCCATGATTTCATCGCGGGAATAGCCGCTTATCCCTTCCGCTGCTTTATTCCAGATTACGACATTGGCGTGTTCGTCGAGGACATTGATCCAGACATTAGCGTTATCAATGACGCTCTCCTGGAACTGGCTGAGCGCCCTTATTCTCTGTGCAGCCTGTTCTCTCTCTGTCACATTAATGCCCGTGGCGATAATGTAGTTGATAGCGCCGTTTTTATCTTTAAGCCGCTTGGTCGACCACGAGATCAGTTTCTTAGTTCCATCCTTCGCCATGAACACGCGTTTGAAATTTTTAAGGGATTGCCGGGAGAAATGTTTCTCGTACGCCTGACGAGCCTTATAGGTCTCATCTGTTCCGCCAAAGATTTCCCACGCCCCTTTTGTGCTGAGTTCGTCCAGGGTATAGCCGGTTTCTTCTTCGCCGGCTTCATTAATCATTACTATCTTTCCCTGGGCGTCAAAAACGAGGATAAGGGCATCCACCAGATTCAAAACCGTCCTTAGAAATTCTTTATTCAAGAGAACAGGTGAAATAGCGTTTCTTTTCTTCTTTGAATTATTTCCGGGAAACGTATCTTTAATTGCTCCACCTGTTGTTTTTTGTCGGGATACGTCAAGCGTTTTTTTCATTCTCTCGCGTTCCTTCCTGCTACCAGTCCTTACGCTGCTTGCAAAAAACCGGTTTCATTCTGTATGTGAGTATATTAAACGGTTCGCCAAAAAGATAAAACGCCGTCTCGCCTTTTTTAAGGGGTGTTGTTCTCGATACGACGTCATAAATGAGGAATACATTATTATAAACAGACCTGGACATTCCACCACCACACCGCTTTAACCCTCCAGCGCCCTTTGGTGTTTTGATTCGCCTTTTAGTTTTCAAGCCATTCATTATGCTGTGCACTATCTCTTGTTGTAGTTTTTGATTACTGCCAATCCGATATTGATATGTGCACCTACCGGCAGAATCTCTTTTCGTTGATCAATTTGTGGACACTATCAAATTTCAAGTAACCCCGTCAAGAAAATAAGGGGGTCAGACCTTCAGTTTACAGTTTAGGTATTAACAAGTTCGCTAAAATCTTTTTCACGTGCCTCCTGTCCACTAATTTGCACCCTTTTTCAATATAGTTTTCTTATCTCTTCCATGCGGTAAGTTCAAAAAGAGCGCACGCCCGGATTGAAATGCGGCATTCGCGGCATTGCGTGATTGCAGGAGAACAGTCCTCTTCAGGGGCTTTGAATGAAGGGATTTATTACGCGCTTTTATGTGATAGCAACGGCTGAAGTTCATCGGTGTTTATATCCGGGTCATTTCGCGAATCGCTCCTCTGAATCAATCGACAGTTGAGAATAGCTTGTATTGTTTCGCGCTATGAGGCATAATGTACAGCGTCAATTTTTTAGATAACAATCGATAAAAATGTATACGAGCTTTTACGGATTAGATGAAGCGCCGTTCAATATAACGCCCGATTCGCGATTTTTGTTTTTGAGTCAGCGTCATAAAGAGGCGCTGGCAAATCTGCTGTATGGAATCGAGCAGCGTAAGGGCTTTATCCTTATCACGGGGGAGATCGGGTCGGGCAAAACCACGTTGTGCCGTGCGTTACTCAAGGAACTCGACAGCGACCAGATCAAGATCGCACTCATTTTCAATCCCCTCTTGACGGAGGTCGAGCTCCTTCGAGCTATAAACCATGAGCTGGGAATCGAGTGGCATTATAACTCCAAAAAAGACCTGATTGATGAGCTCAACGAGTTTCTGCTCGCCGGTATCGCTGAGGGCCACAATATCGTGATCGTCATAGACGAAGCCCAGAATCTTACTCCTGCCTTGTTGGAACAGCTTCGGCTTCTCAGCAATCTCGAGACCGAAACGGAGAAACTCTTGCAAATCGTCCTTATTGGTCAGCCGGAGTTGCAGGCGACACTCGAGCTCCCCCAGCTCGCCCAGCTTAACCAGAGGATTGCAATCCGGTACCATCTTGAACCCTTATCGCAAGAAGAGGTTCACACCTACATAAAGCATAGATTGCACGTCGCCGGGGCAAAAATCGACATCAAGTTTACTCCTAAAGCCCTTGACCTTATCTATGAGTATACGGAAGGTGTACCGCGGAAGATCAACATTCTGTGCGATCGGATTCTGCTGGTGGGTTTTGTCGAGAGCAGCTACGAAATCAACGATAGAATCGTTACACAAGCCATAGATGAAGTAAGTGGAAAGAAGCGAGAGAGCTTACCGGGAAGCAAAAGCCAGGGGATATTCAAGGAGGCGCGACGAAAATCCCGAAAGGAACGACGCCCCATCTCGTCGGGCGTATTAATCGCTGTTCTGAGTTCCGCGGTGCTGATTGTCATTTTGTTTCTTGCCGGCATGTATTATATGGACTGGCATATGCGTCAACAGATGATGGAGTACGCGTGGAGAGGGACGCTTGCCACCCCGACACCTCATGCGACTCCTGGAGAAACGCTTGAGCCTGAGGCAACACAGCAAGACGATTCAACCTCTGTTGATCAGAACGCATCTGAAGTAACCGAAGTGTCTGAAGAAAACGTCGCTGAAACAGAGGCGGAACCAGAGGAGGCTGAAGAAACCTCCCCTCGAAGCACAACATATTCGTATAACTGGGAATACGATTCAAACGGAATAATCCGCGTAAAATCGGAACAGGTCGCTTACCAGGCTTCTATTTTGAACTGGCTGACGCTTTGGGGACTTAAACCGGACCTTGGGACATTCAGTGAACGCCCGGATAATGAAATAATGATTATGGATATAGCGGGACAGGATTCGAAGCTCGGATTAAGAAAAGCGGAAATACCTTTCGACCTGGATAATATCGTCCATCTTGATTTACCGGTGCTGCTGAATATGAACGCTGCGGAATGCGATCTCTCGCCATGGGTGGTGCTTAGACGTTCACAGGGTTATTCCCTGACCCTGATGGACCCGATTCGAGGCTTGGTGATGAGTACCCGCAACGAAATCAACGCAGCCTGTCTCGGTGCTCTTGGGCTTTATTTCGATCGCGAGGACCTGGTCTCCATAGCGCCCGGTGAAGAGAGCGAACGCGTTAGGAACGTCCAGAACTTTTTAATCCAGGCGGGATTTTATCAGGGTGCGGCAACCGGTAAATTCGATGAAGCGACACGCCGCGCTCTTGAAAAACTGCAAAAATATTACCGGATTCCTATTACGGGCGAACTTGATCCTCTCACCGTTATGATTATAACCAACCGGATGGATCCAGAACGCCCTCGCCTCTTCAGCATGGAAGATTAGCACATACACCTTTTCGAATTTATAAAAAAGAACACACGAGATTTCTCTGTGTAGGCGCCTTATGTGTTGAATCCGGTAGGTAGTCAGAATATCAATGGAATAACCAATCATCTACATATTACAGTGATGAGAAAAAAAAGGAGACGGTAATGGTCTGGTTCAGGAAAGCAAAGAAGGAAGAGCATGTATCCCCTGAAGAACAGCGGGAAAAGGTTCGTGAAGGGATTGATGAAGCAAGACACGAACTGGAAGGGAATCCAAAGAAAGCTATAAACGCGCTCCACCAGCTGGGTAAACGTTTCTATAACCTTTGTAGCCTTGAAGGGGATCTCCATAGGGAATACCAGGACGTCGTAACCGCAGCCTGGTCACAGCAGGAGAAAAGAACCGAGAAGATATCGTTTTCAGCAGTAGGGATAGTGCCCTGGGAAACTTGGAAAGAGCCCCAAATGGGTGACGTGGCTGAAAAAGCACGCGATATGCGTGAGGATATCGTGTATCTGACTCCCCCGGAGAGGCGTCACCACCGCGACGCCCTTGCCGAATTGGAAGCCCTGAAACTCCTATGCACTGACGAACGCATTGTCCTGGTGGTGATAGGAGAGGAGGCAATGATGGCAACGCGTTCTTTTCTCCTCCAGGCGGGAGAACGCATCAATCCCAACTCGGAAGACATTGGAATGGACCTCTCTGATCTTGCATCCCAACTGGGGCTCAGAACAGAGTGTATTATTGCATAATCCCCTTGATTCAAACCTTACTTCTTATACCATTGCTCTTTGTGGGGCATATCTCTTTTTTCAAGTTGAATACCCGGCTGTATTTCAATCTGAGAACGTTCGCCCTGCATTGCATGTGCGAAAGACTCAGGAAGTAACGCAATCAAACGATTAGTAAAAATATGCTTCCATGGATTCTCGCGCTCAAGATTATTATGCATAATGGAGCATATTCTGTAGAATATTCTCTATGTATGGCGGAAAGCCATGTTGCGTTTCTTCTCCTTCCTTTATAACCTCAACAATTTCAGTCATTAACAATATTACAGCATCCTCTCTTTTCTGGCATATTTCTTGTTACCCACTATAGGTGAAACTTTAACTTTATTCACTATGCGAGGTGCGAACATGAAACGCAGTGTGTTTATACTATACTTTACACTTATGTTTCTCAGCGTATTTTCCATAACCCTCTATGCTAATGAATCAATTTCATATTACTACGTGGCGCCGTGGGGCAACGATTCCTCACCGGAAGGCTCTATGCTAAAGCCTTTCAAGACCATCAACAAAGCCCTGGAATTCTCTGAATACAACCAGAATCTTTCCTACATATATGTTGAGGAAGGAACATACACCGAAAACGTGGTATTCAAAAATCAAAAGCAATATGTCATCGGAGGTGTGATCGACCTCAATAATCCGGGACAGAGGGACGGAGTTTCTATTATCGTTCCTGAAGATCCAGCACTACCAACAGTCCTTCTTTATTATGGCCATATAGAAGGGTTCACGATTCAGGGGGGATATCCTTCGGTTCTGCTTGCGGATAAGGAAACAAACGGTATTCAATCTCCTGTAGACACGTCGGTATCAAAATGCCGGATACTCGACAGTACCCATTGCGGGATTTTGCTTGGTGTCACCCAACGACAAATTAATGTATCAGGAGAAATCAAGATATCGAACTGCGAAATAGATAATGCAACTTCCTCCGGTATCGCCTTATTGGCTACAGGTTTAAATCCCTTAGAGGAACATGGCTTCCTGGGCGCTACAAATTTGAGCGTCGAGATAGATAGATCCACCGTCACCAACTCGATGTACTCCGGCATACTTTTCTTTTGTAACCAGCTCGAGATCACTGAATGTACAGTAGGCCTTAACCACGAAAGAGGGATAAATGGTGCATGTAGTATTCAAAACGCTGATCTCATTCGAGGCAATGTATATATTTACAACAATAGTGTTCGGGAGAATGGGGCAACAGGAATATTTCTCGACACACCGGACGGCGAGATAACCTCGAATTCTATTGTGGCTAACTATGGAGATGGTATAAATTGCGGGGCATTCAATCTCTTTATCGTGCATAACCATATAGCGGACAATATGTGGAACGGTATTTCAGCCCGGAATCCCCATTTGCCGCCCGTTGCGGTGTATGATCCCATAATTATCGATAATGTAATCGAGCGAAATCATTTGAACGGCGTTCTGGCGACGGAAACGGCGTATTGTTACCTTGGAAGTAATCTTGTGCGAGAAAATTCGCTCTCCGGTCTCCACGCGACGGACTATACAACCTGTATTGCGGAATACAATCAAATCAGCGGTAACAAGAACTTCGGGGTAGTTTTGTCGAGAAAAGCACTACCGGAAATCTCCAACAATTTTCTGATATGGAATTTCAACGGAGGCATTCTTGCGCAAGACTCTACCGGCGCCGATATTCACGAGAACTATATTTGCTGGAACAGCGGACCGGGTGTCAAGGTGTCCCTCAAGGGCGCCCCCTCGCTCAACGGCAACAAGATCGTGTCCAATAACGATAGTGGAGTGCTCTGCCAGGGACTTTCTTCTCCACAGTTCGATAATTATAACGTGATATGGGGAAATCGAAGAGGTGGGATAAAGGTTATTGATCACGCTTCACCTTCGTTTCAAAAAACCCTCGTCTGCCACAACAACCTTCAAGGAATGGAACTGGATGATGATGCGTCTTGTACGGTCAATCATACGGTGCTTGACCAGAACTTTGATCACGGAATCCTTCTCCGGAGTCGTTCAAAAGTCCTCCTTAAAAACAGCATTATATCCCGGACTCATGGCGTTGGATTATCTGAACTCAGTTATGATGCCGATCCTTTGGAAGTTGTAAATAATTGTTTTTACCACAATGAAATAGGCGATTATCGCGATGAGATTCTCCACACCTTTAAGGGAGCTGAACAGATCAATCAGCTGGTTGATAACAATGGAACGCCATGTCATTCCAATGTTTCAATCGATCCGCGTTTTGTCCAATGGGGTGCATTTTCCTATAGCAATCCAATACATGTGGATGACGACGGAACATCCTCGGGTGACGGCAGCCTGACCAATCCTTTCAATACCTTGACCGATGCCATGATATCGTATAGCTATCGGCTTGCGGAGGGATCGGGTATCATTGCTAAAGGAAGTGACGGGAGCGATATAGGAGCGTATCCTTACACAGACCTCTATCCACCTCAGGGCTCTTCACAGATAAAAATTATTCTCAGACCGGGGACTTATATTGAAAGTAACCTCGTAATCACACCAAATGTATGGATTCAGGGCGAACCTGTTGCGTTGCTGTCCGGACACCCTGATTTTCTCATGCTTCTTCCGAGAAGCGGCTCTTTTATTGAAGGTGTAAAAGTAGAAGAAGCCGGCGTAGGTATCATGATCCTGAAAGAGCAGACACCATGGCTCAGGGATATTAAGGTGTCTCACTGTACTGAAGGTATAGTGGTCAATAATGCCTCACCGCAATTAACGCGCTGTTATATCAATGAGAGCGCCTTAGCGGGGATGCGGCTTTTCGGTGCTTCGCCCATAATTGAACACAACATCATTGATAAGTGTGCCTTATTCGGCATAACGTGTGAAAACGGTTCCTCTCCCTTGATCGTTTCTAATCAGATTTCAAACACTATGACAGGAATTTCCCTTACGCAGAACTCGTCCGCTCAAATCAATAACAACAGCATCGCAGGATGCCAGGAGGTTGGTGTTTATTGCAACAAGTCTCCACTTTCCAGTGTTGAAGACAACATTATCATAGATAATGGTGTGGGAATCAAAATCGAGGATGGCAGTTCGTGTACTATTATGGAAAATGTTATAATGAACTCGTTCATGTTCGGAGTGCAGACGACGACCAACGATGTCGTTGTGCATATCGAGAAGAATATTTTCAGGAATAACAACTGGGACGGGATACGTTGTGAAAATGCACAATTATTATCCGTTATGAACAATTTGTTTATAGATAACAATGATGGGATAGGGTTGCCGTCTGCCGCCACATCCTATATTGTCAATAATACGTTCGCCTATAACCGCGATGATGCCATTACATTGAGTTCATTTACCGGTCCTGTCGTGAATAACAATATTATGGCATACAATGAGGGTTATGGCATACACGAGACAAATGCATACTGTGACCCGGTAAGTGTAAAGAACAATTGTATATACGAGAATGAGCGAGGAGATTATTACGATGAGGGTAGCGATACCTATAATGGTGCTATAGAGGTTAATTCGTATGTGAACAACAGTCCTTATCCTTGTGAAGGAAACATATCTGAAAATCCCTTGTTTGTGGACGCTCCATCTGACAACTATCACCTGTCAATCGGTTCGCCCTGTATTGATAACGGGATCACGGAATTTGCGCCGGGAGACGATATAGAGGGAGAAGACCGTCCCCAGGGTGCGGGTGTAGATATAGGCGCCGATGAATATTATCCCGCATGGACGTACGACACGGTCACCAACGCCGAGGACTGGAATTTTGTCGCCGCGCCCGGCGTGTTCAACCAACCTTCAGCCGGAATCTCGCCCGCCGGAATTACCCTTACCTCTCATGATAACACCAATACCTTCGGGTACTGGAGCAACAACGAGAAACCGTTTATTATTCATAATGATAACGTATATTGTGCCCAATTCAGGGTTTCGACTGACGTCGAAGACCGCACACGTGTTCCCTATACACGGCTCAGGATCAACACGAGCGATTATAAAAGCTATCATTCGCTGTTGGTCACCAGCGTGGACCCGGCTTCATGCGCCCCGACCATTGAGGGAGATACTTACGAGCTCTATTTCTTCCCCGGGCAGAACTCCCCGGAACAGGTAAAGGATAATAAACTCCGTCGGGGGATTATTTCTTTTGACATGCTTAACTTCGATCCACTCGACGCTGCCGGGGCGACGCTTACACTCGAAGAGGTGCTGGTGAACCGACTCCCGGTCGAAGCGCTCGGAGGAGCAACCGAGTTGGCGGTATTCAACTTCGAGGAAGGTGCGGGGAGCTGGCTATTTTCCGGCGCAACACCGGAGTTTACCGCACCACTCACGCCGTCCATCCCCGGTGGTCTCGCACTCCAGGCAGTGAATAATTTCGACACCTTCGGGTATTGGTATATGGACAGCGTCTTTTCTACGATCTATTCGGATACACTCTATTGTATCGAATACGACATCAAGTCAAACCAGACAGATAAATCGAGGGTACCTGAGCTTCGTCTTCGCGCTTACGATGAGCGGTACCAGTTGGTTTCCGACACCGGTGTGAAGAGTGTCATGGACGGTGGAGATTCACCCGATATAGAGGGCGGAACGTATTGTTTGTTTTACAAGTCGCTGCCGGCGCTCAAGGACAGTGTTTTAGGTCTCTCTTTTGACCTCATTAATTGCGATACTACCGACGATGCGGGTGGGATACTTTTTCTCGACTCGGTCAGGGTTCTGTCGTATCCATGTCCGGCATTCGAATAAGTCGAGACATAAAGGAGCGCTCTTCGTCGGGAAATTAAAGGGTGAGGTATAAAGCACAGTGAACCATCCCGCCGTGAGGTGAAAATGCTACGGCTGAATCATAGTGAACAGAATTTTTAAAGTCCTTTTACGTTTACGATCAAATTGGTGCGGTCCAGAAGCAACGTCTCGAGATAGCGGGTGGTGGATTCAATCTTCTTGAAGCGTTCATTAAACTTAACGGAATCTTGAACAAGCGTTGTTTCTTCCTCGGGCTTGAGCAATTCGAGCAGGTTATTAACCGTTTCGAGAAGTTTAAGATCGAAATCGTAAAGTGCATCGAGTTCGTCTTCTCTGATTTTGACGACATCAAAGAATCCGGCGTACCCGTAGGAAGCGAACCTAACCTTGTCAGCTACGGCTTCGAGTCGGCGATAGATATTATCGAGATCGTCGAGGATGCTCAATCGTCCGGCATCGGTCAGCGGTTTCGAAAGATTGCGGAGCCGGGTCATGAAGTCACGCAGTTTGTTTGTAACATAAGTTCGGAGGGCTTTATCCACGTCGCGCCGGCGTTCTCGTTGTCGATAACTCCTGTAGCCCGGAATAAACTCAACGATACGCTCCAGAATATTCTGTTCTTTTTCTATGTGCTCTTTAAACTGGTCCATAATGTTAAACGAAGCAGTCTTTATTCCACTCCAACCACATTGACAAGGTTAAAATAAGGAAGAAGCACTGCGAGCGCAATAAAAATCACCATAAAGCCCATAAAAATAATGAGTACCGGTTCGATTAAAGATGTCAAGCCGCGAAGTGTAGCGTCGACATCCGATTCATAGGCATCAGCGATCTTATTGAGCATAACGTCCAATGCACCCGCTTCATCACCGATAGAGATCATATCGACCACCATGGGGGGGGGAAGACGGGATTTTCTCGAAGTGGCGCGTCAATTTTGCCGCCCTGCTCCACATTGTTGTAGGTCTTCTCGAGTGCGCTTGCAATGACCACATTTTCCGAGGTATGGGAAGCAAGATGAAGCGCTTCGAGTAAAGGGATTCCTGCTGAGAGGAGATTTCCAATGGTGCGCGTAAACCGCGCAACGTTTATCTTTGTATTAATGGGTCCTATAATGGGCGTTCTCAATTTTAAGGTATCATAGGTCCATTTACCCGGCGGCGTACGTCCATAAAGGAAAAGAAGAACAATTGCGATTATGATGAGAGGGATATAGATATAGGGATAAAACCGAATGAAATGAGAAATAGCGATGATAATGCGTGTCAACCAGGGAAGGGTCGCCTTCTGGCTTCTATACACCTCCTCAAAGCGCGGAATCGCCACAGTGAGTATTACTATAATGACACCGAGCGCCACACAGAACGACACAATCGGATACGACACAGCGGAAAAGATTTTTTTCTTTATATCAGCCTTTTTTTCGAGAATATCGGCAAGGCGTTTGAGCGAATTATCAAGTATGCCACCGACCTCGCCTACTTTTACGACGCCGATGAAAAGAGGAGAAAAGAAGCGTGGGAAATCGCTGAGAGCAGTACTGAGACTCTGCCCCTCTTCAACCTTTGCTGACACCTGTTTGACTACCTTTTTGAGTTTTGGATGCTGGGTACGCTCGCTAAGAATTTTTAAGCTCTGCACGAGAGAAATACCTACGTCAAGCAAGGTGGCAAGTTGGCGGCAAAAAGTCGCCATATCCCTTACGTTAGGAGGAAAAACCACGAGTTGCCGTGTTAAAATTATTTTCTTTTGAGATTCCGGACGTGCGACTTCTTCGACCGGCTCCAGTTTTATTATGCGATCAGCTTCTTCTCCTTCTACCTTCTTCTCGTTATTCTCTTCATTCATTGTATCAACTCCTTATGTAAGGAAGATTCGGAATATCTAAATAAGAAAAACATTTTCTATTACTTCCTGGGGCGTGGTGATGCCCTCTTTAATTTTATTAATACCGCTCTGGAGTAGCGTCGTCATTCCTTTATCAACCACATGATTGAAGATTTTGTGTTCCGGGGCGTTATCGGTAACCATAGTTCTGACATCATCATCCACGACGAGGATTTCGAACACCGCGGTACGACCGTGATATCCTGTCTGAAGACAATGTTCACAGCCCTCGCCATGATAAAATGTATAATCTTCATCCGGATCGAGGTTGAGAGTTTCGAGTACGCCCTTTTCGGGTTTGAACGGTTTTTTGCATTTCTGACATATCCGCCGTACAAGTCGCTGGGTAATTATTCCGATTAGGGCTGAGCTGGTGAGAAACGGCGACACACCCATCTGAACCAGCGTATTCAACGCGCTCACTGTTCTGTTTGCGTGAAGTGTGCTGAACACAAGATGGCCGGTCAAGGCGGAACGAACAGCGATTCGGGCGGTCTCTTTATCGCGTATCTCACCCACCATTATGATGTCCGGATCCTGACGGAGAACAGAACGCAATCCACTGGCGAATGTGAGATCGATATTGTAATCGACCTGGATCTGATTTATTCCGTCAATCTGGTATTCTACGGGATCTTCAATAGTTACGATATTTCTTTCGGTTTTGTTGAGAAGGTTGAGAGAGGAATAGAGCGTGGTGGTTTTTCCACTTCCGGTAGGACCGGTGACCAAAATCATGCCATAAGGTTTGTGGATGAAGGTGGTAAGAATTTTTTCTTGATCCTTATCAAGCCCAAGCTCTGAAAGACCTTTAAGAACCGTACCCCTCTCGAGAATGCGAATGACTATTTTTTCGCCGTTCGTGATGGGAAGAGAAGAAATGCGAAAATCAAAGAGGTTATCCTGTATACTAAGACCGAAATGACCGTCCTGGGGGCGTCGTCGTTCGGTAACATCCATATTCCCGAGCACTTTGATTCGACTGATAAGGGGGAGTTGCATTTCACGCGGAATCCGCATGATATTTTGAAGTTTGCCGTCGATCCGGAATCGCACGCGGAGATCCTGGCGAAGTGGCTCAAGATGAATGTCCGTTGCACGTGTGAGAATAGCCGACTCGATCAAGGAATTAGTAAGTTGAACCGTGGATTGACTGTCAACAAGAGTCTGTATGCGGCGTAAATACGGTTCGCTCACGGGCGCCGTGGCTTTTTCCGCTACAGGAATTTGTTTTTTTTCGACGATTGCCTCTGCAACAGGCGGGGCGCCATAGACTTTTGTTCTTTCAACCGCAGGGCTTATCGGTTGTCCACCTTGCTCTTCTCCTTTAACGACCATGGCTATTTTGTTCATTATTTCTTCTTGTGGAGCGAAATAAGACAGCACGGTTTTACCCGTGAGTATTGCCACAGTATCAACCAAAGGAGAGAGCAGCGGGTCAGCCATTGCAGCAAACAACTGTGCTTCATTAATCGTCAAGGGAAGAAAGAGTTCCCGTCGAATAAACCGTCCGGGCAGGGTGGATAATACTTTCTCACCGATCTCGGTCTGGCGTAAATTAACTGTCGGTAAATAGAGACCCTTCATCACTTGATCTATGAGGTCGAAAGGCTTCAATGACACTTTTTCGGAGAGAACTTTGGGAAGCGGCTGTTCTCCCTTAGCGTGTTCTTTAAGAAGAGCCTGTGCTTGGTCAGTTGAGAGGACTTTATTATATTTGAGGATTTCAACTGCTTGATAAACACGGTTACGCACTGAAACAGGATTGTCCCCCTTCTCAACCAGTTTTGCTATCATATCCGGTGAAATCATATCTCGTTCGAGAAGGGCGTTATAGGCGTCCTCACCAAGGCGGTCAATGACGCCTTTTGCTTCTTCGGCAACTTCCTCTGATATGATATTCTGGTTGAGAAGCATGGTGACAAGAGGTTCGAGTTCGGGACGATGAACGTTGAGTATGGTTTGCATTTCCCCATATGCGAGCTGGACGGTTTGTCCCATAGCCAGCTGGATTTCTTCCCGGTCGGATTTACCGAAAGGAATTTTTATTTCCATGGTCAGGAGATCTTTATAGGTCTTGAGGCTGAGTGCGTCTGAGGTCAGAATGTCGCCGAGCTTCTTTCCCTCGCCCGTAATTTTTTTCTGATATTTCTTCCAGGTGTTATCGTCAATAAACCCGGCGGTCTTCAGAAGTAAGGCTATTCTTACGCTTGAGGTTCTCATGTCTTCTCCTCTCCTCGTTGGAAGGTGATGTCAGAGAGGGCTAACAATCCTTCTCCCTCGATGCTCAGATTAATGAGCCATCGTTTTGAGGCGGTATAGGTTCTTGTATCAGCGGGATAATGGGTGGTGACAGTTATGCGCACATCACCTTCTTTGAACTTGATGGGAACGGTTCGATAAAGTTCGTCATCTTCCGAGAGGGGCTCAAGGCGGACGGACATGTTGTGGTCTTGAAGTTTAATAAACATTTCCCTGGGTTCTGCAAGCTGCTGATTCAAAAAAGTATGCCGTATTTTGTGCGCACCGCTTTCCAGCAAAAGGGCAATTTCGGTACGTACGATATCATTATGGTTTTGCTCATATAAGATACGCGAGGTCACCGCTACGGCGCCTACCATGACAAAAAGAGTGGCAAGCACTCCAATAGCGGCAATCAGGGCGACACCTTTTCTTTTTGTAAATCTCATGTCTATAATCACATGGCTTATCCTGTATGAAAATTTGTACGTTTTTTACTTCCTAACGTTGCATGCAGATGAAATCTGTAAAGGTTTAGCAATCCCCTGGAGGTCATTGATAGTAATCTGATACCCGACGAGCAAGGGAGTCATATCCGCCGAGAGGGAATCTTGCCAAACCGGTTCAATGCCCTTCATCTCTTCAGCGTAAGAGAATTCGATGGAAGTACTGATAAGAGAGTCATTCAAGCCTGGTATTTTCTCAGGGGATTGTTGAGCATCGGTCGCTTCAAGAGGAGTATCGACCATGACTATCCTTTTTCTTCCATTTACTTCACGCGTTTCGATAACACTGATAAGGGGGGCATGGTCATTAATAAAATCCAATCGTGGAAACGCAATCCTTTCATCGAGGAATTCGGATTGTGAAACAGGTGTAGATATCTGGTAGCTGAAAGCATTGAGGGCGTTATCCACTTGCAGGGCAATCAGCCTGGCTTCCATAACCATGGTTGCCTGAATGTTCTCTCTCTTTGTTGCAGTGTTGGTCGTGATAAATATTTCAAGAATCAACCCAAAAACCAGTATACCCGCAACAAGAACAATCATCAACTCGATGAGAGTCAGACCGCTGCACGTTCTATGTTGCAAGGTTACTTTTCGCATAGTTATCCACCTGAAGATATATAACTAAAAAGATTAACGCGGGTAGAAGGTTGTTGTATTTTCCATACATTGACTTCAATGCGAAGCGTGTTTGAGTCCAGGTCTTCGCGGGTCGCCGTCCAATTCCACATAAAATCATCATCTTCAGAAATGGTGGCGCTCTCTGAAGTGTAACGCCCTTCACTCTGCTCGGCGAAACTGAAAATCTGGTCAGTGTCGGCTGCCATCAATTGCGCTATTTTACCTTTCGCGAGACATAATGCTTGTGTCCTGAACCGACTTCGTTGTCCGAGCCGTTGGGAGTTGAAAAACAAATCCAGCACTCCATAGATGCCGAATACGAGGACAGCCAACGCTATAATAACTTCAATTAAGGTGAAACCGCTTTTTCCAATTCGTCTTTTTATCATAATCTTTTTTATTTTCGGTAAAACAGGTAAATTTCTTTAACCAAAACCGATTCTTGATTGTGCCTCTTAATGTGAATCTCTTTTATATCTTTGTAAAATATCTAATATAATTTTGTCAATCGGAATTAAAATTATATGAAATCCTTCAAAGGTCTTCAATTATTATTTGAATAAAGTGTGCGAGTCGCGGACCTGCCTGCCGCGACGCTTCGAGTACCTCTTCATGTCCTGTTTTTTTAAGCGGCATCTCAGCGAGAAGATTCGTAATAAAGGAAACGGCAATGACCTCAATGCCCAGTGATGCCGCCATCGCCGCCTCGGGAACGGTGGACATTCCCACGGCATCTGCACCGAGCAAACGAAGGAACGCAACCTCAGCCGGTGTCTCGTACGAGGGACCGCTTACCGCTACATAAACGCCGGTGCGTATGAACATAGATTTTCTATGTAGCAACTCGAGTATGCTTTTACGCCAGAGGGGTGAAAATATAGTTGAAAAATCAAGCCGGTGAACATGAGCGGGCGGATACAGTTCTCCGAACGTATAAGGCTGAAATATGAGATTGATACCTTCGGTTATAAGCATAAGATCACCGACAGAGAACTCTGTATTGAGACCACCCGCCGCATTGGTCAGGATAAGGCGCGGTATCTTCAATTGATGAAGAACAACTGCAGGGAATATCACTTCTTTTAGAGCCTTACCTTCATAGAAATGTTTCCTCCCGCTGAAAAGAAGGACAGGATGTTGCGCAATTTGACCGGCAACGAGGTAGCCGGAATGACCTGCAACGGTAGAGGTCGGGAAGCCGGGAATATCAGCGTAAGGGACTCGTGAGGAAATCTCGAGAAGAGATGAGAGATGCTCCCCAAGACCTGAACCTGCTACGATGGCGACATCTGGTGTCGCGGGCAGTCGTTTTGCAATAAAATCAGACGCCTCTTTGATTCTTTCTGTAAAATCTTGCCGGGCATCATCTTTCACGTCTCAGGACCTTGAATACAGATTAATTATAGAGCAACATCCAGTCGCGCGACTTTACCTGCTTCAACCGTTGCCTCAACCTCGGCTGTTCCGACACCATCCTTGGTTACATTTATAGGTACGATTCCCGGAGCCACCTCAAGAAGGGCAAAGGTGCCATCGGCAGAGCTGAGGCGATGTTTTCCCGTCTGCGAGACCGTTACAAGTGCATCAGCTATCGGTTGATTATTTGCCTTGTTCGTAACTTTGCCAAGGATAATACCTGTCGCGGGATTTCTTTTCCAGGGCATCTCGGGTGTATCGACTCGCGAACTATAAAGGTCCGTTTGAAGATGGGAGAGATAATTCAGCCCATTAAGTTTACCCCAGGAAAAAATTACTATTCCCGGAACTCCTTTATTTCTTGTATATTCAACTGCCTCCAGGACTTTTTGAACCGGTTCCCAGCACGTTAAACTACCATAGAGATGATGATTTGTTGTCTTCAACGCAAAGTAATCGAGCAGCTCGTCATAGTCAGGTTTTCGTTCGTCGTTCATAGCCCAATATATCATGGGAATCAATGCATCGACGGCACCCTCTTTATCCCACTGGATACTATCCTGGTAATAGTCGTGAAAACCGCTCGAGAACCTGGAATAACCCGGAATCTCCTGCTTGTTATAAATACCCCACACTGCCGCAGTGATCTTCACATGCGGTTTAAGAGCCATAACATCTGCGTATACGCGTTCGAGACAAACCGTAATCTGGCGACGTTGCCAATCCTCCCAGCCGAGATTGTCGGGGTTTCCATCTCCCTGAAAGCGCTCGAGACTTACAGGGTCGTGGGAGTAATTCGGTCCGGGATAGCGGACACGGTCGTAATGAATACCGTCTACATCGTAGCGCATAACCACATCCATCACGATTTTTCTGAAATAATCCATGAATTCGGGAATACCGGGGCTGAAGTATAAATAATTATCGCTGCTCGCCTGAACATCCATCATTTCGCCGGACTTGTTATAGCAAAGCCAGTTTGGATTTGAATCCGGTTGGCAATAAGTGAAGACAGGATGAGGTGGATTGGTTGCAGGCGGCATATCCGTACCTTGCCAGACAGGATGAACA
>CAZSMK010000054.1:0-35926 GCA_964608095.1 uncultured Candidatus Sumerlaeota bacterium | reverse complement strand
CAAGGATGTCAACACAATGAGAAAAAAGATATACACAAAAAATCTTGTTCTATACATAAGCCTTTTCCTTAAAAAATCGAGATAAAATCCAATCTGATTTCCCCGAAGATAACAAACAGTAATTTTGGTAGATACTTTTTTTGAGAGTCCCCTGCAAGTAAAAAGAACGTAAAGAACACATCAAAAAAATAAAAATACCATTATACGGAGAAGGAATATGAAATCCAGTAACTTTATGTAGTTTTTTCAGACTCCGCAGAGATGCACTTGTCCGCAATAAAATCTTCATGATTCTTAATCGGCATCCTTCCGGATAAAATAAAGAAAACCACAAGAGTCAGGATAGACAAAAAAGAGAAATACAGCCCGATACGAAAACTCGATGGTTCATAATGCAATATCGCTGTAGTTGGTGCAGATAATTGGCGAACGCGCTGCATGAGGGCGTTGACAGGTTCAACGTCACTTAAAGAGCCATTATCGCGTTGCATTATCCAGCCGGAATACGCCGGAAGCGATACGACTACATCGCCTTCACCTTTGTTGCATGTGAGCGTAATAGTGTTAACATCTTCATACACAAAATCGAGACCATGAGAAACGCTTTCGGGCAGAGAAACATCAGGCGACCTCATATAGTCGCTTATGAACTCGGTTCCGAAACTATAGTGGAGCGCGCCGGTTCGTTCGAAGGTTCCATCGAGCAAGTCAAGACGAACGACCTTGTTTAATTCATCTTCCCAGAACGCGCCGCCTTGCCACGCACGATTCTCGAATAGCTCGGGCGGTGCACCTTCCGTCAGGCTCTTTAACTCCTTCGAGGATGCTTTCAAACCCGGTTCAAGATAAAGGTAGCGAACGTTCAATAACGACAATAGCAAGGTGTCCGGAGATGGATTTCGCAGGTTGCGATTGTAGGTGAGGAGAAAATCCTTGTACCGGATAGAGGGCAACAAGCCTTCTTCATACCCGCCGACAAGAGGAATTGAAAAAAGGATGTTCAGGTCGGGTTGAAGCCGAAGGAATCTCCCTACCACTCCTTTCCGGTCGGGCAAAAGAAAATAATCGTCATCTTGCGTCATAAGCCTGTAAACACGGTAGTAGAATTCCTGGGAAGAGTCGATTACACCGCTCCATGGAAAAGACTCGTTTTGAATCCGTTCAAAGGGAACCGTGAAATTGAACGCCTCTCTCCTGCTGTTTGCATACAAATCAAGGAAAAAGATACAGGAGAGAAAAAGGGCGAGGTAAGGGATTCGGGCTGGCGAGATTTTCTTTGAAAAGAGAATGGACAACGTATGCGCCGCCACTATAATCCAGATCAGGTTTACGAGAATCAGTATTCGAGATGGAACACGATACTGAGCGAGAAACGGGAACACTGAAAGCATAAGTTTGAAGAAAGGCGTGTGATTCCCCAGTGCAAAGAGTAAAAAGAGGAGTGAAACGACAAAGAGAAAAATCCCCTTTGTGTCGCGCCGGGCGATAACATAACCCAAAGCGAACAGGAAAAGAAACAACGGCATTATGCCACAGAATGCGTTGTATTCAGGATAACCATTGGGAAGGTCCGCGCCATCAAGAGATAAGCGATAAATATACGGATTGAGAAAGGTCAAGAGTAACCGAGGTGGCATCGAGAACGACGAGGCATACTCAAAGCCGCTGAGGGCACGATAGGTGTGGCGGCTATGTTCCAATGTAGGCAACACCTGCGCCGCTGAAACTACAAAGGAAAAAAATACCAAAAGGAAAAATGCTACAAGAAGAACCCCGTTTTTTGTCGCCGGCTTGTCCGGATGGGAGAACATCCAATAGACCGTATATAGGAGGAGAAAAAAGAGCGTATATGCGACATATTGAGGGTGTCCTGAGAGGATTTGCATGGCAAGCGCGATGCTGAACCAGCATGCACTTCTTCCTCCGGGCTTCTTCAAAAAACGTTTATACAAAAGTATCATCAAAGGTATCCAGGTTATGGCGGCGAGCGCGGCAAGATGTTCAACTTGCGCCTGGACTATTCCACAAAACGGTATTACGAGCGAGAAAGGAAGCGCAATCCATCTTATGACACCGAACGCTTTTACAAGAAGATAGTAGGTAAAGATGCCCAGCAGCCAGATATGAAAGAGAATAAAAAGATTGGTTCCCATAATCGCTGGGAAGAAATAGGAAAAAATCCAGTTGGGAAAATAGAGAACGCCCGACTGCATAGGTGCGAGAAAAGGAGAACCCCCGAATTTATAGGGATTCCACAACGGAATTATTCCCTCACGGAGTGAGCGAGCCAGCAAGACGCGGGACGGAAAAAACAATGAGGTCATGTCGGCGCCGGTGGTGAGATTATGGGCGCTGAGCAAAGGCGAATAAAAAAAGCCGACTGCTGCCGCTATTACGAGAAGCGTGATTACGTTTTGTGTCGTGCCTCTTCTCATTTTACTTTGTAGATGCTGAGGTCTCCTTCTCGTTGCAACAAGAACATTTCCGGATAGAGTGTCGAGGTGATGAAAAACCCGGAATCCGATTCAACGACTCGGAAAGTTAATATCCGTTCAAAATCCTGTTCGAGCTGATTGATCACCTGGTGTGGGTGGGTTGAGAGGAGTTCAGGCGAGATAGACGAGATGCGTGTCCACCACGTGTTCAGCGCCCATTGTTCGTCCCAGAGAAGCGCCGAGCCGTCCTTCCATTCGACGAACGGTGAGCGTAACGCCAGAATTCGAAATCCCGTCTTGTGCGGCGGCGTGAATACTCGCGCTTCAATGCCCAGGTTCTCCTTTGACCAGACACATAGATTTTCCCAATCCTCTGAAACCTCATAAGCAAGTCGCTGCTTGTTTGTGATGTACACGAATAAAAGGAGTACCACACAGGTAATTCCGATTATGGTACGGAACGGTTGCGATTGCTTTTCGAGTTGGTATAGAAACACCGACGAAAAGAGGATGAAGCCTATTATAGCGCCGAATTTGAGGCTTCTAAAGAGGTGTAATTTCAAGAGGATGGGGACAGGATAGAACGTAGCGGTGGCAAATCCTGCACCACATAGTATGAGCACCGCGATAAAAAGAAGTGTTATTTCCTGGTTGCGTCTCGCTCTTACAAACCGTAAACACACTGCGCATAAAACTGCAAACACCAGATATACCGCCCATATCTTCTTGCTCCACAGAAGGGGAAAGAGATGGCGCCATAAGCGGAGGCGGACAAGGTCGATCCACAACACACGGTCTTCCGCCGAGAGATGCGTGGATGTTAGAAGGGAAGCTATCCTTACAATCATAGGCACCGCAAGAACAAGCATTACAGGAATAGTACAAATCCAGATTCTTCGTTCTTTGTGGGAAAGCGATGGTAAAAGAACCACCTGGATAAAAGCCATAAAGAGGGAAATCATGGGATGAATGTTGAAAGAAATTCCAAGGATTACGGCGGAAATAACGAAGCGCCGCGTCAGGAAAAAGAACAGCGAGAAGAGGAGTAACGACCGGGCAAAAAAGCCATGATCGAGCTGGGTTGGGATAATATGCGCACCTCCCCAGGGAATAAAATTGAATATGATAAGGGCGCCACATGCAAGGAGTCCCACTCGAGGTTCAGGATCGATATCGCGTGATAATATCAAAACCGCGAGAAAGAAAAGAAAAAGGCTTATAAAATGCACCACGAAAAATGCATAAGGTACTATCTGGAAAGTGGTAACACGCGCGATAAATGGCCAGAAAAAAGAAGGATACCAAGAAAGCGTTTCCACGAATTCATCGCCGGGATAAAGATCAGGGTTCAGCCGACTATACACATAAGACAGGTGAATCGGCATGTCTCCTCCCCATGGATTATATGACCACAGAAACAATGTTAAAACTGCAAAACCAAACGCATACGCATATATCACATTCTTTTTGGTCATAACCCTGTCTTGACCCTGAATAATATCCGAAGACAATTACATTACATATAGTTCAAGCCTTGCAAGTCAATAAATCGGAATAGTGTCTTATCAAACATCTCAATATCGATATCTTCTGCGGTTGCGCGACAATTTCCTTCTTCAGAAAATCAAATTGGAATAGATTAAAAATTGTTGTTTTGGTAGTATGTATGTTATCGTATGTTTTCCTGCTTAGAAAACAGTCACAGTAAAAATTAAGTTAACATGGTGCAAGAAAATGAACAGAACATTGTCTTTAAAAAAACCCCATAACGGCTTTCACTTTAATAAATTCCGTATCGCTGAGAGCATTGCATTAATCCTTGTGTTAATAATGGGATTTCTTTTAACACGTTGTTCACGTGAAGAAAGTGAGGCGGAACCAACTTATACCGCCGATATGGAGAGCGGAACGCCGCAAAGCAAACCGCGAGAAAAAGCGGAAGACTCAGACATAGTCGGTCAATCCCTGATACCGGCTCCTCGAGGGAAGGCAAAAAAATCCAGAGACGCCAAAAACACGGGTGAAATTTCCGGTGTAATTATCGACACGATTACGTCATCGCCGATCCAAGGTTCCCTGGTCTCCCTTCAAGGAGAAGCCCCGGTTACGACGCCCACTGTAAACGGTGCATTCCTGCTTGAAAATTTACCTTCAGGAGATTACAGAATCACGGGAAGCGCTTCGGGATATTCAACGGAAACCGTTCGATTGAGGCTTGATCGCGACGTTCAACTCTCAGGGATTGTCCTTCGACTTACTCCTTTATCATCCATCTCAGGAACGGTCATGGATACGACAAATAATCCTGTAGCAGATGCAGAGGTGTTTGTTGCTTATGGACAAGCATGGCGACGACGAACGAGAAGAACCGGACCTGGAACTGTTACTAATGCACAAGGATTTTTTATGATTGAAGGGATCATACCGGACAGGACGTTCAACCTAATTGCAGAACATGAAGACTATGCCGATGCCACAAAAGGGATATTCAGACTCCGCCCCGGTCAGCGTGAACGCGGTGTTATCATCGTCATGGAACGTGGAGGAACGGTTAGGGGAATTGTCCAGAGCAGCGAACAGGCACCGATCGAGGACGCAAGGGTTAGAATAGGCAGGGTCAGAGAAGAGTTTCGCATGGGCGGAAGAATGGGAAACCTGATGGCGGCAACAAGTTCAGCGATAGAAACGCAAAGTGACAGTAACGGCGCGTTTGAATTTCGTAACGTAGCCGCGGGCACCTACGTTGCGTTTGCGGAGAAGGAAGAATATGTGTATGGGTACAAAGAAGATATAGTGGTGAAAAGCGGCGAGATAACCGACGGTATAATATTGACATTAGAACAGGGCGCGATATTCAGCGGTGTCGTTAAAAACCCCGAGGACAAGCCTGTGGATAACGCTGCTGTACAGGTTCGCAGATTTAATTTTGAAAGACCTCTGTTCGCTTCCCAGAGAACCGGTTCCGATGGGAGGTTCAAATTCACTACGCTGGTGCCGGGAACTTACACTGTTGAAGTCAATGCAGAGGGGTATCCCCGACTCGTGGTTTCGGAACAGGCGGTTCCGGAAGAAGACGTAGAACTTGTCCTGTCAAAGGGTGGAACCCTGAGAGGGAAGGTTACGGATGAAACTACAGGGGCAGCGGTTAAAAGTTTTGCTGTAAGGGTGTATGGTTCACGAGGTGATTTCGGAATGGGAATGGAATTCGGACGTGGTCCTCGCGGGGCGTCTGAATCGTTTGATACCGACGACGGCGTGTTCGAAATCACCGGTCTGAGTGAAGGAACCTATACCGCGATGGTTAGTTCCGCGGATTTTATTCAAGGCACTAAAGAAGGTATCCAGATTCGCGAGAACGAAGTGACCGAAATAGAAGTGGGGCTTTCACCGGGTTTTGAACTGAACGGTGTGGTGCTGAGCGGGATAGATGAATCGCCGGTGCCCAACGCATCGGTCTCGATGCAGGAAAGTTCTGCAGGGGTTGGCTTTGAAGGATTCAGGGGACGCTCATTCGGACGGTCTATCGCAAGCACCCGCACCGATGCACTCGGTAAGTTTACGCTAACCAATCTTGCCGAGGGTGATTTCCAGATTCGCGCAGAAGCTGACGGCTACCTCGAGACGACGGAACAAATCTCGATTCCTCTCGACAACGACACTATCCTCACCCTATATCTCAACAGCGGTGGAAAGATTACGGGACGAGTAGTCGACGCAGAGAGCGGTCAGCCGGTCATGGGCGCTAATGTGGCGATTCCCCCGGCGTCCGGTTTCGGTCGAATGTCTACAAGGTTCGCCGAAGGCGCAAGGACCGACTCTGAGGGACGTTTTGTGCTTGAACCCGTTGCCGAAGGCAGAACCTCTCTATCCATCACTCATAACGATTATTCGTCACGAACCCTTGAGGATATCATGATCTATAGCGGTCAAACCCACGATACAGGTGACATCGCGCTTACAAAAGGCGGAGGCATAGAGGGAATGGTGTTCGATGCAGACGCCGAACCGGTGGAAGGCGCCGTTATTTGGGCTACCGGCCCCTCGGGTATGCAAATGTCGTCCACCAATCCGGAAGG
This sequence comes from uncultured Candidatus Sumerlaeota bacterium, assembly GCA_964608095.1. Lineage (GTDB taxonomy): Bacteria > Sumerlaeota > Sumerlaeia > MWCT01 > JAGHBZ01 > CAZSMK01. The sequence goes on along the minus strand of CAZSMK010000054.1, from coordinate 29,415 downwards.
GAACTATCAGATCCTCTCGCTCGAACCCGGCGAGTATACGGTCTCGTTGAATTATGCACCCGAGAGCACCTCGTTCTTCAGGGATATGCAACGCAGTCAGAAGACCGTGACCGTAGTTGAGGATGAGATGGTACGAGCGGATTTTATTCTCGAACCCGGCTATACTCTCAGCGGTACCGTTACGTATCGCGACGAACCCGCTGAAGGGTGGCGCGTGTCGTACAAGAGGAGCGACACCGGTACGCTTGAAGGAGAACAGGTGAGCGGAACAAAAACTGTTGGGGCGGATGGAACGTTTGAATTCACGGAACTCGCACCGGGTGCTTATGCGGTATACGCCCATCGGCGCGGGAATATTAGCTTTGCTCCCATTACGCCCGTGGTCGAAGAATATGTCGAGATCGTGGATGATCATGTGAGTGTTACGCTCGAGATACCTGAATCGAACATTTCAGGAAAAGTGCTGGATCGCGCTACCGGACAGCCCATCTCCGGAGCCACCGTCTCATTAATTAAAGAAGGAACTCAGTTCAGCGTTGAAGAGATTATTGTCCAGCGAACAAGAACCTACCGTCGCGACACCACCGATTATACCGGAGAGTTTGATTTCAACCGGGTAGATGAGGGAACCTGGAACCTTATTGCCCAGCATCCGAACTATTCGTACGAATTGATTACGGAAACCATAACCTCTGGAGAAAGTAAAGAAAGGGTCGAGTTCCGACTTCAAAAAGGATTGACCCTGAAAGGTACGGCTTCGGTCGGTTCCTCCCGTATACCCGTACTCTCGCTTTTTCTTCATGTACGCGATGCAACTGGGGTTGTTATTCGCTCGACCAATGTAAGTATCGATTCACACGGTAATTATATCCTGCCGGGTTTTGCGCAGGGAACATATCGAGTATCCGCATTCGTCCCTGACCTTGCGCCCCTCATGGACCTCACGGTGGATATGATGCCTGATTCCGAAAACCGTGTCGACCTGCTCTTTTTTGAAGGCGGAACGCTTGATCTATCGACGGTTTCAGGCAAAGAACAACCGGTCAAAGGCGCACGGGTCGATATCCTTTTGAATGGAGAAATTGCCTTGTTTTTTCCGCCCACTATCGAGCATATCCTTAATTACGAACAATTGAAATACACCAACGACAGCGGAAAAATTGTACATCCTTTCATACCCCCCGGCTCGCATATCGTTCGCATCAGCCATCCTGACTTTCAGCCCACAGAAGAGACTATCCGAATCAACAATCAGGAAGTGACACGGAAGACCATCCGGCTCGAAGCGCCGTAAGGAACAGTAAAGAGGGCAGATGAGAACACTCTGATATCCTTTCAGGTAGAAGGGGAAAGTTTATCAGCATACCTGTGAAGAGTGAGGGCGTTTTACGACCTGCCACGGCGCGTTTACGAGTCTCCAGGGTAAATCTACGACCCGCCACGGCGCGTCTACGAGTCTCCAAGAAGACTCTACGACCATATCAATACTATAGAATGAAATTTGTTTCGAATTGTTGCCAGAGGTCGTTCGGGCCGAACGCCCCTACTCTTAACAACCAACCGAAAGCGCACACGATCACGATGCGACGGCGAGTGAGTGTGTGGTTGAAAATAATTATGAGAAAATTTTTTATTCGTGTAATCCGCGTAATTCGCGGTTAAAGAAAAAAGGAATTTTAGGTTCTAAAGAAAATTAGTGGAGATGAGTGAAGATCCGCGGTGCCAGGAGAAATTTATTTAGTATCTATTTCAACCCAGAATTCGCAGAGAACTACCTGAAGAGGTCGCGGAGTCAACCACGTGCAGAGATTAAAAATACTCTGCGTTCTTCGTGACCCTTCGCGCTCTCCGCGTTAAGATGAGGTCTTTTACCCGAGAGGATATTCGTGGATAAAAGAAGATATTGTTTTTAACCACCTATCTCCACTGATCTCCACTTATTATGGGCACGGTACGGTAGCGAGTGCGAGTACGATTTCGATAGCGATAGCGAGTACGAGTGCGGTTTAAAAAAGGGGATGAGAAAATTTTTTATTCGTGTGATTCGGCGAGCTTGGTATCAATCTCGTTGAATCCAAGATTACACGTAATCCAGGATTGCGCATAATCGCAGAGGGCTCGTGAAATTCATTTGGCGGAAAGTCTATCGGCATTCCTGTGTGGAGGGATTGTACCATATAGAATGTAGATAAGAGAATTGGGTTTTTGTTTGATATTTATCAGGGTGGTAGTAAGGTGGGGTGTACTTTCAACACTTGATAGGAGTCGATATGAAACGAGCGATTATGTTTGTTTTGCTTGTCTGCCTGGGTTTCGCTTATGCCCAAGAAGATCCTTCTTTGCCCACGCCCTTTTCGGTTCAGATGCATTCGCTGGGAGCGCCGACTGAATGGCATCAGAAAGCCATCGATGCCGTGGTTGAACTCGGCGTCAAACAGGTCAGGGATGAACTTTTCTGGCACGAAGTGGAAAAGGAAAAGGGCACACTTTCTATTCCTCAACGCTACCTCGACAACATCAATTACTCCGTGAAAAACGGAGTCGACACTCTGATTATTTTGGATTATGCGAACATGTTATACGACGAGGGCGAGGCGCCTCGTTCGGACGAGGCACGAAAAGCCTTTGCACGTTATGCAGAACATCTCGCACGCGAACTCAAGGGAAAGGTCAGGTATTTCGAGGTCTGGAACGAACCGAACGTGGACGCGTTCTGGCGCCCGAAAAAGAATCCCGAAAACTACACGAAACTCCTCAAGGAAGTCTATCCCGCGGTCAAACGCGGTAATCCGGAAGCAACGGTGGTTGCGGTCTCGGTCTCGTCGGTTGACCGTGAGTTTTTGAATACGGTTATCGAGCATGGCGGGTTGGATTACATGGACGTCCTTTCTCTTCATCCCTATTGTCATCCTCGTTCTCCCGAAGAAGCCGGTATCTTCAATCAGGTACGCGAGGTGATCGAACAAATGAAGTCTCTCGGGAAGCCGAAGCCTGTTTGGTTGACGGAAATCGGCTATCCCACGAACACCGGCGGTGGGGTAACAGAAATCCGCCAGGCTGAATTGCTCACACGCGTGTATCTCCTCGCTGAAACGGTTCCCGAGATTCAGACCACGTTCTGGTATTGGTTGGGACCGGACGGAGAAAAGGAATGGTGGGCAGAAGACCGGTTCGGGGTGCTTCACCAGGATAGGTCGCCTAAACCATCATATATCGCGTGGAAAAATATGATCGAACAGCTCGAGGGCTCGACGTTCCGCAACGCATACCAACTGACCGAGAAATCGCATGTCCTTGAATTCACCAAAGACGACCGGCTCTTCTATGCGTTGTGGGCTGAAGATACCGTTGTGCCGGTTGTCATTCCCGATATCGAAGATGCCGTTGAAGTCGTCTTTCTCGATGGAAGCAGCCAGACGCTCACACCGCTGAACAAGAAAGCCTATCTTGAACTTTCTTCCATGCCGTTTTTTGTCGTCAGCAAAAACAAGGTGGAGTTTGAATCATCGGCGCCACCGATAGAATTGGTTTTCCCTGCACAGGACGAATTGCCCCGCGGGAGGAAAGTGAGCGTAAACGCGCGTCTCAGCGACAGTTCGTTCAAAGATTCGCGGCTCGCAATACGTCCCTTTCCACTCTATGAACAATCCGCCGTCTCTCAGGTGTCCGCTCGGGAAATATATATCAATCCACAGACAGACACAGGTGATATTGCGATGTTGACACGCGTGTTTGATATCACCGAATCTTTACCGTTCGCTTTACTGGTGAATAAATGCAAGGTTGGTGAACCGGTCGCGTTGCGAATCGTTCCTCTCCCACCGGAAAAAGACAGGAAAGAAATCCTGCTCGAGGCTCGGAACCTTACCGAGGCTACAATAATGGGTGATCTGGTCGTAACGGAGAAGGATAAGGAACTTGTCCGCACAACCATAAGCAACCTCAAATCCGGCGATACATTTACCCTGAAAATAGGGTTGCCCGGCGCCGGGAGCCCCGACGATTTATACACGTTTGAAGCCGTGATGACTTTGTTCGACGGTATTAAGATTCATTACACCTCACCGGTTACGGCGTTTTATCAATGTCTCTATGCCGAGAAGCCCCCAACTATAGATGGCGACCTGTCCGATTGGAATCGCAACGTTCAAACACTCCGCATCAATCGTAAAGAGAACGTCATTGACGGATTCACCGAATGGGGCGGGACTGAAGACTGTAATTCGCGAATCTACACCTGCTGGGACGATGCCTATTTTTATATTGCATGCGAAATGGAAGACGATGCTATCTCCATGCCGTACACGGGCTTCCAGATTTACAACAACGATGGAATCGAGGTTTATTTCGATACGGATCATGACAGCGATATGGAGGACATCAGGTATAATGCAGACGATCACCAGTATGGCGTTTCCATGAGCGAGGGTAAGGATTTTGTATGGGGTTGGTCGCAGCTGGGCGGCCCATCGGTGAATTCGAAATCAAAGATCGATCTCGCACCCACAAAAGAAAAAACTATAAGCGGCAAGGAATTCAAGGGATTCATAATCGAGGCGGCTATCCCGCTCAAGGAACTCAATCTCGAACCGTACGACGGCAAACATATCGGATTCGATATTGCCCAGAACGATGACGACGATCCCAAAAGCATGAATCCTTTTAAACAGGAACTCCAGATGTCGTGGACGGGTATTCCAAACGCGTATCAGAACCCGACCGCGTTCGGCGACCTCTTTTTCGAAAAACCCGGCGATAAAAAAAAACGGATTGAGGACGGAGTTCTCTACCTCGATGGCGAGCCTTTTCAGCCTTTCGGGTTCTGGGTGTTCGGTTTTTCAGCGCGAGGGCTTCACGAAATTTCGCGCCATCCGGGCATTAACGCTGTTGCCGCTGAAGTGCCCTGGGTTCGGCTCGAACCTTCCGAAGGTATATTCGATTACGAGTATCTTGAACGAGTCCGCGCATTTCTCAGGACAGCAAAAAAATATAATCTCAAGGTTCTGCTCCAGATGGGGGCTCACTACTATCCTCACTGGCTTGAACGAGACCACCCTTCACTGAGGTTCCGCACCGCGGACGGTTCACCCGGTGAAGCGAATTTCTGCCGCTTCTGTTTCGATAACGAGGAATTCCGTCAATATCTTTTCCGATTTGCGAATTTTCTTGTCGACAGTGTCAAGGATGAGGACGCCCTCATCGGTTATTGCTTGTGGAACGAACCTGCGCTTAACGATGAGGTCTGCTACTGTACTGCGACACTTACGGCATTTCACACCTTTCTCAAAAAGGAATATTCGTCATCAATCCAGGATTTGAACGATGTGTGGGAAACGGCGTATCTGAAGTTCGAGGAGGTTGAACCACCGACGCATGAGCATTCACACGCTCATCGCGGGGCAGCCTGGAACGATTGGACTGCGTTCCGGCAGGTGCAGTTGCGGGATTTTTTCGGGGACTATGCACGCGCGGTAAAATCGGTCGATCCCGACACACCCCTGACGGTAAAGTCTGTCTGGATGCCGCTCGACAGCCGTTATGCCGCATTCTCTGCGACTCGTTATGATCATTTTCTCGATACCGTGGATATACTCGGGAACGATCCATATCCCCATCCAATGGATTTTTTTATCAACCGGTGGATTGCCGACGCATTATGTTCAGCGGTTAACCTGCACGACTCAAACAACGACGCGCCGGTATGGTGGTTGGAATACAACCACGCATTCTGGAAGGAATACGGTCAGCTCACACCTGGCGAGGCGCGTGCATGGACGTATCAATCCCTGGCGCATGGCATTTCGGGCTTCTTCTATTTCTTTTATCCTCTCCAGAGGTTTGATCCGGGCGCAGGCGACAACGGACTTGCCCTCGTCTATGCGGACGACCATTCCCCTTTACCTGCTACGCATGAGATTTATCACATGGCAGAAGAAATGCAGGACGTGGCGCCGTTGCTTCGACGATTTAAACCGCAAAAGCCGGAGATCGCATTGTTTCAATCGCTCGATACATTCGCGCAACAGGCTCACGAGGCGCATCCGACCGCACAGTTTTCCGCCGCTGCGGATATACTCTATCGCCTTCAGCTGCCCTTCGATATTATAAACGAGGAACATATCCGCCGCGGGGCACTTTCCAATTACCGGTTGCTGATTGCCGCCGGCGTGGATAATTGCGACGACGATATCGTGGATGCCATCGGTGACTTTAACGCTCATGGCGGGTGGATAATTGCAACCGCAGGGTTTGCGCGCCTGACCGGGCGCGGCGAAGTACGCCAGTACTATCCGCCGGAATTCTTGGGCGTTCATGTCGACGCGTACATGAATCATGAAAGAATCGACGTAGTCACGGAGGTCATTCCGTATGTTTCCGAATATAACAACAGGCAGAGTGTAGAAAAAACGACCGAAGCAAAACGTGCCTCGCGGAGCGTGATTGAATTCATCACCGATTTCGGAAAGGTTACACAAGGCGATAAGGTTATGGCGGGAACGGTCGCGGGATTTCCCGATACCAGTATGGCAGACGAGACTGTGGAAAAGCTTGCGGCTATGCCCCCGACTAAGGATATAGCCGTGTTTGAAGATGGCTCAACCGCAATAACACTCAAGGAACGCTGTGTGTATATTGCAACAGACCTGCTCTGGGTGGACCAGCCTATGCTCGACTTTTTCGACGAGATATCGAACCGCGCAGGAGTGGTGCGGCGTGCGTACGCCGTCTATGCCGACCAGCCTGATATATACGTTCCGCATATCGACGTCCGCTGCTGGGAAAATGGAGCAGAACGCCTTATATTTTTGGTCAATGCGCCTGAAACCAAAGAATATCGAGGGAATCCGGTCAATGCGACGGTCTTCATAAAATATCCAGGGGAGGCATATAACCTGAATGGCGTCAAGGAAGATGCTACCTACGAGAAGAACTATTCAAGGCTGAACGTCACCTTGTCTCCCGCCGAGAATAAAATTTACCGCGTTAAATAAGTTACGGGGTCAAGTCTTTATATTTCACCTTTCTTATTATGTTGTTAGCTCGGATATGCTTACACAATCCCTATCGCTATCACCTCGTATGCGCACTCGTGCGCGCACTCCCTTTCAGTTGTTTTTTCAGAGTAGCGTCCTTCGGTCCCGAACATACCCGTTTCCTGTCTTATTTCAAAAGGTCATTGGAAAACGAGAACCAAAAGTTCAAACTGCCATAAAGCAAGGGTAAAATCAGTACAATTACGATCCCGCAACAGCAGCCCATAGCCTTTTCTCTCGCCTTTTGTTTCAAGATAGGCTACGGGTGAAATAGTTCATGAAGCGATTTCGAGCCTGCTCGTTTCAAACTTACCTCCACCCCTTCCTTCACCGGCTCGGGAAGATGTTTGACAGTTATTTCATGATAGATGCGGATATGTTCGTGGAGTTTTTCACCATAGGTTTCAATAGCGGCATTGATGGCATGCTCCGCTTCGGGCGACTCCTCTGTCGTAAGCATCCAGTAAAGCCCTGCGCGCGGCAGGTCGTCCATTTTGTACCATATCTCGCCACCCAGGCGAAACAACTCTTCGTTGTAAAAATACTTACCGATGAGCCCTATACAAAGGTCGCGTGCAAGCCAGAGCTTGCCCGATTTCATCTACGCATGAATCTTCTTACGGTGATGCTCTTTGAGCTTACCGTAAAGATTGGATCGACGTCTTTTTTTCTTGATACTCATGGTTCTGTCTCGAAAACAAGAATATCTTCAGGTTCAACCACGCATGTTATGCTCAGACTGTCATGCGGCTCGAGTGCTCGTGTACCAATTGCCAGCGCTCGTTACGTTTTTCGAACACAAACAATGCAGGGATTAATTCGCGCTATCCTGAAGATTCGATCAATCATATCAGGGAGAGTATATTGTGTTGAGTGGTCAATGGTCAAACATAACGAGCCATCCAGATCTTTTATTCAGACAGGTGCAGCGGTGTGAGATGGAAAAAGTCTCTATAGGCATGGACAATGGCGAGATAATTCTGGAGCGGAACACTCGAGGTGATTGCGTTGCTTGCGCAGAGGATATGTCCGCCGTTTCCCATTCCTGCTTCAAGGCATTCTATTGTGTGCCGCCTTATAACCTCCGGGGTAGCGAAACTGAGCACCGTGCCGCAATCGAGATTGCCGTAAAATGTTATCCGCTCACCGTAGAGTTGTTTCAAACGCCTTAAGTCCATACCCGCCTGCATATCGATTTCGATATAGCCATCTACATCGCATCCGATGAGAAAATCGTCAATCACGGGCCACAGATTGCCGTCGCTTGCGTTCACCGCCCATGCGCCGGACTCGTGGATTCGCTCGGTGAGTTTCCGTATCTCGGGGACGATGAACGCTTTGTAACTTTGTGGGGATATAAGGGGCATACTGCCGGAAAAATCGCCGCCAACTCCTATTTGATCAATTCCGTAAGCAAAATACTGTTCAGTAAAGGCAAGCGCGCGCAGGGTGGCAAAAGCAAAATGCGCCCGCGCAACCTCCGGCTCAAGCAGCATAGTCTGCATAAGGTCAACATCCGTCCAGACTCCGTGTTCGTATGCGGGAGCAAGTATGGGGAGGTCTATGCCCCGTGCATTCATCTCTTCCTTGAGATACACATAGACCAAAAAACGCTCTTCAGGGATAATAAAAGGACGCTGTTCGTAGAACGCATTTCTTCTTTTCACATTCTCGACCGGATCAGATGAGGGTGGCGGCTCCTCAGCCTTCGGCTCCTGAACAGTTTCCTGCGGCGGTAGATTCGGTAGTACGTAGAGCATGTCATGCCCGAGGAGTTGGGCAACGTCAAGGATATCCACGCTCATTTGCCTGACCGCTTGAGTCCATCCCTTTTCGGTGACCAGCGAATCCCAGTTGTCGGGATCAGCGGCGTAAGGTCTTCCGATTAGTTGATCCGCGACCGGTGAGAGGAGAACATACTCGAAAATGGGTGTACGGTCAGGTTCGCGATGCGTTAGGGCGGCTTCTATCCGCTCTCTCGATGTCATGTGCGAAACGGTCATGGCTGCCAAAAAAAGAAGCGGGTCACTGCTCGACCCGCCTTTTTCTATCTAAAAAACAACACTGTATCTATTTCACCATCTTCTGGATAGTCTTATCAACCAGCTCGACGGCAAAGCGCGCCTCTTCTTCCGAAAGAGTCAAAGGCGGAGCAAAACGAAGGCAATTCGGCCCGCAACCTAAAATCAGCAACCCTTCGTAGAAAAGTTCGAGCACGAGCTTATTACGGAAATCGGCATTTCGCTTTTTCGTCTTTTTATCGGTTATAAATTCGACGCCGACCATCAAACCTTTACCGCGGACATCGCCGACCACATCGTATTTATCGACGAGTGGTTTGAGCTCTTCCATGAGAACTTTGCCGACCTTGTTGACGTTATCCATGAGCTGGTCTTTGATGAGATCGAAGGTTGCGACTGCCGCGGCACAGGCGACCGGGTTTCCCCCGAAGGTCGATGCATGCGCGCCATATTCCCATGTCATAATCTCTTCGCCCGTGATAATTCCGCCAAGCGGCATGCCGGAGGCGAGACCTTTCGCTACACAGATGATATCCGGTTCAACCCCGAAATGTTCACACCCAAACCATTTCCCGGTTCTGCCCATGCCGGCTTGAATCTCGTCCATGACCAGCAGGATGCCGTATTTGTCGCAGATTTTACGGATGCCCTGCATGAACTTTTTGGGTGGAACAATATAGCCGCCCTCGCCCTGGATCGGTTCGATAATTATAGCGGCAACATCGCGTGGATCGACTTTGCAGCGGAATATAGGGTCTTCCAGAAAATCCACACAGGCGAGATTACAGGTCACATCGTCCGTCGTGGGATCGTTGGTCTGACCGTAAGGACAGCGGTAACAATACCCAAAGGGGATATGGGTAACGCCGGGGATAAAGGGAAAAAAGCCTTTCTTCTGTACGGTTTTACTGGCAGTAAGGCTCAAAGCACCCAGTGTTCGTCCGTGGAAGCTTCCGTAGAAGGCAATGAATTGACTTCTTCCGGTCTTGTAGCGGCTGAGTTTCATGGAAGCCTCGACGGCTTCCGCCCCGGAATTGGTGAAAAAGACGCGTTTTCGACCGCTTTTTGTGCGAACCGGCGCCACCTGAACAAGCCGTTCGGCAAGCTCGACCTGTGTATCGTAAAAAAAATCGGTTCCGGACATGTGTAAGAAGCGTTCCGCCTGGTGCTTGATGGCTTCGACCACCTTTGGGTGAGAATGTCCGGTGGCACATACAGCGATTCCGGCTGCCATATCCAGAAATTTATTGCCATCCGGGTCGTACACGGTCGCACCCTCACCTCGGTCAATAACAAGGGGATAATCACGTGTATAAGAAGGCGACATTACAGCCTGGTCGCGTTCGATGAGCGCCTTGGATTTAGGTCCCGGGAGCGGGGTTTTGATTTCTACGAACATCTGAATTCCTCCTCTTCGTCAAAAGTTACTCTGAGCTGATTTTGTGTCCTATTTTACTTGCTTGCTCCAGTGCAGTGGGATGCTCTTCTATTTCACCATGTTTGTACACATTGACCACACGTAGTTCGTCCACCCATTTGAGCTCAAGAAATTTCGCAATTTTTTTAAGTACCATGATAGTCTCTTTAGTGCCGGTATCTTCTCCGCCGCCGCCTACGGTCAGTACCGCGATTTTTTTGCCCTGAATGTGAGACGAGTAATCTTTTTTGAAAAAGGCTACAAAGTGATCGACCAGCAGCTTAAGATATGACGTAAAACAGAACCACCACACGGGAGTGCTCATAATAAGGGCATCGCATCCTTTTATCTTATATAGAATGTGGTTTACTTCCTCGGAGTAGACGCAAAAAGACTGCTGCTCTCTACATTCTAAACAGCCTTTGCAAGGCGGAATGTTGTGATCGGCAAGATAGATGGTCTCGACCTCTGCGCCGTTTTTTTTGCACGCTTCCAGAGCACTTTTAAGCATCAGCGCTGAATTACCATCTTTATAAGGACTTGCCAACAATCCAAGTACTTTCATAGTCATACCTCCCTATCGGGATAAGGTCCATGCACTCTTTATGAACCTATTATCTCATATCTTTCAGGAATGAGGACAGAGATATTTCTCTATAACGTCGCCATCGCGCATTGAAAATTGTCTCTATTTTTCTTCTTCGAACGTATCAATCTGCGCTCGCTGGAGTTTTCCGCTATAATCAACATAAATGGATTTCCACTCGGTGAAAATATCAAGAACTGTATGAGACGACTCACGGTGTCCGTTGCCCGTATTTTTCATGCCGCCGAATGGTAACTGAATCTCCGCCCCGATAGTCGGTCCGTTGATGTAGGTGATGCCCGCCTCGATGTCTCGCATCGCTTTGAACGCTTGATTTACATCCTGGGTGTATATAGATGACGAGAGCCCGTAAGGGGTATTGTTCAATACCTCGATGGCTTCATCGAACGAATCGACCGTGAGTACGGAGAGTACAGGACCGAAGATTTCTTCTTGAGCGATTCGCATACCGGGTTTTACATCGACAAATATAGTCGGTTTGTAGAAGAAGCCCTTATCGTACTCTCCGCCGGTAAGAGGTTTACCACCGATAAGGAGCGTCGCCTTGTCTTCATTCTGTCCTATCTCGACGTATTCATGGACAATTTTGCGTTGTGCTTCATTTATGAGTGGTCCCATCTGGGTTGATTCATCGAGACCGTTGCCGATTTTCAATTTTTCCGCCGCCTCGACCAACATGTCGATAAATTTATCCGCAATCTTTCGGTGCAGGATAAGGCGACTGGTTGCGGTACATCGCTGACCGGTCGTCCCGAACGCGCCCCATAAGATGCCCTCGAGCGCGAGGTCGAGGTTTGCATCGTCCATGACAATCTGTGCGTTTTTGCCCCCGAGCTCGAGCGAGACGCGTTTGAGTTCCTTCCCGCACACTTCTGCTATCCGTCGACCAACTTTTGAAGAGCCGGTAAAGGAAATAACCGCAACGTCCGGATGACTGATAAGCGCCTCGCCGACGTTCTTACCTGTGCCGTTGACGATATTGACTACACCTTTGGGGATACCCGCTTCTTCAAGGATTTCGACCAGTTTAACGCCACTGGCAGGAGTATCGCTTGCGGGTTTGAACACCACGGTATTACCACAAATCAAGGCGGGAAAAATCTTCCAAGTAGGAATAGCGACTGGAAAGTTCCAGGGAGAAATCATGCCGCACACGCCGATAGGCATACGCACACTCATCCCGAACTTGTTTCTGAATTCACACGGAACCGTGTCGCCGAACAAGCGGCGTCCCTCGCCTGCGGCATAATAGGCGGTGTCGATACCTTCCTGGACGTCGCCACGGGTTTCGATAAGGATTTTGCCCATCTCACGCGTCATTACCCGGGCAATATCCTCTTTGTGTTTTACCAGGAGGTCGCCGACTCGTTTTAATAGTATACCACGTTCCGGTGCAGGTACGAGCCGCCATGTCTTGAACGCTTCTTTCGCCGCGGCTACCGCTGCATCGATCTCCTCCTTCCCTGACGAAGGGAATTCGCCCACTACATCATCAGTGTCCGAGGGATTGACATCCTTGAACGTGCCCAGCGAGCCCTCTGCCACCCATTTTCCGTTAATATAATTTTTGTACTTTTCTACCATGGTTCCTCTCCTGAATGGTTTTGATAAGACAACCGGTTAACTCGTCTGAAGAGATCGAAAAGTTTTGACCTCTTTAAGAAACCGAAATAGGATTTACATTGAAGAGTTTAATGTGGAAAAAATCAATAAAAAAGTATACGGTATGCGAAATAGTGGAACATTTCTTCGCAAGGTTTCAGATACAATCGAGCGCTACAGCCTGATTCAAGAGGGCAAGACGATTCTGATCGGGTTTTCGGGGGGAGTTGATTCCGTGGCACTTACGCTCGCTCTCCAGCGCTTATATCCGCCCCCGAAATTGCACCTCGTTCTTCTCCACGTGAATCACCAATTGAGAGGACAGGAGGCGGATGAAGATGAACAGTTTGCTCGAAGATTTGCCGAACATCACTCCCTGACATGTATCGCACGCCGCGTAAATGTACCTGACGCAGCCGATAAAATGGGATTGTCTCTTGAAGAGACTGCACGGATCTTGAGGTTTGATATCTTCATAAAGCTAGCGAAACAAATCGACGCTGATTCTGTTGCGCTTGCACATAATAAAAATGACCTCGCTGAAACCGTCCTTCTACAACTCTTGAGAGGCTCGGGTAAAACCGGGTTGTTGGGCTTTAAACCATCTGTAGAGTTTAACGACGTTAACATTATAAGACCTCTGTATGATGTCACCCGTGAAGAAATCATGACCTTCATCAAGGAGAAGGACGCTTCGTATCGGATTGATTCAACGAATAGAGACCGACGATTTTTACGTAATAAAATCAGGCTCGATCTCATCCCCTATCTCGAAAAGAATTATAACCCCAATATTATAAGCACTCTACATAGAAGTGCGGAGATAATGTCTGCGGAAGATCAGTATCTCGATCATCTCACTTCGGAGCTGTACCGCCGGTATCGTCGCACGAAAAAAGGAACAATCCTGATTCTGCCTATCGATAGTGTCCTTAATCTACCCCTGCCTCTTCAGCGTAGGTTTCTGAGACGATGGGTGATGGAACTGCTTGAAGCAAGCCATCCGCCTTACCTGACAGATATCGAAGCGATACGTCATCTCCTCGATGCCAATCAAACAGGTAAATATCATCTTGTGAACAACCGCCTTGTTCTGTATCGTGATTATGCGCATCTTATACCGGGACGAATTCCATCGAGAAAACTCAAAAAAGGTCGTATCCCGTCAGAGGAAATCAATGCTGAAATCCGCCGCTCTTTGCTTGCGGGGTTTCCTCTTCTCGGGTATTCGTTTATGACTGTAAAACCTGAGGATACACTCGCCCTGTCACTCACGCAACTTCGAACAGTCAGGAAGAAGCGCCGGTTCAATATAGGTCGCTACACCCTTCTAATCTCGAATAGAAAACCAAGCGGGGATAAACCTCAGCGTGTAACCTTTTGCCTGAATTTAGAGGATGTCGATCAATCTATTGAATTTCGAACTGCCCGGAAAAACGACTTTATCCAGATTAACCGAGGGACTAAATCTATTCAACGCTTCTTCATAGATCGTAAGATTCCTTCGCCGTTGCGCACTTCTATCTTATTGCTCTGTAGCGGGAAAAGAGTTCTCTGGATTCCGGGCGTGTGGGCAACGAGAGCGGGGAACAAAAAAAGAACGAGTAAGGGAAAGCGCTATCTTGAACTTCGGCAGTCATAAGGCGTATGCAGAGATTAAATCCTGATAATATTTATATCATCCTTCACCGTGTCAAGGGTTCTCTGAATGCAGGGTATGTGGCACGTGCAATGGCGAATACCGGGTTTAACCATCTCAGATTGAGCGAACCACGATGCAAATTAGATTCGGCGGCATATCGTTCCGCTGCTGCTCCTCAGGCACACCGCATCCTGAACCGAGCAAAATGTTTCCCCACATTACCCGATTCTCTGGAGGACTTGCACTATGTCGTGGGAACTACTGCGCGCTCTCGTCATAATCTTGCCACTTCAAGCATCATGAATGCCACGGAGAAGATTCTACGGATTGCCGCACAAAACCCCGTAGGACTACTTTTCGGTCCTGAAGAAAGCGGTTTGTCAAATAAGGACTTGTTAAAATGCGATATGGTCGTGATGATTCCCACCTCAGGCGCTCTTTCATCATACAATCTCGCCCATTCGGTCCTCCTGATCTGTTTTATGCTGATGGTAAACGCGGGAAAGAAAACACCAGAGGGGGCTGCTAAATCTGAGATAGCTTCCCATGATAACCTGGAAGCGCTTTTCAAAGACGCAAAAAATACCCTTCTCGAGATAGAATTTCTCAATCCTCAACACCCGGAGCATATTCTTGGGGAGCTGAGGCAGCTGGCGGGTCGGGCAAAGTTAACACCCCGTGAGGTGACGTTATTTCGTGGAATGTGCCGGAAAACTCGTACCGCCTGCAGGAACAAGAAGAAGCGGGGGGAATAAAGTTAACCGCCCGGTTTTTAAATAACGACGCTTTCTTTGCGGCAACGGATTCCCAAAAAGTTTCCTTTGATTTATCTATCCCTGTTTGGGTATAGTTATATGAAAATAAAAGAATTTAGGAGGAAAAAAGTCCCGAAATTCAATTTCGAGAAATTTTCGTATTTGGTTACTTTTATCATTGTATTTTTATCTTGAAATTGAATGGGAAAAAACGGTACAATATGATTTACATTATTTCTCGCAGAATAAGTGGGCGGGAAAACGGCTTGCCCACTTTTTCTTTTGTGCAGGTTTGCATTTTGGGGGTACATGAAAAGTGAACTCGGCTATTGATCAAAACCTGAAAGACTTTGTCGCACAAATAAGTCAGGAGAAAGAACTGAATCCGGAGATCGTGAAAGTGGCGATTGAACAGGCGATCGAGGCGGCTTCCAAGAAGAATTTCTCCCGATACCGCAAGGCGCGTCCACATCTCGATCTCGAGACCGGACAAATGCGTGTATTTGTGACCAAGCGTGTGGTTGACGATGTCCGCAATTTCAGAACCGAGATCAGCCTGCAGCACGCGAGAAAGATCAACAAACAAGCGCAGCTCGGCGAGGATATAGAAGTCGAGATCGAACCCAGCGAGTTCGGCAGAATCGCCGCTCAAACGGTTCGACAGGGCATTATCCAACGGCTCAAAGAAGCTGAGCGTCTAAAGATGTACGACGATTTTAAACCCCGCGTAGGGCACCTCGTTACCGGCGTTATTCAACGGCGCGAGCATAACGGCTTTATTGTCGAAATGGGTAAAGCTGAAGGATTTCTTCCGTATAGCGAAATTCCTACTGGTGTTAGATACCGCTACGGGGATCGGTTGAAATTTTATGTGTTGGAAGTAAAAAGCGCGGCAAAAGGGCC
This sequence comes from uncultured Candidatus Sumerlaeota bacterium, assembly GCA_964608095.1. Lineage (GTDB taxonomy): Bacteria > Sumerlaeota > Sumerlaeia > MWCT01 > JAGHBZ01 > CAZSMK01. Next base: position 13,434 of record CAZSMK010000054.1, on the reverse strand, counting down.
CATGATTACTTTATCGCGTTCTCAACCGGAATTGGTTCTGCGCTTATTCGAGAATGAGGTGCCTGAAATCAGCGAGGGTGTGGTTAAAGTTATGAGTATTGCCCGCGATGCCGGTGTACGCACCAAAATCGCCGTTATGAGCACTAATGACCAGGTGGATCCTGTCGGTGCGTGCGTGGGGATGAAGGGTTCTCGTGTTCAGATGATTGTGCGTGAACTCGAAAGCGAGAAGATCGATATTATCCCGTGGAGCAGCGACCCGAAAACGTATATAAGCAACGCTCTTAATCCGGCAAAGGTGTTGAGCGTTGACATTGAAGAGGAAACAAACCGTGCAACAGTCACTGTAAGCGGCGATACGCTTTCAGTCGCTATAGGGAAACGAGGGCAAAACGCAAAATTAGCGGCGCGCCTTACCGGATGGCAAATCGATATAAAACCTGAAGAACGCGCTTCCGAAGAGGCGGTCAGGGCTGAAATTCAACAGCAATATTTAGATGACCTGCTCGAGCAACTCGAAAGCGTTCCTGAAAAGATGAAAGACTCTATAAGGGAATCTTCATTCAACAGCGTTGAACGTCTTGCCCATGGTAAACCTGACGAACTTAAAGATATAACCGAGGGGACTGACGAGGTTGTGGAACATATCATTAGTTCCGCCAAGGAATATCTCGAGGGTCTCGAAGAGATGCAGGCGGAACTTGAGGAACGACAAAAAACAAAGAGTGAACCAAAAGGAGAAGTCCCGGAAGACACTGAATAAGCCATTCAGGTCTTCCTCTCCAGACAGGGGCGTGCTATATTTGAGAGGGAAGGGTAGCGTTATTTGACTTAGAGAGTTATAATAGAAAAGGATTATGAGAGTATTCGAAATAGCAAAGCATCTGGACGTCCCGAGCGCACAAATTATTAAGGACTTGAAGCGGTATCATGTCCGCGCCAAGAACCATATGAGCTCGGTCGACGATAAGGTAGTGCGAAAACTTCTCGCTCTTTATGAGAAGCGAAAAATCAAGGAGCAGGAGAAATCTGAAGAGCTGAAACGTAAAAAGGAAGAGGAAGAGGCGAGGAGAAAAGCCGAGGAAGAAGAGCGAAAACGGCGTGAGGAGGAAGAGCGAAAACAGCGCGAAGAAGAAGAGAGAAAGCGTCGGGAAGAAGAACAAAAAAGGCTCGAGGAGGAGAGGCGTCGAAAAGAAGAAGCACTGCGTTTGAAGAAGATGAAAGAAGAGGAAGAACGGCGGCAGAAACGGCTCGAACAGAGTTCATCTCGTTTAACAGAAGCGCTGCAGAAACGCCAGATTGGATCACAACGTGGGAAAAAAGAGCAACAACCTCGAGAGAGACGTCCCGCCAGAGCTAAACATGTAAAAGAGAAACCACAACGGCAACAAAAAACCGCGAAGGCGAAACCGGATGAGATAACACCCGGAGAAACACTGTTTACGCCTACCGAGAAAGAACGTCAGCGAAAGAAAAAAACGTTCAAGAAGCGTGATAAATACACCGGAGAGGACGAAAAGGGCCGTCCGAAAGATAAATCCAAAAAGCGAATCCGTCCCACTATCTTTGTTGCACCCCCCAAACCTTCGAAGGATGTAATGCCCCCGATGCCGCAAAGACAACGCTCTCCTGACAGGAAAGTTGAACAAAAACCAAAGGTGGTGGAACTGAGAGGGGAGATTACGGTCAACGAATTTGCTGAGAAGATCGGAATCCCTGTTGCCGATATTGTCAAAAAGCTTATAGAAATCGGCGAACCGATGACGGTCAATCAGATGATCAACGCGGATTTGTGTGAACTCCTTGCCGGAGAGTTTAATGTCCAGATAAACATAGTTGAGGAGAGCGATGAACGTGATATCGAGCCGTTTCTTGCGAAGAGCGAAGACGAGAAGAATATGATATTACGACCACCGGTAGCTACGGTGATGGGACATGTAGATCACGGAAAGACAACGTTGCTGGATAAGATTCGTCAAACCGATGTCGTAGGTCAGGAATACGGGGGAATAACGCAGCATATCGGCGCATATTTTGTACAACTTCCCGGAGGAGGAAGTGTTACGTTTCTCGATACCCCGGGTCACGAGGCGTTTACCAAGATGCGCGCCCGCGGCGCTCAGGCTACCGATATCGTGGTTCTTATTGTCGCAGCGAATGATGGCGTTATGCCACAAACCGTCGAGGCAATCAACCACTCACGCGCTGCCGGTGTACCTATCATCGTCGCTATTAACAAAATCGACCTTCCTGAAGCCGATACAATGCGCGTTAAGCAGGAACTCATGAAATATGAACTTGTCCCGGAAGAGTTTGGAGGCGATACACTTTTCGCAGAAATATCCGCAAAGCATGGGAAAGGTATCGAGGCGTTACTCGAGATGATTCTGCTTCAAGCGGAAATCATGGAGCTCAAGGCGAATCCTAAAAGAACGGCGGTGGGAGTCGTAATCGAGTCACATCTCGATCCGCTTCGTGGTCCCCTGGCGACTATTCTCGTTCAACAGGGCACCCTGAAAGCCGGCGATGTGTTCCTGAGTGGGACACAAACAGGGAAAGTGCGCGCCATGCAGGATAGTTATGGAAGAGCCATTCAAGCCGCAGGACCTTCCTTCCCGGTCGAAGTGGTCGGCTTTAACGGCGTGCCGGAGGTCGGTGAAACCTTCGTGGTAGTCCCCAACGAACGCACCGCACGTCGTATAGTAGAGACGCGTCAGTCGCGCCGACAACGCCGCGCTACAATGGCTGCCGCGGATCAACGAGTCAGTCTCGAATCCCTTCACGATTTCGTCAAAGAAGGCAAAATCAAAGAACTGCGTATTATTCTCAAAGGCGATGTGCAGGGTAGCATTGAAGCGATCAGAGAATCGTTGGAAAAACTTTCAACCGATGAAGTCAGGGTTGCAACCATACATCAAGGGGTGGGAAGAATCTCTGAATCCGATGTTGATCTTGCAGTTGCTTCCGATGCGGTCATTATCGGCTTCAATACAGTTCCCGATCCCGGCGCAAAAGCAGAAGCCGAAAAGGAAAATGTCGATATCAAACTCTATCGGGTGATCTATGACCTCATTGACGACGTTAAAAAATCCCTGGTCGGTATGCTCGAACCTCGCTATGAAGAGGTATATCGGAGCAGATTGAGTGTCAAACAGGCATTCAAGATTTCCAGGCTTGGTGTTATCGCCGGCTGTCTTGTCGATGAAGGCGAAATCACTATCAACGATAAGGCGCGACTTATTCGCGATGATAGCACTATTTATGAAGGTTCAGTCATATCTCTCCGCCGTGTAAAAGAAGACGTGCGCTCCGTCAAGGCGGGAACCGAATGCGGCGTAAAACTTGCCAACTTCAACGACATCAAACCGGGTGATCTCATCGAAACCTACCAGTTGAAAGAAATTCAACCCGTCCTCTCCCCAAATGAATAATTTTAGAATTCATACCTCATTTCCATAGTGTAGCATTCTTCCAATTCAGAGGTTGAAACCAACATGCGTAATCCTGCACGTAACTTGGTTTTTGCCATCGTAGGAGAAATCTCATGAAGGAAAGGCGAAGAAAAAGCGTAAAAGAAGTGCAAACTTTAAGGTTCGACCCCGGAAATTAACTTCTTTCAAACCACCTGGATTTTTTTCGGTCTTATAGTATAATACACCACTTTCATTTAAGGGTTGATTTCACTTACACTTCTTCAAAACAATTTATAGTTACTATGTTAAGCACAGGAGAAATACTCAAGAAAGTCCGGCGTATCGAGATCGTTACTAATCGTCTCGTGAACGAAATAGTGGCGGGCGAGTACCATAGCGTGTTCAAGGGTAGAGGAATCGAGTTCGACGAGGTCAGGACCTATGTCGAAGGCGATGACGTTCGTACCATTGACTGGAACGTCACTGCACGGACGGGATATCCCCATGTCAAACGTTACGTCGAGGAACGTGAGCTGACGGTTCTTCTTGCTGTTGACGTAAGCGGCTCTACAATGTTTGGAAGCGGTAGTGAACTCAAGTCGGAACTTCAAACCGAGCTGGCTGCCCTGTTGGCGTTCTCGGCAATAAAGAATAACGATAGAGTCGGACTCTTACTTTTCACCGAACGCGTGGAGAAGTTTGTTCCGCCGAAGAAGGGACGTCGCCACGTGCTGCGCGTAATACGCGAGCTCCTTGGTTTCGAGCCTGCAGGAACAGGGACCGACATAAACGCAGCGCTCGAGTATCTCAACAGGGTTTTATCTCGCAAGTGTATAATTTTCCTGATTTCTGATTTTATCGGCGAAGATTTCCGGCAACGACTTGCCATAACCAATCAGCATCACGACCTTATCGCTATGGTGATAAGCGATCCGCGGGAGTTTGAACTCCCCCCGGCAGGAATCTTGAAGATTGAAGACAACGAAACCGGGGAGAGTATATACGTTGATTCATTCGATCCCGTAACACGCGAAACTTTTTCGCGTGTCGCACAAGAACAACAAAATCATCTTTTTGAGTTGTTCCGTTCACTCGGTGTCGATGGAGTCGATATCACAGTCGGTGAGGATTATCTGAAACCTCTGATCAGATTGTTTCGGAAACGTGCGCGTAGATTTTAATTGTTCATGAAAATTGCCTCACATATTGACTCTTCAGCGGCTTTGATTCTTGCCGTTCTGTGGACATGCTCAGCCGCTTTCGCTACCGAGCCTATTACGATTACGGCAAGTGTAAACAACGACACCGTCCGCGTCGGCGATATTATCAAATACTCAGTCGTGGTGAAATGGTCTCCAGAATTAGACCTTCAGGATGTTTCCCTCGCCGATACCTTCGGAGTTTTTCACCTAATCAAAACCTATCCACCCGTTGATTCAAGAACATCTGAGGGAGATCTCAAGCGAATATACACGTATGATCTCATGGCTTTCGAAACAGGTGAACACGATATCCCACCGTTTATTGTCCGTTATAAAGGGAGCGATAACGAGGAAAAAACGGCAAGCTCGGTTCCTGTCAAGGTAACTGTTCAGAGCCTTCTGCCCGCGAATGAGGAGAACCTGCGCCCACGCCCATTAAAACCTCCCGTGGAAATTCCGCCTGATTATACACACCTTTACTTGTTGTCGGCGGCGATTGCTGCGTTTTTGATTATTGCTTTGATTACATGGTATGTATGGCGACGGTTCCTTCGTAAAAAAGGCGTAGAAGAGGAAATTGCACATGAACTTCTGGAACCGCCCGAGAAGGTTGCCCTCGAGCATCTCCACGCATTGGAAACCTCCGATTTGCTCCGGAAAGGCAAGATAAAAGAATATTTTTCTGAAGCGGCTGATATTATACGCATCTATTTGGGGAGGAGATTCGGTGTCAATGCAGTCGATATGACGAGCTTCGAGCTTGTATACGCCTTGAGAAGTAGCGGGCATTCACTGTTGAACGAGGAAATCGTAGGCATTATAGAGAATTTTCTTTCAGAATGCGATATGGTCAAGTTCGCCAAATTTATTCCTTCTGAAGAGCGTCAGGAAAAAATCGTCGCCGATGCGCGCTCGATTGTGCTCATGACTACGCCGGAAAAGGAATCAACGACGGTATCAATGGAGACTGCATGAGCGAATGGAACATAGAGAGCTTAGAAAGGAGTCCGCAAATATCTGATAAAGGGATAACACAATGCGTTTAGCCAGTCCTCTATACCTGCTTCTCTTGTTCCTCATAGCCGGTGTCGCGTATGTATTCTTCATAAAACCACACCGGATTCAGGCGACCATTCGTTTCTCGTCGCTTCGCAATTTTAAGAGCATCCGTCCTTCATTCTTGCAACGAATTTCCTGGCTTCCCCGCGTGCTTCGGGTACTGGCTCTCGTGCTTCTCGTAATCGCCATGGCGCAACCTCAATATGGATGGGATGAGACTGAAATCTTCTCGACCGGTATCGACATAGTTCTGGCGATCGACGTTTCTTATAGTATGAAAGCCACTGATTTTGAACCAAACCGTCTCGAGGCGGCGAAACGCGTGGTGGTCGAATTCATTGAAGGCAGAAAGGGCGACCGACTTGCAGTAATGGTCTTTGCCACCACCAATTTTCTCCTCTGTCCGCTGACACTGGATTATCAGGTTGTCCGTCAGTTTCTGGATAGTATTGAATTCGATGTCGTGGATGGTAACTCAACCGCCATAGGTATGGCGCTTGCCCATAGCGTAAAAAAACTCCAGGATAGTAAGGCGGAGAGCAAAGTGATTATCCTCCTGACCGATGGCGAAAATAACGCAGGGAAAATCGAGCCGCTTACCTCGGCTGAGATGGCGGAGGCGCTGGGAATACGTGTCTATACGATAGGTGTCGGAAGTGAGGGTACGGCACGAATCCCTGTTCGGACGCCATTCGGAATTCGATATATGATGCAACCGGTTCATATAGATGAAGAAACCCTGACCCAAATTGCGGATCAGACGGGTGGAAAATACTTTCGTGCAACCTCGGAAAAAAAACTCGAGGCTATTTACCAGGAAATCGACGAACTCGAAAAGACCAGAATTGAATTCAAGGAACATCGGTTCTTCGACGAACGAATGCACTTTTTCATTCTGCCTGCCCTGATTCTACTTCTTCTCGAGGTTTTGCTTACCGCTACTCGTTTTGTCTTTTTACCTTGAGATTGTAATACCCCACGACCAAGAACAATGGCGTTGTCAGATAAAGACCAAACCAGAAGAGGTTTTACTCGGCTTTTAGAAGGGCGAATTGCATCTGGTAAAGGTTATAATAAACACCTTTATGCTGAATAAGCTCATCGTGGGTACCGATTTCGCGGATTTCTCCCTTGTGAAGGACAATAATCCTGGTGGCTTGACGTATAGTAGAAAGGCGATGAGCAATGATAAGAGCGGTGCGATCCTTGAGCATATTCATCATCCCCTCCTGGATAAGGCGTTCAGTTTCCGAATCAATATTCGAAGTCGCCTCATCAAGCACCAGCATTATGCGTGGATTCATGGCAACAGTTCGCGCAAATGCAAGAAGCTGTTTCTCACCGGTCGATAGTCCCGTTCCTCTTTCACCCAGAACGGTATTGTATTTCTCCGGCAAACGCTCGATCAACTCATGCGCTTTTACCAATTTCGATGCATTCTGCACTTCTTCATATCCGATTGATGGATCACCAAGTCGGACGTTCTCGAGTATGGTACCGGAGAAAAGAAACACATCCTGTTGTACAAGACCGAAGTTTCTTCGTAACTCCTTGATATCGTATTCTTTAATATTCCTCCCATCAATCAGTATCTCTCCTTCGTCAACGTCATAAAATCGGTAGAGGAGATTAATGATGGTTGTTTTTCCCGCACCGGTCGCGCCGACAATAGCCACTTTTTCGTTTTTGCCGATGGTGAAGGACACATTTTTGAGTATGGGTTCCGAGGGATGATAGGAGAAGGAGACGTTACGGAACTCAACGGTATGTTTCAATTGGTGGATGGGCAAAGGCGTTTCCGGCTCGGGTATCATTTCCTGTGAATCCATCATGTCGAATACCTTCCGGGCGGAAGCAATCGCGGCAAGAAAAACATTGTAGCGTTCGCTCAACCGGTGAAGAGGGTGGATAAGTCTCTGGACATATTGGAGAAAGGCGACAAGACTCCCAAAGGTCAATGCATCGCGAATGACCTGGCTGCCGCCGTACCATATCACCAATGCTGTCATCACTCCGCCCATAAGGGATATAAAAGGGAAAAACAGAGAAATATATCCCACGGTTTTCAACCACAATTTCATGTAATCCCGGGAAAGTCCGCTGAATTCTTCCATACTCTCTTTCTGTGCGTTAAAGAGCTGGACGACTTTTATGCCGGTTATGTTTTCGTTGAGGAATGCGTTAAGGCGCGCAATCTTTATCCGAATCTGATCGTATGTTTTTCGGATGGCACGGCGGAAAAACGTGGAGATCACCAGAATAATCGGCATACCGATCAGGGTTACCAGTGTCAACTTCACATTCAGAAACAACATCATTCCAATGATAGCGGCGAGAATGAACACATCGCTGAACACGGCAACCACACCACTGGTGAAAAGTTCTTGTAAGCTCTGGATATCGTTGGTGAGGCGCGTTACTATCCTACCGACGGGATGTTTGTTATAAAAGGAGAGAGATAAGCGCTGGAGGTGAGTAAAAAGATCCATCGCCAGATCGTGCATAATCCGCTGCCCGATGTGGTTGACCATATATTTCTGGATGTAGTTGCATATACCGAGGGTTAGAATTGTGCCCAGGTATAATGCCATCAGTAGGGCGAGTTTGTGACGGTCAAACTGAATAATCGCTTCGTCAATGGCGATTTTTGTAATGTAGGGGGCGGCGAGTTCGAGCCCCGAAATTATCAACAACAGCCCTACGGCAATCACAACACCCATCTTGTAAGGTCCTACATATCGAACCAGGCGAAAGAGGATCTTGTAATCCTTTTTAACATCTACCTTTTGATGCTCTTCAAGTGTTATGCCGGCGTAATGATGCATTCCGCGTCACATTCCCTTGACGTCACATTCCCTCTATCTTTTCTTGCAATCTTTGTTGCTCGTAAAGACGGTAATAAAACCCCTTGTTTCGGAGCAGTTGTTCATGACTGCCTCGCTCAACTACCTCGCCGTTTATGAGTACGATTATCTTATCCGCATCTTTTACCGAAGAAATCCGGTGTGATACTATGATATTAGTCCTGCCTTTTCCATAGGAGCGCAAATTTTTGATAATCTTTTCCTCGGTGTCAGTATCTACACTGGAGAGCGTATCGTCGAGAATAAGGATGCTGGAATCTCGCGCCATCGCCCGCGCTATCGTCATCCTCTGTTTTTGTCCACCCGAAAGGGTGACGCCGCGCTCTCCTATCCGTGTATCAAGCCCCTCGGAAAAGCGTCGTACCTCATGATGCAATGCAGCCAGCTTCAACGTCTGCATGATTTCCTCTTCATTCAAGGAATCGTGCGATAAGCCTAAGTTGATATTTTCTTTGAGTGAACGCGAGAACAGAAACGGCTCCTGAAAAACAAAAGCAATATGTTCCCTGAGTTCATAAACAGGAATTTCTCTTATATCAACGCCGTTAATGAGCACCTGTCCTTCGGTGGGATCGTAAAGTCTCCCGATCAGATTCAAAAGGGTTGTTTTACCGCTTCCCATGGGTCCCACGATTCCCAGGATACTGCCCTGTTCTATCTTCAAGGTAATGTTTTTGAGAACGTCAGGTCCCTGTGGGTTATAGCGAAACGAAACATTTCTAAGATAGAGATCCCCAGATTCAAATTCAGTACTTGAATCTTCGCGTATGGTAGCCTTTTCATGAGGTTCTTTGAATGAGACAGCTGTTGTTTGTACAGGGACGTCGATAGTGGGTTGCTCTTCCATAATTTTCTGAACGCGCCGAAGTGAGGCGAACCCTCGCTGCCACAGGTTCGTCGCCCACCCGACCGCAATGACGGGCCAGGTTAACATCATGAGATAAAGGAAAAACTCGACCAGTTCACCGAGCGATATCCTTCCCGCTATCACAGCGTTACCGCCCGCAAACAGCGTGATGACCGCGCCGATTCCCGTGGTTAAGACGATGACCGGTTCTATCCCTGACTCGAATTTTGTCAAATACATATAGTTATGCACGTAATCCGTAGTGACCCTGTCAAAATTCCTGGTCTCAACCTCTTCACGGTTATGCGCCTTGACAACCCTTATTCCGCTTATACTCTCCTGAGCGGTTGCCGAGATGGTCGAGAATTGTTCCTGAACCTTATCATAGGCGTTGTGAACCTTGCGAAGCAGATAGCTGAGAATTAAGGTAAGCAAAGGAAGGGGAAGAAGCGCGTACAGTGTCAACATGGGACTGACGGAGAGCATGAAAAAAAGCGTAATGGTGGAAACCACCACAGCATCGAAAAGCGCCATGATACCCGGACCGAGCAACATGCGAATACTGGCGACATCATTGGTGGCACGCGCCATAAGATCGCCGGTCGGTGTCCGGTCATAAAATCGTGGGTCCAATCGCAGAAGATGAGAAAAGAAATCGTTCAGCAGATCGCGCTCGATCTTGCGCGATGAGCCCATCAACATAAAACGCCACAGTATGCGGAAGATATTTTCAACTATCACAAGCCCCATGAATAAAGCAACGTACCAAACCAGCGGATGTGGCGGCTTGGGCATTGGGATAGAGTCAATGGCGTTGCCTATCACGCGTGGTCGGAGCAACATAAAAATATCCGTCACCACAAGGGCGCATAGGCCAATGATATAGCCGGGTTTATATCGCCCGATATATCTGCCGATTATTTTAACCCGCCTATCCATAAGAGGGTCAGACCTTCAGTTTACAGTTTGGTTATAGATTCTTTAGTTTAAATTTTCTCTCTACCTGTTGCCTCTTCCCACTGTCATGCTCTTGACTTCTTTCAAATGTAGTTAACGACAAGAAATCCTCAAGGACACACACTATCACTCGTTATCCCATATCATTATCATTATCTATTTGTATCACTTCGGGGAAGACTTTCAATTGCTTTCGCACCGCCTGAATTTTCAGGTACCCAAGCACCGATAGCATCCAGAAAAAATGTTCCATCGGGTAGCGGTAACGGGGATGGCCGAGTGTAATTGCATGGAGTACAATCCACAAGAGTATAAGTAGAAGAATGAGATTTACCGCTCCTTTATCGTAAAGTGCGGGTGTTTCAACCGGGATGAAGAGGTGAAGGACGACAAAGACAATAAATCCGACAATGGTTACAAGCCATATCAGCTGGTTAAACGCACGCCAGACGAAAAAACCCTGGACACCGGTTTGTTGCGGGAACTCGATATGAAAACAGGTGTCGTAAATTTCCGGCGAAAGGAGACGCCATGTTTTTGATACCCAGCCGAAAACGGTAACGAACGGATGCGCCTTGATGAACTGGATTGCATCAGCCTGCCACGCCTTATACCGCTCACTCGGTTGCATCTCTTCATATTTATCCCTGAAAGGCGAATCAGCAGGAAGCCAGTTTATAAAGCAGCTCGGGTTGTTCCCGAACCAGAAATTTTCAGCGCCGACAGAGCTGACCACAATTCTCTCGCCGGTGACCCTATAGTTTCTATATGTCCACCATCCTATGGGTATAAGGGCGATCACGACCGTCGTTATCCAGAAGATGAGGCTGATGTTGAAGAGCTCTTTTCGCCGTATCCGAAAAATAGCGAAGAGAATTATGAGAGCGATAAGGGGGAGCGTAATGCCACGGGTTAGGCTTGCCATTCCCAGTGCAAGTCCTGCGGCAAGTCCCCAAAAAACGGCGCGCCATGGGCGTTTTGATGATGGTGTAATCTCGTTAATATCCTCCCGCTCAGCGCTTTCAGATTCCATATATCCAGCCGGTTTCACCCGGGAGTTTTGTATCGATTGACTCCGTAACTTAAAAACAATGAAAAGAAAAAGCGTGAAAAGAAACGTAAACAGATGCTCCGTCACGTACACGTTGGACAATAATAGGTGAGAAGGATTAAGTGCAAAGAAGATCAGGGGTATGGTTGCAATCAGGGGATGAGGGCTTACAATCCGGGCGATCTGCCATATAAGAAGCGCACTTAAGAGCTGTAATGCAAAAGTAAGGACGTCGATTGAAAAGAGAGGCGAGTCGACTAATAGGGTCAGGGCTATGGCATGGGGCCAGAGAGGGGGCCAGTAAACCTCCGGTTCATTGTTCTGTCTGTACACGCCGAATTCAGCAATGTTTCCGGCGAGTCGCAGATAGTTCGTACAATCGCTGTATATCTTTGCCGGATACCATTTATCCCAGAGGAGTCGGGTGGTCAAATTAAAGACAATTAGAAGCAGGAGAAGAGCGACCAGAAGCCACTTTTTGTTATTGCTCGTTTTCACTTCTCGGTAAAATCCTTCAATTCAATAAAATTTATATAAGCATAAAACAAAACCGCGCAAATGTTAAAGCATATAAGAAATAAGACCCCTGAAAAATGGTTGCAACAGCAGTTGTGCATAATGAAACAGGATATTCGAGGCTTTGTGTTAACCGTATATATTACGGAGAGATAGAAATATCGTCCACGGTAACGCGATCGAGAAGAAGCCACGAGTTGGCGTCATCGAAAGGTGAGAAGCTCAAGATGTCAAACGAGAACACAGCCTCATCATCACCCGCTCCGCTCACCTGGGGGATAAAAATTACTCCGTAGCTTTTGCCGGATGATGCCGAAGGCGCCTGCTGATTAAAACTATCCACAATTCGCGTCCAGCCCTGCCATGCACCCTTCTGATTTATACGTAGCCGGAATTGAACCGCATCATCCGGGTCAAGGACACTCGAGCTGACATTGAACAACGCACAGTAGATGACCTCGTCATTAACCAGGATATCGGGGCTTTCCCAGTATGAGAAGGCGTATACAGAACCGTTGGCGTTAAGACCCAGATAACCCGATCCTGAAAAACTCGACGGGGTATCGTACGGCGGGACTTCACCCTGGAAACTCCAACCTTCTGTTCCATCGTCGAACTCAAACGACATCAGTTCAAACGAATCATTGATTGTCGTCTCCTCAACCATCATTTCCTCGAGGTATATCCATGAATTGGTATCATCCACAGATGAAAAACTCATGACGTCGAAACTGAGGACAATTATGTCGTCGTAGTCACCGGTTACTTGTGGATCGAAGAAAAGATCATACCATTTGTTGTTATTCAATGAGGGCGCCTGATTGTCGAAACTCTCCACGATGCGTGTCCATGATTGCCATGAATCCTTCTGATTTACGCGGAGACGGAACTGGACGGTTTTATCAGGTATTATCGAGGAGCTACCGACCAGCCAGCGGCTACGATACAGTTTGCCGTCCTGAATTTGGATATCCGGACTGAACCAGTACGAGAAACAATTGGTTGAATCTGCGGGCGAGAAGCCTATGTGCCCGTCTGAAGAAGTCGCCATCGGCGTGTCGTATGGCGGTACCTGACCATACATCTGCCATCCCTCATCACCGGTCTCGAAAGTGTAGTGTACCAGATATGTTGGTGTCGGCGTGGGTGTCGGTGTATCGGTTGGCATCGGTGTGGGCGTATCAGTTGGCGTTGGCGTCGGTGTATCGGTAGGCGTAGGAGTCGGCGTATCCGTCGGGATAGGTGTTGGCGTATCCGTTGGTGTCGGAGTCGGGGTATCGGTCGGCGTTGGAGTAGGCGTATCCGTCGGGATAGGTGTTGGGGTATCCGTCGGCGTTGGCGTCGGGGTATCAGTAGGTGTGGGGGTGGGAGTATCCGTTGGCGTAGGCGTGGGCGTATCCGTCGGGATAGGTGTTGGGGTATCCGTCGGTGTTGGCGTTGGGGTATCAGTTGGCGTTGGAGTAGGCGTATCCGTCGGCGTCGGTGTCGGGGTATCGGTAGGCGTAGGAGTCGGCGTATCCGTCGG
>CAZSMK010000053.1:0-38632 GCA_964608095.1 uncultured Candidatus Sumerlaeota bacterium | reverse complement strand
AAAAGTACCCCTACGTCATACAAGGACTTGCGGCTAATCATACCCCGAAAAAAAGACAAAAAAAAGGTCTTCAAAGGGTAAACTGTCGAACTTGGGTTAAGGTCGGGGAGGCGTTCCGCAATATCATCAGGCAGGGGGATGGGTTTTGGTGAATCTGACATCTCGAATCGTACGGTGCGGCAAAAGGCATGCGCTTTGCCAGTATCGACATCGAAGAGGGCGACCTATACTGGCTCATCCTGACGATTCCACACCTCGACCGTCTTCAGTGTGCCTTCCTCATCCCGTGTTGTGCCGTAGATCGTGCCGGAATTCGTCAGGAAAAGATAACCGTCACCATCGAGAAATACCCGGAATGGTTCGGCAAATGATGAGGCCATAGATTCTTTCTCCACAAAGGGGCCCTTCCAGAAACCTGATTCAGGATCTACCTCCGGGGAATACTCCCACACATGAATACGGTCCTTAACCAGGGCAAATACCCTGCATACCTTATCGGTTACAGGAAGAAACCCGTAATGAAAAGGGCCTTCAAGAAATTTATACAATACATGACCATGCATTTGTTGGAGTGGGCCGCAGCCTAATGCATAATTGACAAGCTGGAATTCCGGCATTGCCTCAGCAATACCTTCCGGAAAAGTCTTGAGCCTGGCGGGTGGTTTGTATTCTTCCCTGATCTTTATCGCGTCATATTTTTCTAGATTTTGAAAGGGAATCCTTGCAATCTGATATTGAGGGGTATTGGGTAAAGCATAACCACCTCGTAAGCCCCAGATGTGATCTCCCCAGATTCTCCATTTTATAGGGAATTGATTGCTTTCTCGCAATGGTATCCGAAATATCCTTTTCGTTGCCTGTAATCCAAGTTCATATTTAACAAGATCAATTCCGTTATTTCTCGCGGGATTAACTTCATAAAGGAATACATTGTTTCCCGAAATCATCCCGTATTCCGGAACTGCTGTACCCTCCTGCTCAGAAAAAGAATGTTGCGTTGCGATTGAAATAATAAAACACAATATCGCGAAAGCAACATATTGAAACAAATTCCCTACTATTTTCTTCCTCTGCATTATAAAAACCTAAATATAATTCACTCTTTGTTGGGTTTGAGATTGAGCACATCATAATCTGTCGCTAGAGTATGTGCGCGCTTCATCATTTCCGCCAAATTGTTTCTTATTGCTTCTGAATCCGCAGTATCCATGAGAAAATTTATGACATCTATAGGCGTTGAGGGATTTGATGAAAGATGTGTGTGTACCGTTTCGTTATTAATAAGCGCAAGTGTCCGTAAATTGCTACGTCCCGTATCAGGATCACCCGCCCATTGGAGTTGTGTATCTCGCGGGAGTGAAAAAATTGCACCATCAACCTGGTTTTTAAAAGTCAACTCCATGAGGAACACCTTCTTCCGTACGTTTTTCCAGGCTTCGTTGTAGAACACCGGATTTTCAATCTGCTTGACATCTGCTACCATTATTCCGAGTAACATTTGGAGTGCTCTTAGAGACCGTATTTTTTGTGCTTTTGTCTCTTTTAAAAATGAAACATCCTTTATAGAAAAATCTTCCTTCAGGATTTCGCTTTTACTTACAAGCCGACTTCTTTCCAAAAGTTCATTAATGATTATCAAAAGCCCCTCTTCGGGAAATTCTTTTTTAATTAATTCAACCTCGTCTTTCATTTCCTCATCATTTGTTGAGTGCACGAGGTTCATGGCTGCCTTATGAGATTTGGGTTCAATATGTGCTTTAACTCTCGTGCTTGCGGCATCATTTCCTTGAGAATAAAGAAAAGAAACCGCATCATAGGGAGCATTAACATTTTCAGCAACATGTTTTCTTACCGTTTCATTATCATCAAAACATAATGTCCTGAGGATTACCGGATCTGTCGATGTGGATTGAGCAAGTTTAATTTTATTCTGAAGGGGCAATGATTCAATCGAAGGTTCAAGTAAACCATTTCTCTTACATTTTTCCCGATAAAAATGCCTTTCTGCCACAGATCGTGCATCCTTATATGGGAATGCTTCTGGATATCCTGATGTCTTTAGAGAAATGTCCATCATTTGTTCTAAAGCAAATGAACAACGTCCTGAAAGAGTATTGAGATTATGGGTTTCCGATGGTGAACGTACATCTGTTTCCAATGCATCGCCGATCCGTAGTCCTTTGATAAGGCCAGCGAGGAGAACCTCCTTTGAATTCCAGGCAAGTGTCCCTTTTGCCACATTGACTACCTCTTCAATTTCCTTCACAGTTTTTGCGGCGAGTAGGTCATTAAACACTGCCTGTGCCCGAATAGCCGGACACTGATCAATCTTATCTCTTTCGTTCGCAAAACAGGACGATATGATCAGAACAAGAACTAATATAGTAGCACATCTTTGATAATATTGACATAAGTTTTTCATCACGTCCCTCCAAATCACAAATTTTATTTAATGCTAAAAATTTTTTTCAGTGTAATCACAAATTTCATCCGTTCTGTCAGATGGGTCATTATTGTTCGGGGGAAGATCCTTAAGCTTATATTGTGAATTTTCTAAAATTATACTTCCGTCAAAAGCGTCATTTTCATATTTTTTTAAATCAGTATATGGTCCAAGTCCATAAGAGGGATCATAAAAATAGTTATTGCATTTCACGATAAAATGAAGCATGAAATTTGATGGTGAATTCGGTGAATTCCCTTGTCCTGCTTCACCAGGAGCATCAGCTGCTTCATCAGAAGAGGGATCTGGAATATAGGGGGATAAACCATCAACTCCTGCATCAGAATCAATAATTATCCTTGGTGATGTACCAGTAATATTCCAGTTCTTAATCGCAAATGCCACATAACTACTTTTGTTCTCCACTCTTATTTTTTTATTATTTTCTCCATTTATCTTATCCAAACCCTGTCCACAAAGAACCATATGTAACATCTCTGCCCATGAATGACATTGTCCATTTCCACTACTCAGAAGTTCATGATAATATACTGCTCCACAGGTAGAAGGACTATTCTTATCTACATCTATTCCCGCATCCCAAACTCCGTTATTATTTGTATCAAAGAATCCATAATATGTAAGTAATATATTGTTAGGTTTTCGCCCTATTGTTTGTATTGCTTTTGTTTTAAACTTATCCCAAATCTTCACTAAAACAAGATCGTCATTTGTTCCCACTATACCTGAAACGCCATCAGCGGATTTGCAACCAGTATGAAGTAACGTATGATATGTACTCCCTGGCTTAGGATTATCCCAGGTGATGTACACCTGATTGGAACTTGTGTTCACCAGTAGAGAAGGCGTTCCATTAAGTGATACCTTCCACTCGATTTCCATAGGATCGAAGATGTCTATTGCCTGAGCAAAAGGCTGGGAACATTCTTTGTCTATGATTCCGATCATGTTTGGATACTGCGGTGGTGGAGAGGGTATTGATGCAGCGATGGTTTTTGCAAAATCCATTGTTCCGGGTCCATCTCCTTCTATTTCAAGTGTTCCACCCAGAACAAGACTCTCGGGTTTCGCTACAAGTTTGACCGTTGCTTTCATATACAAATTATCTGAAGGAGACAATGATCTTCTAAAGCACACGGGATATTTGTGATCATTTGGCGCATCATCTGCATCGCCATCGAGGTTTTCATCGAGCCAGTGCGGGGCGCTGTAGGTGATATGGCTGGCATCATCGCTTGTTATCACGTGGTAATAATCTCCGGAGAACGATACCGAGTGTAAGAATACCTCGGCAACCGTGAAATCGTTCTCACAGCACAGGAAGTTGTTCAGGTGTGCCTTGAGATTAATGTCATTCGGAGATGATGAGCACAGAACGCTTGGGGAGTTTAGGGGGCAACCCTAAGTTTTTCTATACTCTTCTCTTTAAGCGTTTAGTATTACTACGTAGGACAACCGTCTCGGTTGTCAGCCGTGAGTCATTAGTATTACCGAAAAGTGTTACGCTATAAGGACGACAAGCGAGGACGCGTATCCTACGTTTATCTACCAAACCAAATAAAATCAAAAATGTAGTGGAGACTTTTACCCAAAATTGGCCGGAAACATGCAATCTTACGTAGATCTATCCTTAAAACTGCGGAACCTGGGTTAGATTTGATTATGGTGTCCGATGAGCGAGAGAAACTCCAGCCGGGTTTGTTCGCGCGTTCTGAATCCACCGAGCATCGCACTGGCAAGCGTACGCGATTCCTGCTTCTGGACGCCTCGCATCATCATGCACAGATGATAGGCTTCAGTTACCACTCCAACTCCCCGGGTATTGATGACGGAATTCAGCGCCTCTGCAATCTGGTACGTCATACGCTCCTGGAGCTGCAATCGGCGTGAAAACATGTCTACGATGCGTGGTATCTTGCTTATGCCGATTATCTTGCCCATCGGAAGATATCCTACGTGACATACACCCCAGAAGGGGAGAATGTGATGTTCACAAAGACTGAAGAAATGGATATTTTTTACCAACACCATCTCGTCGCATTTTTCCTCGAAAATGGCATTGTTCACGATTTGATCGAGACTTTGATGATACCCCTGGGTCAAGAACATATAGGAGCGTGCGACACGTTCAGGCGTCTCCACTAACCCCGGACGCTCGAGATCCTCGCCCAATGCTGAAAGCAAACGGCGTGTCAAGTCCGTAATCTCGCCCTCTCGCTCCTGCTCGTCGTTTTTCATGGTATTTTTTTCGTCCTTTGACAAACTGAATCCTTTCGCCTATTCTTTTCGGAGTCTTGTATAAAAAATAGTACCTTACCCCTCTTCACCTCTTCAGTACAAGTCCTAAATGCACGCACCGACTGCTTTGAGAAAGACGCTGCAATTCGTTGTTTCCCCGGGGTGTTCCCACTCGGAATTTTACTATACTAATGGCCGATCGTATATACGGTAGGTTTTGTAGTGATAGGCATTGATTTGTTCGAGTGCGCTGATCATCATTGCGTTGTCCTCGAGAACCCACGATATCTCGGATTCCATAATCCCCATATCAAAGCAAAGGCTGTAGATATAATGATAGAGCAGAAGGTCAATTCCCTTGTTGCGGAATTCTTTGATGACACCGAGGGTGATGGTGCGTATACGGCTCATTTTCTTCAAGCCGAACATAAAGCCGAATATGCCGAAGGGGAACAAACGACCGTTGATTTTTTTGAGAAGTATATTAATATCAGGGAGGTTCAGCATAAAGGCAACAGGGGTGCCTTCATATTCAACAAGAGTGCAAAGCCGGGGGGCCACGATCTGTTTCATCTTCTTCGCCATATGGTCGAATTCAGCATCCGTCATGGGAACGAATCCCCAGTTTTTTTCCCAGGCACTATTGTAGATGGTTCGAATACGTTCTATTTCTTCACGTAACTCTTTTATCACAATAGGACGTAGTGTGACTCGTGTACGTTTTTTGAGCCTTTCGGCAAGACTTGACAGGCGTGCCGAAAACTGTTCACGCGGTAAGTGGTATGCCAGAAGGTCTTTGGCTTTTTCAAATCCACATCCATGGATCAGATCGGCATAGTAAGGAAGATTGTAAGGCATCATAATACAAGGGGGGAGCTCATAACCCTTGATAAGTAACCCGCATACCTCGTTCGTTGAAAAATTCATGGGACCGCGCATGGTTGTCATGTTATGCTCACGCAGGAACTCAGCTGCCTTATCAAAGAGGGCATGAGCGACCTCGTGATTGTCGATGCATTCGAAAAAGCCGAAAAAGCCCACCCGGTCGTTATAGAATTGGTTATGCTGATGGTTCACAATCGCCGCGATTCTGCCGACGAGGTCACCTTCTTTTTCGGCGAGGAAGAGTTTCACCTCGCCATGTTCATAGAAAGGATGGCGCCTCTTATCGAACTGCTCTTTTTCTTCAATGAGGAGGGGGGGGACCCATTGTTCAACGCCCTTATAAATCCGCCAGGGCAGACGGATGAAACGCTTGAGATCCTTTTTGGTTTCAACTTCACGTACAGTTATCATCGGCTTACTCATCAACCGTGTGGCATTTTCGGCAGCGTGCCTCGTATTTGTCCGAGGCTCCTACCAGGATTCGTTCTTTACTTTTTATCAGTCGCTGGGTGCGACTTGCAGGATTACCGCAGACCATGCAGATAGCCAGTGTCTTTGTGATATATTCCGCAACGGCGAGCAGTTGAGGTATTGGTTCGAACGGTATGCCGCGGTAGTCCTGATCGAGCCCCGCACATATCACCCGAATATTTCTGTCCGCTAACTTCTGGCAAATATCCACGAGATCATTGCTAAAAAACTGTGCTTCGTCGATTCCGACCACCTGCGTGGTCTCGTCGATATGGTCCCATATCTCGTTTGCCTCTTTTATGGGAATCGAGGGCAGGGAGAGATTACTATGGGAGGTGATGTTGATCTCGTCGAATCTATTGTCAATAATAGGTTTGAAGACGACGACGTTTTGTTTTGCAATCATTGCGCGGCGGATTCGGCGAATCAACTCCTCCGTCTTACCGCTGAACATCGGTCCACATATTACCTCCAACCACCCGTTATGACCCGCCTGGACTATGTTCATCATCATTGCTCGCACCCTTTCTTATACAAATCGGAACGTTTCTATTCAGTCTCACAATTAACGATTGTGACTTTGTCATTTTCAGAAAAAGACTCTGAAAGACCGGTTGGAAAAATTCAACCATAAACTTGCGTGGTCAGGCTCGAACCAGTGCCGTTTCAATTAACATTGTAATGTTTTTGAATGTAGAATATGGATTTTTTTATTATTTCAAATGTGTATCATTTCAAAAAACCGATCACGATCACGACCACGCGCACAAAGAAGATTCGACCCCGGAAATTGACTTCTTTTTATGTGGTGAGCGGAGTAGGGTCGTTCGGCCCGAACGACCCCCGGCGGAAGATTAGAGCAAACATCATTTTTTTGAACCACGGATATTCACTTATCTCCACTAATTTCTTTACCACTTAAAATCCCTTTTTTCTTTACCCGCGAATTACACGGATTACACGAATAAAAATTTTTCTCATAACCTTTTTCAACGGTATTCCCACTCGCCCTCGTAATAGTATAATGTTTTTACCGAAACCTGCAATCCTCACTCCGCATTTCTACAAAAATCCGACGGCGATAGCGGGTACGAGTGAGAGTGCGATGATAAAGAAAAATGGGAGATGTATCCTTGCGCAATTCCAAATCCGCAATCAAAAGATTCCCCCTTTTCTTCTTGACTTTACATCCCGCAAAGACTATCTGGGTTAGTTGGATTTTTGAGTACGCTGTATCTACTTTTTTCCGGGGAATAAGCATGGTCTCATGTCATTCCTTTTATACGCAAAGCCATCTCAATATTCGGAATAATGCATTTGAAATAATATGAGGAGTGTATTAGAAAATATATCTCTAACGTTTTTTATTTTAACAACGGATTTCTCTTTATGAGGCACACGTAATGAAAGAAAGTCTGGAAAAATTTCAGAATCTTCTCCGCGAACTCTTTCAATTCGATATGGCAGACCTTGATTTCGGGCTTTATCGGTTACTTCGTTTAAAGCGGGAAGAGATTGAGTTTTTTATTACCGAGCAATTACGCGACGAGATTCAAGCCGCTTTTGGAAGCGTTAACGAAGAAGAACGGGACAGGCTTCGCGAGTCGCTCAAGGAACTTGCGGAAAAAATCAGTGACGAGATAAGCGATAAGGCTATCAGGAAAGATGGTAGTCCCGATCCCCAATTTGCTGATATTAATTTGGTCAAACAATATGAAGATAAACGTGAGCGATTACTCTCAATAGAAACCTCCAGATCAGATGAGGAGGAGGTTTATAATCACCTGTACAATTTTTTCAACCGATATTACGAGGATGGCGATTTCATACCAAAACGCCGTTACGGCGCACGTGAAACCTATGCAGTCCCCTACGATGGTTCCGAGGTCTTTTTCCACTGGGCGAACAAGGACCAGTATTACGTCAAAACAACCGAGACACTCAAAGACTATGCCTTCACAATCGAGGGCGACATTGCCGCGTCCGGCAAGAAATGGCGCGTACGGTTCGTGCTTGCTGAAGCAAGCGTGCCAAAAGATAACGTCAAGGGCGAACGCCGATTCTTTTTTCCCCAACTCGATAATGTCGAATATGATAAGAAAACACTGACGTTACGAATATTCTTTGAGTACCGTCCCCCCACGGAACAGGAAATAATCGCATACAGGAAGACCGACAGCGGCAAATATCCTGACCAGGATACGATATTTTCTGAGTCAATTGACAGGATTTTGAAGGGTGTGAAAGAGGATTCGCTTCGAGCAGCATTATCAGAAGACCAGCGGACGGAGAATGACATTGCCGACGGAAAAGACCCGATGCCCTTGCTGCTCAAACGTCTGCGGCACTTTTGTCGTAAGAGTACGAGCGATTATTTTATTCACAAAAACCTGCGGCAGTTTCTCAGCGAAGAACTGGAATTCTATATCAAGGACCAGATACTGCATATAGCCGACCTCGAGGGCGATTTCGAGAAGCGTAAAAGCCAGATCAAGGTTTTCCGGAAAATCGGCGAGGACATTATCGAATTCCTCAGCCAGATCGAGAACGCCCAGAAGATACTATGGGAAAAGAAAAAGTTCATTACCGGGACAAAGTATTTAATAACGGTCGGCAACATTGATGATGGATTTTATCCTGAAATCGCAGCATGTGAAGCGCAATGGAAAGAATGGAAGGAATTGTTTCATATCAACGAGGAAAAGAAAGACCTGTTCACTTCCGGCAAGAGCACGCAAGAAAAACGGGTCATTTTTCTCAAATCGCATCCGACTCTCGTACTCGACACACGTCATTTCGATCCTGATTTTGTGAGACGATTACTTCAATCATACGACAATATTGACGAAATAACCGATGGTCTCCTGATACATAATGAAAATTATCAGGCTTTAAACATACTTAAAGAGATTTTCTATCATTCAATTGATTGTATATATATTGATCCTCCTTACAACACAGGAGCAACTGAAATTATTTACAAAAATGGATATCGAGATTCTAGTTGGGTGACTCTTATGGAAGCGCGACTTCTTCTTGGAAAATTACTCTTAAATCCTCAAGGAATACAGTGTACAACAATTGATGATATGGAATTTCACAGACTACGTTATCTTTTAATATCAATTTTTGGTGAGGAGAATATTGCAGGTATTGTTATAATTAAAAATAATCCATCAGGTCGCTCAACAGTAAAAGGACTTTCAATTTCACATGAATATGCCATTTTATCTTTTGCTTCTTCATATTCTACCCTTGGAATGTTGCCCCGAACAAAAGAGCAGTCAGAGCAATATAAAGAAGAAGACGAAATTGGGAAATTTCAATGGAGAAGCTTTTTAAGATCGGGTGGAATTAACGATTTTAAAAAAGCAAGGCCCAAATTACATTATCCTTTAATAATACAAGGTAAAAAAATAAGATTACCAACGATGGACTGGAATGAAAATAAAAAAGAGTGGAGAATTCTTGAGAGGATTTCATCAAGAGAAAAGATAATTTTTCCAACTTTTAATGATATAGAATATACTTGGAGATTAGGTGTCGATTCATTAAAAGATCGTATGAAGGATTTGCGTTTGCGATCATTAAAAGGAGGAAGACAAATCATAGAAATAAAATTCCGGATTGATGAAGAAGGTATCTTACCCAAAACAACATGGGATGACAAATATGTAAATGCAACGGCTTATGGTACTTCTTTTCTTCGCCATATCATGGGATCTCCACAAACTTTTTCCTTTCCGAAGTCAATCTATGCTGTAAAGCGGTGCATTCAAATATGCAGTGATAAGAAACACAGTATAATTCTTGATTATTTTGCAGGATCAGGCACAACCGGTCATGCGGTAATAATTTTAAACCGTGAAGATGGTGGCCGAAGGAAGTTTATTCTGGTTGAGATGGGAGAGTATTTTGACACGGTTCTGGCTCCACGAATTGCAAGAGTCATTTTCTCCCCGGAGTGGAGGGAAGGCAAACCGAAGCGAATGGCTACAGCGGAGGAGGCGGAGCGTTCCCCGCGAATTGTAAAAATTCTTCGGCTCGAGAGTTATGAAGATGCATTGCATAACGTTGCGTCAGCGACAACGCAGGGACGCGTTGCCGCGCGTGAACAGGCGGTCAAGAAAACCGTGGATACAATCACGTATCCGTTGAAGTATCTCGTTTCGCTTTCACTCGAAGAATCGGATACTATGCTCAACGTCGAGAAACTCGCCCATCCCTTTGACTACACCATCGAGATACTGACCGATGAAGGAACTAGAGAAAAACCAGTCGACCTCGTCGAGACGTTCAATTATCTCTACGGTCTGTATGTCAAACGTTTGGAGACCTGGACGAACGAAAAAGACACGATAAAGGTTAGCGGAAAGAGGAAAAAGCAGGCGCGCTCGTACCGGATAGTGAAGGCAACGGACCGTGAACAGAAACGCCATATACTTGTTGCATGGCGGGATATGGCGGACTTTGACCCCGAGCTCGAACGCGCCTTTCTCGAAGCAAAGGTCAACGATCTGCAGGATGCGGGCGAGGTGTATGACGAGATGCTCATCAACGGCGATAGCGCCACCCCGGGCTGGCAATCGCTCGATCCGCTTTTTAAAAGAATGATGTGGATACGCGAGGAGGTATAGCTTTGATGGTCATCAATAGTTCACGGAGTCCCGAAAGAAAAAGGACGTTTTTGAGACTTATAGGCTCAGCTGAAAAAAGTTTAGAATTTTGGAGAAATCCACTTGACTTCAATCGGGCTTTTTGTCATCATATATTTACTATAATCCCTTTGGGCCTTTCGAGGTTCCAGAGGTCCCGCGTCCTTCGGGGCGCGGTTTCTTTTTTAGGGGGTGTATAATGGCTCGCATCACAGTTTACATCGACGGATTTAATGTGTATCACGCTCTTGAAAATGAGAGGTCTTTTCATAAATACAAGTGGCTCGATTATGATGCGCTCGCACGATGTTATATCGGCGGTCGGGACACGCTCGTAAATGTATATCTTTTTACTTCATTTGCCACATGGAACCAGGATAAGGTCAAACGCCATAAGGACTATCTCTATGTGTTGAAAAGGCGCGGGGTTGAAATCGTCATGGGTAAATTCAAGCGTAAAGATAGAATATGTCGTGAATGTCATAAATCCTATCGCACCTTTGAAGAGAAACTCACCGATGTCAACATTGCCATTCACATGTTCCGCGGCGCCTATCTTGATGAATATGATAAATCGATACTCATCTCCGGGGATACCGATATTATCCCGGCAATACGAATGATACAGGAACTATTTCCTTCAAAGCAGGTGGGCGTCGTTATTCCCATAGGAATTTATGGAGAGGAAATGAAGCAGGTGTGCGATTTTCATTTTCGCATGAAGGAGAAACAACTTCAACGCTCCCAGCTTCCGGATGTTATAGAGGATGCAGTAAAAGGAAAAATAGTGCGCCCCGCTCAGTGGAGATAAACGATAAAACACATATCAGGAATTCAGGATGAATAAAAGAAGGAGAAGGGATTCCATAAAAGTTAAAAAGCCTCAGGAATTTCCCAGAAGCTTTTTACCGACCGGAAATTTCCAATCCATTCCGACTGTTTTTTATATCGGATTGGAAAGAGATGTCAAGGGTTACACAATGAACTATAGTTATAAAACGGCTTAATATGAGACTTGAGAACAACCTTATACTCAATCGTTATATACTTTACGTGCTTGGCTTCGACAACCTCGAGGAGGTAAAGACGCTTCTTTACCATGTTCCTGAGGGACCGGGCGATGGCGGGCAGAGCAATTTTTTCGGTAGATTGGCGACCCAGCCGGGTCTGAACCTCACCCGGGATCAGCTTGCGGACTATGACAGGCGCGTAATTGAGTATGAACGACGCTTAGTCCATGCCCGAACCGAGTTCAGCGGTTTTCGATATTTCCAATATCTTGCCCTGCTGTTTACGGAGATTTTTCTCGATAGGTTGACAAACTCGCCTCAGATACTTGTCGATGATTTAAATTCGTTTCTGGACAGATTACGTGAGGATGAACCCGATCTTGGGGGATTTAGCGATTTTTCTCCCCGTGATCTTAGGCGCTTTGCTTTTTTCATGGCAACAGGGAGCGGTAAAACCCTTATCATGCACGTGAATATCTGGCAGGTTCTCTATTATTTGAAAAAGGCGCTTCACCCGGACACCCTGGTGAGCCGGGCAGACAAACGACGGTTGTTCGACAATGTACTTTTGATCACTCCAAACGAAGGTTTGTCCGCTCAACACATCGATGAGTTACGGCAAAGTGGACACAACGCCGGACTCTTTATCGAAGATCCTCAAGGGCGCGGCGATATGTTCGGTGTCAAGGTCAAGGTTATCGAGATTCACAAGCTCGCTGAGGAGCCATCTAAAGATGGCGTAAGCGTGGTTCTCGGTGATCTCGGTGCGAATAACTTTGTCATAGTCGATGAAGGACACAAAGGGACAGGTAGTGAGGCGCGCAAGTGGAAAAACCGGCAGCAGCGGCTCAGCCGCAATGGATTCTTGATGGAATACAGCGCAACATTCGCACAGGCTATCGGTGCAGCCAGTCGCAAAACACAGCTCTCGCTTGTTCAAGAATACGGCAAATCTATCCTCTTCGATTATTCCTATGCCTACTTTTTCGGAGACGGCTATGGTAAGAACTTTAATGTGCTTAATCTTTCAAGGGCTCGGGCAATCCGGGCGCATGAACTTCTGGTCGGGGGGTTGCTGACTTTCTATAACCAGATTAATCTCTTTCAAACCAACTGGATTGAATACAGGAAGTTCAATATAGACCGTCCCTTGTGGGTATTGCTGGGGAGCAGTGTGAACGCATTATACACAAGAGGGCACAAAAGACGTAGCGACGTCGCAGAAGTCATCGCGTTCCTTCGTCATTTCATAGAAGAGCCCGATTGGGCAGAAGAAACCATCTCCCGGATATTGGATGGTAATAGTGGATTTGAAGACCATGAAAGCGGTAACGATCTTTTCGCTCCCCATGTGGATGAACTTCACAACCGGAAACCTGATTTAGTATACGGTTCGATCTTAAAGGATGTGTTCCATGGTAGCGGCGCGCTCGAGATCTGGGAAATAAAGAACTCCGAAGGCGAGTTCGGGCTGCGTCTTTCTTCACGCGGGTCCGACGCTCAACCCTATTTCGGCATTATTAATATCGGTGATGCTTCAAGCTTCAAGCGATACCTTAATGACCATCTCGGTATTAATGTGCTCGAGGACCGAATAGCCGGCTCACAATTCGATGAGGTCAATCAACCCGATTCTCAAATAAACATTCTTATCGGAGCAAAAAAATTTATTGAGGGTTGGTCAAGCTGGCGAGTTTCATCAATGGGATTGCTAAATGTCGGAAAAGGTGAAGGCTCTCAAGTAATACAGCTTTTCGGTCGAGGGGTAAGACTAAAAGGGAAAGACATGACCCTAAAACGAACGGAAGCCCTTGAAGACGCCAGTCGGGATGATATAAACCGTAATTTCCGACTTGAAACACTGTATATCTTCGGGTGGAACGCTGATTATATCGGTACTTTCCGGAACATGCTTGAGAAGGAAGATATCGGCAGGGATTTCACTATTCCGGTGAAACTTCACGAACCATGGCCCGGACAAAATCTTCCCATACCGAAAAAGAAACGGGGATTCAATCTGAAAAGGCTTACGTGGAGACTCTCTACGGATAACCCGCCTGTTGTGTATGATGCTACGCCACGAATTATGACTTATGTGGGAGAGGATAGAAAAGCCATCTACGGCATTGGTGAAGAAGGAACTTCCTGTGAACAATCCTTTGATAACGAGCAGTATTTTAATATCCTTAATATCCACGAGATTTACCAGGAACTATTGTTATATAAGCAAATCCGGGGATACAACAATCTCTTTATAGCATTCGATGCAGTTAAAGATATTATAAGAAATCGATGTAAGGTTCGACTCTATGGAGATGACGTTAAGAGTCCCGAACACATCCAGGAAGCAGCCACTCATGCGATAAAGATGTATCTGGACAGGTACGTTAGAAGAAAAGAACGAGAAGCCGAATTTGAGAACTCAGAGCCCGGCTATCTCAACAAAGATGAACAGATAACGACACATTATAAAGTAAAAATAAAGAAATCGCGGTTTTTGCGTGAGGTTGAGGAAATGCTCAAGAGGCCGGTTAGCGAATTAGAATACATTCTGCAACAGGAACAAACCAATGAGCCACTTCCACGCCTTCATATTCAAAACCATTTGTTCAATCCAGTACTCATAAGCGGGGGCAGTGCTTGGAACCAGGCTGTGTCCATAAGCCCTCCGGCGCTCAACAAAGATGAAAGAAAAGTGCTCGATGACATTCGTAAATTCTGGCGGGATAATAATTCCGTCGAACCTTTCAAGGACTACGTAATCTATATTCTCCGCAACTTGCCAAAATCGGGTGTAGGGCTTTTCGCTCAGAGCGGTTTTTATCCCGATTTTATTATATGGTTCAAGAATTCGAAGACAGATCGTATTCATATCCGATTTCTTGATCCTCATGGTTTACATCACGATGGTTTAAGCGGAAGCGCTGATAAATTCTCAGCCCTTGAAAAATTGAAAGAGTTCTCTTCCAGACGCGATTTCGAACAAAAGAAAATATCCCTTGATGGTTTCATATTGAGCGCTACGCCGCTCGAACAGATAAAGGACAGTGGTGACATGTGTTGGGATGATATTGAACGAAAATATCCTGTTCGACATTGTGGGGGAGATTACGTCAGAAAACTGCTCGTGGTTTGATAGTAAAGTGATTAACGACTTTGGCTTAAAAAGGGTATCACCTATGCAAATATTAACCGACAATCCTATTCGTTCCATATCGGAAGATAGATTTGATTTCAAGGATTATGCACAGATTCTCGCCAATATAATTATTGAAACGGAAAAACTTCCTTTTGTTATTGGTATCTTTGGGGAGTGGGGAACAGGAAAAACAAGTATGATGTGGATGATCCATGATATTTTAAAAGACAGATCGGATTTAAGAAGCGTGTGGTTTAATCCATGGAAATATGATAATAAGGAAGAATTGTGGCATGCTTTAATCCAAACAATTTTATTGAGTATTCTTGAGGATGATAAGGCAAAAAGAAATCGAAAATTGGCTAAGTTGATCAGTAAATTGGGTAAAGAATGTACCTGGGTCATTTTTAAAAAGGTAGTTTCTTCAGCAACAAGTGGTTTAATATCAGATGGAACTATTGAAGGTGCAAAAAATAAATTATTCGAACAGGATACCATGTACCACAGACATATAAATCATTTCGAAGAAGATTTCCCAAAAATAATAAAAGAATATTTAGGCAATCAGGGAAAACTATTAGTGTTTGTGGATGATCTTGATAGGTGTATTCCAGAAAATGCTATTACAGTCTTGGAATCTCTTAAGCTTTTTTTAGGAAATGCTCAATGCGTTTTCATTCTTGGTATGGATCGACAAATTGTAGAATTAGGCATCAAGCAGAGATATGGTGATTTGATCGAAATGTCAGGAAGAGATTATCTTGATAAAATAATCCAGGTGCCCTTTTTCCTACCGCCTGTGCGGTTTAAAAATCTAAGAAAGGAATTACAGAATGAAATGACAGCGGAATATACCGACGAGATATGGAGGATAGTGCAAATCGGTTTAAAAGGAAACCCAAGAAATACGAAACGTTTTATAAATTGTTTTTATCTGTCGAGCAAGATTGTTGAAAAAAAAAATCTTTATTCCTGAAGAAGCGGACAAACTGAGTAAAAAAACGTTAGAGTCACTTCAACCCGAAGAACAAGGATTCTATTTAGCCAAACTATTTGTTATTAGAATGAAATACGAGGCCTTTTATTCTTTTTTGGATAGAAATCCCGAGGCGTGGTCGGAATATGAGCAAAAACTTTGTCATTTTAGTAATTATGATGAGGTCAAGAAATACGAAGAGATCCAAAAATTTTTAAAGAATAATGAAAAGTATCAAAAATTTTGGAAAGATGAAGACTTCAGAAATTTCATGACAAATACTTCTTCTTCGATATTTGACGGAGCGTTTGGGCTCGGTCATAAATTTCCTGAAGCGCCTGATGAAGCAGTTGTTTCCGCTCTAATGAGTTCCATAAACCTTATTATGCCTGGACCAAAATTAAATAATAACGTAGAAGAGAGGTCACTTTGATATAAATCCTGTTTGATACACTCAGAAACAAAAATCTTACAACATCATTAGCCGATTACAATCTTCAAAAAAGGACACTTAGTTTATTGAGATACAACTCGAGGTTAATACGTTCCTTGATATCAAAGAATTCTTCGAGGTTAGATTTCAAGTTTTTTAAGCCTTCTACCAAGGACTGGGGGTTTGTGCGCGTAGGGGAAGTGGAGGTTGTTCTGTTCAGCAAGCGCGGTGAGTTCCTGACAAAGGTCGCCGGTGGCGATGGTCTTGCCGCGGTTGGCGGGGTTCTTCAACCATTCGGTGAGCAGCTCGAAGAGGGGATCGCCTTCGAGCGTGAATGTGGATTGTTCGCGGGTGAGGTCGTTAAGGATTCGGTGTCCCTTGAGTTCGATGTCGCGGCTTCGGGCAAAGGTGAGCGCAAACGCAGCAAAATCCGCCATGCGTAAACTCGTTTTTTTCTCTGGAGTTTCTGTAGAAACTCCGGTTGCGACGCATCGCGTCGCGGCGCACTCGCCCTCGAAGTCGCACTCGTATTCGTTCCCGGAGTCATGCGCGACCTCGCCGTCGCTTGTCCTTAGCCCTCTCTATATGTTACCCAGGGCGAGATACTCCGGCTTGATATACAGTACCTGTGCGGGCTTTAAAATAGTTGGTTCGACATTTCCGTGTGATACCCGCTCAGGGTAAACCAGGACCACAAGGGAACGTATCTGATTAAAGAAGATGAAAACACCCTCATCCTACGTTGTCTTGACATCCGGTTGCGATTGAACAAGACTTGTTTCTGTTCGAACATGAGGAATAAAGGTAAAATAGGATGGTATATAAAACGTTTGAGCCGTATGCCGTCGGGTGAACTTTTCCTTTTTCGTCCTTATCGTG
The DNA here is from genome assembly GCA_964608095.1 of uncultured Candidatus Sumerlaeota bacterium. Lineage (GTDB taxonomy): Bacteria > Sumerlaeota > Sumerlaeia > MWCT01 > JAGHBZ01 > CAZSMK01. Next base: position 21,482 of record CAZSMK010000053.1, on the reverse strand, counting down.
TACTCAGCGCCCTGTACGAAAGGATTCTTCTGAAACTCAATTTACTTTCTGCAGCGCATAGTACTATCGAGCCGCAGGATACCGATTTCTCGACTTTTTTCATTAACCTGAAGGAGCGAGACATGATAGAAGCCGATCTTGCCGGAACACTCGATGCAACTCTCGAGCGAACCGAAAAAATAATGCAACACCAATACTTTTTTTTCGGTCATGACGAGGAGGAGGGCACAGCCCGCCCCCTCATTATGGGCAACACCATCGATTGGCATAAAGATTATGCCTCGGATATGCGGTTTGATCTTAAATTCGGTAAGGATATCAACTATCGCGACGCCACAAAATACGGCGATGTGAAATATGTATGGGAGCTCAATCGGCATATACACCTTGTACCGACGGCAAAAGCATTTTATCTGACAGGCGATCAACGATATCGCGACGAGGTGCTCGAGCAGATAATGGACTGGATTTCATCGAATCCTTATCTGATAGGCATAAACTGGACAAGTGCGCTTGAAGTTGCACTTCGCCTTATCAATTGGTGTTGGGTCTGGTTTCTGCTTGACGCCCGAACGCCTATTGAACATGATTATGCCAGGACTTTTCTGAGTTCTATTTACCGGCATTGCCATTTCATCCGCCATAACTATTCGGCTTATTCATCGGCAAACAATCATCTTGTGGGAGAAGCAGCGGGCTTATTTATCGCTTCATCATTGTTTTCCTTCTTTCCGGATGCGCAACACTGGAACGAGTGGTCGCGGAAAATTCTCGAACGAGAAATTCGTTTGCAAATCAGTCCAGACGGCGTCAACAAGGAACAGGCGATAGACTACCATTGTTTCAGTCTGGAACTATTCGTCCTGGCTTATTTGACAGGGAAAAAAGCCAACCGGGTTTTTTCGGAAGAGTATGAGCGCCGGTTGCACGCGATGATGCACTTTCTTGCATCCGTAATTTCTCATGAGACCGGCGTCGTCCCCCAGATCGGCGATAGTGATAACGCGCGCGTTCTCGAGCTCGACTCGTCACGCTACAATCGTTATCTCTCTCTTCTCAACACCGGCGCGGCTATCTTCAAGGACAGCACGCTGAAAGTACACGACGGCGAACTTGACGAACAATCCTACTGGTTGCTCGGGGGGCGTGAAGCTAAAGAGACATTCTCGTCGATTTCCCGGCAAGAACATCTTAGCGACGACCGGCTGATTTCTTTCGACTCGGGCGGTTATCATATCTTCGATGTCAAAAACGAACAGGGTATTCGCGGTAAATTGATTTTCGATTGCGCCCCGCTCGGCTATCTTTCTATTGCCGCTCATGGTCATGCCGACGCACTCGCCTGTATTCTTTCCGTCAACGGCGAAGAAATTTTGACCGATCCGGGTACTTATGCGTATCATACCAACAGAAGATGGCGTGATTATTTCCGGTCTACGCGTGCACATAACACGATAACAGTAAACGGGCGGGATCAGTCTGTCATGGGAGGTGCATTTCTCTGGACGGAAAAAGCCAATGCCCGAACAGTTGACTCGCACTGCAATTCCTCGACGCTCTTCGTTAAAGGCGTTCACGACGGTTATGTGCGCTTGAAACCCCCTGTCGAACATATCCGTTCTATTACGTGGGATAAGACGAAGCAGATATTCGTCATAGTTGACAAATTGGAATCTCCCTCACCCGTAGATATAACATTGCATTTTCATCTTGTTCCCGCTGGGGAAGCCGAATCGGGCAATGGAAATGTCGTCATCATAAAACGAAGAGGAATCTATGTTGTGCTCAGGTTGCCACATGAAATGGACGTCTCGCTTCACAAAGGCGAAGAAGACCCCCGAATTCTTGGATGGTATTCGCGCCACCTCGGAATAAAGGCGCCTACGTGGACGATTGCCGCCGCCGGCAAGTTCAATCCCGATACAGAATTGCGAACCTTGATTTCATTTGCAAACAACCCTGAAGATGCGTTACACAGGGTATTTAGCTGATACTATATGAGGAGAATAATGAAAATAAGTGTGTTTGGGTTAGGCTACGTAGGGTGTATAAGTGCAGCGTGTTTCGCCGAAATGGGGCACGACGTTATCGGTGTTGATGTTAAGCCGGAAAAGGTCGATCTCTTCGGTAAAGGAAAAAGCCCCATCGTAGAACCGGAACTCGACGATATTCTCGAACGTGCAGTGGAGAAAAATAAGTTACGTGCAACAACCGATGTCATCGAGGCGGTTAACTACTCTGATGTATCTCTCATCTGTGTCGGCACGCCTTCCAACAGCTTGGGTGGAATAGAAACCAGTTACCTTGAACGAGTAAGCGAGCAAATTGGCGCCGCTCTTAAGGCGAAAAACGGTTTTCACGTTGTTGCATATCGAAGTACCATGATTCCGGGCACGATAGAGAATACCTTGATACCGATTCTGGAGGAGAGTTCAGGGAAAAGAAGCGGCAAGGAATTTGGTGTGTGTATTATTCCTGAATTTTTACGTGAAGGCACTGCAGTTCGTGATTTTTATCAGCCGCCTATGACGCTTATCGGTGCCGCTGATCAAAAAAGTGCGCAACAAGTCAAAGTCCTTTTCTCAGGTATTAAAGCGCCCCTTATCGAAACCGATATCAAAACCGCGGCAATGATAAAGTATGCAAATAACACCTTTCACGGGTTGAAGATATGTTTCGCCAATGAAATCGGCAACTACTGCAAGGAGCTCGGTATTGACAGTCATCGCGTTATGGAGATTTTTTGCATGGATAAGGTTTTGAACCTCGGGAATTATTATCTCAAACCGGGGTTTGCGTTCGGCGGCTCTTGCCTGACCAAGGATCTTCGGGCGTTGCTCAACACGGCGCACACAAGGTTCCTTGAACTACCTCTTTTAGAATCAATACTCAAAAGCAACGAGCAGCAGATCAAGAGAGGATTCCACATTATAGAGGGCTACGGCAAGAAACGCATCGGCATGCTCGGATTGAGTTTCAAAGCAGGCACGGATGACCTTCGAGAAAGCCCCCTCGTTATCTTGACGGAACGTCTTATAGGGAAAGGATACCAGGTCAAGGTGTATGACGAGAACGTGATGCTTGCGCGCCTTATCGGAGCGAATCGCGAGTATATCGAGCGTGAGATTCCTCATATCGCCGATCTCATGACGTCGGATCTCGATGACCTGCTCCAGCATGCCGAGGTCATCGTGGTCGGCAATAAAAACCCCGCTTTTAAAAAGATACTTTCGAAGACATCTCCGGATCAGATTGTCGTTGATCTTGTACGCATTATTGATTCGCCTGACGAAATACCTGCTGTGTACGAGGGAGTCTGCTGGTAGCGTGATGAATACTAATGTCGAGAACAGACACGTTGTCATTATAGTTGAGAACCTCCCTGTACCTTTTGATCGCAGAGTGTGGCTCGAGGCGCTCACCCTTCGACAGGCGGGATATCAGGTGTCCGTCATCTGTCCCAAAATGATGCAGTATCAGAAGGGCTACGAAGAGCTCGAGGGAATACAAATCTATCGCTACAAAGTCTATGAAGCGAAAAGCGGCATCTTGAGCTATTTTTTAGAGTTTGGGTATTGCTGGTTAAGGACTTTTATCAAAGTCCTCAGGATTCGATTCAAGGGACCTATCCACATTATTCATGCCTGTAATCCGCCTGATACCTTCTGGCTTATCGCCCGTATCTTTAAACCACTTGGCTCCCGCTTTATCTTCGATGAGCATGATGTATGTCCTGAAGTATACCTGTCTAAGAAGCAACAATTTTCGCCGGACAAGATTTACAGGATTCTACGATGGCTTCAGGGAATGTCCTATAAGACTGCCCATGCAGTCATCTCGACCAACCAATCCTATAGCGCTATTGCGCTTGAGAGAAGCGCTTTCCCGGAAGAGAGAGTGTTTGTTGTCCGAACCGGTCCTGATCTCACCCGCCTCAAACCCACTCAATCCGACCCCTCTCTAAAGGAGGGAAAAAAGTATCTTTTATGTTATCTCGGTACCATGGGTCCCCAAGACGGCGTTGATTATGCGTTGCGGGCGGTTGCTCATCTCAAGTTCGAGTTGAAACGTAACGATTTTTTCTGTGTTCTTATGGGCGGGGGTATCATGCTCGATGACCTAAAGCAACTGGCTCACGAACTCGAGGTGGATGATATAGTGAAATTCACGGGGAGAATCCCGGACGAGATTCTGATGAAATATCTTTCAACTGCGGATGTATGTCTGAGTCCAGACCCGAAAAATCCTCTTAACGATATATCTACAATGAACAAGACCCTCGAGTACATGGTATTCGGTAAGCCGGTGGTAGCATTCGATTTAAAGGAGACGCGTTTTTCAGCAGGCGATGCCGCCCTCTACGCAACTCCCAACGAAATCCCTGACTATGCCGCCCGGATTGCGCAACTTCTTGATGATGCTCAGCTCAGGGAGGAACTGGGGAAAATCGGTATGGACAGGATAAAGAGCCGGCTCTCCTGGGAACATTCCCGGCCCCATCTGCTCGCCGCATACCGCAAAGCCCTCGAATCACAGGCCTGATGTTCAGCGTCTAAAACCTCATTATTGAATAAGAACCTCATGTAGTATGAGCATCATGTAGTATGCGCCTACTCGAATGTGAGCAGTCCGAAATAGTGCGGCTGATAGGGGAAGTTACGCATCTTCGACCAGTCGCGCTGCGCCGGTGTTGCTTGTTGACGATGGCGTCTAACGTTGAATCCCCATTCATCGCCTGTCCTTGGCGGTGCAGTCTTGAGTTCAGAGAACGGAATCTTGAATTCCGCGCTCCAGAAATTGTCGCCCACATAGGTCTTTACATCGAATTTGAATGAAAAGAGCCCGTCGGGACCACTGCATAATATCGTTCCTTTTGGGTTCGCCATCAGGCGATAAAAAGTGCTCAAATCTCTATTTGTATCGAAGAAGAGTTCGAAGTCATCGTCACCGAAAATGAGGGGCAAATCGCCGTGTGCCGCTGCGGTCAATCCCGCGGGATTCGGCTCTTCTCCCTCGATTCCCACATACAGATGCTCTTTGTCGTAAACCACTTTTACGATGGTTTTCTCAGGGGCGGCTGTTCCTTCTTCATCCACATACAGCGTGGAGATTTCCGGGACATCCTGCCATAATATGTCGTCAATCTTTCCGTCAAAATTCAATGAGCCCTCTATTGAAAGGGCAGTTGTTGACGGTGGATAAAACAATCGATAATAGTACGTAAGGGTGGTTTCCCAACCTTTTTCATTTGTGAAGGGAGAATCGATACGAAGTGCGGGAAGCTCATGACGTGTGAACTCACCTTGTGGACCTGAGATAAGGAATTGTTCGGTCTTTTTTTCTCCGGGTGCGAGTGAGAGTGTTGCCCCCCATGGTTCAAATTCCCACCTGAAATCCTGCGTTTCCCATTCCAGCAAAAAGGATCTTGATTCGCCTGTTTTATTTTCAAGAGGAATTTCAACGCTTTGCATAACCGGGTTCTCGGAAATATCCGGAATCAGAATAGTGTGATCTTCTTCAAGATATTTTCCTGTGTGTTTGTAGGTATCCGGAGGGACTGCATCCGGAGGATAGACAATCCCATCGGCAAAAACACAGAAACTTACATCCGCTCCCTTTACCGATGCTATGAGGTAATGGTGTGAACGACCGAGCAGATGGTTATACGTCGTCATGAACCCGGAAGAGTTGAGGCAAAAATAATTAATGCCGTCACGAACACGATGATCGTAAATATGTGAATGACCCGTGAACACTGCACGTACCGGATAGCTTGTGAGAAGGTCGTGAACAGGCTCCCAGTCATATTCGGTGCTCAAGTGAAGAGGAGAATGGAAAATGATAAAGATGTGTGTCGCATCTTTATTCTTTTCGAGGTCCTGCTTGAACCATTCCATCTCTTTCTCCGGGATCGTGTCGTACTGCTCGTTGAGATACGTATCGAGAATTATGCAGTGAGCGTTCTCGTAATCAAAAGAATAATAATATCTGTCGTTTCCCCATACTTCACCGTAGACCGGTTCGATTTCTATGGTCGTGACGTCGTGATTTCCGGGAGTCGGATAGAAAGGGGCAGTAAGGGGGCTGATCTGGGTCTTGAACCGTTTCCATTGACGCCGGGCGACGTCAGGGTCATACGTATAGCCATGAATCATATCGCCGACGTGCATCACAAAGGAAGGCTTGAGAAGTTCTGTCTCGCGGACAATTCGTTCGAACACTTCGGGATTTTGAAACTGACTGTCTCCCCAGACGATGAATTTGTAGTCGAGCGTCCGGGTTTGTGTGGTTGCATGGCATACGCCCACAATAAGTATCAAGGCGACCAAGACGAACCACCGATTCGCATGTTTCTCTTTGATCCTCATGTTCTTCCTCCTCCGACAGAATAACCTCTTAAAAAATACTATACGTTATTATGCCGATGTTTCAGGTTTTCGTTCAATGGAAAACATTCAATAATATAGTCCTGTAACGCACCTACACGCTTTCTTCCTTTGGTTATTTCATTTGACATATCGAGAGTCAAGTATAAAAATGAAGTAGTGGAATCATTCAATAAAAGGTGTTATATGCGGCGGAGTTGGCGAATATCCTTTATTGTGATATTTCTTCTACTATTTTTCGGGGAGGCTGTTATCATGGCTCAACGTGTCAGACCATGTAGTGGTGCAGGTTTCTGGTTTCCTCAAAATCCGGGAGCTTTGAAACGTGAAGTCGACAAATATCTTAAATCCGTATCCGTCCCCTCGGTGGAAGGCCGGGTGGTAAGCATCATTTCTCCACATGCCGGCTATACCTATTGTGGAGAAGTGATGGGGATGGTGTACAATACCGTAAAAGGCAAAAACTATGAGCGGGTGATCCTTCTTGCGATTTCCCATTCATACCCTGTCAAAGGGCTTTCGGTTCTAAAAGTCGATGCTTATGAGACACCGCTCGGACAGATTCCTGTGGACAAAGAAATGCGCGATGCCCTTTTTCAACATAGTCTGGTGGAAGAAGTGAGTGTGGCGCATTCACGGGAACATTCCGACGAGAATCAATTACCTTTTCTTCAGTTGGTGCTTGAACCGGGCTGGAAAATGGTCAGTATCTTTGTGGGAGACCTTTCACCCGCTGAATTCGAAGAAGCGGCGAAACTCATACGCCCCTATGTCGATGAAAACACCCTTATCGTGGTAAGCAGTGACTTTACTCATTATGGTTTTCAATACGGCTATGTCCCGTTTACGGAGAAGGTAAAAGAAAATCTTTATAAGCTTGACGGCGGCGCAATCGAGCATATTATTGCCAGAGATTTTGAAGGATTCAGATCGTATGTAAAAAAGACCGGCGCAACGATATGCGGCAAAAATCCTATTGCCCTTATGACAAAAGTCTTGCCTCGAGATGCTGAAGGCAAATTGGTCAAGTACATGACGTCCGGTGATGTCACCGGCGATTACGATATGGCTGTTGGCTATGCAGGAATTCTTTTTGTCCGCCCTGAAAATACTCAGGGCACTGCCTCGATGAATTCCGAGAAAAAAGAAAGCGAACCCCGTGAAGAAAAAAAGGAACATAAAGTAAAAGAACCTGAAGAACATAAACTCTCTGAAGAAGAACGCAAAACACTTCTCCGACTTTCACGCGATGCACTCTATAGTTTTCTTACGACCCGTGAGTTTCAGCCGAACATGTCAAAGTACCCTATCACTCCCGCTCTTCGTGAAGAGGCTGGAGTGTTCGTTACTCTCACCAAGAGAGGAAAACTTCGCGGGTGTATCGGCTATGTCGAGGGGATCAAACCGCTCTGGGAAGCCGTCATTGATAATACACGTAACGCGGCGTTTGAAGATTCTCGGTTCCCTGAAGTCTCCATGAAAGAATTTGATGATATTTCAATCGAGATTTCCGTTATGACTCCGTTACGACCTATTAAATCCGTGGATGAGATAATAATAGGTCAGCACGGATTGGTAATTCGAAAAGGATTTCATAGTGGACTGCTTCTCCCCCAGGTTCCTGTTGAATGGGGGTGGAACAGGGACGAGTTTCTGGTGCATATATGCCAGAAAGCAGGATTACCACCTGATGCATGGAAAAAACCGGATACGAAACTTTACGTTTTCAGTGCGCAGGTGTTTAGCGAAGAGGAATATCCGGACATAAAAAAGACCTCTCCATAAGCGCAAGAGTGCGTGTATGATTTAGGATTCCAGTGGCGAATGAGTGAGCTTACGTAGTGGGAGCAGGGATAACTTTTACATGTTTGCATGCTGCAGTATATGCCTTGCGTATTGCCCGCAGATTTTTTCCCAACGCTATTCCCATCTCGGTGCATGCTTTATATAACCCATCGATGTCTATCTCACACAACAACAACCGTGGATCAAGAGATGAGAGTTTTTGTTTTTCCGCTTTCAAAAATCCCGACACATTTCGATCCGCTCGTTTTAGTACAGGGACAAAGATAATATCTGCTTTTCTTTGAACCGCTTTTATCTGCCCCTGGAGCACGGTGAAAAGTCTTGACCGATCAGCTTCGATATCTGCCTCAAGAACGCCTGCATCCTTCTCCTGAGAGATGATAACGTTCATGCCGAGATTTTTGAAGAAATTCAGGAAAAATTCCTGATGTTTTCGATCCAGAGAATTTGGCGCTATGCCGATCTTTATGGGTGCCCGAAGTTCTTTTACTTTTTGAGACCACACATGCAGTCTGTTGACAATGATCTCTTTGAGTTGATTTGAATATGCACGCTTGACTTTCATGCCCTTGTACACCATGTACTTTGCGTATATTCGTACCAGCGTGTACCATCTGTCGAATTTTATAATATACCGGAGTACTGAGGGATAGCTGTAGAACTTATTCATGGCTCGAAAGGTCTCGACCTGCAGTTCATAGGCGGTCATAAGCGTCGGTTCGTACACGATATTGTGTCCGTCGTAATAGGACCAATCGTGATTGAATATTCGACCCTCTTTTGTGAGGTTGTTGAAAACAGGGGTACCGGGAAGAGGTGTCAGAATAAGGAACTGAACGGAGTCAACCCGGGTTTTCCTGGCAAAAGTCACCGTGTCAAAGATGGTCTGCAAATCATCTGCATCGCTGCCGAATACGAACATGCCATGAATATGTATCTGATGTTTGCGAAAAGAACTGATTGCGGACTTGATCTGGTCAACCGTTTGATGCTTGTTATAGAGTTCAAGAGTTTTGGGATTGACCGATTCCAATCCGACATACACCGCGTAACAATTTGTTTGTCTCATGAGTTCGAGCAATTCAGGGTCTCGACCTGCTTCGACTCGAACCTGTGCACTCCAGTCAAGTTGGAGCCCCTCTTCAATAAAACGACGAAGAACCTGTTTGGTTCTCTCGGGCTTTGCGGTGAAGTTATCATCGCAGAAAAAAATGTGCCGTGGTTTGAGCGTCTCTATGTAATATTTTACTTCTTTGACGATGCGCTCGACACTCTTAAAGCGGTATTTCCTGCCGAACATGAGGATGACTGAACAAAATGCGCAATTAAACGGACATCCGCGCGAGGTCTCGAGGCTTAGCACGAGATTATTGTTTTTCCAGCCCTCAACAAGGGTATAATCCGGTATAGGCAGTGAGTCCAGGTCCTCGATATATGCAGAGATGGGATTGTTTATAACCTTCCCATCCTTTTTATAGGATAGATTCGGGAGAGATTCTGGAACGTCGCCTTTTTCAATCCCTTTCATCAGGTCGACAATGACCTTTTCTCCTTCATTTCTTACCACATAGTCGCAATGCTCGAGCGCCTCTTCTTGCATAAACGTGACATGCGAGCCGCCCATAATCACGGTTTTGCCGGCTTTCCTGAACTTATCCGCCATCATGTACCCACGATTTGTGGTTGATGTGGTCGTTGAAATTGCAATTACATCAGCAGAATTTGCCTCTGCCCAATCCAATTTCTTTATCTCTTCGACGTATACTTTTACCTCGTAACCGGCATCCCGTAATATCGTTGCCAATAAGACACAACCAAGTCGCGGAATCTTGTATTTGCTGTACACATGTGGTTCCGGGGGTTTGGGTTCTATGAAAATTATTTTCATACTACTCTCCGATCCTTGAAATAAATTCCATCTTATATACTCCTCACCTCTGAGGTCAATGGCTTTCTCTTTATCTGTGAAATTAACATCTTTTTTGTAAAAGCATCAGACGCAGGAAGATTAGCCCGGAAGGGATAATCCCGGGACTTTGATCCTTGCCTCTTCCTGTCTCCTCATTAAAACATCATGTCCCAGAAAACCGCCGTCTGCTTTAAATCAAGATCAAGCACAAGCATCTCATTCTCTGCGGCTGTATAATAATTTACAACAAAGATATCCTTAATCAATTGCCGCAGGTAGGGCAAAAGTACGCTGCGAAGAATTTCTTCAACTTTTGATGATATATCTTTTCTGTTGAAGAAAATCTCCATATTTATAGCATAGTGGTCGACCTCGATGAGGTCAACCTTTATTAATATACGTTCGAGAAACGACCATGGAATTTCTCCCCATTCTTCTACGGAAAAAAATTGAATAATTACATTCGAGTCTGCGGAATTTAGCGGAATTTTGGAGAATGAATCGATGGTATTCCCTATCCAATTCTCCGTGTTTACCACGCAACCCGCAATCAACCATTCCGGCTCCTTGACTTCAAATTGCACGGTAAGGTGATTAAGGAGGTCGTCTACCGCATCCCCTGACATACTCCCTTCCCTCTTTGAAACCACGTTCTGATGAGGCGCTAAGAGATCAGATAAAATAAGGCTGTTTTTAGCGAATGTCAGTATGCCTGAGGAACCGTCGGAAGGCAGAGAAAAGAACGGGGCGTCGGCTATAGAGCGTTGAAATAGATGTTTAAACACCATGACGGCTCTACGAAGATTGAGAACCACAGTGCAGGAGAGAAAAGAAGGGGGAGGCGCCTCCTGGAAGATCAGCACTACTCGCGGATAGACAAAGAATTGCAAGACCGAACAGGTCTTCTCGAAATCTTCATATGAAGACTCGATACCCTGTTCAAGGGAAGAAAGATTGATGCCTCGCCATAGCAGAGACTTCAATAGTCTGGAATCAAGATCAAAGTTCAGTATAAAAGCTGCACGAGTATCCGGGGTCAATAACGATTCAGGAGACGGTTCTTCCAAAGGGCGGAGTAAAAGATATAAACCGGCAATGATGATCATGAAGGCTATAAGGATAAACACGAGACATCCCATGAGGCACCCTACTCGATGCCTGTGTCCTTCCGATTTATCCTGGTCGGCTGTGTTATATCTTTTTTTATGAGCCATTATACTAATAGTAAACAAAAAAATAGACAGATCAACTTTTTAAAAAGTTGATCTGTCTTCGTTTATCAAAACGAAACTTTACACTTAAATCGTAATCGCAGAATTACTGCTTAACTCTCCAGACGTCGCCCGGGCTTACGGTACCGTTTGTCGGATCATAGGTGTAAGCATTGGGAGGTGAGCCGGAGTGCCCAAGAGCGATCAGGGTGTAAGACGGCTGCGAAATGGTTGAGAAGTAGACGGTCTCAACGTCGGTATCAATGTCACCGGGACAGCCGTTTGTCAACACGTCTTCATCCGTGTCAGGGCCGAAACTGTAAAGTATCCAGCCGTTAGCGTCGGCATAATAACCAAATGTAGCGCCTTTTGTGTCTGCAAAGGGATCGCGGAAATAGGACGTGAGGTAAGAAACAGGGGTGGTCAGAGTGTGAAACTCATCAGCTGTGGAAGCCCATACCATGAACGTATGTAACGCAGCAGCATTTCCCGGATCACCTAAATTGTTGATTGAGTAATTCTCATCGGTGGTCCATGCCGGAAAAGCGTTGTTATCGAGGTAGTAAGTTTCCAACCCTGTTGCATATGTCCTCTGGTCACTTTTGACACGAGAGACCTTCGAACGTATCTGTGCCTCAAGAAAGTTAGGTACGGCAATTGCAGCAAGAATAGCAATAATTGCCACGACAATAAGCAACTCGATCAAAGTGAAACCCTTTACCTTTCTCATACTTATCCCTCCTTTCATACCTTATTTTGGGCTATTCAATACATTTAATATACAAACAGTGACTTTTACTCAATTTTTGTGATTTTTGTCAAGTGAAAAATGTAACTTTTCGCATTTTTATTATAGCGAGCTTATGAGGTGTACCAGGATGCTCAATACAAAAAGAACGCCGATAAGTTTTAACCAGCGCCGGATGGCGGAGCCAACGATTCGTTTTGGCTCATCATGTTCGGATATTCCCAGAGAAAGCGTCAGCACTAACCCCAGATATAAGATTGAGATAATATTCAATATAGCTCTATCCATGCTCGTTTTTTGAACTCCTGAAACGACTCGTATCTTTTCCTTTTTGGGGTGCAAGATGCCGATCCCATAAATTATATAGCATAAGGTAATTTATCCCACCTGAAATGATCAGATAGAATGCGGCAAGATCAAAAAACGCCGCAGATTCCTGCCCTTGAAAAAAAGGAAGACCGGAACGAGCGCCGGCAAGAGATAGCAAGCTCAGTGAACCGTAGCCCATTTGTGATAGATAAGTTAGTATCGAAATTATATTGAAGCCCTCACTCGAGGGAGACCAGACCGGAAACACCACTCCTCCATTTATTGAAAGCCCTATCAAAAAAGTAAGGGTCAGTAAACAAAAGATCACAATGCCACGATAATAATCACGGTGAAGAATAAATCCGCTCCCCGGAATCATCCAGCTGAGGGCAATCTCGACAATGGCACGGCTTCTTGATACAGGAGTATGTGCTTGTCCTTTCAACGGTCAACAGGGTTATTCTTTCGGTTCAGCCTTTTTGGCTTCCAAAAAGGTAATTCGTGACTGGTGAAGTACGTCCGAAAGAAAACGGTCTTCCTCCTCTGTAAGATTGCCTTTTGTCTTCTTTTCCAGAATTTCCAATAGATCTATAAAGAATCGAGCCAACTCATAGTTTGGCTCTATCTTCTCCTTAATCTCTTCCGGGACAACACCCATATACATGAGCGCCTGAATGAAAAAACTATTTACTATATAGGCGAATTCAGCAGGGGGCAATTCTTCAGGTATTGGAATTTCTCCTTGCTCCTTTTTATCCTTGCCCTCGTCCGGCTTTTCATTTTTTTCCGTCATCTGCTCCTCACTTTATTTCTTTTAATTGAATCAGGAAATTATAGTTTTATCGGATAAAGGAGATCAAGGTCAATGGTAAATGTGCTCATACCGTAAATGGAGTTTGTTGGGCAAGGCCGGACCTCGTTAACTTTTAAAGACGATTGCTACTACGACTATGAGCACGAACAGGAGTACGGAGATAAGGCATTAGCGGGCAGACAATGATCTGAAGCGTGACCTGTCAGGCATAATCGTATAAACTGCACGTAGCCACCATCTAAGCCCGAACTGTCCAGGCGTAGCCCAAGGCGAAGCCTGACGCTTCCTCTACTCGCCAATCACCTATCTTATCATCACGTCTTAACTTAGCCCTTGACTCATTATGGGGATTTTTAACATAATCTTGGTTTAATTATGCAAATAGTAGGGAGGAGATACGACGTGCCCAATATAAAATCTGCAGAAAAAAGAATGCGCCAAAACGAGATACACGCTGCACGTAACCGTGCTGCTAAGTCACGTATGAAATCCGCTATTAAAAAGGTTGATGAATCTATCCAAAAAGGCGATGAGAAGGCGATCAGGGAATCATTACAACATGCCGTCAGCATAATCAATCAGACTGCCCAGAAGGGCATTATTCATGATAATAAAGCTTCACGCTTAACTTCTAATATTACTCAAAGGGTTAATTCTTTTCTTGCTTCTCAGCAGGAATCATCTTCTAAGGAAAGTTAAGAGGTCAGCGAATACGTACCGCGGTGCCGCTCGCACTGACCATCAACATTGAGTTGTTCGCCCCCAGCACTTCGTAATCCAGGTCAATACCCACAATGGCGTTTGCGCCTTTATCGCGCGCTCGTTGTTTCATCTCTTCCATGGCGCTTTCCTTGGCGTCGTTCAAAGCTTTCTCATAGGACGCCGATCTTCCACCCACAACGTCGCGAATCGAGGCAAAGATGTCGCGAAAAATATTCGCCCCGATTATGGCTTCTCCCGCGACCACATCAAGGTATTCAACAATTTGTTTTCCTTCGATGGAGGGTGTCGTTGTTATAATCATAGTCGACTCCTTAAAAAAATGGCGCGCCAGAAGGGACTCGAACCCCTGACCTGCGGATTAGAAGTCCGCTGCTCTATCCACCTGAGCTACTGGCGCACATTTCAACAAAATCCTGCGTATAATAATAGCCTATGAAACTGATATCCTATCCGGCTCGTGAACGGATAGTGCGAGAAATTTCTCATAAAACTGGTCGGGGCGAGCCGATTTGAACGGCCGACCTCCTGCTCCCAAGGCAGGCGCGCTAACCAGCTGCGCTACGCCCCGACTCTATGCTCTTTTCCCTCTTTAGTGCACAGCCTGAATGAATGAGCGATCACACTCTCTCATCAAACACACGATATATCTTATTATGATTGTTATTCCGCGGTAAGTCAATCAATTTGTCCACAACGGGCACAATCTGCCGAACGGCATGTGAACGATGACTGACCTTGTTCTTTTCTTCCATGGTAAGTTCCGCCATGGTTTTGCCCAGCTCTGGTAAGAGGAAGACGGGATCGAATCCAAAGCCGTGCTGTCCGCGTGGCTTATATGCGATGCGTCCATGGCAATACCCTACACGAAAGGAAAAGAAGCCCTCAGGATGCATGAGAACCGCGGTGCATATAAACCGGGCTTGACGCTGCCCTTCCGGCACCTCCCTCATTTCTTCAAGGAGCTTTTCAATGCGTTCCGGATTAGTAGCGGCATATCGTGCAGAATGAATACCCGGTCGACCATTCAATGCCTTGACCTCGAGTCCTGAATCGTCGGCAAGGGTAATTTCGCCGGATAGATGGGCATAATACAGTCCTTTTTTCAGGGCGTTTTCGAGAAAGGTCGTGCCATCCTCCACCGGCGCCCTATGCTCACCCAGATCCTTGACTGTCATCAACGTGATTTTTTCAAATCTTTCTCCCATTGTAACGTCAAGAATTGAGGAGATTTCTTTAATTTTGTATGGATTCCCCGTTGCAAGAAATAAATTCATTGTTGCCCTCGGTTCGCCGATAGTGTAATTATTGAAATTGTTCTCACTGTTTAACATCTTTTGAATAAAATAAACAAACCAAATCTCGAGGTGGTGATTCTTTCTTTATGCAGTAGGGCATAAGATGATTGATGTAGGGTAGGTGGGTTTTTTATATTCTAATAATCAGGGGAACAGAAATTTGCGAACTAAAAAAGGTCTCTTTATTATTATTCCGCTTACGATTATGAGCGGTATAATCATTTTGTCCCTGTACTATCATTTTTCTCTCAACTTCTGGATACATGATGTAAACCCGGAACTTGAACATTATTCGCATAAATTGATCTCAAATGGGACTTTTGTTCGTGTTCCAGAAAAGAAGAATAAGCAAATTGCCCGGATCGATAGGATACTCGTAAACGAAATGACCAAAGATCGAATCGTCATAAATCTCTCACGAAGTGAAATCCGCTTCAGCCCATTAGGACGAAAGTGTTATGCGAAAGTATACCTGGAGACCGCGGTGCCTGATAACATTGATGAAAAGCGTGTTCGCGTGAAATTTCTTGCTATCTTTAAACGAAGAGATGGGCAATGGCGCCTGGTCACCGCCAGTAATCTACTCGTTCAATAAATGCTACAGCTATTTACGTCGGGGATTTTTGCATGCCTTTTTTATCATTATTTCATTTTCCGCGATAAGGGAAATGATGAAAAAAAGTGTATGTCCTCTTGAATATAAAGAAGAAAATGTGGTAAAATGAGAGATTATTTGTTTTGTGGAGGAAGAAAAAATGAACAATCTCAAGACCGGGTTGCTCCTTGTTTCATTAACCGTGCTTCTCATCCTGGTCGGATGGGCTATGGACAGGGTGTTGAATACCGGTTATTTCATATATCTGTTTTTTGTAATGTCAGTGGGAATAAACGTAGTTACGTGGTGGTATTCCGATACGATAGTATTGAAGATGCACCGTGCACAACCGCTAAGCCCATCAGAGGCGCCCGAGCTGCATGATATAGTAGGTCGTTTGTCTCGGCAGGCAGGGATTCCCAAACCTGCTGTTTACATCGTGCCGACAGACGTTCCGAACGCCTTTGCGACAGGAAGAAATCCTCATCATGCCGCCGTGGCGGTTACGCAGGGAATCCTGAGAATCATGGATTGGCGTCAACTCGAGGGTGTACTCGCTCATGAATTGGCGCATATCAAAAACAGGGATACTCTTGTCTCCACGGTCGCGGCTATCATAGCGGGCTTGATCATGATGATTGCGTCGGTTGCCCGCTGGGGCTTGATTTTCGGCATGGGTTCACGCGACAGCGACAGCGACGGTGGTGACGCGCTCGCCGCCATTGCAGTCGCCATTGTTGCGCCGATTGCCGCGTTGATGATCCAGATGGCGATTTCGAGGTCGCGTGAATTTAAGGCTGACGAAACCGGCGCGCGACTCTCTCATAGACCTCTCGAGCTGGCTCATGCTCTTGTGACTATCGATCAAGCCGTATCGCGCGTTCGGCTTAAAGGGTCTCCTTCTATGTCCCATTTATATATTATCAATCCGTTTCGCGGAAAAAGTTTTGCCCGTCTTTTCAGTACGCATCCCTCGACCGAGGAACGGGTCAGGAGGCTGCGCGAAATCGCCAGGCAGATGGGCAGCATTGAATAAATCTTACTTGCGTTTAAATCCTGAATTGGTAATGTTATGAAGAAAGGATTTTGACGATTACGATGGTTACTACTGCTAAAGATTATTACGAGATTCTGGGTGTCTCCAAAGATGCCGGTGCCGATGAAATCAAGAAGGCGTTTCGTCGCCTGGCTATGAAATATCATCCTGACCGAAGCAAAGGAGACAAACAAGCGAACGAACGTTTCAAAGAAGTCAATGAGGCGTACCAGGTACTGAGTGATCCTGAGAAACGCAAGCAGTACGATATGATGCGTGAAGGATATAATCCTTTTACCGGTGGCGGCGGGTTTCAACCCGGAGGGTTTCGATACAAATCAACCCAGCGCCCCGGTGAGCCGTTCGAGGGATTCGGGTTCGCATTTGACGACTTCACTTCGTTCGGGGGAGTCGGTGATATTTTCGAGTCGATTTTTTCCCGCGGCGGCAGACAACGAGGCACACGTACCCAAGAGTTCACCCAGCGAGGCGGCGATTTGTATACCGAAGTCTCCATCCCCTTTGACCTTGCTGTTCACGGCGGCAAACAGTCCTTCACCATCACACGAGAAGAAGTATGCCCACGGTGTAAAGGAACAGGGGGCGAACCGGGTAGTCGCGTTCAAGTCTGCCCTCGTTGTAACGGGACCGGCACGGTGATGTTTTCTCAAGGGACATTTGGTATTTCCAGAACATGCCCCGAGTGTTACGGCACCGGTGAAAAAATCACCAAACCCTGTCGAGAATGCAAAGGCGAAAAAACGGTAAGAAAGACACGGCGTCTGACGGTAAAAATACCCCCGGGTATCAAGGAAGGTCAGACCATCCGCCTGACGGGACAAGGTTCGCCCGGCGTGCAGGGCGGGCCGCCCGGCGACCTGCTGATTAAAGTACATATCGAGCCGCATCCACGATTCAAACGTAAAGGATTCGATATTTATACGGAGGAGACTATCTCGCTCGAGGAGGCGATGTTGGGGACTACTCGACGTGTCCAGACCATGGATGGCTGGGCGCATCTTAAAATTCCACCCGGTACCCAGCCAATGACCAAATTGCGTCTTCGTAACGCCGGTATGAAACGTCCTGACGGAACTCGAGGGAATCAATACGTCACTATCAAAGTTGAAATTCCTAAAAAAATGAACGATAAACAACGGCAACATTTCAAAAAGTTTGTAGATTCTCTCAAGTAACACATCTCCAGTCTTTGTGGTATAAAAACAGGTCGCCCCTTCGGTTCATGATGTTTTGTGGTTCTTCTGTACACTCCCACTGAGCCCGAGAGCGATAGATTTTCTCAAGCGCTGGACATTCTGACTGACGCGCCCATCTTTAAAAACATACGAGCCGGCGACAAGGATGTCCGCCCCTGCAGCCACCGCAAGCGGTGTCGTTTCATCATTGATACCACCATCCACCTCGATAAGAAGGTCAATCTGCCTTTGCTCCTTGAGCAGACGCAATTGGCGCACCTTGTTGAGCGCTTGAGGTATCATTTTCTGACCGCCGAAACCAGGTTCCACAGTCATGATCAAGACCAGGTCAATCTTTTTAAGGAAAGGCTCGATGTCCTCGAGCGGCGTCGCGGGTTTTATGGATATACCCGCTTTCACACCGCTTCGGTGCAGAAGCCGGATCATTCGCTCCACCCTTTCTTCTATTTCAATGTGGAACGTGATAAGATTTGCTCCTGCATCTATAAAGGAAGGGGCAAACGCCCGGGGGTCATCTATCATGAGGTGTACGTCGAAAAAGAGATCGGGTTCAAGGGGGCGCAAGGCTGATACGAACATAGGTCCGAACGTCAGATTCGGGACAAAATGGCCGTCCATAACGTCAAAATGAACCCAGGAACATCGGGCTTGTTTTATCTTTTTGATCTCGCGTCCAAGGTTACTGAAATCCGAAGACAACAACGACGGCGCTATGAGAACCTCCTCTTTTGCCCGCTGGTGTTTTCTTCTTTTATACCTTTTTTTCTTATCCATGTCTGAACACCTTTCTCCTTTTAATAACCCGATGGATGCATTAGCCGTGACGCATTCAGGATAGTAGAACCTTAATCGGCTGAAGTATACGAAACAATGTCTGTGTATTTTCTTATGGGCAAAGTGCGAGTCATGCAGGTTTCATCGGACACGTTCGCCGAACATATTCTTCAATTGTTCGCGCGCGTTCTCTGCCTCATAGCTCTCGGGAGCCAGTTCAATAATTTTTTTATACATTTTAGCCGCCATTTCCGGGCGGTTCTGTCGGATATAGACCCGGGCAAGTCCCTGATATGCTCTCAAGAACATTTCATCCTGCTTGATCGCCTTCTCGAAACTATCACGTGCAAGGACGTAATATTTACTGGTGGATTTTTGTCGTTCTTTGAGTCCGTATTGGTAATATGCCCAGCCCGCGTTATACAAATAGTCAACCTTATCCGGATTGAAAGAGACGGCTTTCTCGTAAGCCTCCGCTGCACTCAGATAGTTTCCTTCGTCGTATTCCTTGTCTCCCTTTGCGTTATAGACAAGGGCGAGTTGTGCCTTAATTTCAGGATCGCTTGCGGGATGAAGTCCCAGCGCTCTGGTGAGTGTGGCTATCGCTTCATCGTAACGTTGTTGTCGATAATAGTGCTGGGCGGTTTCATACAGCGCGAGCGACTCTTTTTCACCTGCGGAAATAGGCTGAATCTGTTCCGGCACAATTGTTTTCAACCGTTCAAGAATCGGTTCATTGAACATGATGAAGATGACGCCCATTGCGAGAACGACTACAATAAAGAAAGCGACAAGAAAAAAGCATGAGAGGCTGGTTTTTTTACGAGCGGCACGCTCTTCAGCCGGCTCTTCGACTTTTGTGGATGCCGAACGATCCCCTTTTTCCCTTTTCCTCTTTGATGGTTTTAGCGTGGTCTTTCGCTCGGTGCGCATCTCCTCGTCAAGCGCATGGGCGAGGAGCTGACGTACGTCATTACGCATCGGCATTATGCGCAACACTTCCCTGAAACAGGCAACTGCATCCTCGTAATCCCCCTTCTCGAGCGATGCAATCCCTTCATCTATCAGATCGTCTACCGACTCATGATTGTTTTGCGTGTCCCTTGGCATTATGATAATTTCTAAACCGAATAAATTAGATTTTCATTATTTTGTAATAGATACATCCAATCGAACATAGCCCGAAAAGGTCAAGTTAAATGCACTCAATCCTCTCTTGAGGCATCTATGAATTATATCATAAAAAGATACATCAACGCGTATAACACAACCATGAGTTTCTCTTCTCAGAATTGAGAACGCGCATGCACCTTTTTTTCTTTTGTTATCGACCGGATTGTCTTAGTCTATTATGATATTTACATGAGACCTTGGGTTTTTTGCGATGCAGATTGATATCTTGACACTCTTTCCGGAGATGTTCACCGGTGTGTTTGACGCAAGTATTGTCAAACGTGCCCGCGAACAGAATATTATCGATATCCGCTTAATCCAGATTCGCGATTTTGCCTCCGACAAGCATAAAATTACCGACGACTATCCCTTTGGCGGCGGCGGGGGAATGGTCATGACTCCTGCACCCCTCGCCGGCGCCATAGAGTTTGCCATCGGTGAACAGCCACACGATGAAAAGATGCGAATCATATATCTGTCTCCCCAGGGTGTGCCTTATACCCAGGAGATGGCTCGCGATCTTGCGCAGATCAATCACCTTATTCTCCTCTGCGGTCACTATGAGGGAGTGGATGAACGTATCTGTGACCTTTTTGTAGACCAGGAAATCTCGATTGGTGATTATGTGCTCAGCGGCGGCGAGATTCCCGCCATGGTCGTGGTTGAGTCCGTTGTGCGGCTCTTGCCCGGCGCTATCGGGAACGAGATTTCATACCAACGCGATTCCTTTTATCATGGCTTGCTTGACTTCCCTCATTATACTCGCCCGCGCGAGTTCAGAGGACTGCAGGTTCCTGAAGCCCTTCTCTCCGGGCATCACAAGGAGATTGAACGCTGGCGGCGACGACAGGCGCTCCTTAGAACATTTCTTCGGCGACCCGACCTGCTTGAAGAGGCTGACCTCTCTGAAGACGACAGGGCGATGCTCGATGAAATCAAACGCGAACGCGAGCAAGATAACGAATAAATTCTCCGCACTCGTACCCGCACGCATGAGCGTACGCGCACAAAAGAGCACGGACGAGCACAGACGAGCACGGACATCGAAATCCCTTCGCACACGCGAGCGTGCGCAGAATCGGTTGTTTTTTAAGTAGGGTCGTTCGACCCAAATGATCCACCGGCTATGAGTTAATCGCTCCTTATCTGTCCGAACCGACTAATCCGTCCAATCAGTCCGATGCAAAAGCTGAGAAGAGACGATTTGCTGAAAAAGGTTCCCATGAGGCGAAGAAAAAGCTGAAAAGAAGTGCAAACTTTAAGGTTCGACCCCGAAAATTAGCTTCTTATCATGCGATGAGCGAAGTAGGGTCGTTCGGACCCGAACGACACGAGGCAAAAGATTATCAGAATTTTCAATTATGCTTGACTCCCCAACAACCGATCGTTTATGCTGCATATAGCATTTGAATCCGAGGGGAAGTTCATGATGCACTTTCATGTTGAGGGACATTTTCACCAGCTGCCCACATCGAGCGATGGCTAT
>CAZSMK010000052.1:0-19655 GCA_964608095.1 uncultured Candidatus Sumerlaeota bacterium | reverse complement strand
GTACCCCTACGTCATACAAGGACTTGCGGCTAATCATACCCCGAAAAAAAGACAAAAAAAAGGTCTTCAAAGGGTAAACTGTCGAACTTGGGCTAATCTATTTATGTCCAATGCAGAGTAGGGTCGTTCGGCTCGAACGACCCCGGGCAGAAGATTAAAACAACTATCGAATTATTGTTTTGAAATACGCGGGCATAGAGAGGCTATCCGAGGATCAATTTTGGAGTGCGCAGGCATGACTTCGCTTTAGATAGGCGTGAGACCTCACGCGATATATCCCGGCTCATTCTCCTCCAAAGCCCCTATTTCGCGAATCTTTCTCCCGACGATGTCAGAGTGATAAGGCTATCGAGGCTCATTCTCCTCAAAAGCTTCTATTTCACGAATCACTCTGTCAGCTGTGATAGAGATGTACGGGAGATTTCCATTTACTTGTCAGAGAGAGTAGAAAACAGTGTGACTTGATTCAGGAAGAGCCGGCTACACGCTTTTTTCTTTATAGGCAAAGAAGATGAAGAGGCTGAGGGCGACGAAGAGGGCATCGCGAACGAGAAGACCCCAGCTTACTTTTTCACGGAATGATGAGCCGAAACAACCGCATTCTATATCCAGCCCGCGGACAAGAGCCGAAAGGATGGCGACAGTGAAAAGAAGGAACAAGCCGGTGGCGATAAGGCTCGAGGGCCTCACCCAGAATCCCACGAGAATGCTTATTCCGGCGACCAACTCAATCCACGGGAGCATAATTGAACACCATATACTGAGCGGCGGTCCTATTATCTGGTATGCCTCTATCTGGAGAGAGAAATAGAACGGGTGAAAGATTTTTGAGATAGCGGCATAGATGAGCACCGCGCTTATTAATACGCGCGCGGCAAATAAAAAGTATCGAATGCTTTTTCTCATCGTTCCCGTGCTTGTTCGATCTCCCGCTGATGTGTTTGCCAGTTCACCCAACCTGATTGTACAATCTTCACGTTGGTATAGTTATATGATTTGAGCAATCGGGCTACCTGCTCGGATGATTTACACTCGTCGGTATCGCAGTAAATGAGCAATTCAATGTCTTCAGGGAGGAATTCGAGTATTTCAGGTTTACCCTCGCTGAAATCTTCGAACGAGAGATTAAGTGCACCCGGAATATGCCCTGCATTGAACTCTTCTTCTGTCCGTGCATCAATAAATATGGCGTCGCCCATATTGTACTTTTCTTTTGCCGTGTCGAAATCAATATAGGTGTACTCATCGAGTTTCACCATTGCGGGGGTAGGTCTGAATGGGTTGAGCCCATGGGGATGAAGTATATTGGCACAAAGCCCCAGCAGGCTTCCCGCCACACATAATATGATGACACGAATAGCGAGGTTCCAGATAGAAGCCCCTTGCGTGATCAGGTTCCATAGGCGATTAATCATTTTCTTATCAAAGCCAGTACCGGCAGTTGTAGTGTTTGTTCTGTATTGGATTTGATTGTTACCTCGATGTATCCCCTGATGATGTTGGGTCTATCCGGAGCCAAAAACGCCAGTTTTATAATATGGCGTGTTGCTTTCTGCTGTCCTGTATCCACTTTCGCTTCGATAGGAAGATCGTTGAGATTGAAACCGAGGATTTCGAATTCCTGACCGGAATGACTGACAAGTGAAATGGTTCGTTCAGCCTTTTCACCCGGTTGAACCCTGCCGAAATACGCCTTCGAGGGCAAAAATTCAAGATCACCCACAATGCTTCCATCCACCGGGATTTCAATTACAGGATGCTTTTTGCTGGTGGTATGAATCTTGAGCATTTCGCGAAAATCGCCCTGTTTGCTTTGCGGCTTAAGGCTGACTTTTACTATCCAGCGCGCTTCGGACGGGGTGTTTGACGCACCCGGGGGCTGCGCCGGGTTGGTATATGGCGCTACTTCAGTACTGATATCCGGGCTGCTTGCTTCCACCTTTGTAATCTTGAGAGCCGGTTTTGACGAGAAAAACACATACACATTTCTCGTGGTGGTTTTGTCGAGCGGGACCTTACCGAGATACACCCTCGTGGGGGTGACGTAAACTTCCCGCTCAACCTCGCCGGACATGGTCAATTCCACCTGGGGATTAGAGGGGTCATTGCTGTAGATCCTGATCTTTTGTGTTTGTCTGCCTCGTTTGCCACGACTGTTGAACTGCACGTTCACTTCCGACCGTTCACCGGGTTCGAGCTCCTTTTTACCCACTACCGCCGCGGTACACCCGCACCCTTTTTGGACATTTGAAATGACTAATTTCCCCTCTCCGGCGTTTCTGAACCTGAACATGTGGCTGGTAACCATGTCGCCTTCAATAGTGCCGAAATTGTAATTCGTTTCTTCAAATACGATTTGGGGCGATTTTTGAAGTGGAGGGACGGAGCGTTCAAGACCGGTATTTTTAACCACGAGAATTTCTCCGCTCCATACGGCGCTGAATGCTTCTTTGCTCAAGAGCGTATGCGCGCTTGAACAATCCACTGTAAGAATCTTTTCATCTACGGCTCGCTCTACCACTATAAATTCGTTTTCATTCACCCGTGCGATTCCGGGTGTCCTCAGCCGGGAAAGATTCTCCCATGTCATTTGTTGGTGGTGTGGAGTCAGACCGAGTTTTTGTGCAGCCTGGCTTAACTTGACAAAGGTTACTCCTTCACCCTCGACCCCTATGGCTTCTGTGACCTGCTCGAGTGAGCGATCGAGTCCTGCAATGCGGGCACAATGCCAGAGGGCAACAGCGCCACAATTCGGGGTTTCCGGTTCTTGTGAGACAACGAGTGGGGGCAGTAGTAGAAAAATCAGAAGAAACACGAAAAACACTCCGGAGATGTCTGCTCCTCTCATTTCTTTTTCCTTTCTTCACGTCGGTTTTTTGTATGAAAGTACTTAACTACGTCTCCTGCACATTTTTATAGAAGCATCTATTTTGTTTATGTGAACCTGATGGTGTCTTTCAAGGAAAATGTCAGGCGCTTGGAGCTCGCCATAACTCGATCTGAGCATTTGTTCGATTTTTATCTACATAGTGAACACAGTGAATAATTATTTGAACATAAGGACGATGATTTAGGCAAAGATTTTTTGCCCTCAAATGAGCCCTGGCGCTCTATTCCTTTTTTATATCAAAAAAGCTTTACCCTTATTGAATCGACAGGATAAAGTATCCTTGGTCGTACTGAAGGCATACCTGATCAATGAAGGAATAAATGCACGGGAGGGGCGTGGGAATCGGCGATGACACACAATCTTAACAAGAACACGGCTCCACAAATCGAGGTCCGCTATCGAAAGTTCAAGTACCTCGAAGTCATTGCGGGGCTTTTTGTCGCGGTCCTCATGATCTCCAATATAACGTCCACCAAGCTGGTGAACATCGGGATATTCACGTTCGACGGTGGAACCCTTCTTTTCCCGCTGAGTTATATTTTTGGCGATATACTTACCGAGGTATACGGCTACGGTGCGTCACGCCGCGTGATCTGGACCGGTTTCATCGCATGCATCCTCATGAGCCTTGCCTTTTTCGTAATCGGTGTTCTTCCTGCTGACCCCGCATGGGAATATCAGGAATCATATAAGCATATCCTTCTGTATACCCCACGGATTGTCATTGCCAGTATTATCGCTTTTTTTTGTGGCGAGTTCTCGAACTCCTTCGTCCTTGCAAAGATGAAAATCTGGACCGGGGGGCGGTTTCTATGGACACGCACCATCGGCTCTACACTCGTCGGTGAGTTCGTCGACACCTTATTGTTTGTCCTCATTGCCTTTTACCTGACGTATCCCAGCGGTGTGCTCGTAAAAATCATACTCTTCAACTACATCTTCAAGTGTTCGGTTGAGGCGGGATTCACACCTATAACCTACGCCATTGTCGGGTTCCTCAAAAAACATGAACAGGTCGACTACTACGATTACAGAACCAATTTCAATCCCTTCCACTGGGAATGGTGACGCACTTTCCCAAACCACGCAATCATAGATTGCGCGCAATCACAAAGCGCGCGTACCTACATGGTACGAGCACTCCACAACGGCCGCCCATTAATCTTCCGGTTCTAAGCGGAAAGTCTATGAGCATGCCTGTGTGGAGTGAGGGCGCTCCGCGCCCCGCCACGGCGCGTCTTCGACCAGTATTTAATACCCTAAAATGATTTTTTCTTTATAAATACTTCAACGCAGAATTCGCAGAGAATTCCCCTTTGAGGTCGCAGAGAACCACATTCAGAGATAAAAAACTCGATTCAGATTTCGATAGCGATAGCGAGCACGCTCAGGCGTGCGAAGCAATAATTGAAAATCCGTGGTGCCACGAAAGATTGTTCTGTTGTTTTTCTGTTTATGACGGAAGATCATGCAGATTGATAGATTTATGATCTTGTACTCTCGCAGGAACCTTGAGTTGAGCGCATGTCCGGGCTAACAACATAATAAGAAAAGTGAAAAGTCAGGGACCTGAACTCGTTACTTATTTTTTAGTCGGGTGCGGATCTTTTCAAACTGTTCGCCCTTTCCTTCAGCCTTCGACCATCGTTTAACCTCATCGAGATCTATCGGGTTCTCGAGGGCAACCAGGATAGCCTGCTCAAGGGAAGGAATGTCACCCCAATGGTAATAAGCTGCCAATCGGTCCTTCACGCAGTCGGTAGGCGAAATGATCTTGAGTATGCCAGTGCACTCTTGTCGCTCGATAATATCTTTCACTGGCTCTTCTCCTACGGCAGGTGGACCGGGAGGGAACTCGACGAAAAGGTCTGTGTCTGGATGCTCGAAGTAGCGTCCCTCCTCGATAAAGCCAATCTCGCGCATGGCTTCGCGAATTATCTTTCGTTTAGGGGCTATGAGCGACAAGTGTATCATGTCGAGATCCATTGAGAGGTATTTCCCGTCACTGTAAATAGATACACACGCACCACCACTTAGAACCATATCGATTCCTCTGGTATGAAGTTGCTCCTGAACAAAAGCAGCAAGCTCCGCCCTGCTCATGCTACCGATGGGTTTCACAAGGGTTTACCTCGTCGTCTTGGTCTTCGCCTCTTCATGATAAGTCGTTCCCTTAGATCATCAGGGCAGAACGTCATTACTTTATCAAGAAGGGCTTTAAGTTCTTTCAGATAAGGGCACTGGGTATTGAACGAATACAATCTTGTCCTCCCGGCGGAACGGCTACGCAGAATGCCTCCCGCCTCGAGTTTATCTAATTGATTGCGGATAGGTCTGTAGTCAACATCGAAGAAGCGAGCGATTTCACGGGGATAGCCTTCCTGTCGAGCGTGAATAAAAAGCAGAACCTGCTCACAACTTGTGGAGCCGAGTAAAGTTTCCAGCATTTTTTCATCTCCATAACATTTTCATCATATGATGCATATACTACATCAAATAGTGCATATACTACATCAAAACATACCGGTGAGCAAGCAAAATGTTCCCTATTATTGCTTCATAATAAAAAAATCCCGAAGAAGAAATAGCGGCATGCTGGTTGCCTCACAATTCTCCTTACCGAAAAATGAGTGGGGACTGCTTTTCACCCATCCAAAGAGATTTTTTTGAATTATAGACGAAAAGATTATTAGTACACCTGTGTGGAGTGATCTTACCATGTTGATGGTACGCCTTGCCTAAAGGGTACGTACTCTGTGATCCACCACGGCGCGTCGTTGATCCGCTAAAGCGATATCTTCGATTCTCCACGGCGAATCTACGACCCGCCACGGCGCGTCTTCGACCGGTATTTATAATCATAATATGAATTTCGATTTGCTCTTATGCCGGGGGTCGTTCGGATCCGAACGACCCTACTCCGAAAAAAACGAGTGCGCGTACAACGCCAAGGGGTGTACGAATGCGAGTGCGAGTGTGGAAATAGCGGAAAGTCTATCGGTATACCTGTGTGGAGCGATCGTACCATGTTGATGGTACGCCTTGCCTACATGGTACGGCATCACATGGTTTACAGCGTATAACAAAGTGGTAGGGGGGAGCCGTGATCGGATTGTTATTATCCGCGTAACAAAAATAAAATGAAAAAATAAGAGATTTTTGTTGCTCTTGTACTGCGAAATAAGGTTTAATGGTTTTTCTCTGTATGTAATGCTTTCTCAAAAAGTGAGAAAGACGATTTAAAACAACGGGGAAAAATAAAAATCGGCTCGAAGAACGAGCCTAAGGAGAAAGTACTTTGAGTAAAGGAACAGTAAAGTGGTTTAACGAGAAAAAGGGTTATGGATTTATCCAGCCAGACGATGGTGGCGATGATTTATTCGTCCACTATAGCAACGTTCAGGGAGAAGGTTTTAAAACACTTCAAGAAGGACAAGCGGTGGAATATGTGCCGGGAGAGGGTCGAAAAGGACCCGAGGCCACAAATGTCCGCCCCTGCTGATCTCATAAAGAGAGAAATAACCCCGGCCCCGCGGTAACGCGGGGCTTTTTCCTTCCCCAATACTGCGAATCTCATAAAGAGTAATCCGCTTAGGTGAGTAGGTGTAATCTTTTTACGCCTTGCACAGTTTCCCTAAGGCTTACTCTTTTAATCCGGTTAACGCCATACCCTGCACAAATGCACGCTGGAACAGCGTGAACACGATCATTACGGGAAGAATGCTGAGTAATGAGACCGCCATCTGGTAATGGAACTGGGTATCGTACTGCTGTGCGAACCTCAGCAACCCGATGGGGATGGTATATTTGCTTTCCGTGTCGAGAATGATGAGGGGCCAGAGAAAGTTGTTCCAGCTGAACATGAAGGTAAAGATGCCGAGCGTCACGATGGCGGGTTTTGAGAGCGGCAGGACAATCTTGAGAAAGGTAGCGAACTCGGTGGCGCCGTCAACGCGTGCCGCCTCGAGCAGGCTGTCGGGAACAGAGAACATAAACTGCCGCATCATGAAAATGCCAAATGCCAGCGGCAGAACCGGAATAATAAGCCCGGCATAACTGTCGAGTATTCCCAGGCGCGCTGAGATCAAAAAGTTCGGGATCATAGTTACCTGCGCGGGAACCATCATGGTGGCAATAATCACAGTGAAGAGAACTTTTCGCCCACCGAAACGGTATTTGCAGAGCGCAAAACCTCCCATTGCAGCAAGAAAGACGGCAAGGCTGAGGGTCACCGCCGCAACCAAGAGGCTGTTGAATAAAAAGAGTGTAAACGGTTCTTTAGTCCATGCAATTAAGAAATTTTTCAACAGCCATGGATCAGGGAAGAAGGCACGTTTCACGAATTGGGTCTCATCCTTGCATGCAGTCACGAACATATAGAAAAAGGGAAAAAGCATAATGGCGGACACAACGAGAAGGAGTCCGTAACTTACTGATTTCCCTATGCTACGTTTCTGTTTCATTTTATAGCGGTTTATCCATCATCTCTTCTTGTTCGTGTAATCATCGTTCAAACCCTTTTTGCCTGAAAAATTTCATTTGAATAAGTGTGAAGACAAGGACAATAACAAACAGTATGTAAGCGATGGAGCAAGCGCGTCCCATGCGAAATTTACCGCCGAACGCCTCTTCGTACAGATAAAGAACCAGGACAGTGGTGGAATGTCCAGGACCGCCGCGCGTGAGCACGTACACCTGGTCGAACACCTGAAACGAGCCAATGAAGGCAATCACAAGTACAAAAAGCGTGGTTGGATTGAGAAGTGGCAACGTAATATGCAGAAACCTCTGCCATGGGTTTGCCCCATCGATAGTGGCTGCTTCATAGTAGGTTCGCGGTATCGACTGTAACGCCGCGAGGTAGATCACCATGCCGTAACCAAACCCCTTCCAAATACTCATGACCATTATGATGGGAAGCGAGTAACGCGGATTAGCCAACCATGCACGTGGTTCGACGCCTACTCGTTCAAGGAGAAAATTCACCACGCCGTAATGTTCACTGAACATCCAGCCCCATATCAGCGATATGACTACCATGGAAATAGTGACCGGAAAAAAGATTACACCCCTGAAAAACACCCTGCCTTTGAGTTGTTGATTGAGAAGCAGGGCGCTTGCGAGCGCAAGGACCAATCCCGCCGGCACCGTGACAAAACTATAATATGCCGTATTCTTCAATGCGATCCAGAAGACCTTGTCGCTGAGGACGTATTGATAGTTTCTGAGTCCCACAAAATCAGGATTGCCCAGAATCCGCCACTTGCAAAAGCTCAGTCCGAACGCTGCGAGAATAGGAATGAACGAAAAGACAGTAATAATGATCAGCGCAGGCAGCAAAAAGCTGTACGCGTACACATGTTCTCTGAGGCTGCTTTTCATCGCTCGTGCGTTCCTGTACGTTCACCAAAGTTTTTTATATTAGAAGCGCAGGTTCTTGAATTCGTCGTCAACGTTTTCAAGCGCCTGTTCAGCCGTAATTTGTCCCAGTATTGCAAGTTCTACGTTTTTTAAAAAGTCGTTTTCAAGTTCAGAGAATGCGGTCAGACTCTGCTCAACAGCCCACTCTGGCTCGAAGTCGCGGGATTGTATCATGAACTTTTGCATGAACTCGTTGTACTGTTCAAATTGAAAGTCGGAATTGAGCAAGGATTCGCGTGTCGGAATAAAGAGCGCCTTTCGCGAGAAACGCGCCACATTCTCTGCATTGGTAAGGAACCGTAAGAGAGTAACCGCTGCAGCGCGCTTATTGGTGTTGAAAATGACGAGATTTTCGCCGCCCACGTTGGTTGCACGCCGCTCTTGTTTTGGCAGGAACGTGACATCCCAAGAGAAGTCGCTGATTCGGCGCGCGAACGTCGTGATGCTCCAGTTGCCCGTAATATGAAAGGCACAGAAGCCACGCATAAAGAGGTCTGCGCCCGGATCGCCCCCTGTCCATGACGACGCAGGCGCTATCCCCGTCCGGTGCTGATTCACAAACCATGATAGCGCTTCGACGTTCTCTTGCCGCGCGTATGTGGAACGCTCGAACGTGTCGTCAAAGAGCCTGCCGTTGTTCTGGTAAAAAAAAGAGAGGAGTGGAAACCATCCGCGATATGTGCTCCAGCCGTACTCGATGCCTGATTTCTCCATTGCCAGCCGGCATTGCTGTTCGAATTCATCCCATGACCAGGCGTCTTCGAGAGAAGCAGGTACCTCGATACCCGCTTTATCGAGCGCATCCTTGTTGTAAAACAACAAGAGGCCGATTGAGCTGTGAGGCAATCCGAACAAGCGGTCGTCATCACGACATGAGGCAAGACGAGAATCAACAAAATCCTCGAGGTCATTCTCAGTCACCAGGTCGGATATATCCGTAAAGGCGCCCAGTTCCGCATACCGTTTACACCATTGAACAGACATTCTGGAAATATCCGGCGCCCTGTGACCGATAAGCATGGTGATCAACTTCTCGTTGAACCGAAGCCACTCAACCATCTGAATCTCGACCTGTATCTCGGGATGCACTTTTTCAAAATCTTCTACAATTTCACGGATAACTTTTTCTTCCTGTTCGCTTCCGAACCATACAAATTTGATGTGCTGTGAGGCTGTCCGGTTCTCACCTGCGCATGAAAGAAGAACAAGCGGGAGTATGGAGATAGAAATAAGGCGGTATAGCGTATGTAGATTCATAACTGAATTATGCCTTTTATGTATCAGAAAAAAGTCAAATATTCAGGAAGATATACCATGTTAAATCAGTTAATTGAAGAAATCAACAAATCATATAATTTGACAAGAAGTCTCAACAAGGGCGCGTCTGGAATCTGGTTTTTGGATTGAAGTATCCTGGAGCCAATCGGTCGGGCGTTATTTACGCCGTAAACGATAGAGATAGGGTGAGGGCAAGAATCGCGCCTTTACACGGTTGAATTCATCCGGGTGTAAAAGCACCGCCACCTGCTCCGCTTCATACCACTCTTCGAGAAAAGGCGAAGCCGTGGTGGTGTATATGGGAAATCGTCCGATATTGGGTTCAATAATCCAGTTGCGAAGGTCCCGGTAGAACACTTCTTCCGTTGAGATGGGTTGCTTCTCTATATGAATCCGTCGCCCCTTGAGGTCTTTCTCTCGAAAAAACGTTCGGTACCATTCAGAGTATATAAAGTTGCCCCCGACAACCAACACGTCCGGGCGCTCACCCTGTATTTTCTGACGATACCAGAGCGAATAAATATCATTATCGCCGAATGTGATAACGATAGAATCCCGTTCGAGAGATTGAAAAAGGCGTTGAGAATACTTATCCGCGGAGGAGTCCAACCGGCGATTGTTGGCGCTGAAATTAGTTACCAAAATCATCATGGGCAGGACAAAAGCGACCCAGTTGAGGTAGTTGAATTTTCGCCCGAGAAAATAAGATTCAAAAAGATTCAACAATCGCATGAGTCCGATAAAGAAAGGTATCAAAAGCAAGGGAATAGCCGATATAAAATAATCTTCGATATCGTAAATTCCATAAAAGAAGACAACGGCAACTGTTAAAATCAAGGTACAGAGAAGCGCGATGGCAAGGAGGATTTTTCTGATACCCATATAAACCAACCCGATCCCACATACAACCACAAAGAAGAGGGTTCCTAAAATCCGTCCTTTATTTCCAAAGGTAGAGAGGTTGAACCACTCGGAGAGAAACCAGTTATAGATGCCGGCGAGGCGTAACTTGATATAGGGAACGAGTGTGTGAGAATCAAGATGATGACCGGCGGGAAATTGGAGGAAATAAAAGTCTTTGAAATCCCCGCCGTTAATTACCCATAGAAAGTTCCGCATGTTTTCGGGATTGCCCCAGTTGATGGGAGGATGTTTGTGTGCCCTTACCGGCAGATATAAAAAAAGCATGAAGGCGATAACAAGGAGCAAAACGCACAATCCCGCACTTTTAATTTTGTCTTTCCGGGAAAGACCAGAAAAAAGAAAGACTCCCACGCATACCAGAACAAAAGGAACCGCTACCACACTCATCATATGGTGTGTAAGCGATATGATAACGATAAGGAACACCCCAAGAAAGTATCTTCGGCGTTTAGTAAAGAGATAAAGACACCCAAGATAAATAGTTGTCACGAAGAAGAGAATATGAAGTGCGTATACCTCGGTGATTGTGCCAAGTCTCCAGACCGTTCTCGAGAATGCAAAGAGGAGAGAGAAGGCAAGGCAGATTGAATTAGTGTAAAGTACATCGGGAAAGACTTCTGGTGGAAAAAGACGGAGGGCCAGAAGACGAAAGAGAAAAAAGAGAATCACCGTCGTTGCAGCGACGAAGCACAAGCTCGATAAATGCAGACGCCATGCGACAGTTCCTGCGGGAAATGAGGCGAAAAGTTTGCCTATCAACATGTAAAGGGGATAACCGGTAGGGTGTGGGATACCAAGGCAATGCGCCGCAGTGGTGAGCTCTAATCCGTCTCCCCAATACATTCCCCGGGGCATTGTTGCAAGAAAAACTCCTCCTACTATTACGATGCACGCAAGGACAAAAAGTGTTGTATATATGTTAGTTTTTGTACCCACGGTTGGATTCAAGAATTCGGGGGAGTTTTATTGCTACACACACATGCGTTTTGGATATCATCCCTTCATTGATCGTATGAATAAAGCGAGGATAAGGCTATAATGTCTCATGAGGATTGGCAATTAAATTTTCAATCAACATGCGGTTATGTTCGAGATAACGTTCCAGGGCTTTGAGTACTTTTGGATCGAACTGCTTTCCCGCCTCTTTCCAGCATTGTTTTACCGCATCTCCAACAGAAAGCGCTTCCTTATAGGAACGATGGCTAATGAGTGCATCGAAGACATCCGCTGCCGACAATATCCGTGCTTCGAGCATGATATCATCGTTAGCCAATTTCCCGGGATATCCGGTTCCGTCGTATCTCTCGTGGTGTTGAATTATTATGGGTAAGACATCTTTGAGATACTCGATGGGTGCAAGAATTTTCTGGCTGAGAATAACGTGTTCCTGGATCGATGCGTATTCGGAGTCTGAAAGAACGCCGGGCTTGTTAATAAGACTTGTATCGAATGCGACTTTCCCGATATCGTGCAGTTCAGCTGCGGTTCTCAGCCTCTCGCATTGGATTTCTGTAAGTCCCATTTCCTTCCCGATACCTACGGCAAGCTGCGCCGTACGATAGGCGTGTCCCAGAGTTGAGGGATCGCGTGCTTCCAGCACGTTTTGAAGCGACAGGATTGATTGATGATAGGCTTTCTGTAAGTTGTCGTAAAGACGCCCGTTCTCGAGTGCGATGGCTGAATGATTAGCGAGGGCGGTTAAGAATTCTGCATCGATCTGGTCGAAGGAACGCTTAGTTTCACGCGTATCCACATAGATTGCACCGATGACTTCGTCGTTAAGTACCATGGGTGCGCAGAGCGTTGATTGTATATTGAGATCCTTTGAGGACTCGGTTTTTTTGAAAAGCGGATCGTGTGGCACATCGGCGGCAAGCAGTGTGTGCTTTTTATCAACCACATTGGTCAAGGCGGTCTTGCTGATCTTGGTTTTCTGCAACTGCCCGCCCTCCCGGTTTCTCATTACTACAGGCTCATATTGTTCTCCCTTGCTTTCCCTCAATATCACACACGCGTTCTCTGCCGTGGGAAGAAGTTCAAATACACTTTCTACGATGTGTTCGTATATTTCCATACAGTTTCGAGCAGAGGAAATACGTTCAAACGATTGGTAAAGCGTTTTTATACGGTTCATAACTTTTGATAAATTGAGAGACGTAATGGTTTTAAGGCTGGTGTCTTTGTCATGCGTTTGAGCGGAAACATCGATCTCGTGCGTAATGGCGTCCAATTGTTTGTTGAGATAATCAAGAGGAAATTCTGATTGAATAACAAGGAGCGAATTGTCCCACCCGAATTCAGGAACTTGCTCCGATTTCACTACATGAAGCTCGGTGTCACCTATTTGAATAATATCACCCGGTTGAAGGATGTGGCGCTTTGTTTTAGAGCCGTTAACAAAACTACCGTTAGTCGAGTTGGCATCGATAAAGATGGTATTATTTTCGTCTTGAATGATGTAGGCGTGAATTCTCGAAACGCGGGGGTCGTTTACTGTTATATCAGCCCGGCTACCTCGTCCAATAGAGAGTTGATCTCTATCAATACGCCAAAACTTTTTCGGCGCTTTCTTTTTATAAATGACCAGATTCATGTAGTTTCCCGATAGTGAGACCCTGCCTGTTATCCTCCGTTATATTACATAGATGTTAGATTATATTTACTACTCACAATGCAAAAGGATTGTCAAGGCGTTTTTATCCTTACATAAGAGATGAAATCTGTTGCAATGGTTTTGTGCGGTTATCCGCATTGCGCGTAATTAATGTAAAACCGACGGCGGAAAATCGTATCGTTTCTCCTATGCGTGTCGAAGTATCCTTCCCGGGCGCTCATTTGTATACACTTCATCGAAAAACACGGTTTTGCCGTTTACAATAATCGCTTTGATACCTTTCGAGAGACTGATCGGATTTTCATAGGTGGCGGTATCGGTGAATGAATCCCAATCGATTACTAAAATATCCGCGAAATAGCCTTCTCTAATAAACCCTCTTTTCTTTATACCCAGCCGTTCTGCCGGGTTGCCGCTGGTCTTGGCAACCGCTTCCTGGATGTTCAACGATGCTTTTTCTTTCACATAGTTTCTAAAAAATTTGGGGAAGCTGCCGAACGTCCTCGGATGCGGTTTGCTTTTGCTAAGGGGACCGGTTACCGCACGAGCAGTAGCGTCGGTACAGACGGCGCATAGCGGATGGGTGAGGATCATCTCCGTTTCTTCCTGGTTCATCGTAAAGGCACAAATACCTGCGGAAAAAGCGCTTTTCAGGAGGATGTGAAATACCACCACTTCAGGAGAAAGCCCTTTGGCTTTTGCTATTTCTTTTATGCTGAATCCTTCGAATTGTTCATACTCAGGGCAGCCGGCGTTGGCGATAATGATGGAACCCCAGCCATGGGCGCCCTCGAGGTTTTCCTGCATTTCGTCAATCATCCGGTCGCTCGTATCGGGATTGCGTATGTTTTCGATAGTCTGTTTATGTCCACCGGCGTGAGCCCACGAAGGAAGCAGAGAACTTAACGAGGTGGAGCTTGCCGTATACGGATAACGGTCGAATCCAATCGAGAGACCATCTTCATCGCGCGCTTTGACGATAAACTCGATAGCCTTCTCCGCTTTACCCCAGTTGCGCGAACCTGACGCTTTCAAATGGGATATCTCGACACGCACCCCCGCTGCTTTCCCGATGGATATCGCTTCTTGAATCGCGCCGAGGAGCTCATCTCCTTCGCTCCTGATATGGGAGGCATACACGGCCTCGCGCTCCTTAAGCACTTTTGCCAGTTCGACCAATTCATCGGTAGGGGTAAAACACCCCGGCGGGTAAATGAGACCGGTGCTCATTCCCCAACACCCGGCGTCAAGCGCCTCCGCAAGAAGCCCCTTTATACGCTTCATCTCGTCTGGTGTTGGTTTTCGGTCCTCATAGCCCATTACGGTCGCACGAAGGGTACCCTGTCCGACAAAGGGAACTATGTTCACCGCCGGTTTTGCCTGTTCCACTTTGTTGAAGAATTCTTCCGGTTTTGTCCAATCTATCTTGATTCCCCAACTTTGCACATCTCCCTGGTACCGTTCTCTCACTTCCTCGGAAAGAGGAAACGGAGAAGAACCACATTGTCCTATCACTTCTGTTGTTATCCCCTGTCGAAGTTTACTTTCCGCAAGAGGGTTGATAAGATAGGCTTCATCGGAATGAGAATGAATGTCGATAAATCCCGGGGTTACCATCTTTCCTGAAGCATCTATGGTCGCCTTTGTTTCCTGACCTGCAAGATTCCCTATCGCTTCGATTACGTCACCTGTTATCCCGATATCCGCAATGCGCGGTTCCTGGTTGCTTCCGTCCACCACGTTTCCGTTTTTGATTATAAGGTCAAACATGCCTGCACTCCTTTTACCCAACTCTGGTTCAATGTCGAGCTCGCTGATTTTCGGTACAAAAGAGAACGAACCGAAAATCTATATTCCATTTCCACAAAGGTTTCTGATTATGGGTTCTAAAACACTCACCCGATACTTGCAAGTTCAAAATCAAAATTCAAGATTACGCCAATGGCGAAGTCCCAGGATGAGAGGAACTGATATGACGAGAATCTGAAAGAGAATGAATAAGGAGACGTAGAGAATGACAAAGAATATGGGGATAGAGATTTTTGTAAGCTTGCCGACGGAGTGAAGATACGCGGGAACCGCCTCCATTCCGATAGTCACGGCGATATAAATCAGGCTCAGGATGGCGTTAATGGTACCACCGAGCCCGTTTGCGATTCGGGCAGGATTATCTTCCTTGAAATTCGGCATGAGTGCGCCAAGCCCTATGGCAAGACTCACCAGACCGAACGACATGATCAGGACAGTGGCGACCGATATGAAAAAAATCAGCGTGTCCACCTTGAGGATTAAATTGGAAAAGATCATAAGCGTCTCGGTCAGTACAAACGCTGCAGTCCAGGTCAACCAGTATTTCTCCCAGACAAGGGCGGTCTTGTTCAGCGGTGAAAGTCCTATTACCCACTGTTGCTTCCCCTCGAGACTGAGCATGGGAAAGATCAGGCGTGTGCTCAGGATCGACAACACAAATGAAGAAGCCCCGAGATTAATGAACGAGAGAAT
This sequence comes from uncultured Candidatus Sumerlaeota bacterium, assembly GCA_964608095.1. GTDB lineage: Bacteria > Sumerlaeota > Sumerlaeia > MWCT01 > JAGHBZ01 > CAZSMK01. The sequence continues at coordinate 4,026 of CAZSMK010000052.1, read as the reverse complement.
GGTTCTCCATTTGGGGATGATAACATCCACCCCCGCTGCCTGTTCCGCGGCGTTCCGCAAGGTAGCCACGTAGATAAAGAGCAATCCGAACAGAATTAACAGCTGGGTCCATTGCGCAGGATCGCGCCAGAATGTGCGGATATCTTTCTGGAGCAAGGGGCGCCAACGGCGCGGTAACGCAACATATAAGCGCTCAAAAAGGTTATAAAAAGAAAACCAGCGGTTGTTAGTCCTGGTATAGGTTTTCGATGCCGCTTCCCGCGAAAATGTCCACCCACGATAATAAAGTTTCGGCGCCAGCCAGTAGCATGCCTCCATGCATATCAGGGCGGTGCTCAGTAACATCATGAACCAGTACAAGAACTGTGAGTAATTCTTGTCCGCAAGAGCGATGAGCCCCCGCGTTAACCAGAAATTCGGCAAAATCGGGATTGCGCCGATGTTGAGCACCATCATGATCTGGTCAAAGGAGCTCTCAGGCGATGACACGACCTGTTGGATTCCCATCAGTTTCACCATCACCACAATGATGGTCACCGACATGGCGCCGAGCACAAAGGCGAGAGTGCGGGTCTTGCGGGCGGGAAAATATGCCGACACAATCATGGTCAGCAACGCTCCTATCCCCGCAGGTATTAGTAAAAAACAGATGACGAGAAGAAGACTCAAAAAATAGAAGAGGGGTGAAACTTGCTTGACGTATCCGAAAGCGATGAAGATAGGCAACGACAAGATGGCGAATGCCCACGACGAGTAGATTATGGATTCCACCAACTTCAACCAGAAGATATCCTGATGGCGGATAGGCAATCCCATGAAAAAATCCACTTCGGCTGATATGTAGCTCGTACTCAACGTAATAATAAGATTGCTGAAAATCAGCATCGAGAAGAACGCCAGGAAAACCATTGCAAGAAGACGGTTCATCAAAGGGGGACCGAAAATCTCCTGGCTGAGAAGGAAGTTGAAAAGAAATCGAAATGTCAGAGTCCCACCACCCACGATAACGAACACCACCAACAGCCCGATTATGATATGAATAAACACAAAATGCCGCATGGTGTGCAGCTCGTTGTTGATCAATTGATACTTTGTTTTCAGAACAAGAAGAATGTGTCTCATTTTTCTTTCACACCGGCTATGGTGAAAATGTGTATGTAAGAAACATAGTTGTAGAAACAGCGAGGAAGGGACATAAATACCCTTTTTTACCTATATCAACCACGGGAGTAACACCCGCTTAATCTGTGAATATTATATAGAGATTTCTTTTCCGGAGCTTATTTTCTGAATGTTTCCGTCGCGGATATATATGACCTTTTCAGCAAATTGTGCAATTTCTCGCTCATGAGTAACGAGGAGTATCGTGGTTCCTTTTTGGTTGATTTCGCTGAACATGCTCATGATTTCTTTGCCGGTGACGGTATCCAGGTTTCCAGTAGGTTCGTCAGCCATGATAACAGAAGGTTCCGTGACGAGTGCGCGGGCAATTGCTGCTCGTTGCCGCTGTCCACCCGAAATCTCGGTCGGTAAGTGATGTATCCGGTCGGCGACGCCTACCCGTTCGAGCGATATGAGGGCTCGTTCTCTCCGGTCTCGGGCAGGAACACCTCCATAGGCAAGGGGAAGTTCCGTATTCTGCAAGATAGTAAGGTGAGGTAGGAGGTTAAAGAATTGAAATACGAATCCTATTTCATGGTTGCGGGTCCTTGACAGTTCCACATCGTTGAGGTCTTCCATCTTCTTGCCTTTAAAGAGATAATGACCTTTCGAGGGTCGATCGAGCATGCCCAGGATATGCATCAAGGTCGACTTCCCCGAACCACTCGGTCCCATAATGGCGTAGAAATCGCCCGGAAAAATCTCTATATTCACCCCTTTGAGCGCCGGAACTTCAATCGTGCCGATTCTGTATATCTTCTCCAGATGCTCGGTCTTTATAAGGGTGGGTTCTGAAGCGCGTCTCTCTTCATCTTCTATGTGTGTCTCTTCGTTTTCTGCTGGGAGGGCTGTCATAGCTACACCATCTGCTAAAAAATATACCTTGAAAAAAGGAGTGAATAAAGGCTATCAGGAATGACGTGAATGTGTCAAATCTATGTCTCTGAGAGGATAAATTTTTCCATCGAACGCTTAAAAGAGATGTGATTGATTGTCTTTTCCGGCATACCTGCTTTGACACAAATGTCCCGCTCGAAGTGTTCGTTGGAATAGGCATTCGCAGTACTCGTAGCAAAAGAGGACACGGCGATAAAAGTTCCAAACACAAGGGCAATGAGCACCACGGCGGCTGCAGCATACGCGGAAGCCCTGATGAGAAAAGAATCGGTGCACGTTACTATGTCGCGTACTGTCGTTATAACGCCGGAGTATCCCATTTTTTGATGACGTTTCTCTTTCACATGAGCCATAACCTTTCGCGTAAGCTCCTGATGCGCGGAAAGCGATAATTCCGGCTCCTCGCTGGTGTTAATCAATTGCTCCATATCAAGCATCTTCCGGTGTTTTCCCGGTACAATTATCTCTCGTTTCGGATACCTGTCCTGTCTTTTATGTTCTTTTCTTTCCATTTTCATTTTCCCCGATTAAATTTTTTAGCCGTTCGCGTGCACGAAAAATGTGACGCTTGACTGAGCCCTGACTGCATCTTATTACGTTGCTTATTTCCTGTATGCTTAACTCCTGAAAATAATGAAGCACAAAACACTTTCGCTGCATCGGCGATAGGTTCGTTAAAAGATTGCTGATAATCTCTTTCTGATGGTGTATGTGAGCCTTGTCTCGTGGTGTTTCGTGCTCGATACCCTCGAGCCGTTGTCGAAGTGCCTGATTTTCATCTGTCTCGTTACTATATATGCGTCGCTGGTAATGCTTCTTCTGACGCCTGATAAAATCCAGACTTGTGTTCAACGCAATTCGATATACCCATGTCGAAAATTTTGCTTTGCCTGTCCATGAAATGAGCGCTCGGTATATCCTCAGCAAGGTCTCTTGAACCACGTCGGATGCATCGTCATAGTTATGAGTCATTCGCCACGCTACCTTGTAGATTTCTCCCTGGTATTGTTCGACAATAATTTCGAACAGATCGATTTCGCCCGCCCTGATACGGCGAATCAACTCTTTCAAATGACCATCTCTCTCTGGACTTCCAGACACCCTCTTTGTGCCTGTAGCAGGTCCATTCTCCGACACAAGCATCTCCTCGCCGAATGTTTCAATCAGTTCCATCATTATATCATTTAGACTTATATTTATGTCAATCGGTTGACATAGAGAATCCTTCGATTCAGATGATTTCTCAATACAATTCTTTTGATACGACGCCCGCGCTTGCATTGTTTGGTAGTTTTATTCTGCTTCAACTGACCTCGGTGGAAGATCGAAACAAAAATTATTCCCGAAACCGCATACGTTGCATGTCTTATTTTTTTCTTTTACGAACAAACCTTCGATATTATCAAAATCTATCTTTAACGCAGAGCCCGCATGAGGAACGCTAAGAACGCAGAGTATTTTTTATCTCTGATTGTGGTTCTCTGTGAATTCTGCGTTGAAATAGATACTAAATAAATTTCTCCTGGCACCACGGATATTCACTTATCTCCACTAATCTCTTTACAATTTAAAACCCCTTTTTTCTTTAACCACGAATTCAACGAGCTTGATACCAAGCTCGCCGAATTACACGAATAAAAAATTTTCTCATATCATTTTTCAACCGCACTCGCACTCGCGTTCGCCGTCGCACTCGCGTTCGTACACGCCCTTGGCGTTGTACGCGCATTCGAAAATGTCGTTTCTATCTTTTAAGTGTAACGGCAATACTCTTTTTCGAATACCGATTGCGCGTGCGCCGCGCCGTGGAGGGTCGAAGACGCGCCGTGTCCGCCACAGGCGCATCTTCGAGCGGGTCGAAGATTCGCCGTGGCGGATGTGTTATCCTTGCAAGAGATATTGTCGAAAGTTGTGTATGGCGTTAAAAAAAGAAAGAGCGTATCCTTATGGTAATTTTACAAACCACAT
>CAZSMK010000051.1:0-62433 GCA_964608095.1 uncultured Candidatus Sumerlaeota bacterium | reverse complement strand
GGATAAGTGGAGATAAGTGGTTGGATCATTGTTGTTGAAGATTTTTTAAACGCTCTATTCGCATAAAGGGACAGAGTGTAAAAATTTGAAAATCTTTTGGTATATGATGATTTATATGTCAGCCATACAGATTGAGGCTTTTGGGGGCATTATACCCTGATACCGCAGCTTACTGAGTAAAGGTTTAGGAAAGGGGTAGTAGGGGAAGAACCCTTTTTCCAAAGGGGTTTCCCCTGCCTTCATGCGTGAGCATGAAATGCCCTTTTTCTCTGTATTTCGGTTACGAAAGACAGAGATGAGATTGTAGGTTGTAAAGAAATAAGTGAGGATAAGTGGAGATAAGTGGTTGGATCATTGTTGTTGAAGATTTTTTAAACGTGCAAGTTCTTGAGGCTTGTGGGGGTATGTTACTCCGCGTCATCCACGCCTTCTGAGTTACGATAATATTTCTCCGTTACTGGAGATTCGTGGATTAAAAGAAGTTTTTTTTGCACTATCAATTTCTCTTCCCCCGTATTGGGTATCATAGAATGAATTTTGTTTTGAACTGTTGCCGGGGGTCGTTCGGGCCGAACGACCCTACTCCGGAAAAAACAACTGCAAGCGAGTGCGAGTAATGGCTCACGCCTATTTAAAGTGCAGACGTCTCTGCGCTAACAACACAATAAGAAAAGTAAAAAGTAAAGGTCTGTCCCCCATACTCCCTTTCTTTTCACTTGTTTCTCTTTCTTGTACCGTTTAATTTGTATTTCTCTAATAGAACTACAGGAGCGCAAAAAATGAAACAATCGAGCAGGTTTCTTATTCTCGTAAGTATACTCTTGCTCTATGGATGTACCTATCTAAGGCAAGAAACGCAGAAAGATAAAGATATATCTATGGAGCAATGGGTCGAGTCAATTCTGGCTAAAATGACGCTTGAAGAGAAGCTCGATTATATAGGGGGCGACCGGGATTTTTATATTCGCCCGATGGAACGATTAGGGTTACCCGAAATCAAGATGTCCGACGGACCTATGGGTGTAAGGAACTATGGGCCATCGACGGCATATCCAGGAGGGATAGCGCTTGCTGCGACATGGAATCCCACGCGTGCTGCGGACTTCGGCAGAGCAGCGGGAAGAGACGCCCGTGCCCGTGGCGTTCATATCTGGCTTGCACCCGGCATCAATATATATCGCTATCCCCTGTGTGGCAGAAATTTCGAGTATTACGGCGAAGATCCATTTCTCGCATCACGCATAGCAGTTGAAGTGATCAAACACTTTCAGGCTCAGGGAGCTCTCGCTACGGTGAAACATTATGCCTGCAACAACAACGAGTACGGTAGAATGACCTTCAGCTCGGAAGTTGACGAACGAACATTGCACGAGATTTACCTTCCGGCATTTCACGCTGCAGTCGTCGAGGCAAAGATAGGATGTGTCATGGCTGCTTATAACCTGGTCAATGGCACGCATTGCACAGCAAACGTCATGTTAAACAACCGGATACTCAAAGAACAGTGGGGATTCGAAGGAATCTTAATGTCTGACTGGGGTGCAACGCACGACGCAGTTGGCGCGGCAAACGGCGGACTCGACCTCGAGATGCCCTCCGGGGTGTTCATGAATCGCGCGAACTTAATCCCCGCTATCAGGGACGGGATTGTCTCTGAGAAGACCATTGACGATAAGGTACGGCGGATTCTGCGCACGATTTACCGTGCCGGTTTTCTCGACCGCCCACAACAAGATGATTCTATTCCGCTCGATAATCCCGAGAGTGCCCGCGTGGCTCTCGAAATCGCCCGTGAATCGATCGTGTTACTGAAAAATGATAAAGCCCTTTTGCCGCTCGATATAAATACTATTCGCTCCATCGCCATTATCGGTCCCAATTCACACCCCGCTGTTTTCGGTGGAGGCGGCAGCTCTCATACTGAACCGTTTCATGCGGTGAGTGTGCTCGAAGGAATTCGACGACTGGCTCCGGAATCTGTTGAGGTGCTTCATGAACCGACTGAGCCATGGCTCGACATGGAAAAGATACTGGCAGCCACCTATGAGCATGTTACTTTGGATGGTTCCATTGTGCCGGGTTTGGCATCCGAGTATTTCGATAATCAAAATTTGACGGGAGAGCCTGTTAAAAAGGGCATTACTGAAAAACTAAATTATGATTGGGGCAGAAACTCCCCGGAAGGTCTGCCCGTGGAAAAATTTTCCGCACGATGGTCGGGTCGTATCCGCACAGACCGGGCTGGACACTACCTCTTCGTCAGTCGGGCGGACGATGGTATCAGGGTGCATCTCGATGGCAAACTAATTATTGACGATTGGACGGATCACGCAGCTCGCATAATGACTTCTGTTATGGAATTAGATGCACAGAAGACCTATGAACTCACCGTAGAATATTATGAAAATAGCGGTGATGCAGTTGCGCAATTTGGATGGCGTTATCTCAAGCCAGTCGAGGAAACACAAGCCGTTAAAACAGCGGGTCAAGCCGATATTGCAGTAGTATGCGCCGGGTTCACGCCTCAATATGAATCCGAGGGATTTGACAGGTCATTTTCATTGCCGGGACAGCAAGCAGTCTTACTCAACGCTGTGGCGAAGGTGAATCCACAAACAATAGTTGTGCTTAACAGCGGCGGCGCGGTTGATTGGGGCGACTGGCTTGATAAGGTTCCAGCCCTTTTACAGGCATGGTATCCGGGCCAGGAAGGTGGCACTGCTGTTGCAGAGATACTCTTCGGACTCACAACACCTTCGGGCAAGCTCCCGGCAACTTTCGAGAAGAGGCTCGATGACAATCCCGCATACTCCTACTATCAGTCAGCAGATGGCAAAACATGCCCCTACACTGAAGGGATTTTCATGGGCTATCGCGGCTTTGACCATTATGCCATAGAACCGTTGTTTTGCTTCGGCTATGGATTATCGTACACCGAATTCGAGTACAGCGGGCTCAAGATAGAGCCTCCCACGGTGTCATCTGGAGAAAAGGTATCGGTGCGTTTCAGTATAAAAAACACCGGGGCATACGATGGAGCCGAAATCGCCCAGGTATATGTGCAAGAACTGGACAGTCGAGTGCCGCGTCCTCCTCGGGAACTCAAGGGATTCAAAAAGGTCTTTCTGAAACCGGGTGAATCGCAAAATGTCTGTATAGAACTTGGGAAAGACGCCTTTTCATATTATGATCCGGATATCCATGCATGGGCGATAAATCCCGGAACGTTCGCAATACAGGTCGGCGCTTCTTCCCGGGATATCAGACTCAAGGAGTTGGTGGAATTACACCTGAAACCTGAACCCTTTTAAATACTGCGTTATCAGAAGTTAAAAGATTACTCAGCACCTCCTCGGCAAACAGTCCCCAGCACTCAGGGTCTGAGATAGGGTGTAGTAGAATCATACAGAGCGACTATGTGCAAGCCAGAGCTAACAACGAATTAAACAAGGGGAGTATTTTCTGTCTATTTTTCTACGATATATTAAAAATGTATTGGTGAATTGTAAAGGGGTGGGGTATGATAATTTTTTAATGCTATCAGTTGACTGCACGAATTACCCCAAACAGCATGAGCAACCTTAGCAGATTGGAAATAATTTTTACAATCTGAGAAGGAGGCACGACGTTGAATATAATTATCCCAATTAAACAAGTCCCTGAAACCAGCAATGTTAAAATGGATGAAGAAACCGGCACAATGGTCAGGAGTGGAGTAGAGAGTATTGTTAATCCGCTTGATCTCTACGGTATTGAAATAGGAATACAGCTGAAAGAACACCACGGGGGAAAAACTACTGTAATAACAATGGGTCCTCCTTCAGCAGAGAGGGCTCTACGAGAAGCAATAGCAATGGGATGTGATGACGGGATTTTAATTTCTGGCAAGGAGTTCGCCGGTTCTGATACATGGGCTACCTCTTATGCCCTTGCGAACTCAATCAAAAAAATGGGTGACTTCGACTTGATCTTGGCTGGAGAACGGGCAACTGACGGGGATACAGGACAGGTTGGGCCGGGGATTGCTGCACTCTTAGACATTCCTCTTCTAACCTACGTAAGCAAGATCAAGAAGATAACGGATCATACCATTATTGTGGAAAGAATGATTGAGGAGGGCTATGAAACATTAGAGACGTCATTGCCTGCTCTACTGACATTCGTTAAAGAGGCAAGTTATCCCCGCCTCCCCACCCTGAGAGGCAAACAGAAAGCAAAAAAAATAGATATCCCTGTATGGAATTCCCAAAATCTAAAAGTTGATCCTACCCAATTAGGCTTGAAGGGTTCCCCTACACGAGTTGCAAAAATTTATCATCCCAGGGTTCTCAGAAATGGTACGCTTGTTAAGGCAGAAAGTGAGGATAGTCTCGCGAAGAGTGTACATGAGCTCATTGAATTTTTACGTGGAAAAGAAATACTTTAGAAGGGATAGACAAATGAACTACAAAGGGATATGGACCTTAGCTGAGGCCGCCGACGGAGAAATAAAGGCTGTCTCCTATGAGTTATTGGCACGGGGACGCAAACTTTCTGATAAATTGGGCTCGGAATTGATTGCGGTATTGATGGCTAACAACATTACCAATAACAGCGCTGAGGAATTGATATTAAGAGGGGCTGACAAGGTATACCTTATAAATGCACCTGAGCTGGAGAATTTTATAGTGGAAAACTACAGTAATGTTTTAAATCATCTTATCGAACAATACAAACCAGAGATTATCCTGGCTGCCGCTACGAGGACGGGGAGGACCTTGATGCCACACATTGCTGCGCGGGTTACTACTGGTTTAACCGCTGATTGCACTGAATTGGATATCGAAGAAAAGACGGGTAATTTATTACAAACGAGACCGGCGATTGGCGGTAATATTATGGCTACTATTAAGACCCCGAATCACAGACCTGAGATGGTTACCGTTAGACCCAAGTCGACCAGGCTTGCTCCTCGCGATGAGAGTCGTAAAGGAAAAGGTGAAATCATCAATATTGAATTTGATCCCCGCTTGTTTGATGGAAGAGTAACAAAAACAGGATTTCAAAAAAATCTGAATGAAAATGTAAACATTCAGGATGCAGACATCATAGTGGCGGGTGGACGTGGATTGCGGAAAAAGGAGAACTTTGCTTTAATAAAAGAACTTGCCGATCATCTTGGTGGAGTTGTCGGGGCATCCAGAGAAGCTGTCGACAGGGATTGGATATCTTATCCTCATCAGGTGGGGCTTAGCGGGAAAACAGTGACTCCAAAATTATATATCGCTGTGGGCATCTCAGGTTCCATTCAGCATTTAGCCGGTATGAAAACGTCCGAGATTATTGTCGCTATCAATAAAGATAAAGAAGCGCCGATCTTCAAGGTGGCTGATTTTGGAATTGTCGGCGATTTATTCGAGGTGATCCCAGAACTTAACGAATCCTTAAAAAAGCGTGAGGTATCCGACGTAATTCCAGAACTCAAGAAGTCTTTGAAAAAGGACCGTGAATAAAATGAAATACAATCCTGTAACTCCTAAAATCTTAGAAGAATTAAGGGGGATAGTCGGGGCTAAAAATGTAATAACTGACAAAGAAAAACTTGAAGTATTCAGTCATGATGAGACACCGATTCAACAGTACGCTCACATGCCAGAGGTAGCACTTACGCCAACCACTGCAGAGCAGGTAGCTGAAATTGTAAAACTGGCTAACAGAGAATTAATTCCAATTACGACACGCGGTGCGGGTAGTGGCTTGTCAGGCGGCGCTATTCCAGAACATGGCGGGATAATAGTATCGATTGAAAAAATGAACAAGATTATTGAGATTGATTATAAAAATTTGATGATGGTAGTGGAACCGGGAGTTATTACAAATCATATCAATGAGGTAATTGAAGATAAGGGGCTTTGGTATGCCGGTTATCCCATGAGCGTGGAGACATGTTTTATCGGAGGCAATATTGCGGAAAACGCTGGTGGGGGTAAAGCCGTTAAATATGGGGTAACCGATCGTTATGTAATGGGCATTGAGGTGGTAACTCCCACCGGCGACATTGTGAAACTCGGGGGGAAGAGAGTTAAAGATGTAACTGGTTACAATCTGAAACAGCTGATAATTGGTTCAGAAGGGACCCTGGGGATCGTGACCAAAGCAATTCTAAAACTTTTACCCAAACCAACTTATATAGTGGATTTATTGGTTCTCTTTAAAGATACACATTCAGCTATAGAAATGGTTTCAAAGATCATGATAAACGCAAGAATAATTCCCACCAGTCTCGAGTGTATGGATAAACTTTCATTTAAAACATCCTGTGAGTATCTTAATGAACACCTTCCCTATGAGGATGCAGAGGCAATTCTTCTCATTGAGGTCGATGGTAATCACACTGAAGAGGTGGAAGAGGATGCAGAGGCTATCGGCGAGCTCTGCTTGGAAAATGGGGCAATTGAAGTATATGTTGCTGACAATCACACTACGAGGGAGCGGGTCTGGAGCGTTAGAAGAAACATTGCTGAAGCCTTTATGGTATATAGTCCTCATCAGAGTTTGGAAGATGTAGTTGTGCCTATCGCATCACCAGCTGTTATTATGCCCGAGTTTGCAAAGATTTCAAAAAAATATAATATATTGATGCCCTGTTATGGTCATGCTGGTGATGGCAATCTTCATTTAACTCTCATTAAAAACCCGGAGGATTCGATGGAATACTGGTATCAACTTGAAGCAAAAATCCTGAAAGAGGTTTATGAGGCTGTGGTAAAATTGGGTGGCACAATTAGTGGTGAACATGGTATTGGCATTAAGCGTAAACCCTACATCAATATTGTATTCAGTCCCGAAGAATTGGATCTCATGAAAAAGATTAAAAGGGTCTTTGATCCAAACAATATTATGAATCCAGGTAAAATCTTTGATCTGGATTAAGAGGGGTTAAGGTGTATCAACAAAGTATCCTTTTGTGAAGAGAGAAAGCCCGAACAAGTTTAAAGTGCATCAAGAAGAGAGGAAGCCCGATTCTCACCCTAATCATCGTGTTCTTTTAGTGTCGGTAGTGAATAAGTCTCAGGCTGCAATCACCCTTGATTAGCCGTTCGGGAGCTGAAACAGGACACATATCGCCACCGCGGGGCACAGATGCCTTTTAATTCCCCTATCGAAAGGAACAAACACTCGACATACTAGTAGGCAAGGTAATTGTCCAATTGCCTTATGAATTCTATCATGTAGAAACAGATGCATAGTTCTGCTATTTTTCTACTGCTTTATCATTGTCTAAGGAGCAGTTCCCCTTGCTATGAATTCGAAAGATCTCTCTCAGCGTATGTGAAGAGTTGCGTTCGACCAACGAGGAACGCAGGGGCATAAATAAAGTTAACATAAAAAAATCCTTACCCTTTTTACATCCCATTATATATCATACTAATGATTCCTTATGAGTAAGAGGCAAAGATGGCGGAACTACATTTAATATACGGCGATGACGAAGCGGCCATAAACGAGACAAAGATCAAACTCGTTAACAAGATAATACCCCAGAGCGAGCGAGATCAGAATTTAAGTGAGTATGAGCAACCTGCAAACAGGCCCACCCTCTCATTGAAGAAAATTCTTCCCGCGCTCCTTGCCGAGTTATCCACTCGTTCTCTGTTCGGCGGCAGTAAGCGCGTGGTCGTGGTACATAATCTCGAATCGTTTTATAAGCAATCATCATCGGGCGACGGAAAGGCGCTGGAGGCATTGCTGGATTTTCTGGAACATAAATTTCCTTCCACAGACAACGTGTTGATTTTTGTATGCCTTGAAAATCCCGACCGCGGGAGATGGGTGATGAAATCATCCCCGCTCTTCGCCCTCATTAAAAAGATAGGAAGCCATCGCTCGTTTCGTTCCAATCTTCGGCAGACTTTTATCTCTTCTGTCCTTGATCGCGATACCGTCAAGGCGATCGAAGACATGCGACAATGGTGGTCGCGAACGAAATCGCCGCCGCAGATATTCAACGCTCTCGTGAGTACAATAGAACTCCTCATGCAGGCAAAACTTTATTCTGATAGAGACAAACTCAATCTATCAGAAAAAACCCTGAAAGAAAATTATCTCAAACGCTCTATGACAGTCAGTCTGTTCAGAGAATACGCCACACAGCAGAAGAGGTTTCTCAAGGCTTCACAGAACTTCACCTTGAAAGAACTCACCGATGCAATTGAGAGGCTGCTCGAGATTAACGTATTTATATATCCTCGACAATCGGACAAATATGTTCCCGACATCCAGACGTTGCTGGAAAAGTTCGTGATAGAATTTACAGGCGGTAAAAAGTTGAAAGTAAAATAACTTTGAGACGTAAAGGATACTTATACCGGGATATTATGGAACAGAAGATAACGCAGAAAAGCATTGCAACGCAGATGAAAAATTTATCATCAAACCTCGAAAACATATTCAATACATTGTATGAGAAATTCGGCGTACAGCACTGGTGGCCCGGTGACACGCGGGAGGAAATCATCATCGGGGCGATACTTACTCAGAACACTAACTGGGGGAACGTTGAAAAAGCAATAGCCAACCTACGAGAAGCAGGTCTTCTGAATTTACACAAGATAGCGCATATGAAAGAAACCCAGCTCGCCCGATTGATCAAGCCTGCTGGTTATTTCAATATCAAGGCGCGGCGATTACGTTCGACTGCTTTATTTTTCGACCAACGTCAAGACCTCCTCAAAGAAAATCCAGGCGTTGATCGTGTACGCACTCTTCGAGATGAACTGCTCAGCATTCATGGCGTGGGGAAAGAAACCGCGGATTCTATACTGTTATACGCTCTTGACCTTCCGGTCTTTGTGGTTGATGCGTATACACGCCGGATTTTTTACCGGCATGGCATTATTGCACAGGAGAAGATACCCTACGATAATTTACAAGAGATCATAGAGCGTAATCTTCCGGCAGATGTAGCGTTATACAATGAATATCATGCACTCCTCGTTCGGCTGGGAAAGACCTTTTGTCGCTCGACACCGCTCTGTCAACATTGTCCGCTTTTCAAGCCGGTATTTTTCACGGAAGATAAAAAATTGTTCATGCGAGGAGCCGTCGATGCATCTCAGTAATATAGCCATAAAGAATTTCCGGTCGATTCGAGACGTCACGCTGGATTTCTCGCCTCGAATAAACATCATCGTCGGCGCCAACGCACAGGGGAAAACCAATCTGCTCGAATCGATTTATTGTCTCCTCAAAGGACGTTCGTTCAGAACGCGGACTGATCAAGAGTGTCGTCCATTGCCGCCGCTCGCAACCGGTGAGCGGGGACTGACCGAAATAGAGGGGACGCTGTTCGAGAACCAAGTATCCCATACGATCCGTTATGTCCTTACCGGAGAGATAAAACGGGTCTATTTCGACACAAAAATGGTGCGGCATCTCGCGGACTATTGGTCACAAACTCCTGTAGTTGTTTTTACACCCGACGACATCTCGATAGTAAAAGGACCTCCCGCATTACGACGCGCCTTCATGGATATGCTTGCAGGACAACTCTGGCAGTCCTACATCCAGGGATTCCAGGAATTTAACCAAACATTGAAACAGAGAAATGCGCTGCTACGCCGCATCGTCGAAAATCCATCGATGGCAAGAAACCTGAATGTCTGGGACGAGCAGCTTGCCAACCATGCAGCGACCCTTTATGTTTTTCGGCATACCCTTATCAAGAACCTTAACCGCTATGCACCGGATTTTTATAAACGCCTTTCCGGGATCAATGAAGAAATCTCACTCGAGTATGATAGTTTTATCGAAGTTGAACAGGCGACGCATGAAGATGCACGCGAACGGTATAGCGACATTCTTCTTGCACGCAGGGAAATTGATATCGAACGCGGCATAACGACTACCGGACCTCAACGTGACGATTTCTACGTTCAGGTCGACGACCTCGATAGCCGTTATTTTTCATCTCAGGGACAACAGAGATCAGTGCTCATATCTCTCCGTGCGGCGGAGGCTGCTTTTCTTGAGGAACAAACCGGCGTACCTCCCATCCTGCTCCTTGACGATATCCTCTCTGAATTGGATGAATCACATCGTACTCATGTCCTCACGTGCTTTCCAGGGCAATGCCAGATAGTCCTCACTACAACGGAGATTTCTTTCACTCCACCGAATCTGCCCGAATCAACGTCTATGTTCGAGGCAAAGGAAGGAGATTTTATCAAAAAGGCTTAATTGATATTGACTTTGTGGCGATAAAAAGAGTAAAAAACAAAGATTTACCTGTGGTATATGTCATTTTTCCCTGATTAAGGAGGTGAAACTATGAGAATAAAGAAAGGATTTACTCTGATAGAATTACTTATAGTTGTAGCAATTATAGCTATTCTTGCTGCTATAGCGGTCCCCAACTTTCTCGAGGCGCAAACCCGCTCGAAGGTGTCGCGGGCAAAGGCTGATATGCGAAGCATAACCACGGGATTGGAGTCTTACGCTGTCGATTGGAACAAATATCCACGTTCAAATTGGTATCAGATTGCATATCCTTCACTTCCCTCAGCAGCGGGTAACCAGGGCTTGGTGCTTCTCACCACTCCCATCGCCTATTTGAGCAGCTTGTTTTTCGATCCATTTGTGCCACAAAGGGTGTACACCGGAAGCGATACCTATATATCTATCCCCCCCGAGCAAATAGAAATAATGAGATATTATGGCTATTCAGGCAGAGATGACCTGGGCTCAGTCGGCACCATAGGCTCACCTGATAGTGATAGTGATAGTCCCGGTGGTGTCAAATGGTGGATACTCCAGAGTTCGGGACCAGATAGAGCGCGCTGCACCCTCGGCTCGTCTGTACTTACTTATGGCACGCCTGATAGATTCTCCAACAGGATGTACGATGCCACCAACGGTACAGTATCGTTTGGAAGCATTTATCGAGTAGGTGGGTCGCCGGTAGGACCGGGGACATTTGCCTTTAACATGATCGATGCGGCGCAATAACCCACTTTATTTTACTACAGTTATCCCCTCAGATGCGCAGGTTTCAAGAGCCTGCGCTTCTTTTTTGTAAGGTAAGATAAGCGGGACATAAGGACATTGAACACGCTCAGAGAAGGCTGGTTTCAGGCAGGAATGTTTGAGGGGTAATGAGACTGTTGATAGAACCGGTCAGGTGGCGTTCTTGCTCAAGGTGGCGACGGATTCGATATGATAGGTATGGGGGAACATGTCAACGGGTTGGAGCGTTCGGAGCGTATAGCCCGCATCGGCAAAAGACTGTAAATCGCGCGCAAGCGTGGTCGGGTTGCACGATACGTAGACCACATGCGGGATGTCGAGCCGGATGAGTGTCCGAAGCGATTTCTTATCCATCCCACTTCGCGGTGGGTCTATGACAAGCCGGTTCAGAGTCTTCCCCGATGCAGACTCAATCAGGGGAATGGCGGAGATTATATCGCCTGCAAAGAACATGCAGTTCGAGATGGAATTGAGCCGTGCGTTGAAACGGGCATCCCAGATCGACGCAGGCTCGACCTCCACACCGTAGACCTTCTTACAGCGGTCTGCCAGATAGAGCCCGATGGAGCCGGTGCCGCAGTACGCATCAAGCAGCGTCTGATCGCCCGTAAGGTCTGCGGCCTCTTTCACGGTTTCAAAAAGCCTTTCCGCCGCCGCCGTATTGGTCTGGAAGAATGAAAAGGCAGAAACTTTGAATCTCAACTTCCCCACCTCTTCATATAAATACTCCTTACCCGATGAATACAAAATCGTCTCCGCATTCGCAATGTCCGCAAGACCTGTATTTAAAGCCCACATAAAACCTTTTACCGAATCTATCTCTTCAAAAAGAATGTCACCGAGCGACTTGATTATATTCGGTTCAGATTCAGCCGTGATGAGAACTACCAGAACCTCCTTTGTGGCATGACTATAACGGAGTACCAGATGCCGGAGAAACCCGGTATGTTCCTTTGTATTGTATGGATGAAGATTGTTTTTTCTGGCGAAGTCACGAACCACCTTCAACACCTGATCGAACACCTGTGGATGAATAAAACATTGTGGCACATCGAAAATCTCATAAAAACTTCCAGGACGATGAAGACCGATAACAATTTCGCCTGTATTGTCTCTACCGAAGGCGAATTCCATTTTGTTACGGTAATACCACACTTCCGGAGAGGGAATAATAGACTTGAACGAGAAGTCCGAGATTTTTGCTATATGCTCGATGGTGGAAGAGAGTATTGATTCTTTAAAGATGAGTTGCTTTTCATAGGGTATATTCTGCCACACACACCCTCCACAGATGCCGTGAAGAGGACATCTGGGTTCCACACGGAGCACCGACGGTTCGATTAAACGCACACAATCGGCTTCAGCATATTTTGTCCGCTTCTTCTGAATACTGGCTTCGACAATATCACCCGGTACCACGTTCGGGATAAAGACTACCATACCGTCGTGCTTGGCAATACCTCGCCCTCCGTAGGTAAGGTCTTCTATTTTGAGCTCTATGAGGTCGCCTTTTTCCACAATGATTATGCCGGCGTATTGTTGCTATGAGAGCGCTCAATTCCGGGGATTCTCCCGGGTATCTTGCAGCGCGGTACAAAATTCAACGATGTCCTGAGTACGCCATTTATAAGGAAAATCTTTGCATTGTTGCGGTTTTACTTCGTGTATCGAGCAAAGATTGCTTTCGAGAAATATGCAATCCTGGTTGGGTTTATCCTTTAACCAATATTCGCCGTTCATCCTCCTTGTATAGGTGAAATAGAACTCCTGCGCAGAGATATTGAGGAATCGAGCGATTGCAGATGCATCCTCGGGGGTGATATGAACGTATCCCTCGCCGCGACAACAATTGCCGCATTTGACGCATTTAAAGCTGCTAAATTCTTTCTGCTTATCGTCTTCTGTATGACTCATACGCTTGTCCTCTTTGAAAAGGCTCAAAATCTCTTGTCTGGCGTTTTACACTATCTAACCAACCTTCAACTGTAATTTTAAGAAAAGATGGAGGTAAAATCGAGCACTATCTTCCCGTATGACCGAAACCTCCCTGCCCACGCCGCGTATCGTTCAATTCGCTAACACGTTGAAGTGTTGCCCGTGTGACAGAGGCAAACACCATCTGGGCAATACGGTCCCCGCGTTGTATAGTAAAAGGTTCATCTCCGAAATTGATGAGAATGACTCCGATTTCACCTCGATAATCCGAATCGATGGTTCCGGGTGCATTCAGCACGCCGATCCCATGATTATGGGCAAGACCGCTCCTTGGTCGGACCTGCGCTTCAAAACCGGGAGGAATCTCTACGCTTAATCCCGTTGGTATGCGTCGAAACTCACCTGGTCCTATGACCAGCTCCTCTTCTATCGCTGCGGTCAAATCGACACCCGAGGAACCGTCCGTAGCGTAGTGGGGAAGGGGCAACCCTTTTGCAGCGGGTAATTGTTTTACTTTTATTTCCACTATCATCTTCAGGTATTCTTTCTCCACGTCCCTACATTTTGGAGTTTCTCTATCTTCTCGACAACGTTGCGAAACCCGGCATCGAGCCGAAAAACTTCTTTATAGTACTTGAGCGCGATATCTTTGAACTTTTCTTTTTCAAATTCAACGGCAAGGTCATATACTGCACTCACCAGTTCCCGGAGCTCGTTCCCCTTGTCAAGTGCAAGGTCAACCTCCGCCATTGTTTCCTCAGCCATGTCGTGCATACCTTTTTTAGCAAGGCAAAGCGCGATTTTGACTTTTGATTTGTTCTTGAGCATCGGCTGTTGCGCGGCTTTTTGAAAATGAAGTATCGCTTCATTGAAGCGGTTGAAATAAAGATTCAGTTCGGCAAATTCGAAATGATTATACGTATTGTCCGGATCCTTTTGAAGGAGGTCTCTGAGTTCGCTGAGGCGCTCTTTTTTTGCACCTTCATCCGCACGATGAATAAGATCAAAGACTTCCCGATCATCGGGGTCGACGTTCTTGGCTTTTATCAACCACTCGAGCCCTTCACGAAACCGCCCGAGCCGTATCAGCGCCCGGGCAAGGATCTTATATTGGCCTATATCGTAGGGGTCCGCCTCGATCGCGGGCGCTCCTACCGCGATGAGTTCATCCGCCCTGTTCTGCTCATGATAAATCTTGAATAGAAAACGATATATCTTATCCTTTTCCGGTGAATCATATTCGAGACATTTTCGAAACGCAATTTCGGCATCAGCGTAATTTTTGCGCTTGAACTCGAGCTCTGCAAGCAACAACAAGGCGGGCGTATAATCCTCTTTGAGCGATAAAATCTTTTTGCAGCCCTCGATTAGTACCTGGTCATGATGAAGTGACTGGTCTGCCATGATATTATAGATATCCAGCACTTTATCGTACACTTTATCTTTTAGATACAGGTCAGCGAGATACGTCAAAAGAAGAAAGGTACGATCGTAGTTTTCGCAAAGTTTGGTGAGGTGTGCGATGGCACGATCTTTAAGCTCCGGTTGGGCATAAAGAAGTTTATCCAGCTCGGCTGCGGCTTTTTCGACGTAAGCATTAGCAGTCAACTTCTCGATATACTTAAACTTCAGATCGACATCGTCGGGTCGGTCCGCAATCTGCTGGCGTATATCATCGAGTTTTATATTGAGCAGCGCTCCCTGTATCTTATGTTTAAGCACCGTAAGCTGTCCCGTTTTATCCTCCGGTGCAAGGGCAAGCGATTGCGTCATTTCCGACAGCGCCGGCTCATATTGCTGCTTCTCATAATAAATCTCGGCAAGCATGCGCGGAAACCGGTAATCAAGTGCATAGGACTCTTTCGCCTTATGTATAAGTGATACAGCCGTATCCGTTGCGTCGCTATGGATGAGTGAATCGATATATTCCGCCATCAGGTCGGCTGAAATCACGTCGGTAGAATGTACCATATACTCGAGGTGACTTCGCAACTTTGAATAAAGATGGTTATCGCGGTAAATCGACATGAGTTCATCTCTTATATCCCGTCGTTCCGGTTGGAGTCGTAAAATCCGTTCCATATAATCGCATGCTTCATCCTGGTGATTTGATTTCAGGCATAGGCGCGCCATCGATTCGAGAATCTGCACATCCTCGGGGAGTTTCTGAATGAGCAGGCGATACAATATCAACGATTGATAATAAGGTTCGCCCTCGAGGTCTGCGAGGAGTTCGCACAACGGTTTTGCCTTCTCCGGCTCGATCTCCGCATACAGCCGTTCGAGCCTGAAGACATAGGTGAAATTTTCGTAATCCGGTTTTTCCTCTAAGATCTCGATAGTACGGCGGTAATCTCCCCGCGCTTCATGCACATCCAGAAGCCGGTTTCGCCACTTTTCTTCTTCCGGCTCTTGTTCATGTAATACCTCGAGAACTTCGACCAATCGTTCCTGGTTGTTGGTGTCGGTATATATCTTCTCCAGCGCTTCCAAAAGTTCGAGGGATCGTTCCTCTCGTTCCGAGAAGAGATGATAAAGAATTTTTTCCGCCTCATCGAGCTTGTCTCGACGAAAAAGCGAAAGCGCAAAGAGGCGGGTGTATGCACGGTCGTGAAGATCGAAACATAATGCTATAGCAATAAAAGATTGGCTCAGGGCATAAAGTTGAATGGAGAAAGCGATTTGACCCAGGTACCCGAACACTCGTGCAAGAATCCATTCGACGAGAAAAATGGATAGGGGAAGGACAAGGGATGCGAGGGAAAGAGCCACCCATGCTGGAACAGTAAACAACAAGTCACCGAGACTTCCGGCGTAAAGGGCGACCGATGGAAAGGCAATCCCGAACGCACCAAGATAAAGGCGAACAACCGGGCGCCGTGGGCGGTCGTAATCGAGACTCGAGAGATACCCGATAATAAACAGTAGTCCCTGCAAGGCGAGAATTACAAAGGCATATATCCAGAACCGCCCTTCATAAATCTCACCTATCTCTTCTTCAAGGAGTTGCTGGAGGTCGGGCAAAAACCAGATAAGATAATAAAACACACCTGTCGTCAGCCCAACGATACACAAAAAAATGAAGAGCGCGCTGAAAAGTATATTTTTCCACGTTTTCATATCTTTCTCAAAATCAGTCAAAGGTCTATTGTTAAGGAAAATAGACCCAAAAAGCAAAATTTTTTGTAACATTTACATCTTTTTCTTGCCTTTTTATTCCTCGTGGGGTACAAGAAGTGGTATTCCTTATGTTGGTGCTATATAAATAAATTTAGCTAAAAGCCAAGGAGGTGAAAGATATGAAGACGAGAGGATTTACTCTCATCGAACTGCTTATCGTTGTAGCCATCATTGCCATTCTGGCAGCTATAGCGGTTCCTAACTTTTTAGAGGCACAGGTACGTGCAAAGGTCTCGCGTGTAAAGAACGACCAGAGAACAATTGCCACAGCATTGGAGTCTTATCATATTGACAACCGGTGTTATCCCCCGTACGGACCTTATCCGCCTCCTGCAACAGGCCAGGCGCAGGTTTTAAACCCGAGGTATGTAACGACGCCTATAGCGTATTTGAGCTCCGGCTCCTTACTGGAGGATCCTTTCCGTGCGTGGGTGGAAGAAGTCGCCTACTACAGCAGATATTATCAGTATTGTAACTTCGACGACTTTCGCTATAAGGGTACCACTTCGGAAAACTGGGTAATGAAACTATATGGCTACTGGCGTGTCACCAGCGCGGGTCCTGACCGCTATTTCTGGAACACGGGTTTTGAAGGTGATGCATTGCCATTGTGGGGGCTGCGCATATACGACCCGACCAATGGAACCGTCAGCATAGGTGATATTTTCCGTACGCACCTCGAGGGCGCCGAGGTATTACGCCTGGTTGAGGTGCAATATTAATATAAAGATCGTTATCCGCTTTAGGATACTGCGGTGGGAACGCGTCTATTATAAGTCCTTAAAGGATATGGGGCGACGAGTTGAAAGGGGAGAGATATAGACCCATTAAACTTGAGCCCCTTTTTCTTTTTTAACCTGTTCGAGTCATCAGCGAGAAAGATCATTCCGTAACAATTCACTCATATCAGTTTCGCCATCCTCTTATATGCCGATTTGAGAGACGTATAAAGACTCGTATATTCACGATAATACTTTTCATAAATCCGAACGTTTTCAGGTATCGGTGAAATTGTTTTTTCAATGTGTATAAGTTTTTGTGCGGCGTCGTTAAAAGATGAGAAGACACCAGTGCCGACACCGGCAAGTAGCGCCGCGCCGAACGCAGGTCCTTCATCTATATTCATAGTTACCACTTCATGATTGAACACGTCCGCCTGAACTTGCTGCCAGAAAGGACTCTTGGCGCCACCACCTGTGAGCCGAATCTGGTCGATCTTGACACCCGATTGCTTCATAATCTCGAGCGAATCCCTGAGTCCAAAGGTTACGCCCTCGATAACAGCGCGAATGATATGTGCGCGGGTATGGGAGGCGCTGAGTCCAAAGAGCACGCCGCGCGCGTGTGCGTTGAGGTGCGGGGTGCGTTCGCCCTGGAGATAAGGCAACCAGAGAAGCCCGGCTGCGCCCGGTGGCGTTTGCTCAGCCTGGAGCGTCAAGAGGTCATACGAATTCAAACCTGTCTTCATCTCGACAAGGCGTTCATTCTCGGCAAAGGTGTCGCGAAACCATTTGAGGGAAAGCCCGGCTGCTTGCATAACGCCCATAAGATAGTACATATCCGGCACTGCATGGTTGAAGAAATGTATCCTCCCTTTTTCGTCGAGTTTGACCTTTTTGACGGGTGCGATTACGGTTCCAGAGGTTCCGATACTCACAGCCACCAGACCCGGCTCGATTATGCCGTTACCGACTGCGGCACACGCGTTGTCAGCGCCGCCGCAAATCACCGGCGTCCCGGGCGCCAGACCCGTTTCGGCAGCGGCTTCTTCGGTCACCTCACCACCGGAATCAATTGAATTAAACACAGGGGGAAGTAGTTCCGCAGAAATGCCAAGTTGCTCGAGAAGCGATTCAGACCATTTCTTTGCGGCGACGTCGAACATGAGAGTTCCTGCCGCATCGGATACTTCCATACATACTTTCCCGGTGAGACGAAATCTGACATAATCCTTGGGAAGCAGGATGGTATGAATGCGCTTGTACACAGAAGGTTCATTTTCGCGCACCCATTGGAGTTTGGGAAGCGTAAATCCCTCGAGTGCGGGGTTATAGACCAGTTTTATGAGGTTTCGTGAGCCGATTTTGCGGGTAATAGATTTACACTGCCGTGTAGTTCGTTGATCGCACCAGAGTATGGCTGGACGAAGCACCTGCAGGTTGTTGTCAAGGCATACCAGTCCGTGCATCTGACCGCTGAAACTCAATGCGTCGACTTTTTTGGCGGAAACGCCTGCATGGCTCAAGAGCATACGCACAGATGCACAGGTGGCGCGCCACCAATCATGCGGGTCTTGTTCCGCCCAGCCGGGCTGCGGAAAATCAAGCGGATATTCCGTAAAATCGCGGGCAAGAATCTTTCCGCCATACTCCATCAAGATACTCTTTATACCCGTTGTCCCTATATCCATTCCGATTATGTACGCCATTTTCTAAGACCTCCTGAGTAAGCCTATGACAATATATTAATGAAAAAAGAGATGACAAAGTCAAATGATAAGGCAAAGAGGTTAAAATGTGTAATCCGGGTAGATTTAGATGTAACCGGGGTTACCCAAATAATGCATGCTTGAAGCGATATGATTTTCAAATGGCACCGTCATACTTTTATAACAATATATTATCTATTGAAAAAATTGAACTTATAAAAGAAACCGGAGAAATCCTCAGAAGTGTTCAAAGTGGCATTGTTCTTGCCTATTTATAATAAGTGAGAATGTTTATGTATATGAGGAGGTGACTCAGATGAAGCTGTTTAAGAGAAAGGGTTTTACCCTCGTAGAAATCATGATCGTGGTAGCTATCATTGGTATTCTGCTCGCAATCGCAGTGCCTTCGTTCATGAGGGCAAGAGAGACTGCACGAGCCAAAGCCTGTCAGGAAAACCTGCAGAAGATTGATTCAGCAAAGGAACAGTGGGCATTGGAGCGGAATCTTCCGAACGAATTTGATGTGGGTGACACCGCCACATGGTTTGCCGACCCGACCATTGTCGGTCCGGAAGGTTACATCAAGAAGGCACCCGTATGCCCCGCTGGTGGAGAATACACAGCGAATCCAATCGGCACCGACCCGGTATGCAGCTATGAAGATACATCCAAGGACAATTACCCGGATAATCCTGCATTCTGGCATGTTATATCACCCTAGATTGGATTGGCAGAATAAAAGAAACAGTGGGTAAACGCAGCCATTTACACACTTAATTTCCGTGTGAGAGTGGGGGGCGGTGAGGCGCAGAGTAGCGAATCATCGTCCCCTTTTTTAATTAAGAAGGACAAGACCAATGAAAAGATCATTAACTATATTACAAAAAAAGAACACCCAGGCTTTTACCATGCTTGAAATTATGATCGTGGTCTTTATTATTGGAGTCATCCTCGCCATTGCGATGTCTTCATGGCTTCGCCAACGAGAGTATGCACGGTCTCGCGCCTGTCAGGAAAACCTCTCAAAGATAGACGGCGCAAAAGAACTCTACGCCATGGAGAAAAACCTTCCAAACGGCGTCGAAGTCGAGTTAAGCGCCCTGGTGAGCGAGGTGGATGGTTATCTGAAAAAAACTCCCAAATGTCCGGCGGGAGGTGAGTACCTGATACAGCCTATTGGAACTATCCCCACCTGCACATATACCGGCTGGGAACGCTATGATGTCCCCCCACATGCAATACCCGTTAGCAGATAACCAGATTATTTTCCCTCCTCTCATCGAGGCCACATCACCTCTCTTCTTATATAGTAGATAAAAGTAAGATTTCTTCACGTCTCCTTTGAATCTTTGACAGTGAGATATTTCTCGAGACCGGCAGTAAAATCCGTCGGCGAGAAATCAAGATCACGATTTGCCGGCGTTATATCCACGGTTCGGGCTTCAGTAAACGAGAGGAATTGAAGAATATGGCGCTGATGGAAAGGAAAGCGCTTCAATACGGTTGTCAACACGCTCGAAAGCCAATATGGGAGCAGGATTGGGTAAAACGAAGTATCTGTCTTTTCCGCCAGGATCGAGAAAAGATCGCGGGTGGTGAGTGCTCGAGGTCCCGCAATATCATAATTGCGTCGGCCGAATGAATCCAGCTCGAGAAGATAGTAAATCAAATCGACAATATCATCGACAAGAACAGGTCGAATCATGGCATCTCCCCTATTCGGTAACGGTATAATTCGATAACGGCGTATATATCGTGAGAGGGGTAATATGGTTCTTTCACGAGGATCGCCGTAGATCATGGTAGGTCGAAGAATGATGTAGTCAAGCTCGCTATCCTGAATAGTCTTTTCACAGCGTGCGATTTCACGCGCCTGAGATTCGTAAAGCCGGCTGTATTTCCGGGCGGAAGAAAAGAACAGAACATGTGGAATATCGAGTTTTATACAGAGGGAGACCACCTGAGGAGCAACAAAAATAGGCGCTACATTCAGCACAAGATTAATCCCCTCGAAGGCATCTCTCACTTCATCCGGTTTCCGGAGATCGCCAAAGAATAGTTCAAGGGAATCGTGCTCGGGAAGCCAATCTACATTTTCAGGACTGTGAACAAGACACCGAATCTTCTCGAACTTTTGATCCGCGAGAAAACGATTGATAATGCGACACCCCACGAAACTCGTTGAACCGGTAACCAGAATTTTTTTTGCCGACGCCAACATTTAGAGTTCCTTTTCGTGCCAGATTTTTTGTTTTATAAGCCTTTTATATACGTCCATCTGACGATCAAGCACCTTTTCCTCATCAAATAGTTCTATTGCGCGCTGACGCCCGTTTTTGCCGAAGCGTCTGGCGAGTTCAGGATGGCGGAGCAGCTCGAGAATCGCCTCGGTAAGGGCTAGGGAATCCCCTACCGGGACGAGAAAACCGGTCTCCTTATGAACCACTTCTTCGCGGCATCCACGAATATCAGTAGCGATTACGGGTTTAGACATTGCCATCGCCTCGATAATAGAACGCGGCATTCCCTCGCGATAGGAGGGAAGCGTATACACATCTACGAGTGAAAGCAATTCGGGGATATCGCCTCTCATTCCGGTAAAACGTACATGCTCCTTTATACCCAGGGACTCTATGTGCTGGATAAGTTCGTTCTTTGATGCATCATAATCACTGCTCAGTGCATCGCCTATTACGAGGAAATATGTATGGGGGAGGTCTTTTATAATACGGGCGGCAGCATCGAAAAACTCGAAATATCCCTTTTCCCTGACCAGGCGACCGATAATCCCGACCACGCGGCAATCCCGCTCGAGATCAAGGTCTCGTCGTAACCGGTCGAGGTCTGCAGATGCCACTGAAGCGGGATTAAACCTTTGCAGGTCTACGCCGTTGCCGATCCATTCGATCTTTTCCGGCGGACAAATCCCGAGCTTAATGGCGGTCTGGCGGTCCTCCTCGCTCTGAGTAAATATGAAGTCGCAGAAGGCGGCAGCGAACTTCTCGAGAAGAATATGAAACCTGCGCAGGGACGGTTTCATTCGGTCATGAAAATAAAAGCCATGCGCAGTGTAAAGAACTATAGGAACGCCGGCAAGCCGTGCGGCTATCCTCCCGATTATGCTTGCTATGGGCGTATGGGTATGGACAATGTCGAAGGAATGAAGGCGCATGAAAGAATATAATTTTACGAATGATTTGCAGTGATGAAAAATATTAAGATTACGCGAAATTGAAATTCCATGAAGGTTAATACCTTCTCGGCGAAGCTCGTCGGTAAATTCACCCGGTGTACAGGCGACCGTGACCTCAAACCCTTGCCGTTCGAGAAACCTGATAAGCCGATAGAGGAAATTTCTAACGGTAAAATCAACCGCGCATATCTGGAGGACTTTTAGTTTCATCGGCACATTATTATCTCATTGCACGAGATTTATTGTACCGGTTTTAGGAACCAAATCAATCGGAAACCACATCAGGCAATCTATTCCATTACGCTCGCACTCGTAGCCCCTGATTTGTTAACCACACAAGGACATAAATGACGCAAAGGACAACAGGGACATATACAATAAAGCGAATGCCCGCTCATACTCGCACTCGTGTTCGCATTCGCAAGCCGTTCCGTTGCATGAATTTACATTGATTTTCGGGATTGAGTAGACGAAACTATTTTTTTTCAAAACCACCCTATGAAATAATGCTACAACGATATCAGAAGATGCGATAGCGGCTAAATGCGTCATGGACACATACTAAAAGGTTCTGCGCTTCTCATTGCTTTGTTCCTTCTGGAATGGGGAATCACCACGCGTGTGATGGGTAAATATTATTACAACATTGCACGCGAGAGAGGCACAGATATTGAGCGCTATCAGGCATTGCTGGAAGAATCATTACGGTATGATTCTTCACAAGGACTTGTCTATCACACGCTTGCTAAAGCCTTAATGATTCAGGATAATTTTTTTGACGCCCGCGATGCTGTTTTGAAAGGACTACGGAGTCATACATCAATGGGCGCCTTTAAACAGCTGGGGTCAATCTATTTATCGATGGGGGATGCACTCAGAGCCGCTGAATATTTTGAACAGGTTCTCCTTATGGACCCCTCAGATGCGGAATCAATCGAACGCCTGGCAACAATCGCACGCCAAAGAAAAGACTATTCCAAAATGGAGTATTACCTATCGGAAATGGAGCGCTATCATCCTACCAATCCCAACTCCTATTATATCGAAGGGGTTGCGTATGAGGAGCGCGGAGACCTGTGGTTGGCGTTGCAGAGCTATAGAAAAGCGCTTTTTACCCGACAACCTGAAAAGGATAAAACCGCGCTTTTCTTCTCCCCTGCTGAACTTGCAAGGCATGCATTAGACATCGAATCACGATTACGCCGCGCATCTTCAACAAAATGACAGCAACTATTGCTGTTATGAGAAACAGGTACAGGCACAATCGTGGATTTTTCGATAAGTCGTTGTTTTTCCGGGTGTCTCTTACGTCCTTAGGGTGTTAAAAAACCAGCCGGCATAAGTACAAGTTCTCAATAATAAAGGCGTAGTTTCTTGGAGTCAATGCCTTGCCTGTTCAGTAGTTCCCTCACCTCATCAGGGGAAAGAACATCTTCTGGCGATATAATAAAAATATATGCCCATACTCCATATCCGTACGTGGCTATCTCATGATACTGTTTTACCGCAGGGAGTGATTGAAGAATCCCGCTGTTAAAGAGGTCGCCGTACGTCGTGGCAACAATCAGACGTGGGTTGTGCCTATCGTTCGACAGAAGTTGTTCAAGTGACTCGCTCGCATGCGTGCGTTCATTGCGATTAAGGAATCTGAAGGTGGGATGCTTAAGCAGGTCCGAAGGTATAAAAAGAGCGTATTTTTCTCGAGGAAGATTATTCGAAAACGTCGCAAGGTCGGCTATGTTGGAATTGAAGTCGCGCCAGGTGGCAGGCAACCTGTACCAGTCGATAAAGTATTGTTTGACTTGAATAGATGAAAATACCAGGCAAATCAAGATTATGAGCGCGATAACAGCACGAAAGGAGATCACGCGAAGGAGAAGGCGCCCCAAAAACAAAAGACCCGTTGAAAGAATAATTGCGACCGCGGGGCTTGCACCGAGGGTTCTCAATAAATTCGGGGAGCCGAAGGAAAAAACACTTGCAGCAAGAAGAATAAAAAACCAGAGAGTGATGGATGCAAAAAAGAGGGATTGTCTTTTCAAGGCATGCCCTATAGCGACACCAAGACCGATATAAAAAATTGTTGAGATAAAAGGATCGAATAAGGGTTTAAAGGGTATATTATGCTTGGGGACGTGATCGCCCTTGAACGAAAACATCAAGGCAACGGACCAACAATTTTCAAGGGCGGAACGAACGGCATGGTCAAATCCTTTGTCAAAAAGGCTGACCTCTTGAGTCCTTCCTGTGAAATGGTCAGGATGTACTATATAATCGAAGATAAGGGGAGAGGAGATAAGTAACGCGGGAATAATTAAAAAAGCAAGATCACGTAAAGATTCCTTGAGTGAGCTGCGCCGGAATACGATTTCATACAGAAACATCAGCACAATGATGAGGGGAACAAGCCTGAACGCCAGGTAGGAATAAAAGCCGATACCAAGAAAGACGCCGGAAAGGACAAGACTACGCCGTCTCTGGACGAGTCTGTCGGATTGAAGCGCCATGATGAGAAACCCGCAGACAAGGATAAGGAGAGGTGGGACCAGGATAGTTCTGAAACTCAAGCGGCTGAAGTGGACATGCCATCGCATGACGGCAAGAAAGAAGGCACTCAAAAGGGCAAGCGAAATGTCGCGTGTACATTGTCGTACAAACCAGTAGAGGAGAGGGATGGTGAGCGCGCCAATAAGTGCGGAGACAAGCCGAAGAGAAGTTGCCGTGGGCTTCAAGGGCAAAAACGCCAATGAAATGAGATAAATCAAGAGTGGTTCACGTGGGTGTCCTTCGGTGGTGTAAAAGATTCGGGGAGCATGCTCGAGGGTGCTCAGTGCGTCAAGACCGTTGATTGCTTCATCGTACCATAGACCGGGTGGTACAGAATCTATTCTGAACGCACGCAAAAAAAACGCTAAAAAGATAAGAAACGCAAGAATCCAGAGGCGAAAAGACTTGTTACGGTCGAGATCGAGCCCATGCAGAGAAATAGAAGGCTTAAGGTCGCCGGTCTTATTCGCTTTCGAGCAAATCGCGGACACCTTTTAGCTCCTTGATGACCTCATCAGCGCTGCTATAGCGATCTTCCGGTTTCTTTTGCAGACATTTGAACACGACCTTTGTAAGGGCTGAAGGAATATCTCGAAGAGGCGGGGGAGACGAATGCACGTGGTGGTATGCAATATCCCCTGTTGTAAAAGGAGGCGAACCGCTTAACATCTCATATATGACAATACCGAGGGAGTACAGATCGCTGGTTGGAGTGCATACTTTCCCTTCTATCTGTTCCGGTGACATGTATAAAGGAGTACCGGCAAGATAACCCGCTGAATGAGGTTCGGATTGTGAGACTACGGATGCTATGCCAAAGTCTGTGATTTTTACTATATCATCGAAGGTTATGATAATATTCGCCGGTTTGATATCACGATGAAGCACACCCTTGCTATGGGCATATTGTAATGCGTCAGCAATTTGCGTGGCGATAGCTATTGTCTCGAGAGGAGGGATTTTCTCACGCATAGCAATAATGACCTGAAGATTTTTTCCCTGGATATATTCCATGGAGAGATACTTTCTGTTGGATTCTTCGCCGATGTCGTAAAGGCGTACAATACGAGGATGGCTGAGGCGCCGTGCAAGTTTGGCTTCGTTTTTAAACGACTCGACCGCCACTTCATTTTCGGAAAAATTACTGGGAAGAACTTTCAAGGCAACGGTCTCATCGAGTTCGCGGTCGTATGCCTTGAGAACGATACTCCAGGCACCGCGACCGACCTCTTCACGGAGCTCAAAGCGCGACCGCGCTTTATCGCTCAATTCTTTCATCAACGACTCGCGTTCCTTCTCGTGCATCATTACTTCGTGAAGTTCCTTTTTGACTTCGTTGAGTTTCAATGCGGTATCACGGAATCCTATATCAACATCAATTATTCCCTTGAATGAATCGGCTGCGAGCTTCAATTTTTGATTTTCATAAAAGGCATCGCCCAGTTCGTAGAGAAGCTTTTTAACGTCATCATTTTTCTCGAGACCTTTGCAGTACTGCAATGAGAGCTCGTAATTCTGTTTATGGAAAAAGCAGCGGGCAAGATACAGCAATGCCTCACTGGAAAGTTTATCAATCTGGAGTATCTGTTGGTACACGCCGATGCAATGCTCGAATTCATTGATCCTATAATAGATTCTGCCCAATTTATACAAATGAGTGAGTCTTCGTGAGTTATCTTTCTCAGACTTAATCCACCCTTCATACGTTTCGGTTAATTCATACAGGATATTAGGAGAAGACTCAGCGAAATCTAAAATCGATTCCAGGTCTTGAACAGAAAGTTCAAACTCCCCGAGCAGACGGTAGAGAATAGCGCGTTCTATGCGGGCAAGCATGTGGTGGGCTTCCCTGTCGATAATGTTATTGTATCCTTCCATGAGTTCCGTAAAATAATTTTTATAATCAGTCGAGAGCACTTCGAGATACTTTAACCCTGCATCATAATCTCCACGTTCAATAAGGAACGAGGCTAATTGAGCCATAGCGGGTGAGGGTGAATTGGCTCTTAAGCTTATATGTTCTTCAAGGATTTCAATAATCTGGGTGATTTTTTCGGGCGGACGGTTTGCGAGTTCTTGAATGATATCCAGAGCCTTTGCGCATCTGCCCAAAGAAAGGAGAAGTCTAAATCTATAAAGGGTTAAATCCTCGTCATCAGGTTCTATAGCATTGGCTTTCTCGACAATATCCAGGACCGTTTCTGTTTGTACGCCGGCTTTCATATAAGAGCGTGCCAGGCGTGTAATAATCTGAGAATCGTCGGGGATAGCCCAACGAATCCTTTGATATAGATATATAGCTTTTTGAAACTCTTCCAGGTTCTCATAACAGCGGGCAAGAAACATCTGTATCAAAGCATCATCGGGACGAATCTGTGCTGCGCGTTCAAAAAAACGTAATGTGGTTTCATTAAATTCCTGTAAGCGTCCATAAAGGAGAGAGAGCGCGAGATTGAGCTTCGAGTTGGCGGGATTTTGCAAGTACATATCTTCGAGGAGCGATTGTAGTTTTGAATTACAATATGAATACTGGCTGAGAGAGTCAATAATAATGTCAAGAGCAGACTCGTCATCTGCATCTTTTTCGAGAAGAAAAGAACAATATTTGATGGCAAGTTCGGGTTTTCTGCGCTCAAGATAGGCTCTTGCGAGAAATCGAGCGGTATCGGAACGTTGCGGGTAGAGTGAAAAAGCGTTCTCCAGAATAGAAAGGTCTTCTTCAGTTGTACGCCCCATTCTCATGCAAAGGTCGCCGAGTGACGCTATTATCTTTTTATCCCTGTACCCTTTTTGATATGCTGAACGTAAAATTGAATAGACCTGATCATTCGGAAAATGAATTTTCTTTTCGAGAATTGCTTTAGCCAATCTAATGCATACATTGGTACAGACCGCGCGTTTTGTAGGAGGAATAGACGTTTTGAGCACACACGTCTGGGAACATAAAGAATAAATCCGCTTATCAACATTGATTGCATCTTCCTCCTGTCCGGCTTGATAACGTGAGAGTGATTGCATATTAAGCAATTTAATATTGTGTGGTGAGAGCGAAAGGGCTCGAGAATAAACGTTCAAGGCTTCTCTATCTTTCCTTTCTTCTTCAATGAACCGGTCTGCGAGCCACAGGGTAACTTTGTTGAGATTGGGATTTTGCGTAAATGCTTTATGATAGACCATCGTAACGACTTCAACGGGAAGCGAGTTGAAAGTTTTAAGCACCTCATCGCCTTCATTGCTAAGGACGATAGCGCGGGATGCCATTTGAAGAACTCCTTCATGAGCGTCTTCAATGTGCAGAAAGGCAGCGGCTTCTTTCGCAGTGGCGGAGTAATCATGCTTGAGAAAATAATAATGTACCAATCCTAATCTGGCGGCTGCATGGTCGGGATTGGATTGGATAGTCTCGGTAAAACAGCGAAAAGCAATATCATCAACACGATTAGAAGCGGTATAATATTCGCTGAGTATTTCCTTGATGTTACGACTTTCAGCGCCGAGTTTAATCGCCTGTTCATAAATAGTAATTGCTCGGGAATCGGTTCTTTCACAGAATGCGTATGCGGTTGCCATCTCCTTGATGAGTTGTGGTTCGCGGTTGCCGTGTGTATAAAGTTGTTCAAACACCTCAATTGCATCGAGCCAGCTTTGATGGTCATAATAATGGCGGGCAATCAGGAAAAGATAGGTATCCGGATTTTCTGCAATCGGCAACATTCGTTTATAATAGCTGACAGCCTCCTCATCAGTCCTCTTATTAGAGGTAAAGAAGTCGACAATGCGCACCAGAACGTCCAGATCCTGTGGATGTGCTTGAAAATATTGTTTGAGAAAATGAACGGCGTTTTCATCGATCTTCGGCTGCTTCATATAGTAAGACACAATCATCTGGAGACACTCTGCATCATCGGGGAAGCGATTAACGTGATTTTCGAGGAGCGAAAGAGCCTCTCGCTCGTTACCCTCCTTTAAATATCCCTTACTCAATAAAATGATGACGTTCCGGTCGTCGGATTTATAGGCAACATATTGTTCATAGATTCTAAGCGCTTCAGGATCGGTGCGTGTATCGCCCGCTGCTATTTCAGCAAGCAGTTCTATGATTTCGACATTATCCGGATCATTCTCGAGTGCCTCCTTATATAACGCCGCAGCGCGTTTATCCTTTCTTCCCAGATTTATATAGACCTGCAGCAGCTCTCCTTTTGCAGCATCTTTAAGCCTTCCTGCATTCTCCCAATTTACCTCTGCCAACTTTAGTTTTTCCTTGTCTGTACCACTTTGCACCGTTGCTACATAGGACTCAAAGGTGTCGACTATTTTTTCATTGATCAGCATTAATTCATAAATCATCCCATTCTTACGATAGAACGATCTGAGTTTTTCGAACAAGGGAAACTTATTATCCTCGATGTCTGCAGCCGCCTTATAATAAACCATAGATTCTTTAGAATTATCGCCGCGGCTTAAAAGGGTACGTGAGACCTTGAGGAGGAGTTCCGAGTCATCAGTATTTCTGTCCCAGGCTTGTTTATAGAGCTCAAGGCTATCAATGCCGGCGGATTCCAATTCTTCAGCAAGTTTATCGAGAGGTGCGAAACGGCTTTCATCTCTCCTGGCACTGGAACATTTTTTCAAATACCGTTGAACGACCGCATCAAATTCATGAGACCTGCATTCTTTATCATGAAGATCACGCTGAATCTGGTGCTTTAACCGTGTAAGTATTTTACTGAATTGTTCCATACGTTTTTCAAAAAACCATTGTCACTCGTAAACAGGAAATTTATGAACAAATTCAACACAGGCTGAATACAAGAAATCAAGAGAAAATGCAAAAAAAAATTCTTTATTTACCCCTCTAAAGTACCGATACAGCCTCCGCCCAAATTACATATAATACTAATTCTATTGAAGTTATCTCTGTTTTTTAAACCGAGGATCAGAACGTTAAACAACACATATCAAGATAATTTCAGTCTAAACCCATCATAGGAAAGAAGAATTCGTGACACACGCGGTGCGCTACGCGAGATTGTGCGTATCCCTTTTTCCCAATCTTTTGCTATTTTCCCCTCGTTGTGTGAAATATGGCTGAGGATTACGTTTCGTGGTTTAAACACTGAAATATATCTCTGCCATGCCTGTTCAAAACTTAAATGACCCGACTCGACCTCTTTTTTTCCTGCTTGTGTGTTCAACCACGTGGAGTCAATAATAAAGAGGTCCGCATCAGAAAGAAGCTGTTGGTCCGGATCTATTATCTCATAATAGTCAGAAGTATATATGATCTTATGCTCTTCGTTCATAACTACGAATCCAAAGGTCTTTCCAATTTTTTTCGTATCGCCGTGCCGGGTTGGAAACGTCCTTAAAGTCCACTCGCCAATGGAAAACGTCGCATCTGGATAAAGGAAATCCTTGATACATAAAGGGCTCTCATCATTTTCAACCAGATACTCGAAAAGAGCGCCTATTCTCAAGTGCCATGCTTCTTCACCAACGTACAGAGGAACTTGATGGAATGTGTTAGTGTCGCGATTCCGTGCGCGAAATTCATCGAGTCCAAGAAAGTGATCGGGATGTGCATGTGTGATAATAACTGCATCGAGCTTCGCAACCTTTTCACGAAGTAATTGAGCTCTGAGGTCGGTGGTGGCGTCAATCAAGATCGTCGTTTTCGGGGTCTTGATAAGAAACGAGCTTCTTGTCCGGCGCCATTTCAGGTTGCGGCGCGCTTCAAAGCAAGCGGGACAATTGCAGCCGATTTCAGGAATGCCCCATGCCGCTCCTGTTCCCAGAAAAATAAGTTCGACCATAATTTCCTCCCTCCCCGTGGCTTTCTTTCCAAATATGCAATCGTATCTTTACAAAAGGATAGGCTCTATGCAAGATATACATTTATTATGAATCGGGTATTCGTCATAGGCGTCGGACCGACGCCGCTCGATTCCGAAGCACGGCAGGTATACGCACCAGGTTTGCGACTCTGGAATTTCATCCGCGAGATCATGAAAGGTGGTATGGAAGTCGTTGTTGGCGAGTGGCTGCTTTCCGAAGAAGAAATAAACGAGGATGGTGTGCCAAAAACCGTTCTCGATAAAGACATCATCTGGTATAGTTTACCGCGGGACTCCCGACGTGCAGCAGAACGTATTGCGGAAATAGCGACTAAAGAAAAAGTAACCGCTATTATATCGACCACGGAAATCACGAACGCCGCCGCCGCTTCAAGTGGTGTCGAAATTCCCTTATGGCTTGATTTCAACGGCGATCCAATGACTGAGCGCCAGTTGCAAGCCGCCGTGTATGGAAGCGACGAAGGTCTGATAGACCAATGGACGTTGATGATCCCCTCACTTCTCAGGGGCGACCATTTTTCAACGTGCAGTGAACCACAAAAAAATGCCCTCATCGGGCAGCTGGGCGTATGTGGTCGCTTGAATCAATATACTGCTCGGCATGCACTTGTGGATTCACTTCCGCCGGGTCCAACAAATCTCGAATTGCCGCCACCCTCCGGCTCCCGTTGCATTCGTGGTAATATTGTCAACCCCGATGATTTTGTAGTTTTGTGGACTGGGGGGTATAACACCTGGACGGATATAGACACGCTATTCAAGGGTTTAGAGTCGGCAATGAGCCGAAATCCTTCTGTTCATTACGTCTCAACCGGTGGCGAAATCAAAGGACACGACGATAAGACCTTCGCGCGGTTTCAACAAAGGATCAATGGTTCGAGATTTAAGGATAGGTTTCACTTTGCCGGGTGGGTCGAGCTCAGAGAACTTGTTGATTTTTATTACGATGCCGATACTGCAATCAATATCGACTTTTTCTCATACGAAGCGATTCTGGGATGTCGAAACAGGCTTTTCGACTGGATTGTCGCAGAACTTCCCATTATTACTACCCCGCTGAGTGAAATCACCCGATTGCTGAGCGAGAAGAACCTTGTGACTCCCCTACCTTCAGGAGAATGGGAAACACTGTCAGACATTATTATCGATATGACGCGCAACCGTACAATGTATAAAGATAAGGCAAAAAGGGCAAACGAGTTTCTCTTGAAGGAGTATACGAATGACAAACTTCTTGCGCCGCTGGTAAAATGGGCGCGGAATCCACAACAAGCCCCGGACCTCGAGCAGAGAAAAAACGATCTCATGAACATTCAGGAAGATATGATAAGGCAGGGATGGCTTATACGTTCCTTGCAAAAACACAATCAGGAATTGAAATCGAAATTACAAAGAATTGAAGGGAGTCGTCTTTATCGTTTAATGAATATATTCAAGCGTTTCTGAATAAAGTCCTGAGAACCTTTTTTAGGAACTTCAAATGTTGAGTGAACACTTTAGACATATCAAAAACCGTATGAAAGTTCCGGGTAAAAAACGCACGTTTTATCCATACGTGCTTACTTTAGAACCCAGCTACGCATGTAATTTATCGTGCAAGATGTGTCCACGCGGAGAGCACGTCTCAGCGGATGCAGTGATGGCTGAATCGGTCTTCAGTCGAATAGAACCTTATCTTCCGTGGTTTAAATTCGTACACCTGTGCGGTTTCGGAGAACCCCTGATGCACCCGGATGTAGAACAGATGACAAAGCGCATCTATGATAAGGGATGCCTTGTAAGTTTCGTGACAAACGGTATACTTCTGAGCAGGGAACGTATAAAACGATTCCTCGAGCAGGACACAAAAATAAAAGAGATAGCCATCTCCATCGACGCTTCCCATAAAGAAATGTACGAATCTATTCGCGGAAAAGGGAACTTTGAGCATTTGATAGAGAATCTCCGTGAGCTTCAGCGTCAGCTGAAAACTGCAGAGTATAAGCCACAAATTACCTGGGCTTTTTTGTTAATGAAATCAAATCTCGATGAACTTCCTCACGCGGTAGAGCTTGCCGATGAACTGGGATTTGACCGAATTGTGGGGAAGCATATCGAGACCGGAAAGAGCGTTGAGGATCTTAGCGAGGCGTTATTCGACACTGGGTACCTTCCACCTCCTGACGAAAAGACAGAACGTCATTTTCAGGAAATCGTGGAAAAGGCACGGGAAATGGCCGTACAACGAGGAGTCCGGCTTGAAGTTCATCCTCGCCGGTTAATTATCGATAACACCTGCGGTTCTCAACCCTTACGGGCACTGTATATAGATTACAAAGGGAATGTATCGCCGTGTTGTTACTTGAATGTCCTTAACGTGATGCCGTATCTTAATCGGCAACCCGATGAAGACAACGGCGTCATGGGGAACATAGTAGAAACCCCGCTCGAAAAGATTATTGATAGCCCTCGTTTTAAAGAGTTTTGTTCCTATTGGGCTGACAATCGAGTCCCGCCCGTGTGCAGGGGATGTTTACTGGCCCGTCGAATGGAGCTTGAAGATTGAGAGGGCGCCGTTTTTCGTTGAGCTACTCTCCTTGACTATAATGCACTCCATCAATGTCGTAGGAAGACTGAGTGAGATAACGCGCGTAATCGGTCATGCCATCACGAAATAATTGACATCCGGAAGTAAGAAACGATAGGTTAAAGTTTATAAACAAACTACAATGGAGATCAAAAAAATGAAATTCCGCAAAGTCTTTCCTTCTTTGATCCTTATTATTCTGATGTGCCTTGTATCAATGAGTTCCGCGCAAGTAAAAGTGCTAATGTATCACGCGCACGAGAATTTGGGATTTGTTGAGTCGGCATTTATCACACATATGGATTTTCTAAAGGACAACGGCTATCATACCATCACGGTTTCAGAGTTTTATGAGTGGCATGAAAATGCACATCCACTTCCTATACAGCCTATTATGATTACATTCGACGACAACTATATCGATGTATACGATGTAGCGTATCCAATCTTGAAGTCCCGGCAGTTGAATGCGGTAAATTTTGCCCACACCGATTATGTTGGTGTGGGAGGAACGAACGACCATTGCGATTGGATAGAGATTCAAGAAATGGAAGATGCAGGAGTCTTTTATACCGAGTCACATACGCGGACACATCCGCACCTAACAAGTCTAAGCGAGGCGGCTGCGTGGGATGAAATCAACGGTTCTAAACTCGCCATCGAAACCAATATGATGGACAAGACGTGCATTGCTATTGCATACCCTTATGGCAATTATAATTCGAACATAATCACGCAGTGTCAAGATGCAGGATACCTGTTGGGATTCACAACGCTGACAGGCTATAATTATCGATCGACACCCCCTTTCGAGTTAAGGCGGGAAAATATGGGCCACGAGGATATAACGACTTATCGAGAGGAAATCGGATTTAACGATCTGCCGCCGTCACCGCCGGGTGAGGGCTGGACTATAGATAACGGGGATCCGAACTTTTTCGTCGATTCAGGCACCTGGAGCAGTTCGACTGCCTCTGCAGGGTACTACGGCTATGATTACGTCTCCTGTGCCGGGGGAAGCGGCACAGCCGTCGTCAGGTGGGCGGCATATCTGCCGGAAAGTCAATCATATAACGTATATGCCTGGTGGACGTCGCACACTAACCATGCAACAAATGCAAAATACGATATCTATCATACAAGCGGCGTAGCAACGGTGGAAGTCGATCAACGCTCGAACGGGGGGCAGTGGAACCTCCTCGGACAGTATAGCTTTTCTACAACCGAGCCTGCTGCTATTTATTTATCCAATGATGCTGACGGCTATGTGATAGCGGACGGTGTCTGGTTCGAACCTACGACCAACTCGGAAGTCCGTGATTGGCTTACCTATTAAGAATACATAACAAAACGGGTGTACATCGTTATGCAAACGTCCTGTACACCCGTTTTAGATTCTCACCGGAACTTTTTATGTACGTGTTAAAGTGAATCCGGTTTTTTACTTTATCCCTATTTTGCTTTCTCTCTTTCCTTCATGTCTTCCACACTAAAGGCGTTAGGATACATCTCTCTTTCAATTTCCTTATACGTCCTGGGGATAGTGGGATAATCCTCGAAAAATTTACCGGGAAGAGTCCATACGCCGTCAATCCAATCGTACTGATATTGTTGCTTCTTGTTCATGTCAGGCTTTTTGACAATATGAGGGGTCACAAAAATGACGAGTTCGCTCTTGTTCATTTTATTCGAGGTGTCTTTGAACAACCAGCCGAGAACGGGAACTTTTGTGAGCCATGGCACACCACCTTGAGAACCAATGGTTTCATGCTGTCGCAGCCCTGCCATACAGACGGTCTGCTCATCTTCCACGATAACGTTCGTTATAGCCTTTCGGGTACTGATAATGGGAACAGTGCTATCATACCCGCTCACTTCACCCACACGGATTTTCTGTTCCGGTTCGAGACGCATCCTGATAAATCCATTATCCGTAATATAGGGAGTTACGGTGAGTCTAAGCCCGGCTTCTTTGAACTTTACTGATTGCCGTATCTGTCCGCCCTCCTTTTCTATCGCCTCGAAATAAGGAATATCCTGGACGATATCAATGGTAGCAGGGATATTGTTGAGGGTGACGACTCGTGGATTGGCAAGAACAACTGCCTCGCTTTGTTCCTCGAGGGCATGAAGCCAGGCATCGATTCCTATATCTTCACCAAAGATACTTGCCACCTTACCCAACCTGATGTTGAGTTCATTGCCCTCCTTGGAGATGTCGACGATATTGTCAAGACCTTCAGTGGCATAAGTTGCAGCGCTACTCCCGCCAAGGATATCGGCAAGAAGAGCAGTTGAGAGGTCGCCATCAGTCGTCCCATTACCATTTGCAGAGGCAAGAGCTTTTCGCGACCACCAATCATAGGTTCCAAACTTTTCTGGTGCGATGAGGTTATATTCCTGCCCCTGGGTATTGAGTGTCCAATCGATGCCGAAGTCATGGAAGGCTCCCACATCGATATTTGCAAGGCGGGTTTCAATTTCGACCTGGCTTTGGGGCTTATCCAACCGTTCAATTAGATTCTCAAATATACGGATATTGGGTGGAGTGTCGGTGATTATGAGAGAGTTGGTATCCGAGTGTTCGTGGATTTCACCATGACTCGAGAGGAATGGTTCGAGGGTTTCGGCAAGTTCGGAAACGGGAATCCAGTTAATAGAAAAGAACTGTGTTTCCACTTCCACGGGTCTGATCTGGATCATCTTCCGGGGAACGATGCGTACAATGTTTCCAGGCTCGAGAACATAACCGAGATCATTAGTCTTGAGAATGACATCAAGGGCAACGCCGAGGGGAACATCTTCGAGATGGACAGTAACCGTGCCCTTAACAACCTCTTTTGACATAATGATGTTAATTCCGGTCTTCTTGGCAATGAGCCGGACGACATTCTGGAGGTCTGCATCTTTGAAATCGAGAGTCACATTCTGCTGGAAAATGGGTTTATTGAGGAGATCAGCGACGCTGGTTGCAGAGGCGCCCGGAATGACCTCCGACTTGGTCTCGGAAGGCGGCAGATATGCTTCTTCCCCGATTGCTGATTCCTCCTGGGTCTCAGAAAGATCAGCATCTGTCATTGTTTTCGTTTCCTCCTGGGCAAACGCATACACACTAGCCATGAGCATACAAAGGATTACACATCCTTTTACTAATGCGTGTTTCCAAGTCATTTGTCTCCGTGCTCCTTTCGATTTTAAGATCTGTGGAAAAAGAGAAAGTCTCTATAATCCTTCCACATTTATATCAAAGAGTATATCCTTGAACTTGAATACAACCGAGCTTTGCTTAATTTCATGAATGGTGACATCCGGATATTTAGGGATGGGATCACCCACAGTAAGGGTATAATCTCCAATAAGGATTACGGGATTTACAGGGTCCCAGATAATGCCCTTTGCGTTCTCATACACCCACGGAGGTAATACAACTCGTTGCGTTTCCCTACTTTGTTGAATCTGAACTTCCTGTAGAGACGCAAGTTGTCGAATTTTTTCATATTCATCCTGTGCTTCACGAAACACAGAGGATGCGGGATAAGAATCAACGATGGTTTTGAGGGTTTGTTGAGCAAGCATGATTCTGCCTTCTTTGATGTAACGCATGGCGTCATTGAATAACTCCTGAGCAATGACATTCTGCCTGACCCATGGAATGATCATGGGGTCCGGGAGATTCTTGGGATTGTAAATGAATCGAGGATCCAAGCCGAGCAATTCGCGAACATCGTCCTCATTTTCAAACAACCATCGCACTTGTGCGGGTTCATCCACCTCACGACCAAAATCGACATTGGGGTATACGGCAAGGATTTCCCGCTTGATTCGGTCAACTTCCGATTCAGGTGGGCTGGAGACCGCGTCGTCAGAGACAGTCTCCGGGGATGGTTGTGAGAAGAGAGGAAATGTCGCCACTATTAAAAAAGCAATGAGAGAGGTTTTCTTTATCAGACCAGTCATTATCCCAACTCCTTGTTTAACATAATATTCAGAGAACCGACACATTTCATCATATACGTCATACATCAACTTTATAGAGATGATTTTAAGGTTTTATTGAACATAAACGTCGCCAAACACAAATTAACCGGATGCAAACTTGGTCGTTTCTCATCGTTACTGATGGTGAATTCTTTTACCCTCATGAAACGTCGAGGATTCTGCTCAATCATATTAAGAAACTGCCCGTATTCATGATAGCGTGCAAGTGAGACAATCGTATAAGGGATTTCCGTATAAACCGCTTTCACGCTTTCCTTCATTGGAACAATCTTACTATACCTGACTCCGGTGAGTTGCAGGATGTCGCTGAGTTCGACAAAGAAGTTGAAGCGATCGCGCGAGGTAGGCAGGCGGCGGGCTGCTTCCTTTAGAATCTCAAGATCGCGTTTGACTTTATCCTGGTTGTCGACCATCTGTTTCATCTCAGCGTATTTATTACGCAACACCTT
The DNA here is from genome assembly GCA_964608095.1 of uncultured Candidatus Sumerlaeota bacterium. Lineage (GTDB taxonomy): Bacteria > Sumerlaeota > Sumerlaeia > MWCT01 > JAGHBZ01 > CAZSMK01. The sequence goes on along the minus strand of CAZSMK010000051.1, from coordinate 25,274 downwards.
GAGTTCTTCATCCATCTTTTTGATTTCTTTCGCCTGTCTTTCCAACTCAGGGCGCTGGATAGTCAGCATATACCATATAAGTCCAACACCGGCGAATACTGCGATAAAAATGCCGATCTGAAGTATCTTTTTATCAGTTTCGGAGAATGCCATTATCGCCCGCTCCTTTCTTCTGTAACGAGTTAGCTGCTAAATGACTTGGTCCTTATGATAAAAGTAAATTTGGTAACAGGTATTCGTTCTACACGTGTAACTACCAGTTCCCTGGTATCTATTTCGCCAGAGAAATGTTCATAAAATGAATGAACAGTATCGTCCCTCGTTTTCCATTCAAATGTTCTGAGAGCCTCGTTGAAGGAAGAGATAAGTCGTAAACGGTCTTCTGGAGTATCGGCGCGTGATATACCATATAAATAAAGATTTTGAGTAATGATCGGCTTTTTGACTACTTGAGGTTGTGGTCCTTGCTTACCTTTTCTTACCCACTCCTGGTGTCTGCTTTGTGATTCTTTAGTGGGTACCTCATTGATTTGTTCAGTAACCTGAATCTGGGTGAGATAAATCCCATCCGGGACAAGTTCGGCAAGCATATTGAGTTTCTCAGACCACAACAGTCTGTTGGGAGGGTCAAGCGCTTTGAGCACTTCTATCTGATTGGTGGTGATTTCAAGGAGTTCTTTTATCTCCGTATATTTATCCTGGATACTCTGAATGTTTTCCTTGTATCTCGCAATATCACCCTTTCTCTGTTGAAGTTCCCGCTCACTGGTGATTTTTTGCTTGTAAATTACATACCCGAGCGTACCGACGATAGCAAAGCAAATGACCACGATAATGATCGAGATAAAAGAGACGCCTTCACGAGCAGCAGAGGGGAGGCCGGGTTCACGTGTTCGTCTGGCACGCCGTCGTTTCTTCTCTTCGACCGGCAATAAATTAATTCGAATCATTTATTCTACCACCTTTCTCAAGGCTAACCCAATACCCACAGCCAGGCTTTCCTTGTTATCCAGCACCTCGTTATCGATATCTTTGGTGGAGGCGCTGATTCGGTTGAAGGGGTTGATGATTTCGACACCGAGACCAATCTGGTTGCCGAAATAATCAACAAGGCCTTTCATTCGAGACGTCCCGCCGCCAATGATGAGTTTCTTAACTGGTTTCCCCTTGGGTTGATTCTCGAAGAACTGAATGGAGCGGCGGATTTCATTAATGACATTGTTAATGCTGTTTCGAATGATCCGTGCAGCCGTGGCTTCGGTGGATTCGGCTTCAAGCTCTTCCCGTGTGAGCTTATCGACATTCCCACGGATGGTTTCAAGAAGTGACGCTTCGGGAGAAGTGGTCTCTTCTGAGCGAGGTTCTTCGGCAGGAATACCGACCGAGATTTTGAGTTGTTCAGCCTCAGAAAAACCTATCCCCAGCTTGTTCTGAAGAGCGGTGGTAATATTATCCCCTGCTACAGCAATATCGCGAGAGAAACGAGATGTTCGCCCTTGATAGATATTAATATTCGTGGTTGATGCGCCAATGTTGACAAGAGCAATAACATCATCCGGTGAGGGTTCATAATTTATCTCATAACAATTTACAAACGCGAAGGAGACAAGATCAACGATGATAGGAGTAAGCCCTGCATCACTTATGAGGGATACATGACTATCAACGAGGTCTTTCTTCGCGGAAACGAGGAGGACATCCACTTCTTCGCCGGACTCAGCGCTGCTCTGTCCCTGAATTGCTGCGTCGATGTTTACCTCATCAATCGAATACGGAATATATTCTTCCGCAGCCCAGCGAACTGCATTTTTGACCTCCTCTTCGGGCATGGAAGGCATATTCTGTATGTAGCGAACAATAATGGACTCCCCGCTGAGAGCGGATACGGCGTATTTGGCTTTTATATTGCCTTTCTCGAGCGCACGAATAATTGCCTGTGTCTTGAGCTCGCGCTCTTTGTCTACGGCGGCGCTTCTATCTCCATCGGGATAAACTTCCGCAATACCCGCTTTCTCCACAACGAAGGATTTACCCACTTTTCGCATCTGAACTGCCTTTACCGATGAGGTACCGATATCCAATCCCACAGCGTATTTAGGACTAATTGCCATCGTTGTCCACCTCGTCATTTAAAGAAACTATGGTGGTTATATATATTCATATTCCAATTAAAATGCAAGTAAAATCTGAATCTTTAAAAAAAATTATGAATTCATCCTGCGCATACTATTTGTGATTGATTCAAGTATTTTCTCTATGACACCTTGATTATGAGCCGAGCTCAGGAACCAGCATTCAAAGGCAGAGGGTGGAATATAAATGCCCTGATGAAGCAACGAGTGAAAGAATTTCGCATAGATTTTTGTATCTGCTTTGAGCGCGGAATTGAAATCAATTACAGGTTCCCGCGTAAAAAATAGAGTCAGAAGCGAGCCGTAGTTATTAATGTGTAACGGGATATGGAACCTTGCTGCGCTCGATCGAATCTCATCGGCAAGATGACGTGTCGTTTTATCGAGCTCCTCATAGGGCTGTGTCTCTTTGAGAACTTTGAGAGTGGCTAAGCCGGCGCTGACAGCGACCGGATTCCCGGAGAGCGTTCCCGCTTGATAAACCGAACCCAGGGGAGCCAAGAGGTCCATAATGTCATGTCTACCTCCATAAGCGCCAATGGGTAACCCCCCTCCGATTATTTTCCCGAGCGTGGTCAGATCGGGCTCAACTCCTGCAATATGTTGAGCGCCCCCGAACATGAAACGAAACCCCGAGATAACTTCGTCAAAAATGAGGAGCGACTCGAATTCATTCGTAATGGCACGAAGGGACGGAAGAAAATCATCCGCCGGAGTAACCAACCCCATATTGCCGGCAAAAGGTTCGATGATGACCGCGGCGATTTCCTTGCCGCGCGATGCAAACGCCTGCCTGACAGGTTCTACATGATTGTAAGGCAAGGATATCACATCCGCCACTACGGAAGAGGGGACTCCCGGCGAAGCGGGAATACCAAGGGTCGAGAGCCCACTACCCGCTTTGACCAGAAACGGGTCGGCATGTCCATGATAGCAACCATCGAATTTGACTATGACGTTCCTCTTCGTATAGGCACGCGCTAACCTGATTGCCGACATAGTCGCTTCGGTGCCGGAATTGACCAACCTGATTTTTTGAATAGAGGGAAACGCCTTGCAGATAAGGTCGGCGAATTGTACTTCAAGAGAGGTAGATGCCCCGAAGGAGGTACCGGATTCCGCTGCCTTTTTAACTGCCTCTACAACTAACGGATGAGCATGACCAAGGATAAGGGGACCCCAGGAACATACACAATCAATATACTCGTCTCCATCCTCGTCATAGATATAGGCGCCATGTGCAGAAGAGATGAAAATAGGTGTGCCACCAACTGCGTGAAACGCCCGGACAGGACTATTCACCCCGCCGACCAATCTCAGCAATGCACGTTTGTATAGCTCGGTTGATTTATCGTATCTCATAGCAGCGATATAATCGGTGCTAAAGGTTACTGAACTCAGGCGTCTGAAAGAGCCTTAATACCCGGGAGTTCCTTACCCTCCATGAATTCAAGGGAGGCGCCTCCACCTGTTGAGACATGAGACATCTTCTTTTCCAAGCCGAATTTTCTAACGGCAGCCGCAGTATCTCCACCGCCCAGTATGGATATTACATCCGAAGTGGCGAGATATTCGGCGATTTTTTTTGTCCCTTCGGCAAATTTATCAATTTCGAAAACTCCCACAGGCCCGTTCCATACCACGGTTTTTGCGCTTTTTAGATGCTCTATAAAAAGCGAAATCGTCTCAGGTCCTATATCAACACCTTGCCAATCTTCGGGGATACTGTCTATGGGAACGACTTTCGTCTCAGCGGTGGCATCAAATTTATCCGCTATCAAACAATCTACGGGAAGTACGAGCTCAACGTTCGGTAATGAATCGGCTTTTTGCATGATTGTTTGGGCGAGAGGGATGGATTCCTCCTCGAGGAGCGATTTCCCGACTTCAAGACCTTTGGCTTTTATGAAGGTATAGGTCATTCCCCCGCCGATAATGAGTTTGTCGACAAGGTTGAGAAGGTTTTCGAGGACTGCGATCTTCGACGAGACCTTGGCGCCGCCGATAATTGCCACAAACGGGCGTTCAGGTTCGGAGAGAGCCTTGCCCAGATACTCGAGTTCTTTTTTAATAAGAAATCCGGCGGCACAACGTTGGATGAAATGCGTTATCCCCTCAGTGGATGCATGAGCGCGATGAGCCGTTCCGAAAGCATCGTTTACGTAAAAATCGCAAAGAGAGGCAAGTTCTTTTGAAAAGCCCTCGTCGTTGTCAGTCTCCTCTTTATGAAAGCGAAGATTCTCGAGAAGAAGCACCTCGCCGGGTTGAAGATTCTCTACCATCTCCTTGACCTCTTGCCCGATACAATCCGGGGCGAATTTGACAGGTTTCTGGATCAATTCGCCTAATCTTTCCGCAACCGGTTTGAGGCTCATTTCAGGAATCGATTTGCCCTTGGGACGTCCGAGATGTGAAGCCAGAATAATCAGTGCTTGCTTGTCCATAAGATACTGTATTGTAGGTAACGAAGCCTCGATTCGTGTATCATCAGTGATGTGTTGTGTGTCATCAAGCGGAACGTTGAAATCCACCCTGCAAAATACCCTTTTTCCTTTGAGTTCTTTTAGATCTTCAACTGTTAACTTTGCCATAAGGCTCCTCCTGACATGACTTTTTCCAGCATACCTCAAAATAAAGTTTAATAAGTTCAGGTTTGAGGAGTCAATGAAAAAGAATTTCAGTGGCTTAGCTGCAGTGAGGTATTGGAAGGACAATAAGAAACATGGAGCGAAGTAATAAAAAATGATTACTCGAAGAGATCGTGGCGTTGGACATTGACATTGGTAAGGGTGACCGTACCTCCACGCCACCCTTCAAAGTCCGCCAACTCGAAGTTTAAGCAGAGGGCGTCCTCACCAGTATCATAATCATGAGTCACGAAGTAGAGAGGATAAGATGTTCCTCCTGCTTCTGGAGCAGTTGATGAATAATAGTACAGTCGGTAGCTTACCTGATGATCTTCACTGCTTACTCGTAGACTACCGAAGGGGGGAAGCGCATCATAGGAAAGAAGTGTAAAGTTCACACGGTAAATCTGGTTGTCGATCAAGGGAATGGTCAAGGGGCTGCACCAGAAGCCAAATGCATAGGTTTCCTCGACCGGTGAAGAAAGGCTTAATCCCCCGGCAGTTCCCGAGGTGACTGAATTGAATGGGAAGACTTCGTCGGAAAAGGTCCAGGAATCGAACTCAGGCACTGCTTCTTCAGTCCACCCCTCTGAGGGAGGTATCATGCTTGTAATATCTATCTGGTCGAGATAGATTTTTCCCTCATCGTTTACCTGGTCAAAATCGTAGACGTCGAAGACAGGGTATAACCCTCCATTGCTGACCGGCATTATATAAGAAGAGTAATTTCTGGTACCGACGGAAGGCGGAGCAAACGCGTTCTCGCTCCCTGCGGATTCAATAACCATGGTATATGCGTATGAAAAGGAGGAATCATTGATACGAAAACGGATGGTAGGGACTTTTCCGGGATCGGTTTGATCCGTTCCCACTTTCCATATAATATGAAAAAGCGTGGCATCAACAAAAGGAATGGAATCGGGTCCCTCCCAAAAGCCGAAACGATTGGTGGCGTTATCGGTTTCGATGACCAGGCGTTCCCCGTCATAATAGGAGAACGCGGCTGTATAGGTGGCATCCGGAGAACTTGCATACGCGCCCGTAAACGACCACCCCTCGGTGCCGCCATTAAAACTGTAGGAGCTCACGGGGGTGGGAGAAGGAGTAGGAGTTGGCGTGGGCGTGGGCGTGGGTGTGGGTGTAGGAGTCGCTATGGGATACAGGAAACGCGCGCCCGCGGCATCATCCGGTTCAAGGGTTCGCTTCTTAGTTTCTCCAAGAGTACAATATGCGTACATGGTCTTTGCCGTATCTCCCTCACCATAAAGATCAAGAAGAACAAGAGAATGTCCTGTCTCGTGAGTGGCGATGTTCTGGACATCGCACGCATTCGATGCGCCGGTTGTGCTCCATAAAAAACTCTCGCCGTTGTATATAATATCGGTATCGAGCAGATGGCATCCTGTTGAAGTGTATGTATACCAATAGCTGGTAAGAGATATGGTAAGTGAGCTGTGACCCGTAATGGTACCCCAATCCTCTTCACACCAGACATTGATATTCACGCCGTCGTTGATACTCCAGTCTTCGGGTATAAATTCGCCGGTGCCGGCGTATTCCCGCTGCATCCCGCACACGTTCGCCCATGTCTTGTATGCGTTTTGTATGGCGATGAGCTCACCTGTGCAATCCGATGTTCCCGTAGAGTCGACTTTGTATTCAACAGGCATTTGAAGCGAACTCCACCGCACAGCATGACCATAAGGGTCTGTAAGATACTCAAAGGACAGCGCAATAGTATATAAAACGCACAAGAACAGGAGTGTCATACTAAATCTAAAAGACTTCACGCTCATGATATTCTTTATTCTCCCTCAGGACGTTTTATTTCTTTTTTATTTTCCTTCTTAATAATATCCTCAACCTTTTTAAGCATATCCTCCATGGGAACAGTAAATTCCTCCACTTTTTTGGTTCTCAGGGTTTCTGGATCGCGCAAAATTTTTGCACCGGATTTGATTTTCTTTTCGCCCGTCTTCTCGTCCGTAATAACCGTGAATTTGCCCTGGTTGTGGGCTGTAACCTTATAAAACTCTTCTCCCTTGTCTTTATTCAAAAAAAGAAAGACTTCTTCATAGAGTTCAAAAGAAGGGGTGTCCGAGACGCCGTGACCGATTCCCGCACCATCGGGGTCCCTTATAACTCCGCCCCGATACCGCACAGGCGTCAATTTGGGTGAATCGCCTTTGACGCTCTTTGCTGAAAGGACTATCACATCGGTATAGATTGCAGTCTTGTCTTCATTCCAATGTGATTTTTTCTCGATCACTTTTCCTGAGATGATAACGCTGGAATCCTTGACCAGCGTTTCGAGATCGCACTCCAGCATGAGGGCATAGCCGGTCAACGTGAAAAGGACAAAGGAAAAGAGAAGCGCGCCTCCAGCCAGATGCTTAAGTCGGGCAACCAACATACTCCCACACCTCCTGATATAAAAAATATTCACAAGTATATAATAAGACACCATAATGTCATAAAATGTTCCCCGATGTAAGAAAAAACACGAAAAAAAAGATATTTTTAACCCTATTGATAGAGTGCTTTTGCCGTCCAGGGTATATGTTTAGATCCTCCATTTCGCTTAATCGCATTCGGAATAGTCTTGACAAAATGGGTATAAAAAAGATAGAAATGGGATATACCTTATTTTTGTGAGCGGGATTAGCTCAGTTGGTAGAGCATCAGCTTCCCAAGCTGAGGGTCGCGGGTTCGAGACCCGTATCCCGCTCCATTTTTTTATTCCACCGACTTTCCTCACCATCACCGATTGATAAAGAGCGCGGCAGAATTGAAAAAGTGTATGCACAATATCGTCGAGTTATTTCTCATAGGTGTGTGAAAGTGGGTGAACCGATGAGGGAAAGAGCGCGTGAAGAAACCCCTCAGCAATAAAGAAGCCACCACAAAGATAAAAACGTGACGGCTCTAATTTTTCCGGCGTTTATAAGAGCATGATTCGGCTCAATACACGAGGAACTGAACGCGGCGGTTTTCAAACCATGCGGCTTCATCGCGACCGGGATCAATCGGACGTTCTTCACCATAGCTGATAGTATGGAGTCGGTTTGGATCGATTCCTTTCGCCGCGAGATATTCCTTTATGGCATTAGCACGAAGCTGTCCGAGGTTGAGGTTATACTCACGAGTCCCACGTTCATCGCAGTGCCCCTCGATTTGAACCTGCACCTCAGGATGGCTTTTCAGCCATTCCGCAGCCCGGTCGAGAAGAGGAATATCTTCGGGTCTGATAGCGGACTTATCGAAATCAAAATGAATGATGGGTAGTTCTGCGACTTCCATAGTAGGAGCCTGACGAATCGGTGGAGGTTCAGGGATTCCCATTTCCCCGGGTTGAGGCTCGACGACCTCGGGTTCCTCGATGTGGAGTTTTGTGATATCTCCAATGGGGGGTTGATCCGTGACAGGCGGCGGTGAAGGAACATCCTCAGGTACCGGATAGATTGAAGCGGTCTCCGGTGGTTTTGGTTTCCAGATTTCCCACCAGTGTTTTTTGGGTCCTTTAAGACCTGCACAGGCTGAAACAAAGAAAACCACAAGAATGCACAGGGTGATTATTCTAATCCCTGAAATAACGATTCGCCTTTTCATTGCTATATTCCTCCTTCGGATTCCTTAATATAGTAAAGTCTAATCTCTTTTCACGACAGAGTCAATCAAACAATGGAGACCATTCGGGTGAATAATTCGACCCATGAAAGGTCAGCGGAGTTTGATTGGTCCCGTCGATAGCCATCACAAAAATCTGAGGTTGTCCGCTCCTATCACTGACAAATGCAAGATGTTCGCCATCAGGAGCCCATGTCGGCGATTCATTGTTGCCCTGGTTCTCAGTAAGTTTTATCCATTCTGTTCCGTCAGGATTCATTATAAAAATATTGAAGAGCCCCCCGGAGCGTGCGGAAAATGCGATCTTATCCCCTTTCGGTGACCACACCGCACAATCATTGTATCGTCCTTGAAAGGTGATGCGTCGTTGTTGTTCACCATTGGCGTCCATGACAAAAAGTTGAGGCAGTCCAAGTCGGTCGGAGGTATAGACAATTTGTTTTCCATCCGGTGACCAATGAGGAGACGATTCAATATGGCGGCTACGAGTCAATCGTTTGAGGTTTTTACCATCACGCGACATGGTATAAAGTTCAGAATTCCCGTCTTTACTGAGAGTAAGGACGATGCGTTGAGTCTTCTCCGACCATGCGGGTGAAAGGTTGAAGCCCGGGAAAGCTGAGATGAGCCACCGCCGAGTTCCGTCTACAGATATGGCATATAAATCGGGGTTGAAGTTTTTATAGGAAGTAAAATATATCTCTGAGCCTTTTGCTCCCCAGCATGGTGCAGCAACGAGATTGTTATCGTTGGTTAATGCTAATTGATTTGCACCGTCTGCGTCCATGATAAAGAGTTCAGGTTTTCCGGTACGGTTTGAGACAAAGACGATTCTTGTTGATGATATACCCGTGGTTTGGACGACATAACGCATTATATCATCGGAAATACGGTGAGCAAGCAGGCGCGCGTCACGAGCAGTGTACGCATAGCGATTTCCAAATATCCTTTCACCCGAAACCGTATCATAGAGAATGGCATCTGCATAAATCTTGTTATCCTGTTGGGAATAGCGACCTTTAAGAAGGAAAGAAGCACGTAAACGCCGCCACTCAGGGAAGTCTATCTTGTTGAGACGAAGGTCTCTTTGATGATTTTCATTGACGAAGGTTTGATTATCGACACGCTTGAAATAACCGCTCAACTCGAGGTCACGATATATAATTGTGGGGAAAAAAGCCGGCTGAATAGCTGAGGACCGAGCGGTTGCATCAGCGGGGTCGAATTCCGGAATGGCGATAACGTAAAGTTGGCGCACATAGGGTTTGATTGTACCGAGATTAATAATATCCTGGGAGGCATGAGATACAATGCCAAGAAACACGACAAGGAGAATGCTCAACCCTGCGCTCAAGAAAATCTTTTTTGCCTTTCCCCGGGGTCTCTCAGGATACGGGGAGCTCTTACTGCACATTTCCATTTTTGTGATCCACCCGTTTCAAGACTGCAATAAGATACATATTTGACGAATAGAGGAGAATGTCAAGTATTAATCGAAAAAAATCTAACTTTTGGAAAAAAAAAGTAATTCTATTGACATCACCCGCTACAGGGTTAAAATAATAAATTAGAAATGGTATTTAACTCATGGAAGCGCGAACAAAAATAGTTCCTCTCTTTCCCCTTGCGAAAGTAGTTTTATTCCCTCGAGCCCTTTTATCAATTCAGATATCCCTGCATCCCGGCATGATCGGATTAGGCGATTATCTTGCACAAGACGCAGAACTGTGCCTGGCTCTTCAACGAGATGTTAAGGAATCGTTACCACTTGACACCCTTGACATGGGAACGATTTTTCATACCGCATGTGTGGGGCGAGTGGTTAATAAAGAGAATGTTTCAAAAAATGATTATAAAGTACTGATAGAAGGAATTGAAAGGGTTCGAATACTCGAACAAATACGTCATAAACCAATAACCCAGGTAAACGTCGAAGTTCTCCACGACTATGTCGATCTATCGAAGAAGACCCAATTGAGCAGTGAGTTGCAGGAGCTGCTTGAACTAAGCACCAAACTTGGAGAAATGCTTCCTCATTTCAAGCCTATCATTAAAAGTATCGTAACCGCGTATCCTCACCCCGCAATAATCGCAGACCTGATAACCTATACCTTTATCAAGGATAATTATACAAAGTTGTCGATCCTTGAGGAACTTGACTCCTTGCGTCGTGTCAAGCTTGTTCTTATCCAGGTGAAACACATATTCCACCGCTTAAATCGTCAGAGAAATCGGGATAAGTTGTAGTCCATAAAATCCCCCCTTTTTTCATTAGATGAGAGCGTCATCATGAAAAATCCAGATATTGAAAAAACGATGAAGAATGTGTGCAGGAGTGGATAAGGAGTATCGCCCTACATAAAAGGCACTTCAATTCGGCATTGACGTTCCATGTAAGCATGGAGATTCTTACGATAAATGCTCGCCTGAAAAAAACTCTTTGCAATCTCTTCATTGTTATCTATCGAGAATGCCTTTTCCGAGCCGTTTGTGTCCGGTAAAAAAGAGGGTTTACGCTATAAGAGATCTCGAGCCATGACGTAGCGTGCTTGAGAAGCCGAACTCACAAATAAAATAATGATTTCTCGAGCCGCATAGGTTATCATTTATATATTTAAGAGGTTATTAAAAAAAAGGCGAAATTATTCTCATACTGAAATAACGAGAAGCCATGAGCAAAGGAACAAAAGAGGAATATAGGAAAGAGCTCTCGATTTTAAAACAGGGCCATCCTGCGCGAGGTCAGGAGCTGATAGAAGAGGCGTTTGAGTTTGCGCGAACCGCACATGAGGGGCAATTTCGTCTTTCTGGCGAGCCTTATATCTCTCATTGTATCCATGTTGCGAAGATTCTTTCGGAACTCGAAATGGATTATGTCAGTATAAGCGCCGGCATAATGCATGATGTGATCGAGGATACTGAGGTTACTCTTGACCAATTAAAAGAGAAATTTCCGGAACCGATTCCTCTTCTTGTTGAGGGAGTGACAAAAATATCAGAGATTTCATTTCGGTCGCCGAGAGAACGCTACGTCGAAAACATACGTAAAATGTTGTTAGCCATGTCGAAGGACATCCGGGTAATTATCATTAAACTAAGCGATCGTTTACACAATATGCAAACCTTAGGGTATCTCCCCCAGGAGAAACAAAAGAAGATTGCCCGGGATACACTTGAGATATATGCTCCCCTTGCAAACAGGTTGGGTATAAGCAGAATCCGTGGGGAGCTCGAGGACCTCGCTATGGAACGGCTTTATCCACGAGAATATAAAAAGATTAAAGACTTTATAGCAGATAAAAAGGTTGAACGCGAAAAATACATCGAGGAGTCCTGTGCCTTTCTCCAAAACTACCTCAACCAATATGGGCTCTATCCTCAGATAACGGGACGTGCCAAACACATCTATAGTATTTACCGAAAGATAGAACGTCAGAATATCGATATATCCGAGGTTTTCGATCTCATTGCCCTTCGTGTTATTACGGACAATGAACAGGCATGCTGGTCTGTGCTCGGACGAATTCACTCGCTCTGGCCTCCCATTCCCGACCGGTTCAAAGATTATATCTCAATGCCCAAGGAGAATTTATACCGCTCGATTCACACAACGGTGGTAGGACCCGATGGGCAACCCGTTGAAATTCAGATCAGGGATAAAGAAATGCACCGGCTTGCAGAAACAGGGGTGGCGGCTCATTGGAAATATAAAGAGGGTGTTAAAGTAGAAAGCGATATCGAGGAGACCTTACGGTGGCTGAGACAAGTAACGGAATGGATCAGGGAAGAGGAAAATTCGGGTGATTTTATCGCCGCCCTGAAAGAGGAAGTCTTTGCAGACACCATCTTCTGTTTTACGCCTAAAGGTGACGTTATAGACTTGCCGAAAGGAGCAACGCCGATTGATTTTGCTTATAAAATTCATACTGATATAGGCAACTCGTGTAAGGGTGCGCTCGTCAATAACAAAATGGTGTCATTGCGAACCTGTTTGAACAACGGAGATATAATACGAATTCTGCGTGGAAAAGATGCCCATCCAAGCCCCGATTGGCTTGAGATAGCCACGACGCCTTCGGCAAAGGCAAAAATACGACGCTATATCCGCTCTCAGAAATACACTACCTTTATCGAAATGGGAAAGGAGTCTCTCCAAAAAGCACTGAGACAATGCAACGTCAATATTCCGCTCGAAGAAATTGAAAAGAACATCCCAAAGCATTTCAAAAAATTGAACGTAAAGAGCTATGAACAACTCCTGGCGGAAATAGGTTTCGGCGCGCTTTCTCCACAGACTGTAGCACACCTGTTCAAACCTGAACCGCCTCCACTGTCGCCCACATCCACTCGATCGGTTATCAAGAGAAAAAAGGGACCTGGAATCATTCTTGAGAATGTGGGCGATGACCGGGACATAAATATAAGGTTGGCTCGCTGTTGTTTGCCGATACAAGGCGATGAGATTATCGGATTTATAACCGTTAATCGAGGTATCGCTATCCACCGAAAAGATTGTCCCAGTCTCCAGCGTACGCTTGAAGAGATAAAACCGGACAAATCGCGCATTATTCCGGCGCGATGGATAGACGGTAAACATACTCAGCAACGGATTACGCTTCGTATCGTGGGCTGGGACAGAGTGGGGTTAATGAAAGACATAGCCGAAGCCATTACGTCCATCGATATAAATATCCTTGCGTCATCATCAAAATCCTATCCCGGTAAGAAGCAGGCTGTCATTAACATGCTGATAACGGTCGATTCGAAAGAGCAGTTCAGTCGTTTAATCAAGCGCCTTGAAACAATACCCGGCTTAATTTCAGCCTCCAGGACAAGGCGTCACTGGTGAATTTGAGCGCTACCACTATGGCATGGGGTTCAGTAGTGTGCATTTTTCGTAATCCTCGTTTAGAGACATTATCCATTGAACAATAAAGAGCAAGATATCAAGGGATTCATCATTGTGCTGGGTTCTCCCAATTCGGATGATGGGATTCTGTATAGCATTGCACGTGAGCGATGTTACAGAGCGATATTTGAATATCAAAGAAATCCGGGGTACAAAGTGCTCCTGACCGGCGGATATGGAGCCCATTTCAATACAACCGAAAAACCTCATGCATGTTACCTCAAAAAATTTCTGGAAGAACAAGGTATTCCAGAAGAGGCATTTGCCGGCTTTGTCGAGAGTACAAATACACTCGAGGATGCTACCATGACCAAATCCGTCGTCACGAGACATAATCCTGAAGAAATTATTATCATTACTTCGGATTACCATGCGGAGCGCGCAAGATACATCTTCGCCCGAGAATATGCGCATACCGGAATCAGGCTCACCCTTTCGGTCTCGAGCACGAATAGGCAGCAATGCGATTTTGATCTTGACCTTCTCGCGCAACATGAGCGTGATGCAATTGCGAAAATTAAATCTCGTGATAAGAGTTGATTCAAGAAAGGGTAGAGTCTGTACTGAAATAAGATCTCTGATCTGCCCCATCAGGACACATCCTTGATATACAAAGAAAATCTCTCTCCGGAGCGATAATTTGTTTCAGCTTTTCAAACGATAATGTAAAAATAAAACATATTTTTTGCGTGAAAAAACAATGACGATAAAAATAGCCAAAACTTCAGGATTTTGTTACGGTGTTCGCCGAGCAATGGAACTTGGGTTAAAATCGGCGACTTCCGACCAGTCAAAAATTGTGTATACCTGGGGACCACTGGTTCACAACACGCAGGCGGTGGATTTGTTACGTGACCGAAAGATCGAACCTGCCAAGTCTATAGATACCGTTAAAAATCGTCCCGTTTTGATCAGGGCGCACGGTGTGTCGCGAGAAGTCCGCCATAAGCTGGATGAGTATGCAGAAGAGGTTATCGATGCAACCTGTCCCCATGTACGAAGGACGCAACGTCTTGCCTCGGAAAATAGCCGCGAGGGATATGATGTGATAATAATCGGAGACCGAGGACATCCTGAGGTGACAGGTCTAATGGGCTATGTGGAAGGTAGCCGCAGTTTCGTGGTTGAAAATCCTGAAGAGGTCTCGTCCTTGCCCGATTCACTGCAAAAAGTATGTGTCGTCGCACAAACGACACAAAGTGAAGATCGTTTTGAGCTCATCACTCAGAAAATCAAAGAACGATACTCGGACGTTCGGGCGTTCAATACGGTGTGCGGAGCAACAGTGCAACGCCAAAAAGAGATCAAAGAGATTGCTGACGAGGTGGATATAGTAATCGTAATCGGAGGCTATCATAGCGCAAATACGAAACGCCTTGCGGAGATTGCAAAATCCCGCGGCGCTCCTACCATACATATAGAGACCGCGAATGAACTTTCATTTGACCAGGTGGCACAATACTCGACAATCGGTGTCGCGGCGGGTGCGTCTACGCCTCATTGGGTCATTCGGAATGTTATAGAACGTCTACGTGACTTCGAGGAGAGGAAACGACCGGGCTTATGTAGAACCTTACGTCATCTTATCCGTTTCGTTATTTACAGCCAGCTATACCTCGCCATAGGAGCGGCAGGATTGACCTACACAGTACAGCTTCTGTTAGGACTAAAGCCTACCTTGATCCCGTGTCTTCTTGCAGGACTTTATGTACTCTCTATGCATATCATAAACCGTTATTTACGTATTCCTGAAGACGAATCACTTGTCTACGGTATCCAGAAATATTTCTCGCGGCATAAAATACTCATGCGTGATATCTGGATTATATCAGGTATCGCTACAATTGTGGTGTCTATTACGTACGGATGGTTATCTTTGGCCCTTGTAATAGTTTCATTACTATTGGGAGCGCTCTACAGCATGGCAATTGTACCGGTTAAATGGCTTCCTCAGCTTCGCTATAGACGTTTGATGGATATACCCGGCTCAAAGAACTTTTTCATGTCGATTGCCTGGGCAATGGTAACAGTGATAATACCATTTGTGGCAAATCGTGCCGAGCCTCCCCTGCCCTCTTTTATCCTGAGCATAGTCATGGTATTCGCCCTTGTTCTCTTGAGATCGCTTATTTGTGATTTACGCGATATTGAGGGCGATATAATTCTGGGGAGGGAAACCATACCCCTTATACTTGGAGTAGAGAAAACTCATCGAGTTATCGGCGCCTTGCTCGGGATACTTATTGTGCTCCTTTTGGTCGGTGGGCTTTTGCCTGTCTTCCCGCTATTCTCCTTGCTTTTACTAATCCCTATCGGGTATATAATGGTAACCTCGTATCATAGGTGGCAAACGGAATTTTATCAAAGCCTTGCCTATGACGCCCTTGTCGATGGGCAATTCATTTTAATCGCGTTGATTGGTATTGTCTGGAATACTATAATTCATTAATTCTTATGAAACAGAGAATACATCAATTATCGGCAAAACTCATCAACAAGATTGCAGCGGGTGAAGTGATCGTACGCCCGGCATCAGTGGTTAAAGAACTACTCGAAAATTCTCTGGACGCAGAATCAGAGAGAATCCGCGTCGAGATAGGCAATCATTCAAGGGATATAACAGTAACCGATGACGGACACGGCATGCCTGCCGAAGACGCAGAATTGGCTCTGGAGCGACACACTACCAGTAAAATCTCAACTTATGAAGATATCGAACAATTGTTAACGCGAGGGTTCAGAGGTGAAGCACTTGCGAGCATTGCAGCGGTTTCGCGCCTCGAGATTCTTACCCATCACAGGGACGAAGTCGCAGGATACCGAATAAAAGTCGAAGGTGGCAAGCTTAAGGATAAGGGGGCTATAGGTATACCTTACGGCACGACGATAAAGGTACGGGATCTTTTTTATAATACCCCTGCCCGACTGAAATTTCTCGGCACCCCACGGACTGAAATGAACCATATCACCAAGATATTTATCAGGCAGGCGCTAAGTTGCCCCACTACCGGTTTTACACTTGTTTCTGAGGGGAAAACACTAATGGACTTACCCAGCCGGCAATCTCTCAGAGAACGCGTAATCCAGATTTTAGGTCCATCGCTTGCAGATTCTCTATTAGAAGTAAGATATACAAACGCACCTCTTGACGTGCATGGACTGATCGCGAGGCCGGAAGAGACGCGTAAGGATAGAGGTCGTGAATTCTTTTTTGTCAACGGACGACCAATCACAAGTCGAAGCCTTTGTGCCGCCCTCGAACAAGCTTACAAAGGATACCTCATGACAAGGCGGTTCCCCATCAGCGTCATCTTTATCGATATAAAACCGGGAGAAGTTGACGTTAATGTCCATCCCACCAAGGAAGAGGTGCGATTTACGCGTGAATACCTGGTAAGTGGATCGATACATCGAGCAGCGATTGAGGCATTGCGAACAGCCAACCTTACCCGGGATTTAAAGATGCCGGGGATAGAGGGTGTTTCACGGGTGACTCCTGCGCCGGAAAAGCCCGAGCTCGTATCAGGAGATCGTCCTCCTTCCTTTTTTTCAAAACAAATGGAGATGATTCGCCGAAAAACGGAAGAAAGGCGCTCCGCTGAACAAAAAGACCTGGGCTTAATCTCAGGACACAGACCCGGCGAGGAAATCAGCAGGTTCGCTCCTTCTCCTGGTGACGATCACCGTCAGACAACGGATGACCGCGCTAAGACTGTTCAACCTGAAAAGAGTCCACCGGCGTTTGACAGCGACAGTCTTGTCGCACTCGGGCAGATTGCTGATAGATATATTATTGCAGGCTATGGAGAAGGTGCTCTCCTTATAGATCAGCACGCCGCTCATGAACGCCTGATGTATGAAAAGTTAAAACGCATACCCGAAGATAAAATTCCGAGCCAGAATCTCTTGATTCCGGTAAAGGTCGAGGTTGGTATGGGAGATATCCCCCTGATGGAGCATCTCTGTAGCCTGGTTAAAAAAATGGGCATAGAACTGGAACCTTTCGGAGGGAATAGCTACATTGTAAGATCCATTCCTGCGGACCTGGAGAATCTTGATGTTGAGGGAATGATCTTCGACCTGCTTGATGACTTGCGTCAAACGGGAGCCGCGATCGAATTCACCACCTTTAAAGATAAAATCCTGATACGTCTTGCTTGTAGATCAGCCATCAAAAGCGGGCAAAAACTCAAGATCGAGGAGCAGCAAAAGCTGGTTGATGATATTCGGCGTTCCCGGCTGGGCTTTACCTGTCCTCACGGACGCCCCACCATGATACTTCTTACTCGTGACGAACTTGACAAACAGTTCAAACGCAAGTGAGACGGCAATGGAAAAACCTCGAATGACATTCCATACAACAAGGAACTATCTACCCATTTTCCGGATAAGTCTCTGTGTACTCGTATGTGTGATTATAATTCAACAATGCGAAATTGCCGGTGCGGAACTTATCTTCAACGAAGGTATAAAAGAGAAGAAAACGGTAAAAGAAGTATCCGCCAGAGAGGCCATCTATCACGTGGTTATGGAGGGCACACTCGATGGATTCAATACCCTTTTGCCACCCTCGGGTCAGAGAATCGATTTACCTCTTTTTGAACCCAATATCGAGTTGAGTATAGAGAACATTGGTACGACGCCCCTTGTAAATCCTCGCGTCAAAGTAAATGGCGGTGCTATGTGGTTATCCATGGACGACCTTCTCAGTGATATAATCGAAGAAGGCATGAGCGACTCTGAGAAGGCACGGGCACTATATGAGTTTCATATTCGACATCGGGCACATGCCGGAGAAGGTATCCCCCACTATTACTATAATAGCCCTCTCCTTTTCTACCAGGGTTTTAACGCTTCTATCTGTTTCAATGACGACCATATTCTTGGTACTCTGTGGCGCTCGTCGGATTTGAAGGCACGAAAAGTGCGTGTGTATAAACATTGCATAAGTGAAGTCTTTTTTGACGATTCATGGCATCTTATGGACGGTGATCAGAATGTCTTCTATCTTGATTATGACAACCGGACAATGGTTTCCGTGGCAGAACTCATGCAAGATCATTATCTGGCAAAACGCACGCACCATCTCAGCTTAATGATTCATGACGCCCGGTCGCCGAACAGGCCGCCACGACGCTTTGACGAAAGAGCCGCAAGCCTCTTCATTGGAGAAACCTCAAGCACGTATTCCCCTTTGACTGAATCTGATATTCCTGATATATCTTTTACACTTCGTCCGGATGAAAAACTCGTCTTCCTGTGGAAGAATCGCAATAAGTTTCGGTTCTACCCGGCACACAGATGGTACAACAAGCGCCTGTATCATGGTAAGATCGAATATAACCCAACCAGACTCGCTTTATTTACACGGTTCGGTCTCCACGAATCAGAAAACATCTCTACAAATAATGAAGAGGGGTATATCCGGGTTTACAAACCAGGGCAACCGGCTGTAATGATCATTCCTTTTCTATCACCTTATCCCATAGTAGGCGGCGAGATTGAACTCGATATCTCAGACCAGGATAAGAAAGAGGCGATATCCGTGGCTCTCGGAAAGAGCCGAAGATCACGATGGTATCCTTTAGACTCACACGTCGTAAATGAGATGAATGGTCCTATCAAGGCTCAACTTGATTCGCTTTTGGCAAAGGTATTATCCGATTCGGAAAATAGTTTTTACGTAAAGATTCAGATAAACGAGGGGGCTGAGGATTTACAAATAAACCACCTTAAAATAAATGTTGATTTTCAGACATCATCATTATCAATGCCTTCGCTTCGGCTGGGAGATAACAAGATCAGGTATTCGTGCAACAGTCCGGGCGAAGCCAGGATAACGCATATATGGCGTGAAACTACCGTGAACAAGCCACCCGATCCTGCACCTAAACCGCTCTATCCCCCTGATAAAGGACATGTTGATACACTTCGTTTTACCTTCAAATGGGAATCGGCAAGAGATCCCGATGGCGATGAGATAGTGGACTATCTCTTTATGTTAAGCGATAGAGCCGATTGTCGCTGGTCATTGAGCCCGAACTTCGAAAAGTTGATCTCGCGCACGAAACATGCAGGTAAGGCTGAGTATTCAATTCCTTATGAGGGGCTTTTAAATCCCGGACAGAAATATTACTGGCGTGTTAAATCCTTGGATGAGAATGGCATATGGTCGTCATGGAGCGATATCTGGAGTTTCATTCCTGAAGGACCCGGTCGACCGGAGCAGATAGGATATGAGATCGAGGGCAATGAGATTATACTTCACTGGGAATCTTCGTCGAGCGAAAACGTCACCGCAGCGCACTATTATGAAATTTACGGCAGCAATGAAGATGGCTTCTCACCCGATCCCGAACCTCATGAAGTGTTAGGACTCTGGCCCCTACCGGAAGAAGAAAACATCCTATCCAGGGAGGAGCTCCATGAAAAAGATGTCCATGGTCAACTGGTCTCTATTCCGCGTAATCTTGTTACCACGACGGATCAGACAAAAATAAAAGTGGTTGGAGCAGACCTGGTGTGTGATGATGGTTTCAATAAGTGCTTTTACAGGATACAAGCAGTGGATGAAAACGGTTCAAAAAGCGGGTATAGCCGTCAACTCGAACTCCCGCATCCTTTCATATACAGTACACCACCCCAGACCCTACGATTACATAAGCCCTTCAACTTCCGGGTATCATCCCTATATTCGCTGGGACGTGTCCTGGGCGGAAAACCAGAATATACATTATCATTGCGGGAAAGGGATAACCTTAGTTTCTCTATTTTGAATGCCCCGACCGGAATAAAGATTTCCTCCAAAACCGGCATAATATCCGGTAAGATATCTGAGATGCCTCATGACGGAACGATTGAATTTACTCTTATGGCGAAATCCGGCACTACCACAGCCAGGCAGGAAGTAAAACTAAAGGTACTCCGTTAGGAAAACATTGTATTTACACATGAGAATACGATTTTATATAGACGATGTGCTCTTGAAGGATCGTTCTTCCGAGATCGAATATCTGATAGCCTTCTTTCTCTACAGAACCGGTATACAAGAGCAGGTACTCATTTCTCCCCTATCTCACTTCGTAAAACCGGAAACGGGTGAAGTGGCGATTTGCTATGGAGAAACCAGCAGCGCTGAAAACGGCGAAAGAATCTGCAATGTCTGGATGAATCGTGATTTCTGGCACACCTATGCTGTATCTCACACAAGCAATGAGACCTTTGATTTTGGTGGAATCAAAGGACCGGTTATCTTGAAGAAACCCGGTGCCCGTGATTATATAATCCGCGAAGGTTCACATGTCCGAATCAATTTTGATCTTTTCGGCGGCATTTTTTACCTCATCACACGCGCTGAAGAATATGATCCTTCTGGTCTGGACGAACATGAACGTTTTCCAGTGAGTCGGAGTTGGCAATATAAATCGGGAGTGATTCAACATCCCTGCGTTGACTTGTGGATTCTTCTCCTCCTGAATATCCTGAAAGAATTTGTCGACATCCGGTCGGATACCTCTTTACACGACGGAAAGACATGTATATCACTCAGTTTCGACATCGATATCCTCGAGTATTATACTTTTCTCAAGGTAGTAGGCGCCCCCCTGGCAGGCTTGTTACGAGAAAAAAAGATAGGTAGCATTTTTCATTATTCGCTGGATTCCCTGAAGTTTCTTCTTCATAAAAAGCCGGACCCTTACTGGGGATTTCCACAGATACGAAAAATGGAGGAAACGCTGTCGATCAAGACAGGTTTTTTTATAATCCCACAGCGGAAGACAGAATGGGAATATTATGATCTTGCGGCAAATAGGAATCTGCAGGAACGATTAATGAGTACATTAACAGAGGATGACGAAATCGGTCTGCACTGTACCTATCAATGCATGGATAGCCCGGAAGAGATGGCTGCAGAAAAGGAAAAAATCGAGGCTCTATTTCGCCGCACTATTCATGGAGTCCGTCATCATTATTTGAGATTCAGGATTCCGGGGAGCTGGTATGCAGCCCATCATGCAGGATTGAGTTACGATGCAACGCTTGGATATTCAAAACATGAGGGATTTCGCGCAGGAACATCTTTCCCGTTTATCCCCTTCGATTTAAGAAAAAGAAAAGAAATTCCGATAATTGAAATTCCCCTGACAGCTATGGACGTGACGCTCCGGTATCATCGTAAACTTATCCCACCGGCAGCGCACAATGTTTTAGCAGAATTACTTAACCAATGCAGAGCTACACAAGGACTTTTATCGATTGTATGGCATACGTCTAACCTCGAGAGTTTCGGCTGGGACAAATGGCGGGATTGTCTCACACATTTTATCGCCGACTCCTTATCACATAAGGACGTTGCTCATCTCTCATACGGAGAGATTTGCACAAAAGCAAGAGAGCGCTGGCACGCGGTTAAAAACAAGATATCAATAGATCAGGTAAAGTGAGGAACAAAAAAACATGAAGACCATTGCAGTCGTGGGATTGGGGTATTGGGGTCCCTATCTTCTTAGAAACGCCATGGGAATAGAGAATCTCAAAGTAAAAACTATTTGCGATATTTCACGAGAAAAAGTGGAGAAATGCAGCCGTCGATACTCTTCGCTTGAAACGACGCGCAATTTCAACGAACTGCTCGAAGACAACGAAATTGAAGGACTAATTATAAGCACCCCTGCAGGACTGCATTACGAGCAGGCGAGGCACGCGCTTTTGGCAGGAAAGCATGTACTGGTTGAAAAACCGCTTGCGATGACGGTCGCGGAAGCCAGGGAGCTCAAAGATCTGGCGGATAAAAAGGGATGTATCTTAATGGTGGGGCATACATTTCTTTACAATGCAGCGGTACGGATGATGAAGACACTTTACGAGTCGGGTGAGCTGGGAGAACTTTATTTTATAATGTCACAGCGCATGAGCCTTGGAAAAGTCCGTGAAGATGTCAACGTCTTATGGAACCTTGCACCTCATGACTATTCGATTTTACTTTACCTTCTGGGCACGCTACCGGAATGGGTAGCGGCATACGGCGCACGTTATCTCCAGAACAAATTTGAGGACGTAGTGTTCGCAACCGCTGGTTTTTCGAATCGAGTCCTCGCCAATCTCCAGCTAAACTGGTTAAATCCTGTCAAGGTCCGGCAAATGGTCGTGGTCGGTAGTAAGAAGATGTTAATCTATGATGATGTGAATGTTGAGGCGCGCATCACCCTTTTCAATCGGGCAATTGAGATCGAAGCGATTGAATCAACCAGTCCTGCAGCGACCTTCAGTGAGTTCCAGGCAAAAATTAGAAGGGGTGAAGCGACTATTCCGCACTTTGTATTCACCGAGCCCTTATATGTAGAGGTCAGCCATTTTGCCGAGTGCATGGAAACGGGAGAGACTCCACTGACTGACGGCGCGCATGGAATAAAAGTGACTCATCTTATTGAAGCAACAGAAACTTCCTTACGAGAGGGCAAAAAGATAAAGGTATGACGCGAAGGTTATAAGCCGAATTCTGTCCCTTGCCGAAGCAAGGTGGTGAACATTTATCTGGGACGCCTGTCACCAGTCGCCTCATGCAGCCTACCCGGGAGTCAAATGCGGCGGGTCCACCGCTTCCTCCCCTATTTGACCTTGCACCAGACGGGGTTTACCAGCTTCCACTGTTACCAACGGAACTGGTGGGCTCTTACTCCACCGTTTCACCCTTGCCTGAGACACGTCAATGTCCATCGGCGGTCTTGTTTCTGTGGCACTTTCCGTAACGGAATGCTTGTACATCCCGTTCCCAGGCGTTACCTGGCGTCTTGCCCTTCGGTGTTCGGACTTTCCTCTCTGCTTCTCGAAATGAAACAGAGCGTTCACC
Source organism: uncultured Candidatus Sumerlaeota bacterium (assembly GCA_964608095.1). Taxonomy (GTDB): domain Bacteria; phylum Sumerlaeota; class Sumerlaeia; order MWCT01; family JAGHBZ01; genus CAZSMK01. The sequence continues at coordinate 2,129 of CAZSMK010000051.1, read as the reverse complement.
CGACTTCGCGTCATACCTTTATATTTATACTATAGCATGAAGTGGAAAGAAAAGTCAATGGTCTACCCGCTTCTCGTATCGAGAGCAAATCAGGTTAACGAGAAAGAAGGGACTCTTTTCCTGTAATTGAATCAGACAAAAGAGGGACGACAGATGTGTATAAAAATCCCCTCGAACTATTCGGAATTCTTTGCTTGCTCTTTTTTTGCGCCGTAGCGACGATAAAATTTTTCCACACGACCCGCGGTATCCACGAATTTCTGCTTGCCGGTAAAGAAGGGATGGCAATTTGAACAAATCTCAAGCCGGATCTCTTCCTTCGTGGAGCGAGTCACGAATGTATTGCCGCAGGCACATACCACTTTACATTCTTTAAATTCAGGATGTATACCTTTCTTCACGTTTGCCTCTAACTCCTTTCAAAATAAGGGACGCGCTACAACGATAGCAGCCATACTTATCCAAATTATACAGAAAGTAAATGTTACCTAAAGATTACTTAGCCTGTCAAGAAATTCCTGATTGCTTTTGGTTTTTCGGAGGCGCTCGACCAGTTGTTCCATACATTCGATCGGATTCATATCACTCAGGACTTTTCTAAGGAGCCATATACGCGTGATGTCATTTTCAGGCAGAAGGAGTTCTTCTTTTCTCGTTCCGGAGCGTGTGATATCTATGGAAGGAAAAACACGACGGTCTGCCAAGCGACGATCGAGATGGAGTTCCATATTCCCGGTTCCCTTAAATTCTTCAAAAATAACTTCATCCATACGGCTACCGGTCTCAATAAGAGCGGTCGCCATAATGGTCAGGCTACCGCCTTCTTCGATATTGCGTGCAGCGCCGAAAAAGCGTTTAGGTCGTTGCAGTGCTGTTGCCTCAACACCGCCAGAGAGGACTCTGCCGGAGGAAGGCGTAATGGTATTATACGCACGTGCAAGGCGTGTAATACTGTCGAGCAGAATCACCACATCCCGTTTGTACTCGACAAGGCGTTTTGCCTTCTCAAGGATCATCTCCGCAACCTGGACATGACGTTCCGCCGGCTCATCGAACGTCGAAGAGACCACCTCGCCTTTCACCGAGCGTTCCATATCCGTAACTTCTTCCGGGCGTTCATCAATCAGAAGGACAATGAGGTACACATCGGGATGGTTCGTAGTAATGGCATTGGCGATATCCTGGAGAATAATGGTTTTCCCTGTTCTTGGCGCCGCAACGATCAACCCGCGTTGTCCTTTTCCTATTGGGGTAAGGAGATCCATTACGCGCGTGGTCATCTTATTCGTAACCGTCTCGAGCTTTATCCGTTCCATAGGATAGAGGGGAGTCAAGTTATCGAATATGGTGATATGCTTGGCAACTTCGGGGTTTTCCCCATTGACCGCTTCTACCTTGAGGAGAGCGAAGTAGCGCTCATTATCCTTCGGGGGACGAATGATACCTGAAACTGTGTCGCCGGTTCTCAGATTAAAACGCCTAATCTGGGAGGGAGATACATAGATATCGTCCGGCCCGGGTAGATAGTTGTAATCAGGAGAACGCATAAACCCGAAGCCATCCGGTAGAATCTCCAGGACACCATGTCCGAACATGAAGCCTTCTTTTTCAGCACGTGTCTTGATAATTTCAAAAATGAGGTCCTGTTTGCGCAGGTTATAATATCCCTCGATGTTGAGATCTCGTGCGAGTTTTTGGAGTTTTGCTATGGTCTTCTTCTTTAGTTCATCCACGTCCAGCTTGATTTTTTTCTCGTCAACCACTTGTTCATTCGCAGCGCCATTGGAATTATTCTGAGCAACGTTCTGAACAGTTTTCTCATGATTTGAGTTATTTTCTTTTTTTCTTCCCATGCTCGTTTCCTCGCTTAGAAAATTGATAAATAATACAGTCTACTATATTTAAAGGCTCTCATCTGAGAGCACAATTGCACATTGGTCACGATCAGGTAAGGAGATCTTCAGAGATTCCAAGAGACTGAAGGATGTCTCTCACTTGTTTCATGGTCTCCTCTTTGGACCCGCTGTTATCAATGATAAAATCAGCCCTTTTAACTTTTTCCTCGTCGGGCATCTGGGAATCAAGAATCTTCTTGACCTTTTCCTCTGAAACATTATCCCTCTTCTTCA
>CAZSMK010000050.1:0-12768 GCA_964608095.1 uncultured Candidatus Sumerlaeota bacterium | reverse complement strand
TACCGTGGCTCTTCAATTTTAAACTCGACTTTCGTTTTAAATGACTCGTGGTGTCAAATTAATTACCCCTTAAAAATCTCTGCTCAAGAGGGGATTTTATGAGCCGCGGCGAATCTATGGTCCGCTAAAGCGATATCTTCGACCCCGTCTCCAAGAGGGGATTTTATTTGAATGCTGTCTAATCTTTTCCTCTTTTTTTTGCTATTTCCGGTTTTTTTCTTGTTCTTTCTGAATCTCGTCTGGTAAATATAAGCATGTAACAAAGTGGACACGCAGTCATGCTTACTTATTGTAGAGCGTTTCCATATTCACCTCTCACCTTTTTTTCATCCAAAGTGCATCTCAGAAAACCGTGTTATCCTTTATCTTTTTTAACACAAAATAAATCACAAGGAGGATATTAAATGTTTTACCCGAATGAACAACATCACCTAAAAAAAATTTTAAAGAGTTTACATCTCGTCATCCCACTCTGTCTTTCCCCTGGGATAGTTCTCTTTTCACACAAAAGTGTTGCAACGGAGAAGGGTGGAGCAGATTCGGTATATTCATCTGATTGGCTTCACAAGGCACAGGAAGAAATAGCCGGGATGGAATATGAGGTTACGTGGCAGGAGGACTACGCTATTCCTGACGGCAAACCGGGATATCATATAGCAAACAGGGCGCAGGATTTGCGCGCCTATTTTTATCCCGACGAGATAGCAATGGTGCGCCGAACCGCTACCGAACCCACATGGGTTTTCAGGTTTCAGCTCCAGGAGGTCATGAGCAATGGCATGGTATCTCCACTCCCCTACCCGCGTATAAAGACGAAAGAAAACGCGATCGAGTATGATCACAAAGGTCTTGTTCAACGTTATATCAATAAGGAATCAGGAGTGGAATGTATCTATACTTTACCGAAAGACAAGCATAGAGACGCACCTGTACGGCTCAAAATCAAAACGAATGAAGGTCTCGCGAGTAACATTTCAAGCAATGGCAGAGCTATAGTGTTCAGCCATAATCAAGAAGAGGTTATTCAATTCGGTAACGTGAGAGGAAGCGATGCACACGGGACACCTCTTGATGTAAAGTTTGCATCTTCTGATGGAGGATTCGAAATTGTTATAGAAGAGGAGAATCTTATATATCCTCTTACGGTAACAGCATCCATAATCGGTTTTCCCCCGCGTTATGCCTGGATGGGCCAGGGCGATCAGTCCTATTGCTATTTCGGCTATTCAGTAGCATCGGCGGGCGACGTCAACGGCGACGGTTTTGACGACCTCATTGTAGGTGCATGGGATTATGATAATGGTCAGTTTAACGAAGGAGCGGTATTTGTCTGGTATGGTTCAGTCCAAGGCTTAGGGGCATACGGGCAACCCTATAATGCCGACTGGCAAGCAGAATCTAATCAACAGGCAGCGAATTTCGGTAAATCGGTGGCATCGGCGGGAGATGTAAATGGAGATGGGTATGATGACATCATAGTCGGCTGCCTTTTGTATGACCTGGATGAACATACGCCGGAAAACGAGGGTGCGGCGCTCATCTGGTTCGGCGGTCCAGAGGGATTGGGAGACAGCGGATACCCGGGAAACGCAGATTGGTTCTTTGGGGGTACTGAGGCAAATGCCCAATTTGGAACTTCTGTTGCCTGTGCAGGCGATGTCAACGGTGATGAGTACGACGATGTAATAATAGGAGCGCCGGAATACTCTTATAACGGTTACAGCTCGGGGCAAGTGTATCTTTTTCATGGTTCGCCAACGGGACCGAGATTTGACACCGCTGACTGGCGAGCTCTTTCCAACGTTGACGATTCAAGGATTGGTTATTCAGTTGCCACAGCCGGTGACGTGAACGGCGATGGCTTCGATGATATTCTCATAAGCGATATAAGGTATTCAAATGGACAAAACTATGAGGGTGCGGCGTTTGTCTGGCACGGCTCGGTAACCGGAATAGGACCTGACGGCGACGGCACAAACTATGATTGGAAAGTTGAGGGCGACCAGCAATCTGCTCTTTTTGGATATTCACTTTCAACCGCAGGCGATGTGAACGGCGATGGATATGACGACGTCATAATCGGTTCCTACAGTTTTGATTCCGGTGAGACAGATGAGGGGAAGTCGTTTGTCTATCATGGTTCCCCTACCGGGTTGAGCACAAGCCCGAGCTGGAGCGCTGAATCTGATGAAGCGTATGCCCGCCTGGGCTATTCGGTGGCTAAGGCAGGAGACGTAAACGGCGACGGCTATGACGATATAATTATAGGTGGATATAGTTACGGCATAGGCGGTGGGGCGGAAATTTATATCGGGGGACCGGGTGGATTGAGTGTCGGTGAGCCTGATTGGAAGGCTTTTGGTCCTCATGAAGATTCGAATTTCGGTATTTGTGTGAGTTCCGCCGGCGACGTGAACGGCGACGGCACCGATGATGTCGTAATCGGAGCAAATGTATATAAGAGCGGGACTACCGCGGTAGGCGGAGTATTTGTATATTATGGATGCACCTCCGATTGGATTGTTGAAGGCGGTCAGGCATACGCAGAACTCGGTACTGCGGTGAGCACAGCCGGCGATGTCAACGGAGACGGTTTTTCGGATGTCATCATCGGAGCGCCGGGTTACGACAACGGTCAGACAAACGAAGGCGCTGTGTTCTTCTATGAAGGTTCACCCGCCGGGCCATCCACTTCGCCGGATTGGAGCGCTGAAAGCAATCGTGAGAACGCCTATTTCGGAAGCGCGGTTGCCACTGCCGGCGACGTCAACGGCGATTCCTTCTCAGACATCTTGATTGGAGCAAGCGATTATGGATTCGGCTATATGTACGAAGGCGCAGCCTATCTCTGGTTTGGTTCATCTACGGGATTAGGCGATAATGGCACACCCGATAACGCTGATTGGAAAGTCGAGGGCAAACAGAACTATGGATATCTCGGGAAAGCATTGAGTACCGCAGGAGACATAAACGGCGACGGCTACTCGGATATCCTTATTGGTATGCCTGAATATAGTAATACTGAAGACAATGAAGGTGCAGTGTTTGTCTGGTTAGGTTCAGCCACGGGACCCGGGGGCGATGGGACTCCCGGTGGTGCGACCTGGCATTACGAGTCCAATACTCTGAGCGCCATGCTTGGAGAATCGGTATGTACCGCAGGGGACGTGAATGGCGATGGGTATTCCGATATAATCGCGGGCGCGCCGTTTTTTCCAAAGGGAAAAGCATTTGTATTTCACGGCTCTTCGAGCGGGTTGGGCTCATCGCCTGATTGGGAGCATGAAGGCGACCTTACCAATTCTTCATTCGGCAGCGCGGTTGCCACTGCCGGCGATGTGAACGGCGATGGGTATTCTGATGTCCTCATCGGTGCTCCCTATTACGGTTATGGATACGCCTTTCTTTTTCATGGCTCTGCGACGGGTTTAAGCGCCACCGAGAACTGGTATGGATATTCCCCCCAGAGCGGATCAAGGTTCGGCACTTCCGTATGTACCGCAGGAGACTTGAATGACGATGGCTATGCCGATGTCATGGTTGGTGACCCGGAATATTCCAACGGTCAAACCCATGAAGGTGTTGTATGTATCTGGTACGGTTCCGCTACAGGTCTCGGGATTGACTCCTCGGCAAGCAATGCAGACCTTATACTTGAATGCAACCAGATTCAATCGAGGTTCGGAAGCGCGGCATTTGTGGCGGGCGATGTCAACGGTGACGGCTATTCCGACGTGATAGTCGGCGCACCCGGGTACCGGAATAGCGCATCGAGCGAGGGTGCTGCATTTATCTATTATGGTTCTGATAGGGGTGTAAGCACGACACCGGATTGGACCGTGAAGTGCGATCAATCGGGTTCGGATATGGGCTTATCAGTAGCATCGGCGGGCGATGTAAACGGCGATGGGTACGCGGATGTTATAGTTGGTGCGCCGCTTTACGACAATTGCCAGGTCGATGAAGGTCGCGTATTTGTGTATCTGGGTTCATCAAACGGTCTTTCTCCTGCCCCTGACTGGTCGGCAGAAAGCAATGTCGCTGATGCCTGGTTCGGCTGGTCTGTAGCGAGTGCCGGCGATATCAACGGCGATGGTATGGATGAGGTCATCGTTGGCGCTCCTTATTATACAAATGGTGAAACTAATGAGGGAGTGGTAGCGTTGTACTATGGAGGTGCGAGCGGGCTCAGTACTATCCCGAATTGGACAGTGGAAGGAAACAGGGAGAGTCAATTACTCGGCTTCTGTGTCGCGACCGCCGGCGATGTAAACGGTGACGGGTTTTCCGACATTATCATAGGCACTCACGGCACGGGAATCGTCCCTGCCGCCTTTGTCTATCATGGTTCTTCTGTGGGACTGAGTTCAGCACCTAACTGGACAGTTACACGCGAGAAGTCCCTCTCTTTTCTCGGCAAATCGGTGAGTACAGCCGGGGATGTGAATGGCGATGGGTTCAGCGATGTGATTATGGGCGCCTATAGTTACGATGCGGTTACCGATAGTGAAGGACGAGCAGTTGTCTTCCATGGTTCACCGGCAGGTTTACACTCGACGCCGGGCTGGACATTTGAAGGCGACCAGGAAAGTGGACAGGTAGGATATGCCGTGTCCACAGCCGGTGATGTCAATGGCGACGGGTACGCAGATGTGGCGGTTACAGCCCCGCTGTATGATAGTCCCCAGGAAAACGAGGGACGCGTAATGGTGTTTCATGGAAGCGCGGCTGGGCTTAGCGACTCATACAACTGGGTGGCTGAAGGCGATGTTGCTCTTGCATATTTCGGTTGGTCGGTGGGAACAGCAGGTGATGTAAACGGCGACGGGTATGCCGATCTTATCGTTGGCGCGCGGGGATATAGTAACGGCGAAACGCGCGAAGGCAAGGCGTATATTTATTCGGGTTCCCACGAGGGACTTGAATCTGAGCCTTGCTGGACATACGAGAGCAACCGTGCTGAAGCGCAACTTGGAAAATCTGTGGGAACTGCCGGCGATGTGAACGGCGATGGATATGCTGATATAGTAGTAGGAGCGCCAGATTATTTCAATGAACCCGGAAGCGACGGTCGAGCCGTAGTCTTTTACGGGAATTCGGGTCAAGGATTTCATGCTTACCCACGACAACTTCGTACCGATAATGGTAAGTCCATTGCACATCTCGGACGGACGAACAGCACGGATAGTTTTATGGTGTCATTGCGAGGGAAAAGTTATTCCGGTAGAACCAAGGCGAAACTTGAAGTAGAGGTTAAACACGCGGGAACACTGTTCAATGGGATTGATCTCCAGCAGACAGATACATGGACAGATACAGGAATCGGCGCAACTGTATTACAGAAAGTTAGTGACCAACTAAATTCCGGGAGTCCTTATCACTGGAGAGCGCGGTTCAGGTTTCATCCGGCTTCCTCGCCTTTTCAACAAGCGAGCAGATGGGTGACCATACCATGGCATGGCTGTGAAGAGACACTATTACGAACCGCTCCGGTCAAACATTTCACGTTCGATACCGATACTGAAGGATGGGAATTCGTGGGTCCTGTTCCGCCCTATGATACCCCGATTACGTTTGCTGAAAAAGTACTCGCGATGAATCCGCAACAATCGACAAACTGTTTCTCCTACTGGTATAGCCCGGATGTCCTGATCAAAGTCGGCAGAACGTATCGCGCTCAATGGGTGGTGGGAAGCACCTGTGTCGAGAAAGACGATACGGTTCAACATCGATTAAGGATAAACCAGAAGGAGACGTGGGCGGGATGGGACAGGATAGTGAACAGCGAGCAATCGCAAGGCTCCGCACTCGGTTCGCCTGAATCGTATTCCATGATCTTTGCCCCGAGGCTCACGGGTCTTCATGATAACCTGATTGTGTTCTCATTCGATATTTTGAGTTTTAATCAATATGATACCACCACGGCATGGATATACCTCGAAGAGTTGACGCTCGATGAAATTCTCATTGGTACAGGTGCTCAGGTTGTGTACTACAGTTTCGATACAGGTTCAGATGGTTGGACGTTCCAGGGAAATGTACCGCCCTTCGCGTCCGCCATATCATCCGTTGAATCGAGCAGGCTGGGATTGAGTCCAAACGGTTCTGATTATTGTTTCTCGTACTGGTTCAGTCCTGATATCGAGCTGGAAGAGGGCAAGATATACAGAGCTCTCTTTGAGATGACCAGCAGCATCGAAGATGAGGATAAGGCAGTCCAGTTCCGGCTTCGCGTAAATCAGAAGGGCAGCTGGCAGTCATGGGATCACATAATAAATAGCTTTAACAGGCAGGGACCATGTTCCAAGGGAATGAAAACATATCAGCTATTCTTCATGCCGGAAATAACAGGAGAAACGGACAGTGGATTCGTACTTTCGACAGATATTGTAAGTTTTTCAAGTGACGATGATGTGAATTCATGGCTCTATTTTGAAAACATCCGGCTCGAGGAAATCTTTTTATTACACTAAAATATAAAGAAAAAAGAAAAAAAAACGATAAATAAATATAAATAATGCTTTTTGGTATTGACATTTCTTGTTTAGGGCACTATTTCTCGATTTTACTTGGTTTATTGAAGTGTAAACTATGAGCGCTGGATTTTGGTCTGCAGGGAAACACTGTGAAGGGACGTAATAGCAGGAGGAAGGTTGGGTATTATACGAAGTGGAATATAGCTCTTTGAAAACTTTTTTAAATTTTTGCAAGAATCCGACACAGAAATGTAGGTAGGGAAGTTAATGCTTTTTACTTTTTCTTAGCCTCTCATTAATTTTTTAAGGATGCAAAAGAGCACATCGCGAATCTTCTGGATTCTTCATCTCAAGACATTCCTGTGGTTTCCTGTCTCCATCATAGCATTAAAGTAAAAAAACGAAAAATATTTTTTTACATATATATTTTAGACCAACACCAAGATAAAAGGAGGATGATTGAACATGAGTTCTAAGAAAAAATTGAATATGACCAGATGGTCAAGACAATGTTTTTTGTTTGTTGTTGTTTTTATGCTTACTGTTACATTGTCTCATGCGGCACAGCCTATTTTCGACGATTGGGAATGCGAACCGAAGTGGGTGCAAGAGCCCAACATGATCGACGGCTACGATGTCGAATCCTATTATTGCGCCTGACCTGCCGCTCGGTATGACTGTCGCGGATGACTGGCTTTGCACGGATGGCCTTCCCATCAACCGTATCCGCTGGTGGGGTTCGTATACTGATTGGCAGACCACCTCACCCATGATGGTTGAATCACCGCCAGTGAAGCCTTCTGCATTCCTTATCGGCTGGCATACGTATGAGCCCGGTCCCCCATTCAGTGAACCCGGAACATTGATCGATTTCGAACTCTGTGAAGACTTCTCTGAGGATTATTTCGGAGCGGTCGAACATTTTGCGTTTCCGGGCTCATGGGAGCACGAATTCATGTATGAGTGTGACCTGACCACGACATGGCCTCAAGTCCTTGGCGAGACCTACTTCCTGAGTATCCAGGCGGTCTTCGACGAGCCGACGACATGGACGTGGGGATGGAAAAATTCAGAGAGCCAGTGGGGCGATGCTGCTGTGTTGTCGCTCAACGCGGGCGACGATTGGACATCTCTCACCTGGCTTAGCAGCCATCCGCGGTTCGCAAACCAACCGATGGATATGTCGTTTGAACTGGGTACCATGCAACAACTTACCGTCGATTCACCGTATGACACACCGGTTCCACCGGTTGGAACTCATTACTTTAATTGCGGCGATTCGATATATGCCTACATGACGGATCCGATCGTGTATCAGACCGCGGATACGCGTTTTGTGTGTACCGGCTGGGAAGGCACAGGTTCAGTTCCACCAAGCGGCGCCGGCACTGCGTTGATGTTCAGAATTATCGAATCCTCAACCTTGAGCTGGCAATGGAAGACACAGTATTGGGTCGCGGCGTTTGCCGATCCGGATACTTCCGGAACAATCGTCGGCGACGATATGATGTCACCGGGTGTTGGCTGGTATGATGCGGGTTCAACCGTAACGTTCTATGCTTTGCCCGAGTGTGGTTATAAGCTGGATTCCTGGTCAGGCGATGTATCAGGCACAGACAATCCGATTGATATTTATGTCGATGGACCAAAGACCATTATAGCCAATTTCGCCGGGTGCGAGATCTACGTGCCGGACGATTATCCGACAATCCAGGATGCAATCGATTCCGTTAATCCGCTTGACCGCTGTGAAATAATCGTTTCGCCCGGTACTTATGTGGAGAATATCAACTATGACGGGAAGAACCTGATTATCAGGTCGACGGAACCCACCAGTCCCACAGTCATGGCAACAACCGTGATCGACGGCGATATGAAAGGCTCGGTGGTTACGTTCCAGGGAACGGAAGATGCCTGCGCGACATTAGCCGGCTTCACCATAATAAACGGCCTGTCAAATGCTGGAGCAGGTATCCTCGGCGCTGGAGCAAGCCCGACCATTCACCATTGCATCATTTCGTCGAATACAGTTGTCGGCACGACCCCCGGCAGAAAAGGCGGCGGTATCGATGGCTGCAACGGACATATCTATGATTGCCAGATCATGAACAATTACGCCTGGCGCGGGGGCGGCTTATCGCATTGCGCAGGAATCATAGAGAACTGTAGTATTCGTGATAACTCCGCAGACATGGGCGGTGGTATAGCACATTCCGGCACTATCCAGAACAACTTCATCGGCTATAACTCCGCCAGGAACGGCGGCGGTCTCTGGAAGTGCAGCGGTAATGTGTATAATAACACTATCTACGCGAACACTGCAGATGAAACCGGCGGCGGTCTGAGTGAATGCCCGGCAAATATTCTCAACTGCATCATCTGGGCTAATGTTGCCCCAGTCGGACCGCAACTGTATGGTTCCAAGAACCCCGATTACAGCGACGTCGAGAGCGGTTCAGCTGGTACGATGAATATTAATGCCGACCCGCTTCTTGTCGATCCGGGAAATTCGAATTTCCACCTGACCATCTTCTCGCCATGTATCGATGCGGGTTCAACGGTACCTTTGCGTCAAGATTTCGAGGGCGATATGCGTGATTTTAACGCCGTCATCTGGGAGATGCGGGGCGATGGGTCCAATGTGGACATAGGCGCTGACGAGTATATCGGCATAGTACCGAGCCCGACACCCACACCGACGCCGACACCCACACCGACTGAAACACCTACGCCCACACCAACACCGACCGAAACACCAACGCCCACACCGACACCAACCGAAACACCAACGCCCACGCCGACTGATACACCGACGCCGACGCCGACCGAAACACCGCTTCCATGCGTGGCATTTGATGTTACGCTTGAAGCCTCGCAGGTAGTCGAGCCGACTACGTCGACTGCAACAGGCGTCGGATATGTTGAAGTTGACACAATAAACAATATACTGAGCTATGAAATCGTGTACACAGACCTGAGCAGCAGTGAGACCATGGCGCATATTCATGGATTTGCGCCACGCGGTGTTAATGCACCGGCGCTTCATGCTTTACCGCTCGGGAGTCCGAAGAACGGCACATGGGACTACGACGAGTCGGATGAAGAAGAAATTCTTGCCGGCTTAACCTATGTGCTGATTCATTCTGAGGATTTCCCCGATGGTGAGATTCGGGGTCAAATAGACAATGGGTATCCATGTCCTACGCCGACGCCCACACCGACTGAAACGCCGACGCCGACGCCGACTGATACCCCAACGCCGACGCCGACTGATACTCCGACGCCGGTACCAACAGAGACCCCAACTCCGACGCCAACTGAGACGCCGGTAGAGACCCCGACGCCGACTGATACTCCAACGCCGGTACCAACAGAGACTCCAACCCCAACACCCACACCCTTTATCCATTACACATTCGATCCCGATCCGCAGGGCTGGATTTACCAGGGACTGGTGATGCCGTTCACTACGCCTGTGTCAGATACTTCTGGCGGAAGACTCTGGATGAGTCCGGAGGGGTCGACTTACGGATTCTCCTACTGGTACAGCCCTGATGAAGAAATTTCCGGCTCGCATCTGTATCGAGGCACCTGGACTGTTGGCAGCACTGCAGAGACACCAGATGAATCGGTGAGATTCAGGCTCAGGGTGAACCAGAAAGGTGCCTGGGCGGCATGGATTCGCGACGTTAACAGCTTAATGTCCGAGGCTCCTTCGGCTTCTAATCCTAAAGACTATATGCTCTACTTCGATCCCGAGGTAAAGAGTGCGTCTGATGGACTGCTCGTGTTCTCATTCGACTGCGCGAGTTTCGAGCCAAGTGATGATGCTACATCATGGATTTATATCGATGAACTGCTTGTGGAAGAAGTAATGGTTGACTCTGCGACCGAGTTACTTCGGTATGATTTTACAACCGATTCTGAAGGCTGGTCGTACAAGGGGTCAGTACCGCCGTTTGATGAACCGCTGAGCGGATATGAACCCGGTAGACTCGGACTTAATCCGAATGGGTCGACTTCTAGCTTCTCCTACTGGGAGAGTCCGGACCTCCTGCTCGAGGACGGGAAGCTCTACCGTATCTGGTTCGAGTTGTCCAGCAGCGTGACCGATCCGAACCTTGCGGTATCCAGCAGGATGCGAATCAACCAGAAGGGTAGATGGGGAGCATGGATGCGGCGTATGGAAAGTAACTTCGGCCACGGACCATCGGATACCCAGTCACAGACCTATGGCGTGATCTGCGACCCAACGGTTACGGGTGTTGACGATTCGCTCTCGCAATTATCGTTCGATATCCTCAGCTTCTACGACTTCGATGATACCGCCTCGTGGCTGTATCTCGATTCTGTGAGCTTCGAGGAAATAACGCTTGCACCGTAAGTGTTAGATATATCTTATTCCCTGCGGGGAATGTGAAGAGATTCGATAAGCCCGGGGCTTATGCTCCGGGCTTTTTTTCTTTATTTCATCGCATCCTTTCTGATACTCTCCAATCTCGTATGAGCGCCGAAACAAGGGAATTCTGAAATGTCAGGAGTATAAAAAACCATGTCTGAGAATAAAGAAAAAGAAGGAGTCCGGTATCCCCTCCCTCATGAAGAGCCGATTTGTAGGGTAGGAATAGTTCTTGAAGCGGATAACAAGTCGAAGGTCGCACTAACCGTACCCGAGGGCGAGTTTATTTTTATGGAAAACGATTCAGAAAATAAGATTCGCTTCGCGGAGGAGACTTATTTTGAAATCGAAGTCGATGAGGGGCAAATTGAATGCAAGACCTTTGATGGTAATGTAATGTATAGAAGCCGTGAGTTCATCGGTATTCGCAGGGAAGGCGAGGGTGAAACTCTCGCGCCACGATCAGGAATACTCTTGAAAGGTATTGTGGCAGGAAGGGGATTCCATTGGAGAAAAGAAGTTGACCTCTACTTTCCCTATACGCTCGAGTTTCATCAAAAGAACAATAAGTTGATTGTCGTAAACTCGCTTCCCCTCGAACCTTACCTGGCATGTGTGGTAACGTCAGAGATGAGCGCTCAATGTCCGCGTGAATTTATCAAGGCACAGGCAACCGCTGCACGGTCATGGATGATAGTTAATCTTGAAGGAAAACATAAGGGACTCCCCTACACTATCTGTAACGACGATTGCTGCCAGAGATATCAGGGTACGACTTATCTTTCATCCGAAGTTGCCGTAAGTGTTGATGATTGCCGTGGTATGTTTTTGATTGCTCCGAGTGGGAATGTGTGCAGCGCGTTTTACTCTAAATGTTGCGGCGGTATTATCGAGAGGGGCAGTAACATATTCGGGAACATGGCTGAAGGGCTGAGCGAGTCGACGGATGCGCCGGATGAATCCATCACGAATGAATTTAACCCTATAACTGAGGATACGATAAGAGAGTGGGTTATGGGCGATTGGGTCAAGGAGAGCGATAGTTTTTGTTCTCCTAATACCTGTCCTGAGAATGAACTTCCGAAATATCTCGGTGCGGTGGATGAGGAGGGAGCATATTATCGTTGGCGCGTTGGATACACAAATGAAGAGTTGGTCGAGCTGCTTAAACGAAAAGCGCGTATGCGCGAAATAGACGAATTCGTGGATTTCAAGGTACTGAAACGCGGAAATTCCGGTCGAATCCATAATCTCGAAATAGTCTACAAGGATAAATCAGGAAAGGAAAGTACATGGCGTATTGGCACGCAATATGCCATTCGCAACGCACTGCACGATTCATTCCTTTTCAGCAGCGCGTTTGTGTGGGATTATGAGCGAACTTCATCGGGAGGGGTCGCACGAATTATTTTAAACGGAGCAGGCTGGGGTCATGGCGCGGGTTTATGCCAGATGGGCGCCCTCGGTATGGCTCTCAAGGGCTATTCCTACGAGGATATTCTTCATCATTATTTCGACACCGCCACACTTAAAAAAGGTTATGAATAACTGCCCCTCGTATTGATCTCGTTTTTCTCGGTAACAATTTTTTCAGACAGCTCTTTGCGATTCAGGTAAATAGTAAATTTTGCACCGACATCAGGGCAATTTGAAGGAATGATTCGTCCTGCGTGAAATTCCCTCACTATTGTCCATACCCAATTAAGGCCAAGACCCTCGCTATCCTCGTCCTTCTTGGTCGTGAAACCCGGTAAGAACAGTTTTTTCATCTCACTGTCCTTTAGTTTGTGTCCGTCAACACCGCGTATGCCGGGACCATAATCGCGTATGGTTATACTGATCTCATCATCGTCGGGAATATAGTTTGTTGAAATATCAATACGCGTGCGCTGT
>CAZSMK010000049.1:0-39171 GCA_964608095.1 uncultured Candidatus Sumerlaeota bacterium | reverse complement strand
GGTGCCAGGAGAAATTTATTTAGTATCTATTTCAACGCAGAATTCGCAGAGAACTACGTGAAGAGGTCGCGGAGTTAACCACGTGCAGAGATTAAAAATACTCTGCGTTCTTGGCATTCCTCATGCGGCCTCTGCGTTAAGATGAGGTCTTTTACCCGAGAGGTGATTCGTTGATAAAAGAAGATATTGTTTTTAACCACTTATTATGGGCGTGAGGTCTCACGCCGATACAAAGCGCAGACGCGTCTGCGCAATCCAAATTAAATTGTCGGACAATCTCTCTGACCCCGATAGTGATAAAATCCTGTTGACTTATGACTTAGTCACAACGTATAATAATCACTTCCTTTTCTTTGATTGTCTTATTTACACAAGAAGGAGAAATGAAATGGCGTCGTGTATTATCTGTGGAAAAAGAACACGGGTTGGTCATAATGTAAGTCACGCAAATAATAAAACGAAGCGTCAATTCCGACCAAATTTACAAAAAATCAAAATTCGTTACCAGGGCAAAGTTCAAAAAGCCTACGTGTGTACACGCTGCATCAAGGCGCGCAAGGTCGAAAAAGTAGTGTAATCTCGCGTTTTTCTTTTCCTATTTACGTTTCGCCCCCTTTAAGGTTTTTCCCGCTTTTTTTTGCACACACAAGAATGCGTAGAATCTTCGCAGTACGATTTAACCGTTATGGGGCGGATTTTATACCCTTCAACAAAACCACGTGAACGAATTGGGTGAACCATTCAGTGCGTCTTCATAAACATCGGGAAAACTTTTGTCTCGATCGAAGATCACGGTTGTCGTAACGATTCTGAACCGGTCACAATATCAAGCAGCTCTTTCGTAATAGACGCTTGACGTGCCTTGTTGAGACGGAGGGATAGACTTTCAATCAGATCCCGGCTATTGCGTGTCGCATTGGACATCGATACCATCCGGGCGCTGTGTTCGGACGTAAACGCTTCCAAGAGGATTTTCACCACTTTAGCGTGAAAAAAGGCGGGAAGTAGCGACACCACCAGGTCTTGCTCAGCGGGTTCCATGATATAATCGATGTGTTCGAGATATTGCAGGCGTGGGTCTTCATCGATGAACATCTGCAACCTCAGCGGAAGCACTTTTTCCACAAATGCATAGTGGTGAATGCGTGAAATAAAGTGGGCAAAAAGGAAGTAGAGATTCCCAATTTCGTTGTGCATATAAAGGTGCTGGAGGCGATGCGTTATTCGGTCAGCGAGAGGCAAAGAAAACCTTCCGCCGATATCGATAAATGAATCTATAATCCTATGAGGCTGTCGCGAAAAGAAGTTGCATGCTTTGCGGCCGATACAGACAAGGACGACGGGCTTAATACCTTCTCGGCGTTTGATAAAATCCTCTGCGCGGCTGAGCGTGGTGTGGTTGAATGCGCCACACAGACCACGATCCGACGTGATCACCACGAGACAGTCCGCTCCTTCGCGCTCGGTCTGCAAGAAAGGATGAAGGGGTTTGTCGGTCCGGTCTTCCTCTTTCTTCTGCAAAATCAGGCGAACTACCAAATCTCGTAAGGACTCATAATAGACTTGTGTCGAAAACCACATTTTTTCCGTGTGCCTGAGTTTTGCACCCGAGACCATCTCCATGGCGCGCGTTATCTGATGAGTATTTCGAATGGAACGAACGCGCCGTCTCAAGACTTTCAATGAATCAGTCATTTGAACCTGTCATATACCTTCGCGGGTCTATCGTGTAAATAAGAACGAACCATCTCTTCTCAACAGTACGAGCAGAAGGGTAGCATCAAGCAAAGCGCATAATCAACAATATTCAGGCTCTGCTCCTCTCGATAATCTCCAGATGAATAAGAAGATTAAAAAAGGGTTGCACAGTTACGATACTAAATTTTTATGGGCAGGTAAAGGGATGGAAAGAATTAAAAGTTAGCCACGTCATCGGTCTCAAGACCGCGATAGGGAACCGGATTGGTGATACCGTTGCGTCCCATCGAGAAAATCTGGAAGGTAACGGGATTATAATAGGTTTCTTCGGGGAAGAAGGGATCGTCGGTAGGACGTTCAGTGCCGCCGAAGCTGTCGTAATCCTGTGAGCGGACATAGTAATAGGGTTGATACCATGGGTCGAGAATCTGGACACTTGCGCGAGGTGTGGAAAATTCCACTGGATTGCCGTCCAGGTCGCCGAGCTGGCGCTGATCGACGTCGAGATAGGGTCCCACCCATCGATAATCAAGGGGATTGTAAGCGTTGCCGCTGAGACTATGAAGGAGTGCCACCTGGAGGTAACCGCAGCCGGTTGCGGGCGAGCTGGGATTCGGCGGTGAAGGGGCAAGATTTGTCCCGGAACCGGAAGGGGGAAGTTGTCCGACATCTATTTCATAGCTGGTGACCGCCATTTCTATTTGATGAACCGTATCCCGACAGGCAGCGTAGCGCGCCCGTTCAACCTGTCCTGTATAACTGGTGATGGCAATCGTAGATAGTATCCCTATAATCATGATGACGACCAGCAACTCTATTAGCGTCACACCTTGTTTGAGTTTGTTACTTTTCATAACCGAACAATCCTTAGCTTAGAAGTAATAATATGCTGTTTCAGAAACTACTGCGCCGAAGTAATGGACAATATCATCTTCTGGATTGGTTACACTTCGCGCCGGATCCGTGTCGCGTAATCCATCGGGCCCGAAACTCACGATAGTAAACCGGTCAAACCGATCGTCGTTATCAGTAAGACGCCCATCGGAGAAAGAGTCAAGATTATAATTATCGCCGAGCGCATTGGTACCAACAACTCCAAGATCAGAGTACATGCGATACGGCTGACCCCATGGATCTAACGGAAAATCTCGTCGTCTATCGGTGGTGCTCATCGTCTCATCCCACGCGTTATCATAACGACTGACATCATACCAGACACGGGTAGGATTAAGAAAAGGGCCCTGCCAATAAGCCACCAAGTTTGCGATCTTTTGATTTGTGTCTCCATCGTTCAACTGTGGTTGACTGTTTTGCTGAACATCAGTATTCACACCTACATCGATAACATACAATCCGGGATCTTCATTATCAATACTATCAGCATTGGTATCGCCAATATCCGGATTATCGTCAAGTACCTGGATCGGTACATAGAATCCATGGGTAATAGCACAGAGGTCCTCGGCTTCTGCAATCGCCTTGACTTCCTGTTGCGCGACTTTTCGTTTTGCTTGCTCCGCTCTATTGACATACACGGGCACTGCAATCGTGGCAAGAAGTCCAATTATGGCAAGGACTACGAGCAGTTCCGTAAGGGTAACGCCGGATTTTTTTCGAATTGTAATTCCTTTCATTGTTATTCTCCCTCCGGGAAAATGATTATTGTTATTAAAATTGCCGTAAAAGATCGTCGTCCGTCCCGAAACGCGAGCCCGGATTTCCATTGCCGGGAAGTCCATTAGGCCCAAGACTCAATATCGTCATACGATCGAACACATTGCAGCTGGAGCCAAGGTATGATCCATCTTCAATTCTTCCATCCGGTTCCAGGACCAACCCTTTCTTGGTAAAGAGCAAATAATTGCGTCCCCAAGGATCGTCCGGAATATCGTCGGCATTGTTAGGTCGAGCCGGCACTGCCGCTCCCGTTTCATTCACTTTATCGCGGTTCCAGTTGATGTACGGTCCGTTCCAACCGAACGCGGTCTCATTGGATATAAGATACGTATATGTCGTGTCGTAGTTTGTGATGAAATCGCCCGTTTGTATGCTGATAAATATCTGTGTGTTATTGTCATAATAGAGGTTAAATTGTTCATCGGCGACACCATCAATGATATTGGTGTAAATATCAGGGTCACCAAAGCCAAGACCATCACCACCGGTCGTGTCGTCGAGTACGTAAAGACGATAATAATAGCCGGTATCGATGGCGGCGCGTTCGAGCGCATCCTGGATATTCTGGAGATCAGCGAGCGTGGCTTTTTCGCGGGCAAGCTCCGCTCGCGTCGCAAGACGCGGTACTATAATTGCCACGAGAACACCCAGAATTATTACCGCTATAAGGAGCTCTATCACACTAAATCCTTTTATCGATTGTCGTAGTTTCATTGTCATTTCCCTGTTAAAGTAAACTAAAAGTAAAGTGCAAGGTCATCTCCCGTGCCGAGGATACCTGCACTTCGTGTATAGTAATAAGGATTTGTTCCTCCCGTAATCTGATTACCGGGCACTCCGTTAGGACCAACGCTGAAAATAACACAATCTGAATACGAGCTCTCGGCAGCAGAATCCGGATCCAACTTCCCAATTCCAAAAAAGAGGTAAGGATTTCCCCACGGGTCGGAAGGAAGTTTATCATATTCACTATCATCGTAAAGGGAAAGAATAGGCCCGCCATTATTTCTGAAAAGGTAGCGTTTGTCAGTGTAGATCAGGTCATAATCAGGAGGCAGTTGTGGGAAATCAGGATTAATCTGAGCCAGATACAAAAAGCGAGGAGCTGAGACATACGGACCTTGCCATTTCTCCTCGTTAGCAAGTGTAAGCCGTTGAGAAAAGGTGAGCGCCTCATTCCACGATGCGATCGGCACTTCCTTGTCGGGTTCGAGCGGTGGTGAGTTGTAGGTAGAGGTGTTATCAAGGTCCTGGGTTCTGAACCACAAGCTGGTTTCAGCATTGGCGAGAATGAGGGCGTCTCGAAGTCCCCGCATATCGTCAAGCGCAGCGGTAACCTTCGCCTCCTCGGCTCGTTTTCTAAACAGGGGAAGGATGATGAGCGCCAGGATAGCGATAATGGTCGCAACCATGGCGATTTCTATTGCCGTGAAGCCTGCTCTCTTTTTTTTCAGCCAGCGATGTGTCACTGGATAACCCTCCGTTTCAATAATTAAAATTCGAACACAATATCATCCGACCCGGGATCCGTAATGCCCGGGAGGTTCCCCAGAAACGTTGCATACCTGTTTGAATAGACCAGGGCATGATTCCGGGTATACGAATTAACGGGAAAAATAGTGTAATCGGCTTCTGTGCCGGTATAATCAGAAAAAATACGATATTGCCGGAGACTATCAACTTGAGCGGCCGACATATTAGTCTCACCGCCGGGAACACGATTGGGACCATAGCTGACCACCGCACAGAAGAAGTCCGGCTCGTGAGACGGTGTAAGAATAAAATCGGGAGCACCGTCGGGCATGAGGTAGAGAAGATAGAGGACGTAAGGATTACCCCATGCATCTGCGGGCCAATCGATAGCGATGTTATCCTCTAAAAGCCAGGCTTTTACAATACCGCCCCGCCTGCCCTGGGTAATGTTGCCCCTGGACTGGGACATGGCAAAATAACCGCCGCGCCATCCCTCGATGAGCTGTTGCTCTCTTCCCGTCACATCAAATCCCATATAATCAAAGGAAAGAGGCAGCCGATTTGTTCCCGCAACCTGAAAAAGCATATTACGTGAATGATTCAAGAAACAAAACTTTGGAAATATTCCAAGATCCTGGTGGGCAAAACTCATCGCAGTCCCTATTTCCCTGGATTCGCCAATCATGATCTTACGTACGCTGTTTTCATACTGTTGCTGAATATTTATGATTGCCATACCTGCAAAGAGGGCAATAAGCGCTCCGACAATTAAAATTTCAATCAGGGTGAAACCCTTTGAATGAGTAGAGAACTTTTCCATAAAAAAAGCAGAGGATCCTTTGAATTTTCTATGTTCATTAATACACATGATTCTCTGAAGTGTATGTGCCTTTGCCGTCCTTATGTCAACTATTATTGATTCAAATATTTAAAGTAAATCACAGGAGAATCAACCTGGTCAAGACTAAGCAACGCGAAAATAGAAATCGGGTGAGCGCACCGTGTATTTTTAAGAGGTCTGACGGGCGCACTCTGCGCAATTACGCTGAACGAGCGGGAATTGGTCGTTATATAATTCGCCCATTGATTGAACAGCGCTAACCGCTCAAGTTCGTCATAGCCATCACCCCATATCCGGTCATGACGTAACACGTCGCTTATAGTTTTTAACGGCGTAAGTGACGAGAGAAGAACGCTTCCTTCGCTCTCGATATCTTTGAGATATTCTTCCGATAAATTGTAGCGGTATTGAACAATATTTTGCGCAATTTCTTCAGTCATGCCGGGCAAGGATTGAAGTACATACGAAGAAGCCGTATTGACGTTTATTTTGCCGATAATGGAAGGACTTTGTATAGAATGCAGGTTTTCTTTCAGTTGTGATGTAAGGTAGGCTTCGTTCTGAGGATTAATTGTACGAAGCACCTCGGTACTGAGGTGAGGTTGAGCGACCGATGCCACAGTGAAGAGGTCGATAACACGCGAATCGATCTTGTCTGAATCCTTGCTGATATTAAGGGAGGGTTCCTGCCATACCTGGCCGTCTTCGCTTTCAGGATCGAAGAACCCGGAAGAAAGGTACATAATAAGCCCGGGGGAAGCAAAAAGGCGGTTGTAAAATTCCGAAATCTCTTCAAATGAAAGACGAAGCGTACCTTCCGATTCAGGCTCCGTAAAGGGCTGAGGACGTGACTGGTACACGAGTCGAACGCGCGGGTCTTTTCGCTGGAAACTCCTGCTTACTCCTGTATATACACCTCCTTCGTAGGCTTGATAATCTATGAGGTTGCCCTCACCATCACGAAGATACACAATCCCCTCGTTGTCCGGGAGGTCAAACAGCGGATCTTCGATCAGGCGTTTCGTACTCTTGTTGGGAACCACGTCGAAAATATCATAAAAAGAACCGTAACCGGGTTGCTCATCCTCGGGTTCAATATCATTTATCTCATTATAATCATCCGTGATGATAAGAAAGCCTTCCGCGGCGATGTCTCCCTCGAGAGACACATACGAGCTGCCCGTGACCAGTTGCCAGCCATCCACGTCGATGGAGAAGGGATAAGGATTATACAATTCGAGATATTGACCATCATCGCCATCCGAACTATCGGTCAACGAATCGGCATAGATTTCGATGATGTAGGGAGTGAGCTCTATACCGATAACGGGTTTCTCGATATCCGATCCCGGAAAAACCAATGGGATATTATCCGTATCACGAACATCGGCTATATTAACGGCAAATTGCTGCAGAAGGCGATCGTTCTTTTCAGGAAAGAAATCTCGAAGCGCATCATACATCTCTTGCACAGAGGCGTTATTGATATTCAACTTCGGATATACCTTTGAGCCGATAAAGTATATTTCCTTGCTGCTCGAGAAGGTGGTGAAGTAAGGAGCAATCTCGCGGTATATATCGTCGGGTATATCAATAGTAGATTTTAGCTCGGAAAGGGTATGCCAGCGTTGGTCATCGCCGAACGCAGGCAACCTGATGTCCGCAACATATTCATTACCATCATCGACACCTTCACCGGCTTCATCAATGCTTCCATCGAGGTCGTTATCGATTCCGTCGCGCTCAGCGCCCTCGCCGGTATTATCGATAACGCCGTTCAAATCATTGTCGATTCCATTCCAGAGCGGAGAGTAGATGAGCTCCTCCTTATTATCGGCTTCACCGTCGAAATCCTGATCAATACCATCACTCAAGACGTTGGTATCCGCACGGTCAGCGTTATCATCTACATACGCTCGACCCGGTTTGCCATCTTCGCCGAAACGAAGAGTCGTAATGCGTCGTGCCATATACTCGATATCGAGAGGTGTTTCGCGCTCAGGTAAAGTGTTGATGATTGCACGAAAGGTTTTCGCAATCACTTCTTCCGATGCCGTATTGACATTTACTTTGCTACACTCATCTCGAATGGCAAGATTGGCAAGAGGTTCGGGTACGTAGAGAGTGATATCTTCGGGGGGAGGCTCCACATAGCGCGAGGAAACCACACCTTTCTGAATATCGGTTCGTGTAAGTGGCAGAGGTGAAAAGACGTGCCTAGCATCCGAGTTAGCCCACTCCTGGAGCAGGCTTGTATAACGCAGTTCCTCGCTCAGGAGTTCAAGTGCCCGGGCGACTCCTGATACCGCAGCAGTTCTCTGCTGAACCCCATCTGCAAAATTCGAGCTCGAGATCAGGTCCATTCGTGTACTGAACGACAAAGCTGTCGCGATAAGCACCAAAACCGACAATATGCCTACCACTATAATAAACGTGGAACCTCGACGACTATTTTTATGTAAGCCTCTTATCATGGTTGTGTCCATGTCGTAGTCAACACATTCTCCGATGATATGCCGGCATATAAATCCTGCAATCTCGGGTCATTCAAGATTTGTTCTATATTCACCATGGTTGAAAGAGAGATCGTGGGAATCGGGTCACCGGGACTGAACTGCTCGAGAGGATCGGTTCCTGCATATACCGTTACCGTTATCGCTACAGTGACGGGGATTTCGATTCCGGGTTCCGGGAATTCATCCGCATTGCCTGCGTCCCATACCTCCACCCACTGTGGGGGAACGCTGTTGGGATCCATGTAAAGAAAATTCAATGAAAGGACATTAAACGCCAGGGGTGAAGAAACCTCTTCAGCCTGAACTCCACCGCTTAAAAAAGAAGCGGTGCGTCGGATAAGAACATTGGCTTCACCATCGTATGAGCCGATCTCATAACTGATTCGCTCATTTCGTCCGGAAGATGAGAGCGGATCGGGAAAAATCCTGAACTGAAGTGAATCATTATCGAAGAGGCAATCTTCGTCTACATGGAAATCTCCGAGGTCTGCTTCTCCAATAGTATACCATCGTTCTGCGGTAGTTCCAATAATAGCGTGATTGTCATCAGCCAACGTCCAATCGCCATCGTCGTCAAGGGCGTTAGGCGACTCTTCGTCAATTAAGCCATCGCCGTCATTATCAATCCCATCACCGTAGGGGAGGCGTCGATTCACGCCTAAAAATTCATGTTCCCCATGTGTGGTGTCAAGACTTGCTGCTTTAATGTCGATTGCCATAACCTCGAGGGCAGCCCTGCCGTTATTAACCGCTTCCATACGTGCCTGTGCTTCATCCGTGACGTCGAGAATCTGGATAAATGCCGCAAATACACCGGAGAGGAATGCCGCGGCAATAGCAAGCGCGAGCATAACCTCGACCAGTGTCATACCGGCTTCCCTCGCTCGATACGCACATGATCTATATTTCTTTTCTACCAACATATACTCAATTCCCGAATCTCAACTCGTAAATAATATCTTCGGTCGGTTTGAATGAGCGGTTATAACGAACTATAACACGCGCAACGCCGGGGTCGTCCCGAGGATCATCAGGGTCATCATCGGGGTCTATTAGAGACACGCCGCAGAAGGAATAGGTTAACGTTGTTTCCTGCGGAAACGGTTTCGGAGCGGTCGGCGTGGTAAGACGTTCTATTTCAGCGACGAGGTCGATTGTTCCCACAGAATCGCGGCGGATTTCCTCAGCCTTGAGCTGCGCTAACACTACTGCCTTACTGAGGGTGATCGCGCGATTATTGGACTTTAGGCTCAGCGGGTAAAGATTAATAATGGACACAATCCCCGCCAGAAGAATTGCCATGCTGACAAGGACTTCGACCATAGAGAAGCCCGCCGCCGACCTCTTTTTCTTTGTGCGTTTTCTCATCATTCAGCGTTTCTCGTTGGGAAAAATTTTAGCCCTGCCTGTTCCCGGATATACCTTGATTGTATAATAATAAGACGGTTCGTCGGGACTATGAGTTCTGCGCAAATAGATCGTCGAATACTGAGCGGTACCGTTAGGGCGAAAAAGGATATAGGCTTTACCCGAGGTATATTCCGTGTTCTCGACCCTAACGGATACAATATCGACAAGGTCAAGAATCTGTGAGACGTGAACCACCTGAGGCTGGCTGATATTACCGAACGAATCGGTCTCATCAACCCAGATCATTCCTTCTTGAATCACGAAGCCTACGCGAAAGTATCCGTTCTGGTTAATGGCCATAGCCCGTGCAGCCGACATGATAGACACAATTTCCTGTGAAGCGTTTCTGAGACGAAGATAGTTGCGGAATCCCCCATACGAAATAATCACTACACCGGAGAAAATAGAGATAATAATAAGAACAATAAGAATTTCAGGGAACGT
Source organism: uncultured Candidatus Sumerlaeota bacterium (assembly GCA_964608095.1). Lineage (GTDB taxonomy): Bacteria > Sumerlaeota > Sumerlaeia > MWCT01 > JAGHBZ01 > CAZSMK01. Next base: position 29,112 of record CAZSMK010000049.1, on the reverse strand, counting down.
AAAGCCCTGCCGTTTATTATTATGCCGCTTGTACATTAGCCATAGTTATGAAACAGGATAAAAAGAAGAGAGGTCTCTTGAAACCTCTCTTTTATAGATAAATTATGTGACGTACCGAACGATACGTCAACTGAAGATTTATTATTCTTTTCCGAGAATTTTAGGAATTGAAAAGAGCGGCAAATAGAGCGCGATAACAATAAAACCGACCAGAGCGCCGAGAACAACAAGCATCACCGGCTCAAGAATAGAGGCAAGCGCATTAACCTTATCATCGACCTCTCGCTCATACGCTTCTGCTACCTTGTTGAGCATGTGATCGATTGCGCCGGTCTCCTCACCTACTGCTACCATGTGATAAACCAATGGAGGGAACAATTTGGATTCTTTTAACGGCTGGTTAATGGTTTCCCCGTCTTTCACACTGTGATAAACTTTTTCGAGGACTCGCGAAAGCACTTCGTTACCGGAACTTTCCCGTGTAATATCAAGCGCCTGGAGGATAGGGACACCGGACGTAATCAGGGTGGCGAGAGTCCCGGCAAAGCGCTGAATGGCAAGTTTTTTGAAAAGATCGCCAAAAATAGGGAATCCCATTTTGATAGAATCAAAAAAATACTTGCCCCGACGGGTCTGGTTGGCTTTCCGTATCAACAGAATAAGTACGATCAACACCCCGATGACGATGTAAGAGCGGTGTGCAAGTATCCATGATGCGTCGATCAAGATTTCGGTCAATTTGGGAAGTTCCTCAGCGCCGAGCTGGTCAAAGATATCCTGAAACTTCGGAATAATTTTAAGCATAATGAATGTCACAATACCCGTCGCAAGAATAAGTATCGTAACGGGATACATCATTGCTGACCGAACTTTAGAACGAAGTGCCTGACGTTTCTCGAGAAATTCCGCAATTTTGTTAAGAATCGATTCCAGAACACCACCAATCTCACCTGCGCGAACCATGTTCACATAAAGTTTATCAAAAACTTTCGGATGTTTAGCCAGCGCCTCGGAGAGTGATGAACCACCTTCAATATCAGCCTGTACCTTTTTTATCACATCCTTAAAGATGATCGACTTAACCTGCTCTTCCAATATGACAAGGCTCCGCAGAATGGGCAAGCCGGCATCGATAAGGGTTGCGAGCTGACGCGTAAAGACAACAAGGTCTTTCAATCCAATATGGTGTGCAATATTTCGTATAATAGGAAGTGCGGCGATATCAAACTCTGACGCCTTGGCTTTTTGTTGTTTTACATTTAGCGGATAATATCCCATTCCCCGAAGTTTATCGACTATAACCTCCTCACTCGGAGCTTCCAGGGTGCCCGTAAAGGGCTTTCCGCCTTTATCCAACGCCTCAAAAGCAAACTTAGGCATTTTCTCCACCTCTTTTCGTTCGTTTCAGACCTTCTACTTTATATTTGAAGCCTCAATGTTCAATAAGGTTGACATAACTGATAGCATTTTCGCATATACTATATCAAATAAAAAATTCACAAAGTGTTAATTCTTTATTAATTCATCTATTTTTCAAAAGAACAATCTTCTCTTACCTATCCCCACAGCGATCTTTCACTCTTATCCTGTATTCGAAGAATCTATGAGATTCTCGTACGTTATTTCTTCTTTGTGTCCTCCTTCGGTTTGCTGGCAGGTTGTGCGGCTTCTTCGTCAAAAGGTGTCTCTCTCTTCTTGATTCCCTTCTTGTATTCCTCTTCAGTCACGTTCTTTCGTCCCACTTCTGCCAGTTGTTCAGCCTCACTTCTAATATCTTCAGATTGCAACGATTCCTTGCTTTGTTTGATAACATCTTCCATTTCCTCAGAAATGGTCTCTACATTCTCCACCGGAGTTTGTCGAGCAACCTCTTCGAAGGTGGTCAATCCCATACATATTTTCAACCATCCGTCCTGGCGCATTGTTTTCATCCCTTGCTTGACCGCAAGGGCATGAATTTGCTCTGTAGAGGCACGCTCAAGGATAAGTTCACGTATCTCATCGGTGATAATCATCAATTCAAAGATTCCAATTCTGCCCATATAGCCCGTAAACCCGCAATCATCGCACCCTTCACCTCTATAAAAGGTGATATCACGAACCTCCTCAGGTGTTGCTCCAAAATCGGCAAGCTCTTCAGCGGTCGGTGTATAAGGTTTCTTACACGAAGGACATATCAATCTGACAAGCCGTTGTCCCACCACCGCTTCCAGAGTCGAGGTGATGAGAAATGGTTCCACACCCATGTCGAGGAGACGCGTTATCGTAGCGGCTGCTGAGTTGGTATGAAGGGTAGAGAAGACAAGATGACCGGTGAGCGATGCTTGAACCGAGATTTGCGCAGTTTCAAGGTCACGAATCTCACCCACAAGAATAATATCAGGGTCCTGACGAAGGATACTTCTCAAGCACATTGCAAAGGTAAGCCCTACGTTAGGATTGATATTAACCTGTATAAGACCCGGGACCTCAAACTCCACCGGGTCTTCCGTAGTAATTATCTTAACTCCAGGATCGTTCAATTCGTTCAATGCCGCATAGAGAGAGGTGGTTTTTCCACAACCGGTAGGACCGGTAACGAGAATAATACCATTAGGGAGTCTAATTTGTTTTCGAAACCGCTCGGACCCCTCTTTGGTCATACCCAGCTGATCTATACCGAGCATCATCATTGATTTGTCAAGGATACGCATTACGATAGATTCGCCATGTACCGTAGGCACGGTGGAGACACGAAGGTCAATTTCGCGTCCACCGACGGTAAGCCTGATTCTTCCATCCTGTGGAAGTCGTGTTTCTGCAATGTCCATATTTGCCATAACCTTGATACGAGAACTTATACCGAGGTGAAGCGCTCTTGGGGGAGAAGTAATTTCCTTGAGAGACCCGTCAACTCGATATCGAATCCGGAGCAAAGAACTATAAGGCTCGACATGCAGGTCACTCGCTCGGTCTTTGATCGAGCGGAGCAAGATCAGATTAACAAGCTGGATAATGGGCGGTTCCTGGGCGATTCGTTCAATGTCGCTCAGGTCAATCTCTGTCCTGGTGTCTGCAATAATAGCATCCTTACTCTCGGCTTCAAGCTTTTCCACCATATCTTCAATACTTTGCTCATCGGCTCCATAATATTGATCAACATAATCAAGAATTTCATCCTCAGGCGCAACAACCGGTGTAATATCCCGATCAAGGAGCAAACGGAGATCATCTAAGATGGTGATGTTCAGGGGGTCGCAAATAGCGACGACCAGGGTGCCATCCTCTTCCTCGCGCAGGGGAAAGATTTTGTAATCGCGGGCGAGCTGTCCGGGCACCAATTTAAGGACAGCAAGGTCAGACATTGGGTAGTCACCGAGATGAATGAATTCAAGACCCGCTTGATCAGCAAGGACTTCAAGCATGTCCGCTTCCACCACAAGATCTTGTTGCTCCATTTTTGTCTGGATGACTGCTGAGGCTTCTTCCCCTTTGGCTTTTACCTCCTTCCCGACGCCCTGTTCACGGCGCGCGGTCTCTTGCTCGATAAGTGATTCCATCTCTTTTCGATAATCACGTATTCTATCGGAATCTCCGGACACTATTTTTTCTTTTGATTTTCCCATAGTCAATCATCCTCCTATACGGAGAAAAGAGTTATGACGAAGAGGAGGCAGCGTCCGGCTGATGCAGCATAAGTTTCATCCGCATTTCGTCGGGATACTGCGCACGCTCCAGACATAATTCTCCCGTAATCAATCCTTTCCTATATAAGTTAATTAGATAATCGTCCAATGTTATCATCCCGAGCTTCGCACTCGTTTGTATAGTCGAGACAATTCGGTTCGTTTTCCTCTCACGAACAAGGTTCTGAATAGCCGGGGTATTATGCATAATTTCAAAAGCGGCAATCCTGCCTTTACCGCTGGCGCGCGGGAGCAGAGTTTGACTTATTACCGCACGAAGCATCTGGGCAAGAATCGCTCTGATTTGCTCCTGCTGATTAACCGGAAACGCATCAATAATTCGGTCAATCGTTTGAGCAGCGCCAATGGTATGAAGCGTGGAGAAGACAAGGTGACCGGTTTCCGCCGCAACAATTGCCGCTTCCATGGTTTGCAGGTCACGCATCTCACCGACCAGAATGACGTCGGGGTCCATACGTAACGACGCCCTCAAAGCATACGCAAAACTGGGCGTATCAACGTGCAGCTCCCGGTGCGTAACTATCGCTTTTTTGTGAGGATGATAATACTCGATTGGGTCCTCGACCGTAATGATGTGTAAGTACCGTTCGGAATTGATATAATCAATCATGGTTGCGAGCGTGGTAGTTTTCCCGCTACCTGTAGGACCGGTGACGAGAACCAGACCCCGGTGGCTATGAAGGAGCTCGACAACAGAATCTTTAGGCAAGCCAAGTTCTTCCCAGCTGAGAATCCGGTGAGGAATGAGCCGCATCACGACTCCTATATTGCCTCGCGTGCGAAACACACTGCAACGAAATCGTGCAATATCACTATAGGCATAGGCGAAGTCGGCAGAGCCATGTTCTTGAAGCATCTGTTGAAACCGCGGTGGCGTAATCTCTCGCATCAGTCGTTCCGTATCATGGGGCGTAAGGATATCGGGATCGACAACGTCGAGAATGCCATGCAGCCTCATGACGGCGGCTTTTCCTACATGTAAATGCAGGTCGGATGCATCACGTTCCACGACAATCTTCAACATTTCATTCATCTCAAGCATGAGCTACAAACTCCTTTTGTACGAAGGCAACTCTATCGTAATCGTGAAGCTGCCTACTGATTTTACTATGTGACAGGTGACAGACGAGAGTGTCGTGAGCAGGGTTTTAACATATCCCTCAATCTCCAGATGTGTATATTCCTCGTTTGTCAATATTATTTCCACTAACCTATTTACATCCCGCACATGCAACACACCCTCATTTTCTAATTCTTCGAGGTGTCCCTTGACCCGCAACACAGGAGATCTACCCGGTGTTATGAGTATGTTCTCGGCATCGAACGCTTCCGCTTTTTCAACAATGCGGCACAAATCTTCAATGTTCATAAGATTTTTAGGCGAAGTCAGCCTGCGTGACTCTCATGACCTCCGCTATCGTGGTCTCCCCACGCATAATCTTCTGCCAACCATCCTGACGAAGGGTTCGCATACCTTCGTTGATTGCGACGTGTTTGATCCGCATCGCCGGTTCGCAGCGAATAACCATTTGACGCGTCTTGGGGGTTATGACGAAGATCTCATGAATCGCTGTTCTCCCACGATATCCGGAACCGTTGCACCGTTCACAGCCTTTCCCTTTATAGAACGTCATATCACGATACTCGTCAGGATTGACGCCGATTTCTTCAAACTCTTCAGCGGCAGGCGTGTAAGGAGTTTTACAATAGGGACAGATTCGGCGAACCAATCGCTGGGCTATGACTGCTTGTATACTCGAAGCAACGAGAAAGGGTTTGATTCCCATATCTATTAGACGAATAGTGGCGCTTGTGGCATCGTTAGTATGGAGCGTTGAGAAGACAAGGTGACCGGTAAGGGCTGCCCGAATAGCAATTTCCGCCGTTTGCGTATCACGAATCTCACCAACAAGAATGATATCGGGCGACTGACGCAGCATGTGACGAAGTCCCTTCGCAAAGTCAAGACCGATATCTTCATTAACTTGAATCTGATTGATCCCTTCAATCTGATACTCGACCGGGTTCTCTATAGTGATAATCTTGGTATCGGCATGATTAAGGGTCTGGAGCGCGGCATAAAGAGTGGTGGTTTTCCCGGAACCCGTCGGTCCCGTCATCAGGATGATTCCGTTCGGATATTTAATCAGACGCTGAAAGATTTTAACATTGTCTTCGAGGAATCCGACTTCTTCAAGACCCAGCAACATAGATTCCTGGTCAAGAATACGCATGACGACCGATTCACCATACACCCCGGGAAGTGCGGAAACACGAAGGTCCAGCTTTTTGTTTGCCATGTTGAGCTTAATACGTCCATCCTGTGGAACACGTTTTTCAGCCAGGTCCATACCCGAGAGCACTTTCACACGGGATATAATGGAATTTTGCCATCGCTTGGGTGGTGACGGCACTTCATGGAGCACGCCATCTATGCGGAATCGTATGGTTACTCCATACCGTTGCGGCTCGATGTGAATATCCGACGCCCGATCGTGAACCGCCTGTTTAAATATCATATCAACGAATTTGACAATTACATTCTCAGACTTTTCTTCTTGATCGAGATCAATCTCTTCATATTTCTTGAAGGGATTAAAGTCCTCTTCTTCCTCGGTGGTCAGCTTCTTATAGAGGTCTTCAACCTTTTTCCCTTCATAATAACGTCTAATAAGCCTGAGGATTTCTTCTTCCGGCGCAACACAACCAATCACACGTTTTCCCAGCAATTTCTCGACATCGTCAATGGTCTGGATATCGAGCGGATCGGCAAGAGCAATATGGATAGAATTTTCACCGGACTTGATAGGAAATATCTTATAACGGGTAGCAATTTTAGGATCAACTTCCTTAAGGACTTCCTTGTCGATTTTGACTTTCCCGAGTTCCACTTTTTCCATTCCCATTTCCTGGGCAATGGCATCGAGAATCTCGTCTTCGCTTACTATTCCCTGTTGAATGAGGGTTTGCTTAAGACTCTGTGCACTTTCATCACCACGTGATAAGATCTCCGTAATCATTTCTTCATTTATGAGTCCTGCTTCTTCAAGAATAATGCCGAGTTTCGGCATAGTCTTGAATTTTTGAGCCAGATCACGCCGTTGGAACGTAATTTGGTCCTCTTTTGACGGTTTTAAAATTTTGCCATCCTTAGTCTTAGCGGCTTCTTCTTGGGTTGGCGCGTTTATCTTCTCATCCGGGATCATTTACACCTCTTCCCTTCATATTTGATTTTCTTCTCTTATTAAACTACACGTTGTTATGTAGTATAGTACGCAATGAAAAAATGTCAATTCTATTATGCCTCTTTTGTGCACGACATTCAAGTACTTTATGCCTCGACAGAGGAACCATCTTCCATCTCGTGCGTCAGCGCCTCGTAGGAGACATTTTCGCGTATAAAATAAAAAAGCCCGATGGCTATAATGGGAAATTGCTGTCCTGCATGAATAATAAGACTGAATCCAAGCGACACTTCTCGTTGTTGTTGAACACCCAGGAGCAACATGGCAAGAACACACCCAAACTCATAGAGTCCCCAATATCCCGGCGCCGCAGGGATCGATATCGTGACACATACTATTATTACGATCAGCATCGCCTGCCAGAAATTCATGGTTACGTTTTCGAATCCAAAACTCATGAGCTGAAGTGAAACACCTACAAGAAGCCAGACTATGAACGAATAGAAAACTACCATAACCAGGGCGCGACCGCTCTGGAGCGCACCCAGTCCTTCAGCAAATTTCTCGAGAATGTGATTAAATCCTTCCTTCAGGCGAACAGGAAGAAGCGGCATTCTCAAAAGAGTCCGCTGAATGATTTTTCGCGTGCGATTGATAAGTAAACATATCAAGAACAGAAGAAGAAAGACTAAAACCACAGAGGTGCGTTTACTGATAGTCTGAAGCGTCTCTCCATTTATAGTATAGAGTTTGCCCCATTGAATCACCAGGTCCTCGGGGATGAGACTCCCGGTAAGATTCAAGGTAAGCAGTCCGATACCAAGAATCAGAGAAACGATGAAAACACCGCGAACTGTTCTCGGGTAACGCGCTGCACCGATGATTTTGAGGACGCCGATAAAAATATTAGTAGGGTAACGTTGGGAGGGATTCAAGAGACGTTTTTGGAGGGCATACGTATATTTGAATAGTACAATAAAAAGAACTATAAAAAGGGGAAGAACAATTGAAAGTGTCCTGATTAAAAAAGCGCCCGTCAGCGTCGTCCTGTTATCCCACTCGACACTGATTCCTGGATCAAAAGGTGGAAGGAAAAAAAGACCGAGGGCAAAAAGAGCGAAGATAGTGAGACCATCAAAAATTCGCTCGACCACAATAGTGGCGAACATGGTTGAGAAGCGTATATTTTCACGTCGTGCACCCAGATAAGCACGCGCGAACTCTCCCGCGCGAGCCGGAAATATGCCATTAAAGGCAAATCCTATTATCAAGGGAGGAAATAAGCGACGCGTGCTCAGGGTATATCGAGGTAAGAACAGGTAACGCCATCTGATCGCGCGCGTATAAAAACTCACCATGGTGACAACTATAAAAGGAATAAACCACCAGAAATTAATGGTCTTTATCGTCACCCAGATTTCCTTGAAATCCACGCGGCGAAACGCCAGCCAGAGAAAAAAGGCGCTCAAAAGGAGGCCAATAATCAATTGTGTTCGTTGTTTTTTCATACCCTACGCGTATTCCCCATAACACAAGACTAAATTTCAACGGTAGGGATTGTATAGTTCAGATGCAATCTTTTTTTATACCTCTTCGAAGGAATAAAAACCTTCTCGCACGGGAATAAGACCTATGTGTTTATCTACTTTCATTTCCGGAAGGAGCGAAAACATTCTATAGAGGCAGTAAGATGGAGTTGACCCGCGTACAGGAAGTCGCCATTTCAATAATTATTTATCTCCCGCTCTTGAGCGAACGTGTGCACGATGACGGCTCGCGCTGGAGCCACTCTTAGTATTATTTGTAGACGCCTTTCAAGAACACCCGCGTAACGATGTCGGCGTGTGCATCCAGGGGTTCTTCTTTCTTAAGCAACTGCCAATACTGAATGGCATTACTGATCATCCCGCGGAGGAGATAAGCGGCTTCGAGAGGATCAACGTCCTTAACGAAAAGCCCTTCGGATTGCCCCTGCGCGATAATACGTGCAATGATCGCCGAATTCTGCCGGTACCGCTCGAGATCTTCAAAGGTCATAACATTATGCATCTCAAGATCGATTTCGCTGAGCGTTTGAAAATTTATACTGGTAAGGCGAAAAAGGGGCGAGTGTCGTTGATAGCGACGCAGTAATTCGCGCACCAACCGTATAAGTTTAATGTCGGCTTTCCCACGAGCGTCAACCATGCGTATGAAAAGCTTGGTAGTATCCTCGATCCCCTCAACCAAAATTGAATGAAGCAGCGTTTGTGAATCCTCGTAGTCTGAGGTGATCTTCTTTACATTTACATTGCTTGCATCCGCAATGTCTTTTAACGAGACCTTGCTCACGGGCATTTCTGAAAAAATGGTCTGTGCTGCGATAAAAACCTGTTCTTTTTCCTCTTGTGTTAATACTGGCATTTTGCTCCTCAAAAGTTTTATTTTTACAAGTTGTTATTTTTTACTTTACCGGAATGCATCTGTCAATATAATTGAACGAAAATTCTTTTTTTTTATTGATTTCATGGAAAAATTCAAGTCCAATAAGAATTTAGCCCGTGATTAGCAGGTAATGTGAGTATGAGCGCAAAAATACGTGGTATCTATCTCCCTATCGTATTACTCCTCTTGTTCCTTGTGATGTGGGGTACGGTAGAAGCGTCGCCCGATAGAGCTACCTCACCTACCGTGGTGCTCGTAATCAGATTGGACAATGAGATAATAAATCCCGTGACTGCAGAATATGTCCTGAACTCAATAGACCATGCAGAGGAAATAAATGCCCTCTGTGTGATATTGAAGCTGGACACACCGGGGGGGTTGCTGGAATCGACCCGCGATATTGTCAAGCGAATCTTGAATTCAGAGGTCCCCTTCATCTGTTATGTTTCACCAAGCGGAGCCCGAGCAGCCTCAGCCGGCGTGTTTATCACGCTTGCAAGCCACGTGGCGGCGATGGCGCCTTCGACGAATATCGGCGCTGCACATCCGGTAAGTATCGGTGGTCAACCTATGCCCCCTTCACCGGATGAGACCCCGGATTTGACCAAGAAACTCACCGGTGAAAAAGAGGATGAAGAGGACGAGGAGAAATCTCCTGAAGAACAAAAGCCGCAACCGCAACCTCAGGATATCATGTCGGAAAAAATCGTCAATGATACCTCTGCATGGATACGGGCGATTGCAGAATACCGAAACCGAAACGTCGAGTGGGCTGAAGAAGCGGTACGTAAAAGCGTATCCCTGACGGAACAAGAAGCCCTCAAAATTAATGTGATCGACCTTATAGCCGCCTCGGAAGAGGAGCTGCTCGCTCAAATAAATGGGTGGGAAGTTCAGCTGGCGGACAAGTCTATCCGGCTCAACACCGATAAAACCGTCATTCAGCGCTCATCTATGAGCCAGCGCCAAGAATTTTTAAATATTATTGCGAATCCAAACATTGCATATCTGCTGCTGATGCTTGGCTTTTATGGATTGGTGTTCGAGATTACGCATCCCGGAGCGATCTTTCCCGGCGTTGCAGGAATTTTCTGTCTCATCCTGGCTTCATACTCACTTCAGATGCTGCCGATTAATTACGCCGGCTTGATTTTACTTATTCTCGGACTTTTAATGCTCATTGCGGAAGTTCAGGTGACCAGTTATGGTCTTTTAACTATAGGAGGCTTATTAAGCTTAACATTGGGGTCGATTATGTTAATTCGCGCGCCACAACCATTTACAGGGGTATCACTGTCAATTATTATACCTGTGGTCATTGCTACGGCACTGCTCATAATCTTTTTAATCTCTCTTGTGGTGAAGACACATCGCCAACGAGCAACCACAGGTCAAGAAGGTCTTGTCGGTAAAATCGGCTCAGTGACGGTTCCGCTCAATCCCTCAGGCAAAATTTTTGTACATGGCGAAACATGGCATGCCATAAGCGACGAACCGATTGAGCTGGGTACTCAGGTTGAAGTAATAGGGGTAGATGGTATGAGATTAAAGGTGAAGCCCTTTAAAGGCTCTTCCACCCCCTCTACCGGCGAGAAAGACGAGACAGATTAACTCATACAAATAACTCTATTTCTTTAAGGAGGTAGTATTATGGCTCCACCAATTCCAAATCCTGGATGGGGAATTCTGGTTGCTGTCATTGCAATCTATTTCCTATCCTGTATCAAAATTCTCAGAGAATATGAACGGGGAGTAATTTTTCGGTTAGGACGGTTATTGCCCGTTCCCAAAGGTCCGGGAATTATTTTTGTCTTCTATCCTATCGATAAGATGCAAAGAGTGAGTCTCCGGACTTTTGTGCATGACGTACCGCCGCAGGATATTATCACCAGGGATAACGTATCGGTAAAAGTGAATGCAGTGGTCTACTTCCGTGTCCTTGAGGCTGCAAAGGCAATTGTTGAAGTCGAGGACTATATGTTTGCCACATCGCAGATGGCACAGACAACGCTTCGAAGTATACTGGGACAGGCGGATCTCGACGAACTTTTAGCTGAACGCGACAAGCTGAATCAAGCCATACAGGAAATCCTCGATAAACATACCGATCCATGGGGCATTAAGGTCTCGTCCGTTGAGATCAAGCACGTCGATCTTCCTGTTGAGATGCAACGTGCAATGGCACGCCAGGCGGAAGCGGAACGAGAACGTCGTGCAAAAGTCATCAGCGCTCAAGGTGATTTCCAGGCATCTGAGAAATTTGCGGACGCTGCACGAGTTATGGAAGAACATCCGATGGCTATGCAAATGCGATTCCTTCAGAGCCTGAGTGAAGTGGCAGCGGAAAAAAGCTCCACCATTATCTTCCCCCTGCCCATTGACTTGTTGAAACCATTCTTCGAAACATTTCACGAACGGAAAAAAGAGATTCCCAAAACAGAATAATACACACAGACCAGAAGTGCACTGTTAAAACATAGTTAACAAGGATAAGCCTCACCATTTAAAAGCCGGTGAGGTTTCCTTTTGGGGATAGGTAGAGCGCAACATGACATTCACTGGAAAAAACTTCAATCATCAATCGGTCTCCGGAGAGAGTGAATTTTTTTGTGTAAGGCGAAGGTAAAACTCACGGAGGTTCATCCGAATAGGACGGACGAACGTAGGGATAATCCCTTTCGAGATCAGGAATTCATTCAATTCACGGGGACTCTTGTTGACCAATTTAATCCTCAAAACGTTCAACCCTCCAGTTTCTACCCCTCCCCGAATTCGGCACCACGAGAGCTCTTTCAATTCCTCGCGTGCCTTGACCTCCATAGCCGATGAATCGAATTCCAGTTCAATCTCAGGATCCGTATAGCGCAGTAAATTCGTGGTATAATCTGATACAAGGAGTTTCCCTTTGTCTATGACGCAGACCCTGTTACAGACTTCTTCCACCTCATAAAGAAGATGACTCGAGACCATAATAGTCATCTTGAATTCCCGAACAAGGTCTCTAAGAATGTTCCATATTTCAAACGAGCCTTCAGGATCGAGTCCCACGGTCGGTTCATCGAGAATGAGTATGCTCGGGAGATGAAGAATTGCCTGGGCTATGCCAAGCCGTTGTCGCATTCCCTGGGAGAACGCATTAACCTTGTCATCTGCTCGCTCGGTTAAGCCAACAAGGTCAAGAACGTCGTTAATACGTCGGGGGGCAGGTTCCGGGATGGTGATTCGTCTGAGCATTTTCAGGTTGGTACGTGCCGAGAGATGTCCATAGAAATCGGGCGACTCTACAACCGCACCTACTTTGGGAATGACCTCATTGCGCCGGGTGAAGAGGTTTTTGCCCAGAATCTTGATTGAGCCTGCATCCGGTCTTACAAGTCCCAGAAGCATATATAAGGTGGTGGTTTTACCTGCTCCGTTCGGTCCTAAAAAACCGAAAATATCTCCTTCATTCACTACAAAATCCAGATTGTCCACCGCTTTTACACGACCAAACGTCTTGCTCAATCCTTCTACCATTATGACTTCTTTATCTTCCATATATCAATGACTTAGCCCTTATGTGTTCAGGCTATAGATTACGTGAGACTTTCGTTCAAGGAAAGCCTGTAGAGTTTGTAACCGCATAAAACCAAAAAATATGATGCGTGATAAGAGGTTCATTTGGCAAGGGAATGATTGATAAAAAGTGAACTTTATCCGGGGATAAAACAGTTGACTGAAACTATGAAAACACACATCATCATATTCATACATTACATAAAAGGACGAAAAAGATGAGAGTGCCTTTTCTTGATTTACGTTCGCAACATGAACAGATTTTACCTGACATTTATCAACGTTTTGACGAAGTTTTCTATACCTCGAATTTTATTCTCGGGAGAGAGCTCGAGGCATTTGAGGAAGAATTCAAACGCTATATCGGCGCTCGCTATGCAATAGGTGTCGGTTCGGGAACCGATGCGTTGCTTCTGAGTTTAAAAGCGCTCGATGTGGGAGCGAACGATCAGGTCATTGTCCCTGCATTTTCTTTTATTGCCTGTATTGATGTAGTAATTCGTCTCGGTGCAAAACCTATATTGGTGGATGTAAATCCCTCTACCTTTGCCCTTGATCCGGAAAAATTACCGCCTTCTATTTCATCCAGGACAAAAGCCATTATTCTTGTTCATCTTTATGGTCAGAGCGCCCCGATCGACCCGATCCTGGATGTCGCAAAAATCAGAAATATTCCCGTCATTGAAGATGTGGCACAATCCTGCGGTAGTATGTACGCCGGCAGGCGCCTTGGGTCTTTCGGCCTCATGGGGTGTTTCAGCTTCTATCCTACGAAGAATCTCGGTGGCGCCGGAGACGGCGGGCTCATTCTCACCAACGATGAGAAACATAATGAGTTCTTGAGAAAACTAAGGGATCATGGCAGAGACAAGGATATGGAATTCACCGACATCGGCTATAATAGCCGACTCGATTGCCTGCAGGCTGCCGTGCTCAGGGTAAAACTACGCGATCTTGACGATATGAATATCGAACGTGTGGAGAATGTGGCTTATTATAGAAAACTCCTGTCCGGATTGGATATAATCCTTCCTGAAGTGCCGGACGACGGATCCAATACCTTCAACCTGTTTACCATCCAGACTACACGCCGCGATGAACTGCGTGCGTTTCTTGCAGAGAGAGATATAGGCACAGCGGTATATTACCCCAAACCGCTTCATCTGCAACCATGCCTGCGCTTTCTGGGATATAAAGAGGGAGATTTCCCCATGAGCGAACAATTGAGTCAGCGCGTCCTTTCGTTGCCTGTATATCCCGGGTTGAAACGTCAGCAGATTGATTATGTTGCAGAGTGCATTCGGGAATTCTTCAAAGGCAAATCTGCGTGAATCACCCATAATAGAAGAAGTGCATAAAACGATGTCCCGTAATCCTTTCACTAACAGAGAAGAAACCTATATGCGCCGGGCGATTGAACTTGCCTCACGCGCGCGGGGTATGACAAGCCCGAATCCGATGGTCGGCGCAGTGATCGTGAAGGGAGGAAACATAATCGGAGAAGGGTATCACCATGAAACGGGTCGCCCACATGCTGAGATTGAAGCGTTAAAACAGGCTGGTTCATCCGCTCACGGCGCTTCCATGTTTGTGACCCTCGAACCCTGTTGCCACCATGGTAGAACACCTCCCTGTGTCGACGCAATAATCGAAGCAGGGATAAAACGCGTCGTCGTCGCCACCCGTGACCCCAACCCTCTCGTCAACGGCAAGGGATTACGACGGTTGAAACAGGCGGGGATTACGACTGATTCCGGCTTGTTGAAAAAGGAAGCAGAGGAACTCAATGAGTTCTTTTTTACCTACCATCGCAAGCAACGCCCCTTTATCATCCTTAAATGGGCGATGTCGCTCGACGGCAAATCCTCAACGGATTCAGGCGAGTCAAAGTGGATAACGAATAAACAATCGCGGGAATACGTCCATCGGCTCAGAAGTCGCGTTGACGCCATCCTGATCGGAGCCGGAACCTTGATTCATGACGACCCCCTACTGAATGTCAGATTAAAGAGGTATCGTGGGCGACAACCACGGCGCATTATACTGGATTATAACCTGGAAATTCACGATCGCTTTAAATGTTGCGACCCATCAACGGGCGGAGCGACCTTGATCGTTACCCACAACCGTGCGCCTTCAAAAAAAATCGAATCCCTGAAAAGACGCGGTGCAGAGGTTGTTACACTTAAAGGGAAAAATGGTAGAATCGAGATTGAGAGCCTTATGGAGCTTTTGTATAACGAACAATTGCAATCGCTCCTCGTTGAAGGCGGAAGACGAGTAGCAGGATATTTTTTATCGAGCGGAATGGTCGACAAGATAGTTGCCTTTATCGCTCCCCTCATCATCGGTGGAAAGAAACCGACTGCACCCATAATCTGCAATAGTGTACCCTCTATGGAGCTCGCAATTCGCCTTGAAAAAATCCAGATCCACAGGTTCAAGGACGATATATGTTTTGAAGGATATGTTGCGTATCCGTAGATTTATTTTTATACTATAAATATAAGAGCATGAAGTTGATTGGAAAAGTAAAAGGGTGAACGAATGGCAAAACCGAAGTGTATAGTTTGTGGACAGAGGGCTAAAAGAACCTGTCTTTTAGAAAACAAACAACCTATCTGCGCCAAATGTTGTAGTGAACGAGTACAGAACCCGTACACAGCATGCCCGGAAGAATGTCCCTATTTCCAACCAACCCGTGACTATCTTGAAAATAAAAGCATGGATAGATTCAAACGATTTTTGTTCAATGAACCCGTTCAATACGTGTCATATTTCAATGATGAAGAAGCCATGGCATTATACATATTGTTCAAGGCGCTAGAGTATTCCTTGAAAAGTACAGAACCTACAGACCAGGAGTTGCTGAACGCTCTTGATGCATTGCACAATGAATTGAGGGCAGCGAGAAGTAATCTCATATATGACGGGACATCTTCAGGGCTGTTTACGTCTGATTTATTTTTGAAGATGCGAGAGTACCTTGAAATACCTGAACCCACCGAGGAGGAGGAAGATTTAACGATTCAAAAAAAAGAAGTGAAGGAGTTTGTTCTCGATGAATTTGAACGGGACACCATAGAAAGGGTGTTCAAAGTTCTGAAGCGCTTGATCCAACATCGCAAACGCCCGGATGATAAAGGATACATAACCTTCCTGAAGTCGATTTTGAGTTAAACACTATGTGATAATCTGGATACCTATTCTAACGGAAAGAGTATACATAGAATCTCTTTTTCGTACCTTACAGAAATTTGTAGTGGGGAAATCACAGGCATTTTTTTCTTGCCAGATGTCCGCGGGTGACGCATAAGGTGGATTTCAAGATGCCCAGGTACTCTCGCATAATACTGCCCGCACTCCTTGCCATGGTCTGCGGCTTTATTCATGTCATGCCGCACTTTATCTCACCGGGTGCCGCACCACCGCAGCAAGGTACATCTCACCTACCCTTTGTTGTAACCGCAGATGAAGAACATTACCTCGTGCAATTACATACCGCATTTACCGGACGGTATAGCCCCGGAAACCGTTATCTATTCGAACATCGGAATACTGAAGAAGTCGAGAAAAAATTCCTGTTGGATGGAATAAATGCCCAGGGGCTTATCGGAAGCCTTCTATGTCCGGGATTTCATTCGTTCATCATCATGAGCAGGTTTATTTTTCCACTCATCGCCTTCTTTCTTATGGTGGCCCTTTTTCATCGCCTGTTTAAAAAACCCTTTATGAATGCGCTCGTATTCGCCTCTCTCACAATCCTGGCTCCCTATGGTTTATTCGGTCATCTTCACTTTGTCGACCGACTTGTTGTTGAATATCTTCTGAAAAGTAAAGGTGTATGGAGTGTTCTCTTCTTGAATGCCCATCTCCCATGGTCTCGCCTTGTTAATCCTCAATTTACGGGTCTTTTTTTCCTCGGCGTCTTGTATCTTATGATTCTTTTCGTCCTGAAATCAAAAAGTGCTCCCTATCTTGCTCTATCTCTCCCCCTTATCTGGCTGACCTATAAATTCTACTTTTATTTCTGGTCGTCATTACTTGTATTCTCAGGCATACTTTTTATCACTGCGCTCGTTTTGAGAAAACGCCGTGTGTGGCTGCCTATGCTGGGCTTCTCCCTTATCGGCGGCGGATTCATCATTCTTCAACTTCCACAACTTCTTGACCTTACTGTAGAGCCACATGCGTCCAGCTTTACCTTCTCTCTTCTACGAAAACCCATTGTTTCCCCAACCGTAATAATCTGCATAGTGCTTCTCGTTGTCTATCTTACGGTTAAAAAACGCCTAACTCCTGAAGAACACATCATCTTTTTTGCGTCGGTTTTAACCCCCATTGTATGCATTAACCAGCAAATCGTCTCCGGACGTGTGGTGCAGTTATGGCATTATGAACTTTTTACTAATCCGATATTCTGCTGGATTGCAGCGGCGCTTTTATGGAAACACCTTAATGTTTCAAGCCTGATAGAGAATTATATCCACCCTTACCTCGTTGAGAGAAAGGGTATCCGTGCACTAATCTATGCGATTCTTATTATACTTTTCCTAACAGGCTCCGTGGGCTATGTTCTCTTTCATCGGTCGTGGTCCGGTACATTTTCAGCAGGCGTTGTGACCTCATGCGTATTCTACATCGGTTTGTGGCTGAGTCTTACGCTGGGTATTCTGAGCATCCTTGTATCTGTCATGCGTGGAAAATCGAAAACCTGGCGAAACATCGCTATTACGGTAATTTTCATCCTCGTAATAGGAGAGGGGTTGGAGCGACAGACCTACATGACGTTACGACGGTTGCCGGAATATCGCAGGCAACAGTCCTATGCAGGCGCAATCAACTGGTTGCAAGCAAACAGCCCTCCCGACAGCGTGGTAGCGGCACCCTTCGAGATAACCGAGATCTTGCCTGCCGTTGCAGATACCTACGTGTATATTGCCAAGAACGCTGTACATTATACGCTCTCACAGGTTGAACGAGAACAACGTGTAGCCGAATTTTTCTATTGTCGTGACATGACAGAAGAAGAAGTCGCCCAGGCCATACGTACGTATCCTTACAGATATATCCTCTGGGGGCTACGTTATTTCAGCCCCGAAAGCTACGATCTCTATTCCTTTGGGGAACACGATCTCATCACCCACAAGGAAGCCGAGCAGTTTTTGGCAAGATACCGCCACTTGAGAGAAACCGGGATACAATCCTCCTTCACCTACCGTCTCGACTATATTTTGTTGCCCTCCGATGAAAGACCGAATCCCTCGCTCACTATAGAAAAAGAATATGCGGACGCAGATGCCATAATCTACCGTGTCGTTTTAAAATAATGATAAGGGAATATAGAAAGGAACACTACCAATATTTTCGTCCGGAATAGTCGCCACTTTGTATGATAGTTTTGGGAATGTGAGGTATAAACTTCTTCATGTGTCGCTGAAAATTATCTTCCTCCGCAGGGTCAAAAATATAAAACGCCACCATCCCTGCGTTTGACACTATTCGCAAGGTGTTGCTCCATTCTGCAACCTTTATCCACTCTTCAGGGATCCCTTCGGTTGTGATCTGTCCGTTAATAAACCAGCTTTCATAAAAGATGGCGAGTTTCACACCCTTCTCCCGTATAAGCTCTGCAATAGCGTCACGCGTATAGGTACCCGAACGCTTCATGCGTGCGACTTCAAGCGTACCCAGTCCCCACATGTCAACACAACGAATATCCGCGTAATAATTCGGCGCACCTATATCGTTCAACGCCACCGTCTCCCCTTCATAAAATTGCTGCAAGAATGACGCGATAAGATAATGCTGCTCATAGATATTGGTCATAGCCCGTGGTGTATTGACGAGACTTGTTCTGCCACGTTCCGAGAGCGCGAGCAGAAAAAAAATCAGCATCACCGTGGCAATTACCTTGTTCACCCTCACTTTTTTTTGTCCGTCCCGCGCTTTGCCCGGTGATACATACTCGTACGCCGCGGTGAGAATCACAAAGACTCCGAGGGCTATAAGATATGCTTCATAGCGGTAGAACCAGCCGAGCGCCGCAAACTGCACATGCAAAATAGTGGTGAACAAAAAAATAGCAATCATAAGCCTGCTGCGGCTGCTTATAGCCCATTTTTTGTTGAACTGCACAACAAAGAGCAAAAACGCAGAGATAAAAATGGTTAACATATCCATGGATATATTGATACAAAACCAGAAATAGCGCGGGTCGAGTAAATGCAGTATTCCTTCAAGTGAGCCTATCTCGTTGGTTCTTCCCTTGAGGAGTACCGAGTTTGGGAGCCAGTACCAGCCGTTAAGCCGTGAGATAAGTCCATAAATAAAAAGGGGTAGCAGCGCCCAAAATCCCAGTGCACCGGAAAACCACCATCGTTTATAAAAGAGAAAAAAAGTCGCAACCACAAAAATCAAAAACACGGATTCATAACGGGTCATGGTAAGCAAGGGACAGAGAGCGAGCAGAAGATATGAATCGCGTTTAGCACTATCGGGGTATTCTCGGTTCAATAACCGCACTGAAAAATAGAGAAAAACCAGCGAGAGCAGTATATGCAACACATGCTCCATTCCAGTAAAAATCATTGCGGGAAGCGGTGTAGAGAAAAGAACGGTGAGAAGAATGAAAAGTATCGAGAAAGAGGGAAGATGGTAATTTCTCAAGATAAAGTAGAGGACCGTGAGCACGGCAACGGCAAAAAGTATATTCAGAATCAAGGGAACGACGTGATTAACCCCCATGAATATATAAAAGAGCGATAGCAATAACACATAGAGTAGAGATGAGGAGGAAGAGCTGAATTCATAAGGCGTCACACCCCATACACCATGCCGGACAAGATTCTTTGCAATCGCCATGTGGATGTAAGGATCGTCGAGGGCATAAATGAGGCGTCCACCCGTTTCTTTGAATGCGGAATGAAGAATCCCCACAATGATTACACCCAAAAGGAAGAGAACCACTACGAGGACAATATGTTTTTGCAGTTTCTCCACCATTCACGGATTGTGAATATAAACATCGGCGCCGGTACTTCATTTAAAACCATATAGGGTAAGTTAACTCAATTCCGCTAAGATTGTCATTGATAAAACTCCAAATTGGATTAAAAATGAGACTTAGCAATGTTCATATTAGTGTAAACAGCATAACCAAAAGAATTTGTCATAAGATCAAGGTGGTTTTAATAATGAAGAACAAATCTTTACTTTTTATTTACTGCACCTTAATTATAATCAGCCTTTGCAGTTGCAGCCGTATGTACCGTGTACCGGAGTTTCCAATCGCTCATGTCGACCTTGACGAAGCGGAATGGGTTTTTCACCTCGACCCGGAAGAAAAAGGTGTAACAGAAGGATGGTTCGAACCGGAATATGACGTTTCCGGGTGGAAAGAAATCGAGGTCCCCGGCTACTGGGAAGACCAGGGTTACACGCAAAAACTCGTAGATAAGTACGGCGATTTCCTTCCCTATAATGGTTTTGCATGGTATAGAACCAGGATTCCGATTCCGGAAGAATGGAGAGGCTACCCACTCAGGATTTTTCTTCATCGGCTTGACGATGACGACGTGATCTATCTTAACGGTGTGAAAATCGGAGAAACAACCGGCGTTACGCACGAACGAATCTACACGATACCTGTAGATTGTATCAACTATGGCGAAATGAACACACTGGCGGTGAGGATTTTCGACGGCGCAGGAAACGGCGGCTTTGTTCCCGGAAAAGACCGAATCGTGCAACCACTTCTCCCGCTCAATCAAATCGAGCTCGACGTCGACATCGAAACTCCCGGGACATATATCTTTTCACCCGGCGATGACACGGTTATCTCCATCAAGGTTACTAATCCACTCGAATATAACATACCGATACAACTCTCCACCTATATCACGGATTTTTTCAATGAACCGCTATACTGCTGGACGCAAAACTCACTCCTTACGGAAAAAAGCCAAAAGGTCTTCACCTACGTTTATAAACCTGAAAAAAAGGGACATTTCACGGTTCACTGTGATTTAAAACATGGCGCGATGAATATTAAGTCCGAGTTCGGCACCTTTGCGATTCTGCCTTCGGAAAAAGTAGAGGTCGCAAAGCGAGATTCTTATCCCTTCGGTCTTTGCGCCGGCGCATTGTTTCATATTCCGCTTGAACAGATACCCCAACGAGGTGAACAACGCTTGTCTCTTGCTGAACACGCCGGTGGATACTGGGGACGAAACGACCTGTGGTGGGGCTTGATCGAAGCCGAGCAGGGACAGTTTGACTGGACAAAGGCGGATGCTGCGGTTACACTCTTCCGAAAACATAATATCTCGCTCCTGGCGATTTTATGCTATTCGTCCGCCTGGTCCGACAACACCGCGCCTGCCACGGATGAGGAAATCGCACGATTTGCAAACTATGCTCGCCAGATGGTGAGACGCTATAAAGACTATGTCAAACACTGGGAGATTTGGAACGAACCGAACATCCCCTTTTTCTGGCCTCCGGAACCCAACCCCGCGCATTACGCAAAACTTCTCAAGGCAAGCTATAAAGCCATAAAGGAAGAAGATCCGGACGCAACAGTGGTAGCGTGCGCAACCTCGCTTGTCGATCTCGACTTTATCGAGGCGGTACTGAAAGAGGGAACCGCCTCAGCTATGGATGCGCTCTCCGTTCATCCCTATCAATTCAGAACACCGGAACATCCCCAGGGCGAATTGGCGAAGTTGCCGGAACTGTTCGATTTGCTCGACAGGAACGGCTTAGACGACATGCCGGTCTGGATTACGGAGATCGGCTGGCAGACCGTTGATCCCGGCGATGAAGTTCACCAGGCGGTTATGCTTGCACAGACTTATGTGCATTGCCTTTCCATCCCACGAATAAAGCGTATCTACTGGTACAACCTCGACGATGATTTACCGCGCGACGCTCGCTCCGGTGAATGTTTCGGGCTGGTATACCACAGCCACATGCCCAAACCATCCTACGTAGCCTACTATACGACAGCACGACTTTTAGCGAACACTACATTTGTCATGCACGAAACCCGCGATGATATTCAGCATTACATATTTAAATCGGAAGAAACCGGTGACGAAATACATGTACTCTGGCGCAACAGGAGAGGTGAAAAAACTATAGAGATCGTACCGGCAGAAACGTCACGTGGCTGCATGATAACCAACATCATGGGTGAAGAATACCATTGTGAGGACGAACAAATCAGACTAAACATCAACCGAATACCCCTATTCGTGATTGGTAAAAACCTCGAGATACAGTAAGACGTTCAAAAGATTTTCTTCAGGGGAGCATTGATGAAGAGCATTTTACCCGACGGAAAAGGCAACGTATATTTAGCGAACACCCTGATGCCGGAACTGATAAAGAACTCTGCGCTATGCCGTGTCACACATAGCCTTATCGAATGCGGAACCGAACGCAAAATCATAGAACAATGCCGGGGAAAATCCAGAGATGAGATTATGCAGAGCCGTATCAGGCTGGGTTCCGCCGGCTGCGGCATAGTCGAGCAGGTAAAGGGTAAAGGTGTGGGAGTCAAGAAAGGAAGTCGAGTCGCCTTTTTCGGCGAACCGTGGGTCAACCACAGCCAGTACGTGGTGGTGCCGAACCCCTTGCTCTGTCCGGTTCCCGACGGGGTGGAGCCCGAGTGCGCGGCTTTTATGGGCTTGGGCGCTATCGCCCTTCATGCGGTACGCTCCGGCGAGGTCTCGGTTGGCGACATCACGCTCGTTATAGGTGCAGGGTGCGTAGGGAATCTCGTTGCCCAGATGACGGCTGTCGCAGGCGGCAGGGTCGTTATTTCCGAGCCCGACAAATATCGCCTGAAAATCGCACGCACTTGTTTCTCCGACACCGATGACGTTCATTTCGTTCTCCCGAAACAAGCATCCAACAAGGTTATGGAACTAAGCGATAGGAATGGCGCGGACTCCGTGTTTGTGTGCGTGAGTACGCCGGCTTCCAATGTCATGGACGAAGCCATCAAGATAGTTCGTCCGGGTGGCAGAATCGTCATCGTCGGCGATATCGACATACACGTTCCTCGTGAAGAATTCTTCAAGAAGGAAGTAGAGATTACAATTACCCGGGCGGCGGGACCCGGCTGGAGCGACATGCAGTTCGAACGAGACGGAATGGACTATCCGATCCAGCACATCCGATGGACGGAAAGCGGAAACCTCAAGGAGACGATGCGACTTATTTCGCACAAACGGTTGCGGCTCAAACCCCTCATCGCGGGTGTCTATTCACCCACGGACGTGAAAGAAGCCTACAAACAGATTACACAAAGCGCCTCCGGCATCTCCTACCTCATCCACTGGAAATAAGAGGGTCAGACCTTCAGTTTACAGTTTGGTTATAAAGTGATTCGTTAAAGTTTTGTTCCAGACTTTGCCTTGTCGCTTCATTGCTCTTGCTGAACCCAATAGAGGCCTCCCCAGATATTCTCTTTTGCTCTTGAGGGCTTATAATCTACCCGTTCCACTTCAACCAGCGTGGATTTCAGCTTCGCACCAGATAGCTTCTAATTAGGCGGGACGAGTTTTTTGAGAAACTATCACTTCACCGCTTGATACCGTTAATGACCACGGCGAAGTTGCAGTTCCATCACCGGCTTCCAATACCACCGTGCCCACTGGTTGAACACATCCCTCGCCTCCCAACTCTCGCAGAAGCCCGTGCTCGACTTGCCGTGCATTCTGAGCATGTGTATGATTATGCAGGACTGCTGTAAACATTAAATTATCATTTCAAGTCCTCATAGTAGACCGCGTTTCTGACCCCGGAAATACCGAAGACTTATGTATTGAAGCCTTGATTTTTATAAGAATATTCGATAGATCATATATTATAAATTTTGCTTGTAGAGAAGCAGGAAGTATACTTCATAATCATTGACCTTTTTTTACAGACAGACGGAATGCGAGCCGGAATAATGTTTTAGTATAGACGTGGTTTTCGCCTTTGGCGCTGTTTAAACAGGACGCTTTCGAAGCTATAGCGAAAAAGGAGAGAGCGGCATGGTAAAGTCTTCTAACACCTCAATCAATAGTTCAGAAGAAACCATCTACTATCTCACCTCAGATGATGTGAATATCCAGAAGTGGATAAACAAAAAGATATGGTGGGGTATTGTCGGCGCTGTGTTTGCCTTTGTCCCCATCTTGACTCTCGTCCTGTCCGAAGATTATGCGTTAGAGAAACTACTTACCTCGGTTCCCGGTTTTTTCATAAGCATAGTCTCAGGCCTCGATTTTCTCAAAGGCATAAGCAAAACCTGGCATCTCCGTATGGACGCGGAAGGAATCGAACTCGAATTCTCCGGTCAGAATCCAATCTACATGAAATGGCACGATATCAATGACATCCATGTATCAAAAGATATCATCACTCTCTATTCGGGAACTAAAAAAATGGAACTTAAAGCGAACATGCTGGGTAATAAATGGAAAGAGGTAAAAAAACGGGTGGAATCAAAACCCATGGTGCCGTTACAAACCATTAATGTGAGCACCGAGCGCGACCGGCAGACTCTTCTCTTAACTACCGCTATCATGGGACTCTTGATTACGGCTCCATTCCTGGTCATTCTCGCTCTTTGCAGGATTCTTGTATTCAAATTCACTCTTCTTTTTTCGTTACAGGTTCTGTTAATCTTCATGGTATCGCTTTTTCTGAGTTCACTGGTTCTCAGTATCTTTCCGAGGGGCGAGTGGACCTTGAATGAGCAGGGGATTCTTTTTCAACCGATGGATAAAACGCCCATTTTTTTGAGATGGGAAGACATACACGAGGTAACCCGGGGATTGGTGACGATAACGCTCTCGGGAAATGAAAAGAAAATCAAGATAAGTCTTCTTCTCCTTACGCGGTATGAACAGAAGATAATAAAAAATTTCATTTTCAAAAAAACCGGCTTCGAGCCTCTTTCAATAAAGGACAAAATAATATAATCTTGAAGCCCCAACCTCACCCCTTACTATAATAGTAAAATCTAAATCTGCTGGAGAAACTATTTCTTATGATAACGCATAGTCATGTAAAAAAGCCATTTCCAATGGCTTTAACGTGTCTCCTTCTTGTTGTAGCATCCTTAGCGTTCGGAGCGTCCACATCAGACACCATAATGCTATGGATCGATTCCGAGCATGGCGTATTTGACGTCGCAAGCCGCGAACAGGTCAAGGAACTCCTGAAGGAATGTAACGAAGCAGGTATAACGAGCGTCGCGGTTGACGTAAAAAATTATGCGGGACTCGCCTTTTATAAGAGCGCCATTGTTCCGCGGGTCAAGGAGTGGGACACAAAACTTTATCCCGAGAATTACGATCTCCTGAAGACCTTTGTCGAAGAAGCCGAACCCCTCGGGATCAAGGTTTTCGCTGCCATAAACGTGTTCTCTGAGGGCTTGAAAAAGCACCGAATCGGTCCTGTCTATAGTCATCCTGAATGGGAGGCTATCATTTATGACCGGGTTCCTTATGCTCTCATCCGTGGCGGGGAGAAACTCGACATTACGAACATCAATGAACGAGCGGGCGCAGACGCGCTCTCTTATTTCGACCGTAATCACGTGACACGGATTTACAAAAAAGATGCGCCGCAGAACGCCATCGACGGGAACACGCAAAACCGCTATAGTGTCTGGGTGTCTGACGACTCGAAAGCACCACATTTCCTTGAACTCAGGCTCGAACAGCAAATTCCGAT
Organism: uncultured Candidatus Sumerlaeota bacterium; assembly: GCA_964608095.1. Classification (GTDB taxonomy): domain Bacteria; phylum Sumerlaeota; class Sumerlaeia; order MWCT01; family JAGHBZ01; genus CAZSMK01. The sequence goes on along the minus strand of CAZSMK010000049.1, from coordinate 3,524 downwards.
AGCCAGCATTCGCCTCTTTTTCGTGAAAGGCTTCATCCCGCGGGTGTTTACTATACAACTTAAAAAGAATGACACAATAATAGAATCGCTCCGTATCAACGACAACGTTCGGATCTCTCCCCAGTATCCCCTCATCAAAAAACCCGTAGTGGATACGATCAAGATAGAATTTACGGATTGCGGGTTTGATACCATTGCGCGCGTTATGGAGGCTACCATCACAACGAGCGAGAACGGTTCGCCTATGAATCTTGCTGAAACTGCTTCAATCAGAGCGGATTCGTTCATGGATAGAGGGAGAGGTCTCTTTGCGGTTGTGCAAAACGATAAAGTAACCACGGTCGTAGCTGAACAAGTCCTTGCTGAAGGCGGGCTTATCATTCCTCAGAACGGCGCTCTCGTGGTTGCCGACGGCGATGCCCGGAACCATTTGGAATCGCATCTAAAACCCGGCGACAAAATAACGTTCAACTCGGAAACTCGCCTCATCAGAGAATCTGAATATCCAAAAGGCATACTCGTCTATGTAAATCCGATTAATACACCAGTTCAGGACAGGATCCTTCGCATCATTCGTGAGATTATGGATACTTATCCGGTCGAAGGAATCATACTTGATCGTGTCCGCTACGACAACTTCCAGATAGATTTCAGCGCCGAAAGCAGGCATGCCTTCGAAACATGGCTCGGTCAGAAGGTCGAACGTTTCCCCGCTGATATTTATGAATTACCCGATCCTTTTATCGGCGGCGAGCTCAAAAAGGGGGAATTTTTTAAACAATGGATTGAATGGCGCGCCGTTACTATCCGGGACTTCATAAAAAGAATCCGTTCCACGGTTGATGAATCCGACAAGGAGATTCTTCTGGGCGACTATGTCGGCGGATGGTATCCCGAGTACTGGCAGGTCGGCGTCAACTGGGCAAGCCCGCACTACGACCCCTCACTGGAGTTCGGTTGGGCGACTGAAACGTACAAAGATACAGGCTACGCGCACCTCCTGGATTTTCTCTCACCCGGTCTGTATTATTCGTATATTACTACTGCGGAGGCGGAACAAAACGGGCTTGCGGATTATTATAGTATCGAAGGGGGAATCGATCTGGTGAAACGCGTCGTGGCTGATTCCACACGAGTGATTACGGGTCTTTACTATCCCAACCTTTATGACAAGGAACGTTTCCGAACCGCGGTTCGGATGAGTCTCTCGCGAACCGATGGTGTGATGATATTCTCGCATCATTATTTCGTGACGCACAACCGGTGGGATGTCCTGAACTTTTCTATACAAGATTGAAATTAAAGAAAAGCATTGATTCGAATAAGAAATCTTTTTTATAGTTGAAACGTTTTGACAATTGATATATAATTTTAAAAACCTTAAAGGAGGGAGTGTTATGAAACAGATACTATTTTGTACCTTACTCATCGCCCTTGCCACCACCGCCTTTGCAGCGGATTATGCGTACCTTGGTTCTGTTGTGTACACCGACAACACGGATGTCCCCTTAGCGGGTGTGGCGCTCAAGTCCGACGGTGATCTTTACTTTGTAACCTTCGACGCCGACAACTCAAAACTGCTCTATGTCGCGGATGCCATTACCAAAAGCCAGGACAGCAGTTACACAGTGACCGAAATCGCAACCACCGACGTAGCGATCGAGAGTGGACGCGGTTACAACGACGTGTGCCTCGACCCTGCGGGTAACGTGTACGTCTGCGGCACCGGCAACTCTGCTGCAACCACAGCGTTCAAGAAATACAGCGCCGCTCCAACTCACAGTGAGTTGTGGTCAGCTACGCTTGGCGCAAGGATCAACGGAATCGAGGCGCTCGACAACAACACTATTGCCGTGGCTCGTGAATGGAACTGGCTGCGTTTCATGGACGCCAGCGACGGGAGCCTTTTCGACCCCAATATCGAGACTCAAGGTGGCTCAAATTATGGGCGTGCCGTCGCCCTCAACTCAGATAACAATGACATTTACATCGCGGCTAATGGCGCCTCCCATGACTGGATTATCAAGGTTTACTCAGGTGGTAGCCCGACTAATCTCTCCGGCTATGCATATTCCGTGGAAGGACTCCTTCCCGGGCTGGGCGTTAGCACTCAATATGGTACCGCTGTGCAGCATATCGCCTACGATTCCAATAACAACCAACTGCTTGCCTGCGATGTCAATGACCAGGCTCTCACCAACGACACGGATATCGGTGTCCGCGTTTACGATATCTCCGGTTCCGCTGCCACTACCGCCTTTACCCAGGTTCAGTACATTCAGCCTATCACCACCGACCGCGACACCGTCACAAACGTCAATGGCGTTTCCTATGTGCACGGCGATAATGAAGTGGATTATATGGCTATGATATCCGTATACACCGATGGGGGTGACCCAGCGACACTTTCCTATTACATTGACATATACCGGAGCACCACATCCGTTGCCGACTGGTATCTCTACGCTCAGTAGCATTATGCCCCTGCAAGGGGAACGAATTTACAATAATCTCAGCCCGGCTGACACGCCGGGCTTTTTTTATGCTCACAGGAAAAGATTTAACACGGATTATTCATAAACTTTTGGGAAGAAGGTGAGTAGCCGTAGGTTGAAACCTACGGTATTCGTCTCCCACATGTCACAACCCTGAATCGAGTTGAACTATCCGCTTTTGTATAACCCGCGTCGGGGTTGAATCTTAAATGTATCCTCTCCTCATGGTTGATCCCTTTTCGGGGACAAGGGCTACTTCGGCAGATTCCACGGCAACAGGGTGTTTTTCATATCGCACCATGGTATCACCGGAAATAGAATCTCACAAAGATATTCCTGTCATTTGTCCATTGCCTACGAATTATGTATGAATAAGCCGGGTTAACACTCCGGAGGTACTGTCCTCAGATACAACGTGTTGTGTAGATGCTCTGAGATTCTAATAATCTCCTCTACCCCTCGGTATGTGGAATTCAGATATATCTTCAGCGGTACACAACACAGAAACCCGGGCAAGTTATAGGGATGAGGACTTTCAGGATGTGAATAGAGAGGCACCATCTTCAAGGGCATCTGATAGGCACGTGACACGAAACGAACGATGCTTGTCTCCTCTGTTTTTATGCCTTCCTTCCCCCACTGCGATTACTTCTGATCTATATCAAAGAACTAATGTTCGCAACAACGGACTTTGTATTCTATTGTTGTACTGCGTCATATAACCATCAAGCCCTTTTCCGGTTCTTTTTCACTGTTCGATGCGATTTTGTTTGTATCATGGGTTCATTGTGGCGATATTTCCCGTCCTAAGGATGGAAGCCCTCTCAGGCTAAAATGGGAAAATGAGCCCTGATCTCAAATTAAATTTCACCTTATTCGCAGCCACGGTCCGCGCTCCTGAGGAGATATTCACGTTTTTCTGGTGCACCACGCTTCTTGGCTTCATCCAATTTCTGTTGATAATCCTCGAGATTTTTCCCCCTGATCATATAAGCAGAATTGGAAACAGGAAGGTCCTCTCTCATTGGA
>CAZSMK010000048.1:0-36665 GCA_964608095.1 uncultured Candidatus Sumerlaeota bacterium | reverse complement strand
AGAAGTTGTAGTTGACTGGTAATCTCGGCTTGGATACATTAAATCGACAGTTGAGGAGGAAAGACAATGAGTTGTAGTTGACTGGTAATCTCGGCTTGGATACATTATATATTCAACTCTGAAAATTATCGCAGAAGTTGTAGTTGACTGGTAATCTCGGCTTGGATACATTATACCCCCTCTTAAATCATTGATTTTAGAGGGGGTAAAGTCTATTTGGTCCTTCAAAAAAACTCGAGTTGAACCATTGGTTTCTCTACTTTTTCCCGTTTTTGTCCAAGGTAAACTTCCATTTTCGCAAATTGGCGTTCTGTAAGAGATAGTATTCGAACCTGCCCATGAGGTGGCAAGGATTCGCGAACTATTTTACGATGGACCTTGGCTGCATCTTCGCTTGCACAGAAACGTGAATAAACGGAATATTGCAACTTTATGAACCCATCCTTGAGGAGTGTATTACGGAAACGCGTATATTCCTTGCGTTGTTTTTTGGTAACGACCGGAAGATCGAACATTGCTATCAGCCACATAGCACGATAAGCCGAGAGAACCATAGTATCGGCTTACCTCCCTTTAAAGATTTGGTAATTCAAGGTTCTTCTTTTTTTCCATAAACACATCAACAAGCGAACAGCATACACGCGTTGCACAATCGAAGATAGAACGATGATCATTTTTCCATTTTATTGGTTCCATTAATGATTCCAACATTTCTTTCTTTACGTCTTTTATCAGATCAACATCTTAACCCCACCTTCCGATTATGTCCAGAACGGACTGATCAACAATTGGCCGAAATGGTTCCATGAGATCGTCGGCAAGACAAAAAGCATTATACCGATTATGGTGATGTATTCCGAGAGAAGGGTGCAAACCTGTAGCACATATTGCTCTTGCAAAAATAGCACGTAAAATAGCATATCCATAGTTTAAAAGATGATTTGGAGATTCACCTTCTCTTTTTCTACGAAAATTCGGATCTTCGAATATAAGTGTCCAATAAATTCTAGCTGCTTGAGATTCAAAATTATCGGGATCGCCGGAGCGCACTTGTTTAGAAAGATTTATAAGACCGCCATCATCGTTGATATTGTTCTTCAGTAATTGCCCTTGAGATTTAATTTTTGCCTTTATTATCGACTGCCATATACGTTTGCACATTGGCTTGGATATGCGTGCCTGAAGAGAAAAACGCTCAGATTGCGTACAATGCGCGGTCAAAGGAATCATCATTGATAATGGCAGGCATTTTTTATCACAGAAAAGAATGATACCGTTGTTCTCTGCGATTCCAGCCAAGACCGCATGGGTATATATTATCTGATAATTAGAAGCTATGAGGATTGCGATTTCGTTTAAGGGTGTGGTTATCGGCTGCGCTTCATTATTCATTTCCTTTATTACGAGCTGATCTAATTTTACACTTAACCTAACGGGCCTATGAGTGAAATCAAGAACTCGCTCCATTTTCTGCCCTTCTTATCTCACCGATCGGAGAAATATAAAGTTTTCGACATCGTGAATGTAAAAGTTTGTTGTCCCCACGAACTCGCAAGACGTCCTTCTTACCAGATAAACGAGCATCTTCAGGTCGATAGAATCTATAATCACGATCAGAAAGGTTTTGTACTATTGCTATTTCCCTTTTACCATTCCAATCAATTTCGACAGCCTCATTTATGGATAAAGAGAAGACAAGCGGATTACCGTTCTCATCAACTTGCTTTATAATGGGCTCTTTGAATTTTTTTCGTCTCATGGCTTCAAAGAGTGTAACGATTTCAGACCGCCATTTTATATTGCCTTTTTTGTCTTTTATTTCATATACCGCGAGATGATGATTGTTTCCTGTCTTTACCCAGCGCTCATGATCTCCACCAGCGATTTTGGAGGGATTGCATTGAACTTTTATTCGGGTTTTGTGAATTGGGACTCTTCTACCATCCCTGGTAAAGAATACAGGATGGTTTTCTTCCTCACTGAATAATTTGATTGCATTCCGAAAGGAATCGATCTTATTTTTCTTCATGAGTTCTTGCAACTTTTCAATAATTTTTTCGCGAACTGCTTTATCGACAATTGAATCAATATTTTGATGGGCTGCACTTTCGGAATTTCCCTCAAGCTCTGAAAGTTTTTTTCGAATAACTGTATAATATTTTCCATCTTTTCTTTCATAGTGATATGGCGAACGTATTTTTCCATAATGAGTTTCTTCATGGAGTTTACCGCTGACCTTATTTGACACCTTATGAGAGACAATAATCGATTGAATCATACTTTTAATGTTCTCCTGAAAATCTGGCCATGGATCTTCCATTCGGCTGAAAGACCCTGCACGTTTGCGTAAAACGCCATATTTTGCCGCAATATGAAGTTGATGAACTATTCGTTGTTCTGTAAGAGCAACACAAATTGCATCAATAGCATGATGACGATGATCCGATCGTGTCTTGGTATTCTCTTCATCAAGAAGATAATTAAGGTCCCATGCCCGTCGCAGATACGCGGTTATTTGACCTGTAACAACCTGCACTTTCTTGAATCCTTCTATCCCATAAAGCTTCGCTAAAACTTCCCGCGCTTTTCGAGATGCATACCTCGTGTCATTGAGTTGTTTGCTTGTAAAATCTGAAAGGAAAACTTCTTCATCATCGACTTTTTTTAATTGGAATCTTTTAAGTTTTTCAAAGCTTTTCTTCGTAGTTGTTTTTATTTCTCCGGTGTTATAGTCACGCCATGAAACTATCCTTTTGCTTTCGAAATTTTTGACCCTTTCAAGAATATCTTCCCACTCTTTCTTCTTTTTAGGGTCTCCCGCTTCTGCTGCTGCTCCACAAGTCTCCCATGGTGTCTGGTTTCTTTTTATTGTTCTATTATATTCGTTATGACACAAGGTTTTATTAAGAAACGAATCGTTAAGAGAACGTGTAAAAGGAATTATATGATCGATATCAAATTCCGAAGAATCGCTAAAAAGATTCGTTAGTGGAATAGGTTTTCCGGTATAAGGGCAAACACCTTTACACTCTTCCCATAGTAGATATTTTTGTATCATGAAATTTGTAGGATTTTCAAATTCTGTGATTTCTTCTAATCTCTCTCTTGCGCGTTTACGGTCTTTTTCGTTTTCGTCCATTTGTTTAATAATTCTTATCCGTTCCTCCGTGTTCTTCTTCAGTTCACGGGCAAGTTCAATTCGAATCCTCCCGGGCTTCCCATGTTTTTTTATAAGACAGTTAACCACTCTACGCAATTCTGATAAAGAGCGTTGAACAATTGGATTCCTAAGATTTTCAATAGGTGGAATTTTGTCGAGTATGGTTCCATTTGCTTTCTCAGGATATACTTTTTTAACTGCCTCAGAATATGAAAGACCCTGCTCGAGTAGTGGTATTAGTTTTTTAAGCGCCCGTTTAGAAATGTTACAATATCCGGCTTCGGGACTAAACGAAACAAATTTTTCGAGATTGTCTCCGGTAAGTTTCCAGAAATTTTCTCCACGTTTATTCAAGGCTTTTTTACATTGTATGCTAATAACATCTTCAACTGCTTGATCTTTTTCCAGAGCGCTCATTTTATCCCATTGCTCACCAAAAATAGAAATCATCTTTTCAGCTGTTTTGTTACCAAGAAAAGATTTTCTATTTCCGTTCTCATAATTAAATTTTGAGCCCTTAGGGAGTTTGAGTATCTTATTTCTGGTATCAGTAAATTTGAGCATCGATTTTTTTTCAAGGATGCTGATTAATTTCTCTCTTTCTTCAGGGTTAAGAGGACGTTCTTGATTAGAGGGATCAATAATACGAGAATTATTAACGTCCTGAAGCATACGAAACCTCTGTGCAAGTAAAGTAGCCCAGGCTGCTCTCTTCGGGATATATTGGGGATTATCAGTCTCAAGCTGACATCGTCCAATATATTTATTTTGAGACTTTAGAGGTCTCTGGTTGAAAATAGCCTTAAATATTTTGTTTTTCAGATCTTCCTTTAGTAACTCTGGATGATATTTTTTTTGATTTTCCCAGATTTTCTCGAACTCTTCCTTGTACCATCTTCGAAGTGTTTTGATTCCACGTCTTCTCCTATCATGAGGATCGAGAGATGCAAGATATTCACCAAGAGTTCTTGCACCTTTCGCAATCCATTCATTTTCTAATTGTCCTGTCTCTTTTTCTAATTTACCTTCGTCTTCGTTATCTTTTTTTGGTGTTTTTCTATTAAATTCGAATCCCCGTCTCCGTGCAATGTGATATAAACATCGTCCAATTTGATAAGGTGATATCTTATGTGAAAGAGCCTTTGCCCGAAGTTGATATGGTTCATTATCGGGATCGAGGAAAAAATCTGCCATGGGACTACCTTCACCTTTTCTTAGATGACCATGAAGTTCACCAGCGGGTAGAAGATTTGATTGTTGCAGGATATGTAGAAGTTTCCTCATACGTCGAGCTCTTCTTTCAATCAATCGTCTTCTACTCCTTGCATTACGCCTTTCTATGTTCAGAGACGCTTTCTCACCCGTCTCTCGAAGGTTAACACCGGCTTCAAACACTCTCACACCTGCATCAACTATTCGACAGGGATTACCTTTGGGTGCCTCTATCAAAGCCCAGCCCAAGGAATTAGCCCCCAAGTCAATTCCGAGTATTGTTTCTGTTGGAGCCATTTTTTATTTCCCCCATTCATTTTTTTGTTGACTCATAATGCATGTCTATATAAAATTGTTATTTGTTAAATGTATCCAAGCGGAGATTGACCAGTTAATTACAACAATTGGGCAATTGTCTTGCAAGGTTAAAACCAGTGCCCTCCCTCGCGGGGGCGCTTTCTTTTTTATACCCAAATACACTTGTTATCCCTTTTACCTTTCTATGCTGAGAAAAAGGTATATAAAAAAGAAAATAAAAACAAGATAACAACTTATTCCCTTAACACTCTAAATGTCAAATAAAAAAATCCTCATTTTGTGCAGGAAAGAGATTTTTGTTTACTTGTCCTGAATGTGTCGATGAATGCCTATTGATATAAGCACCTGTCCACAGAAGGCTTGATCAAGGGATAATTGCTATTCGCTTTTTTTGTTGTGTAATAAAATTTTCAAGTTACCCCCAAGTAGGGATTTTTTATATTTTTAAGATTTTCCTTGCCTTATGATGGTTATTGCATGTAACGACATGTATTTTAATTCTTATTCACCAATGGGAGATACATGTGAAAAAAAGGAAACAAAACATTAAAGAGAAACCGGTATGTCACGTAGTTTCCCATACCCACTGGGATCGAGCGTGGTATCTACCGTTTGAACAGTTTCGTTTACGCCTCATAGCAGTGATGGATCACCTGATTGAGAGCATGCACCGAAAGGAGAAATTCCGGTGGTTCGTGCTCGACGGACAGACAGTGGTACTCGAAGATTACCTCGAGGTAAAACCCTGGCGTGAGGAGGAGTTGAAATCACTTGTCCGGGAAGGGCGGATTTTTGTAGGTCCTCTTTACGTTCAGCCTGACGAATTTATTGTAAGCGGTGAATCTATTATTCGAAACTTCATCATAGGTAGTCGCATTGCGCGTCAATTCGGCAGGCGTATGAACATTGGCTATTTCCCCGATCCTTTCGGGCATATACGCCAGATGCCCCAGATTCTCAAAGGATTTGGGCTCGATTCCTTTATGTTCATGAGAGGCATGGGTGACGAAGTCGAGAACCTCGGTCTCGAGTTCTTCTGGAAGGCGCCTGATAAGGAAAGTTCCGTTCTCGCTATCAATCAGATCAATAGTTATGGAAACGTTCGGTCGCTCGGCGTTCCTTTCAGTGATCCCTGGCATTTTTCCGCCGATTACGATGAAGCAATCAAGCAAGTGGATTTCGAGGTCGAGACGCTCGGTAAGTACGCTAACACTCCTCTGATTCTTCTGAATAACGGAATCGACCATCACCCGGCACAACCCGAGATCGTCGACATCATAGAGTATATAAACAAGAAACGCACCAACTACCGCCTTGTACACAGCAACTTCGAACGCTACATCCGGGCATTACAAAAATACAAGGATAAGTTCAAGACCTACACGGGGGAGTTTCGCGGCGGGTATCGTCATTGGGTGTTGTCCGGCGTGTATTCCTCGAGGTTGTATCTCAAACAGGAAAATGAGAAGGCTCAGACCTTGCTCGAGAACGTCCTCGAACCCCTCTCCTTATTCCTGTGGCTTAATAAGGCGAAATATCCTTCGGACATTCTTCTTCACCTGTGGAAGTTGCTTCTCAAGAACCATCCTCACGACGATATTTGCGGCTGCAGCATTGACGCGGTTCATGATGATATGATGGTTAGATATCGTCACCTCAATGAGGCGATTTCCTATCTTCTCTGGTTGGACAAAACCGAACTCCTTGACCGTATTAAATTTAAGACTCCTGATTATGGCGAACCTATCGTGGTGTTCAACACGCTTCCATGGGAACGAGAATGGCTACAGATCGAGCAGGATGTTTTTTTACCCGAGTTCATTGCGAACGGCGCTCATTTATACCTTGTAAATAGCAAGGGCGAGCACGTGTACGCCCGCTTTATAAATGGCGAAAAGGTCAACAATGCACACCTCTGGGGTGATACAATTATGCAGAGCGTTAAGGTCAAATTTCTTGTCCCCTCACTTCCAGGGCTCGGTTACGAAACCTTTTATGTCCGAAATGCCAAAGAATCCGAGGTCCTATCGCCATCGCTTCCTTCTCTGAAAATGTTGAAGCGGGGTATGGAAAATAAGTTCTATAAGATAACTATTAACGACGACGGAACATTGAACATTGCAGATAAGGAAAGGGGATTGACTCTTGAACGAATTCACTGGTTCGAGGACAGCGGCGACAAAGGGGATGAGTACGACTATTCTTATATTGCCGAAGATCGTCCGCTGACAACGCAGGGTAAGGCTGCAGACGACATTGCCCTTATCGAGTCCGGACCGGATGAGGTTACGTGGAAGATCAGGCACACGTGGAAAATCCCGGCGACAATATCCGCGGATCGACAGTCGCGGAGCGCGCGGAAAGTCGCACTTGACATCGAGACGACAGTCACTCTCCGGGCAGGGTCGAAACGGATTGACTTTCATACGCGCGTTCTTAATCGTGCAGAAGATCACCGCCTTCGCTGTGGGTTTCGCATCCCGTTTTCGTCATCCAGATGTCTAACCGAGGGTTCGTTCGATGTTATTGAGCGGCGGCACATAACACCGGAGGAAATGCATCGCCAGGAACAAAAGGGTTGGATGCAACCCGCTCAACCTACCGCACCCCAGGAACGGTTCGTTTCCTTTGACAACAAGGAAACGGGCGTCAGTTTTATCAACAAAGGGCTTCGGGAGTACGAAGCCGGCGCGAAAGAAGGAATATCATATTATTATCTCACGTTGCTCCGAGCAACCGGCTGGATTTCTCGCCCCGATATACTCACGCGGAAAGATGGAGCGGGTCCGACCATACCTGCGCCCGGTGGGCAATGCCCCGGCTCCCACGAGATGTTTTATTCACTTACCACACATAAGGGCAACTGTTTCGATGCTGGAGTGGGGCGCACGGCGATGAATCACAACGTTCTTCCTTATACCGTGGCGTACGAAAACAGGTTCCGCGGGAAAAAATCCAAACCCATTTTGCCTGAACGCTACAGCCTGATTCAGATATCACCTCCATCGCCGGTGTTGTGCTCCGCTATCAAAAAAGCGGAAGAGCGCAATTCAATCATTGTCAGGCTGTTTAATCCTTCACCGAAAAGTCAAACGGTTAAAGTCACTATGGGAAGAACAATCAAGCAGGTATATAAGGTTCGACTTGACGAAAAGCGTGAAGAGCCGATTGCCAAAAAGTTTAATTCTTCATTCACCCTGAAAATACCTGCGTATAAAATAGTTACCCTTGAAATTGTGTGTTGATCAGGCGAGAAGGTCGTTCATTACATCTTCTATGTTTCCCCAACGTTATGGGGAATACCCAACCCATCGGTCGACTGTTCTTTTAACCGGCCCTGCAATGATAAAAAAGAACGCGCCGACAAGAATTCCCGATGGAATATCCACAAAATAATGTTCACGAAGGTACATAGTAGATACGTAGAGCAAGAGCACCAAAGGCAGCATTATCCAGAACACGGTGCGTTCGAACTTTGCCGCACATAATAGAATTACGGTTGCCATTGCCACGTGAGAACTCGGAAATGCCCCGTTTGATATCTCTCCATGTTCGAGAATAATATCCATGAGCCATTTAAACACATAGCCGGAGAAGTCGGCGCGATCATGCGCTCCGGGAAAATAACTCTTTGGTCCCGACGTGGGAAACACGATAAAGAAGAGATAACACCACAGCATGTTGAGCGAGATCGCCACCATGAAGAAGTGAAATTCCCTCATGCGTTTCTTGTACCAGAGCGTGAAGCCGAGCATTGGAATCATGGTATAATACGAGAAGTACCCGAAATGCATGAGCTCACTGAGCCATCCATCAGGATGCTTTCTATAGAAGTCTATTGAAGGCTGAAATCCAAGAATTCTTTGATCCCAATATTCAAGCACCGGATCAAGATACATCAATCCGTTCCATAACCAGTCCATACGTTCTGCAAAGAGGGCGTGCCATTGTGTGGTGACGGCATTAAAATATAAGGGGACTATAAGCTGGTTCAGGCATTCCGTTTCTTCATAGTAATAGATAAAAAATAGGGGAGTATACCAGTCGCGTAGCAATCGCCAGAAAAATTTGGGACGAGAAGATTTCCCCACGCATAGGTTGAGGACAACAATTCCAGAGCCAAGAACGATGCGTATCAAGAAATATCCAAACCAGCAATGCTGGTTCTGTCGAAAAATAAGGATGAGGACACCGGTTACACCGAGGTAGCCAAGATGTAACAGGTCGAGTGTTCTCAGGTGTAAACGCTGGAAAAGGGTCTCTTTATGGGTGATAGAGTTCATCCCTATTTTTTAACACCCTGTATCCTTTTGTGTTTTTTGAATAAGTATAACGGAAACAAAAAAAGTAACTATCCTGAAGTACAGGGTAAAGAAAAAAAGAAAAAGATTCTTCTAAAAAGAGTGTGGAGGCAATTGTATCGTCCCTGTCGACGCTTTGGGATCACCCCCCTTATCCAAGTCTTAAGATTGATTGCCGAAGACGAAATAAGATTCTACCCCAATTTCACCGCTATCGCTATCATGGTTTTTTAGAAGAATTTTGTGCACGTCGAATCTGCGACCCCGTCTTCCGATTAACATCGGGAGCCACCCTCTCAAGAGTGGATTTTATCTTATCGTTTTTCTCATGTGGTTGTGCTCGGTGCTTTATCCTGCGCGGTGTTTGATGTTAAAACACAACATACCATATCGAGGGCGTTTTTTAAGATCCCCACTCCAGGAGGATAATACATCCACCATGGCGAATAGTTGGCTTGCGCGTAGTCATGTATGAGAGTGAGTCACTGAGGGTGCCTCGGATTCACAGCCGCCGTAGGCGGCGAATGCACGAACCTATCTTAGAACCTTTCATACTCAACCCTCATCGGCTGTTATCCGGCAAGCACAAAGCTCATCCCCAATAGAAGCTGTGTGAGTATTACCATCTGGACATTGGCGGCAAGAGCCGGGAGGATTTCAGGTAGATGGTGGTGGCGTAATGCCACCTTTACGGCTTTAAGAGCCAGCGGGAACGTCAAGAAGGTCGTAAGGGTATAGAAAGGCAGTACATTTAACGCTGCCCCTACCGCTATCCAGACGTAAACCATGACCGTCAAGAACGCATATATCTGCGATGCTCTTCTGTGCCCGAGGAGAATGGGCAACGTTTTTCGTTGGGCAATCTTGTCCGCCTCGGTGTCGGGAAATTCATTTAAAAACAGCAGATTAGTGACAAGAATGCCTGACGGAATCGATGCATACAATGCGCTAAACTTGAATTCCGGACTCATTATGATAAACATCCCGAATACGGGTAATGCCCCTAATCCAAGCCCCGCTGCAAGTTCCGGGAGACCATACCCAGATTTTGCGATCCATTCCGTATAGCAAAGAGTTAGAAATGCACCCGTAAGAAACAAAGGGAGGAGAAACCATCCCCGCGCGAACAGAAAATATCCCCCGATGGGTAGGGCAAGTCCAAAACTTATCAATCCGATCTTCAACGTGGTTTCCGGAGAAATCTTGCCGCTGGTCAACAAGCCGCTGCCGCCGTTGAATGGCGTTCGATGAGTCCGGAAATCAACGCCACTCACGTAATCGGAATAGTCATTCAATACATTAACACTTGTATGGAGCAAAATCAGTCCTGAAAAACATAACAGGGTATACATCCAGTTTATGGACGCGTAGTAATGTGACATGGCAGTTGCAAGAAATACCAGCACCACAGAAAGAATCAAAAACTGTGGGCGCGTCTCTGAAAAATAAACTGCAGATTTCACGTTATACGTCCTTACATGAAGTAATAAAAACCGGTTAAGTATGGCGGATTTTGAGGGTAAAATCAAGAACTGCCCGCCGATCTATTCAAATTTCCTCTTGAACAAGTATGCTTAAATAGTTTTATAATAACATTTCATTTTTCCGATAGTATCCCCTCGCAAGATGGGCGCTTTTTCGGTTAGTTCTCTTGTATAGATCCCGGAAGAAAAAGTCATAATCGGAGTTAAGGAGGAGAATATACATGGCAATTAAAGGTAATTTAGTAGTAGCTCAGTCGGGCGGACCTACCATGGTAATCAACCGATCATTGGTAGGAGTCATTACCGAGGCATTGAAATATGCAGATATCAATCTAATTCTTGGGGGGAAACACGGCATACAGGGCATCCTCGACGAGGAGTTTATCGATCTGAAAAAGGAAGTAGTCCGGCGGCTGGATGTCATTGCACAATCCCCCGGCGCCGCTCTCGGCTCATGCAGATTGAAACCCGACCGCGATATCTGTCTTAAACTTTTCTCGATTTTCAAGAAATATGACGTCAGGTATTTCTTTTACATCGGGGGCAACGACTCTGCTAAAGCGGCAAGTATTGTCAACCAGATTGCAAAAAAAGAGAAATACGAACTCCGGACCTTTCATGTTCCCAAGACCATAGATAACGACCTGCTCGAGACGGATCATTGCCCCGGTTACGGCAGCGCCGCTCGCTATGTCGCTCTTGCCTGTAAAGGGAACGACATGGATAATAGGGCGCTTCCGGGGATCAAAATAGACGTCTGCATGGGACGAGATGCCGGCTGGTTGACCGCCGCCTCTTCACTTGCACGTGAACGCAACGACGATGGTCCGCACATGATCTATCTTCCCGAGCGGCCCAAGTCGCTCAAAGAAATTCTTGCCAGTATTGAACAGATCTACGACAAATACGGCAGGGCTACTATAGCCGTGAGCGAAGGACTGCGGGCAAACGTCAAGGAACATTTCAAAAAGAAAAATAAAGAGACCGGTGAAGTGATTGAAGGCGAGGCTTATCCTCTCTTTGTCTACGCCAGGTCGGTTCGCGATGAACTGGATGAACTCGGAATGCACGGTATCATCGACTGGCTCGAGTCGCTTGCAAAGATCGAAAGCCAATGCGGTGGCGCTAAACTCGATAATTTCGGACACCCGCAATTGAGTGGTTCCGGCGTACTGGGCGATTTCTTCTCTTCAGCCGTCAAAATGCATTTCTTCAAAAAGTACAAGAAAAAAGTGCGCGTGCGGAGTGATACCCTCGGCTACCCACAACGCTCCTTTCCCGGATGCGTCTCACAGGTGGACGCAGAAGAGGCTTTTATGGTAGGCGAAGCGGCGGTTAAATACGCCATCATGGATGACGTCGATGCCAGTGTGGGAATCAAACGAATAGGTGAAGGCAGAAACTATTCATCTGTGCCCTTTATGGCGGACCTTGATAAAGTCGGTGGGCTTGACCTTCCGCCCAACACGCCGAACCATCGGCAGATGCCGGACGAATATATCAATGGCGAAGGCAACGACGTGACTCTTGCGTTCATTGATTACGTATGGCCTCTCGTAGGGTTACTTCCGAGTAAGGGCTTGTTTCAAGAATACCCTGTTAAATACGACGAAAAAAAGAAAAAAATCATCTCGCTCTCACAATAGCCACTTATTGGAAGATCACACGCGAACATCCTCTTGAGAGCAGAAATGACGGAGTCATAGAGGTTGTCCGAGAATCAATTTTGCACTGCGCAGGCACGACTGCGTTTTAGATAGGCATGAGACATCACACCCTGCGAACGTGTCGCGCCACCTTCTTATATCCACGGATTTTCACTTATCTCCACTAATTTCTTTAAAACTTAAAAACCTTTTTTTCTTTAACCGCGAATTACACGAATTACACGAATAAAAAAATTTTTCATATCCTTTCTCAACCGCGCTCGCACTCGCCTTCGCACGCTTGAGCGTGCGCGTTATCGCTATCGAAGTCGTGGCCGAAGATAGATTACCCTGGCGATTGCGTGATTTTAGTTTTTTTCAGAGTAAGGTCGTTCGACCCGAATGACCATACTGTAGGGCAGGTTCTTGTCCGGCTATCAACGTTTAGACGATTCCAGCATTACGCATGTCTCGAACTCATTTTCCTGATTAGTAACAGTAATAAACGAGAAGGAGTCAAATCCCTGTATGAATTTCAGCCAAAGCCATTCCCGGGACGCAGTATCTTTATCATCTGAAAAATAGGATTGCATGGAGCTGATGAGTTGAACCGTATCGCCGATTTTTCTGAGATTTATGAAGCCTGCCGCGTGAATCGCAACAGGCGAACTCGAGAGCGACTGCACTAAGGTTTCCGGAATAAGTCTATCAATCGACTTGGAGGCTTCATCTGGTTTCAATCCCTTCGATATAATCGTAAAATTATCCGGCGGGAAAAATACAACAATCCTGCTCTCATAAAAACCGACCGTCGGAAAAGGAAACTTGGTCCATAGAAGCCATTGCCCCTCGAGTTGTTGACCCGTCCTGAGTTGACTAAATTCGCACGGAACAGGATTCTTTTCGAGCCAATGAGTTATAAGAGTTGTTATGCCCGAGGTAATGGTATCAACCGGTTTTCCAGGCTCGTTCACATCGATGATTAACCCTGTAACCAGCGATGATTGCTTTTCTTCATCGGAACCTGTACCGGCGACAAACGTGCCGATCTTTATCATCTGCGGCATCGTTTCTGAGTGGAGCAAGTTTTTAAGTATAGTCTCTTCCACGTCCGGTTCCTCTTCATCCTCAGGTTCGTCATACGCAAGGCTTACACTATGAATGAGAAGATCGCGCCTAAGTTCACTGACCAACCAGAAAAGTGCATTTTCCTTTTCTACAGGTATGATGTCGGTTAGAACACCTGGTTGAGAAGATATAGTTTCCGTCGTAGAAGCGACATCATCCATGGCGCTGAGTTTCAGGTGCAGCATTATCTCTCTTTTTTTTATAGTCAGGTCGAGTGTCCCGAAATCGTAAGGTTTAAAAAGAAACGCAGCGATATCGTGACGCATGATATCTTTTGAGCGTATCTCATCTCGAAAAGAAGTAAAAAGCTCAGGGAACTTTTGAAGTTGCGTATAACAGAAGAGACCTTCCCGGCTTGCCTTTCTAAACAACGATTCTTTTACACCGGGCAGCGTAGTCATGTTTCCCAACTCCGGTTCATGAAAGGTATCGATGATTTTTTCGAGATAGCGAGGTTCAGGCGAGCGGATGCTCAACACCACAGTTCTCCCAAACAGGACATAACTAAAACCACGCTTCCTCTTCTCGCCTTCGTAAACAACGATTGTCTTGTCGCGGTATTTCCTTTTTGACAGATTGAGCTCAGGATAATGTTCGAGCACAAACGAGGCCATCTTCTCTTCGAATCCGATTCGGGTTTTGCTGGCGATAATAATACCGGGGCGGGTTATATTCTCGACGTTGATTATGGCAGCAATAACCTGCTTTCCCATCCACCGATTTACAAAGTCCAGCTCGTTATCGTACGGAATAAGAAAGCCGTATTTTTTCTTTTTCTTCTGCCATTCCTCCCACTTTTCGTTGTCTTCGAGTAGGTCCTCGATGGCGCCGTTTTCGTACCATCTCTCGGTGTATTCGGCAGATGATATTGTATCAAGAAGCGCTTCCAAGTTGTTGAGAGCGATATAGACAACGGTATTGCGCGGCAACAGGTTGGCAAGATCAGCGGTGTAGTCTTTGCCTCCCCTGCGTACGATCATGATGAATATAAAAAGAGAGAAGAAGAATCCTACAGCGAAGATAAGCATCAGAATGTTTTTTGTTGTTCGTTTCAACATGTTATTTATAAAGCCAGCATGCTACACGTTGACCGTTCTCGAGCACAAAAGACGGCGGATATTCTTTATCACAGGGTTCGAAGCGATGCGGGCATCGGGGGTGAAAATGACATCCGGAAGGTGGATTGATAGGGCTCGGTGGATCGCCTTCGAGGATTATGCGCTTGATCTTTCGTGCGGGGTCCGGCACCGGCACCGCGGACAGAAGAGCGCGGGTATACGGGTGGCGCGGATTTTCGAATATCTCTTTCTTTGTTCCCAGTTCGACAAGCCTGCCGAGATACATCACGGCAACTCTATGACTGAGGTGTCCTACTACGCTGAGGTCATGGGAAATAAAGATATAGGAGAGGGAAAACCTGTCCTGCAATTCTTGAAATAAATTTATGATTTGTGCCTGGATAGAGACATCGAGTGCGGATACGGGTTCGTCGGCAATGATAAGGTCAGGTTCAACGGCAAGTGCGCGAGCCAGACCGATCCGCTGCCGTTGTCCGCCACTGAACTCATGCGGAAAACGATGCATGTGGGCTCGATCAAGACCCACTGCTTCAAGGAGTTCCGCAACACGTTCCCTTCTTTGTGAACTGCGCGTCAACTTGTGAACCACAAGGGCTTCGCTCACCATATTACCGACCGTCATACGTGGGTTGAGAGATGAGAACGGGTCCTGGAAGATAATTTGCATCTTGCGCCGATAGGGGAAGAGCTGCCGTTGCGAGAGCGTGGCGAGGTTCGGTGAATTATTCAGATATACTTCTCCGGAGGTGGGACGCCAGAGTTGTATGATTGTGCGTCCCGCCGTGGTTTTCCCGCAGCCGCTTTCACCCACAAGCCCCAGCGTCTCGCCTTGATGAAGCTCGAACGAAATACCGTCAACCGCGCGAACTTCTCCGACCTGTCGTGAAAAAAGTCCCTTCTTTATTGGAAAATATTTTACCAGGTCCTTTACACGAAGAATAATTTTCTGTTGTTCCTGTGGCATAAAAGTTATCCGTTTTATCGACGGTAATTGTATTGAAGATTAGAGTTAGCATACCTGATAGATGGAATCATACCAACTTATTTTCGCGCTCAATTCTAAAAAGCATAAACCCCGTCATTCTTACTTGTACAGTCACATTGTTGCGCGCCATGAAAATGTTTGCGGTGTGTACAAAATCTATGGTAAAAAGTATAAAACCTTTAGCGTTAGAGAGACATGCAGGGCGCTTGATTGCTGACGAAAAGTAGATGCAAAAAATCGTGAAAAAAGAAAGGCACATAATCTGCAGCCGATTTTTCTTGCCGCACCTCGTGCTTCGCATTGCCTTTGCATCTCTTGTCTTCAACCTTGTAGTGGTGACTGTTTCCATAGCCGGAGGACAGCGACTTCCTTTAACCACGGTTCAAGCCGCCGACTATACCACAGCCGGTTTTACGACCGAGGGTGTGACATTTACGGTCAGTCCGATACTGAGGATAGAACCCAACGATTGGCTCATCACGACGTCGAGTGTTATCTGTTTGCAGGTGACAAAGGACGCACCGGAATTAGCGATAGTGCATTTTTACGAATACAAGATCGGCGGACCTCCACCGGCAAGGCGCCTAACCCCTGTTGACACCATTCCCGGCGGATTTCAGGTCGAAGTTCCCTTGCTTCCGGGAGATTTTTTACATTTTTGGGCGGTGGTTGCTGATATGGCGGGCAGGGAGACAATTACTCGTACAATAGTGGTAAAAGTCCTCGAAGAAACGCACTGAAAAGCCTTATTTTTCTGAATTTTAAGAATTTTTTTGTGCATGAACACAAAAAATGTATTTTTTTGAAGGTCGAATTAAAAAAATGAAATTCTTTCTCTAAGTTCTTTAAATTCATATAACTACATTATCCAAAGGATCAAAACAGAATCTCAAAAAGCATTTTGCAACACCTTTTTCAGGGGATTTTATGTTCATTCACTGTCCCTAACTTCAACATTTTGAGATAAAAACATGAAATTGAAAAAAATTTTTTCAATACTTGACTCATAGATATTGTTTTTTTGAGAATAGCTCAATGCAATATCTTGTATTTTGAAGAAGATTTGGGATGAGGGTTTTATTATGGCAACAGCGTCTTTGAAAGAGTTTGATTATGTATGTGCAATTGAGCGGTTTTATACTCGTCCGGACGTTATCCCGGAACGAGAAAAACCCGAGTTTGACGAGAATGCACTGGTCGTTCTTAAGAAACGGTACCTTAAAAAAGACGACCAGGGAAATGTCGTAGAATCTCCGCAAGAAATGCTCACCCGCGTGGCGGAAAATGTCGCTGAAGCGGAGGAGAGGTATGAGGCGAAAGATGACCGAGATTGGGTTGTCGTCGAGTTCTATAATTTGATGGCACGGCGTGAATTCATACCCAATTCGCCCACGTTGATGAACGCGGGTCGCGATCTTCAACAACTTGCAGCCTGTTTCGTGCTTCCTGTTGACGACTCAATGGAGAGTATATTTCAAGCGGTTAAGGAAGCCGCCCTTATACATAAAAGCGGCGGAGGTACTGGTTTTTCCTTCTCGCGCTTACGTCCTAAAAACGACCGCGTGAAATCGACTAAAGGTGTGTCGAGTGGTCCCGTGTCGTTCATGAAGGTTTTCAACGCGGCGACGGAAACCATAAAGCAGGGTGGAACACGGCGCGGCGCTAATATGGGTATACTGCGTATCGACCATCCTGATATTGAAGAATTCATCACGTGTAAACGCGATAACTCTTCTCTTACCAATTTTAACATCAGCGTTGCGGTGACCTCCGAGTTCATGAAGTGCGTGCAGGAGAACAAGGAATTCCCCTTGATCAACCCCCACTCTCACCAGGTAGTAAAACATATCAACGCACGCCAAATTTTCCACCAGCTGATTGAGATGGCGTGGAAAAACGGGGATCCCGGTATAGTCTTTATCGATCGTATCAACGAGGATAATCCGACCCCCCAGCTCGGCGAGATCGAGTCGACCAATCCATGCGGAGAACAACCGCTCCTTCCTTATGAAGCCTGCAACCTCGGTTCGATCAACCTCGAAAAAATGCTTCGCTTCGACGAGGCGACACAGACATGGGAAATCGACTGGAACCACATGGAACGTACCATATACTGGTCTGTTCGGTTTCTTGATGATGTCATCGACATGAGCGACTACCCGCTTCGCAAAGTCACCGAGATGGCGAGAAACAACCGAAAGATCGGTCTTGGTTTAATGGGATGGGCAGGGATGCTCTTCCGTTTGGATATTCCCTACGACTCGGACGAGGCGCTTGCGTTGGCTGAGAAAATTATGAAATTCATCCAGCTCAAGTCTAAAGAAGCATCCGCGGCGTTAGCAGAAATGCGCGGTGTGTTTCCCAACTGGGATAAGAGTATTTATGTGTCCGAGGGATTTCGAATCAGAAATGCAACCACCACCACCATCGCACCGACAGGGACAATCAGCATAATCGCAGGTTGCACCAGCGGTATTGAACCTCTTTTTGCGTTGTGTTTTTATCGCAATGTTCTCGGCGGCGAGAAACTTATCGAGGTCAACTCGATATTTAAAGAGGTTGCCGAGCAAAAGAATTTTTACAGTGAGGAGCTGATGCAAAAAATTGCAGAAGTCGGCTCGATACAGAATATCGCGGAGATCCCGGAAGAGATAAAACGAGTGTTTATTACTGCCCATGAAGTCACGCCTGAGTGGCATATCAGGCATCAGGCGATGTATCAGAAATATGTAGATAATGCGGTCAGCAAAACCATCAACTTCCCCAAAAAGGCAACCCTGAAAGACGTAGAGGATGCCTATACCCTGGCATACGAAAAGGGCTGTAAAGGTATCACCATATATCGGGACGGAAGCAGAGATGAACAAGTCCTCAACATCGGCGTAAAAGTGAAGTCGAAAGGAGCGCAGACAAAACCTGAACTAACGCTGAAGGAGAGACCACAAGCCATGATGCCCTCCGGGCAGACGTTGAGCGCCTCGCCGCAATCAAATCCACCTCTTTCAAGGGATAGAACCTCATGGCATGGCGAACTTCCAATTATAAGTCCGCCGAATAAGGCCGGAGTTGCCTATCTGCTGCTTCCTTTGAATTACGATGGATTGACAGGCAGAAACGGTTCCGACTCTTCCGAGAAGAAACTCCCTGACAATCTGTCGTTTTCTTCCATAAGCCAGTTATTTACCCCGCTCGGACTTCCGCTTCAACCTGCTGTTCCTCAGACTGAAGGCGATGTCGCACCAATTCCGATCGGCGCGGGACATTTTAAATTCTATGCCATGGTGCCGGGAGTCAGTGAATCCAACGGCAAAAAATCACGACGCCTTCTATGTCCGGAATGTAACACCCCTATGCGATTCGAGGAAGGGTGTTATTCGTGTCCCTCATGTGGTTATTCTCGCTGTAGTTAGTTGGCATTGTGCTTACGCCTCTTTATAAGTAGATTCGTGCTTCGCCTTTTACTTCATTGTGTGCATCTTGCCCGAAGATTGACTTTTCCCTCTTCGAATCATATTATTCCTTGTTCTAAATTTACGGGCGTCGGAAACGACACATAGCATGTCAATACCTGATCCTGTCATTATATCCATAACGGTGTTTGGGAAACCGGTGCTCATAACCCTGTGGACCTTTATAGGGTTTGTGGGAACAAACGTGCTGTTCACTGCACGTGCGTTGATACAATGGATAGCAAGCGAGAAAGCGCGACGATGTGTGGCGCCGAGGATCATCTGGTGGATAAGCCTTGCAGCGGCATCTATCATGATTCTTTACAGTCTTCACCGGGCTTCCGACCCGAAGTTCGCTGAGCGACCCACCGCACTTCCCTTTCTTATCGGCTATTTAATTACGCTTGTTCCTTATATACGCAACATCATGCTTTCGTATAGCGTTCCCCGTCCCTGGCATGTATTGAGCTATGTCATCTCTGCAGGCATTTTTTTATTATGCATGATACTCCTCTTGAAGGTTGAATTCCCCCTTGTACGGTCTCGATGGTTTTTCGTTGGCATGGGCGGTTCATTGATATGGAGTACACGATTTCTGTGGCAGTGGTTCTATGCGGAAAAGCAAAAGAAGAGCGAATTCCCTATATCGTTCTGGTACATCAGTCTGAGCAGCCTGTTATTGAACATCTTATATTCTCTCCTCATACGGGATATTGTTTTCATACTCGGGTACATCTTCAACATCGTACCGATCAGCCGTAACATCATGTTAATGCGTCGCGAAAAGGGTGGAGAATAAGGAGAGGGAACTACACAAGTTCTCTCTCCCGAGTTTGAAAAGCTTTTACCGGTATGCGGATACTTATCCTGTTACAAAAAAACCGCGAAGGCGTTCATTCATAGGGGCGAGGCAATAGCAAGGTCAGGTCTGTTTGCTGAGTTCGCCGGCGCGTTTGGTTGCGGTCTGTATCGCAGCGACAACGATTTCGCGGAACTTATACTTTTTCATAACTTCGAGCGCCGCTTCGGTTGTGCCGCCGGGCGAGGTGACTTTTTCGCGGAGTTCCCGCGGTGATTCCGTTGACTCAAGAGCAAGGCGTGCTGAGCCCAGCGCGGTTTGCTTTACCAACTCTTCCGCGATATCGTCGGGTAACCCGCACTTGATTCCCGCCTGGATGAGGGATTCTATGAGATAAAAGAAATAGGCAGGACCGCTCCCGCTCAGCGCGGTTACTGCATCGAGATATTTCTCTTCAAGCTGAAGCGCAACACCAATGGAAGAGAAAATTTGTCCCGCGATCTCGAGATCTCTTTGTTGTGCATAGGTTCCAGGTGAGAGTGCGGTTGCACCGCACCCGATCAGAGCCGGCGTATTCGGCATTGCACGCACCGTCCTTACCTGACCGCCCAGACTATTTTCTATATAGTCTGTTCGAATACCCGCGGCTATACTCAAGAAGGTGTGATGCTTTTTAACGGCGTGTTTGATTTCGGAAAGAACCGACTTCATGTTTTGAGGCTTCACGGCGAGGACAATGTATTCTGCATTATGGAGCACCTCGGTGTTGGATTTGCATTTGTTCAGGTTATATCGCTGGCTGACTTCATTCATACGCTCAGGTAATGCATCGTAAATGAAGACATTGTGAGGTTCGCTGATATGATTGTTAAGCAAGCCGCCGATAATGGCGCTGCCCATGTTACCGGTTCCGATAAAACCGATTTTTTTATCGGTTAACATAGAGGTCTCTCCTTCTTTAGAGATTCGAATTCAAAAGGGACTATCAGGCTGCGTTGATAAATCAAGTGTAGGCTCTTGAAGCCATATACGTCAACTTCTTGTTGGTTAAAGGAGCGAATAACCATAGACGAGCATTTAAAACCAATCAAGAATGTGGGTCGGAAAGTCATGAAACATCGCGTTCAAGAGCGTCGAGATTTTTTTGTTTTTCACTTTTAACGTGCCGTGCCAGATAAGGGCATCGGGGGTCATATAGCCGCAAAAAAGCTGAGAGAACGCCCCGATATCGCATTCAAAATCAGGTTTTTTCGAACTTTTCGTGAATGAGTTTACCTTCCCCTCCTGCAGTTCAAGCCTCCACGTTCCGGTATTCCAGGGGGCATAAGTATCCTCGATAGAGAACACGAGGGAGCAGCTCATGCCCGCGGGATATCCGCGCGCTTTAACCGCCCTCACTATATCCACTATTCGGAACTGCATGTCGCATACCTGGAATGTATCGATATAGGGTTCCCGGAAAAAGCGCCAGAGGTCGAGGGCATAGGGTGTGGAAATCGTAATATTCTTTACATTGGTCGGCAAGGTCGAGAAGAAACCCATCATCGCCTTCACCGCTTTATCATTGACGAACGTAAATTCTCTCGTAATAGATTCATGTGCATCCTGGAATCGCTTGTTTTCGCAGATGAACCATCCTAGGTATTCGTTCCTGTCACGGATAAGATAAAGTTGTGCATTTTGTTTCTCGAGCCCGTCGAGTTTGCGTTTCCATAAGTTCGTCGGTCGTTTACAACAGAGATTAAACCTCGTTGCCATTTTCTCGTAGACAGAATTGAGGATTTTTATATTTGTGGTGTCTTTGCCGGCGTCCACCATTGACGCCTCCTCGAAACGCTGAATCTGGTGTTGCCGGAAGTTGGTGTATTTCAGGCGTCGTCCCGCAATAGCCCAGCCGAATTTTCCATAATACCGATACGAGAATGGATACAGTATGGACGTCCATTGTTTGCGTTCCCTCATAGTTCGCAGACTATCGCGCATGAGTTCCCCTGCGTACCCCCTGCCCTGTCGATCAGCCCATGTCGCAACACCGCCGATACCTCCCATGGATACAAGCTTGCCGCCGATCCAGATATCATAAGGAATAATCTGTAACATGCTGACAAGCCGTTTACGCTCGAAGATGCCGCGCGTGTTGGCGAGCTTGGTTAATTTTGCCCAACCGCTCGCGGTTTCCATTGGAACACGATACGCATTGTTGTAAATACTCGCTATCTGGTCTCGCTCATCCGAACGAATTTGCCTGACTGCCATGTGCTTCTCCTTTTATCATGTACAACATATCTATTCAAAGTGTAAACCCATCGGCGACTCTTTGAAAGCTAAACTTAAAATGTGCGATTTTTATTCTGGAAGAGATGAAGCCGGGCTATAAAAAAACGCCGTTGAATTTTGCGCGGCGTACACTATAATCAGGTGAATTTCAAGTCGGATGAAAAACTCAATGGATGGTAGGGCACTCATATTGTGTGAAGGCGCCTTTGACACACCTGCGGGCAAGACCGCACATGGTCTTATACGTCATACCCGGCGGTATACGATTCTGGGCGTCATAGACAGTACACTTGCGGGCCTTGATGCGGGCGAATATCTCGATGGCGAGAAGAAGCAGATTCCGATTTTTGCAAGTCTCGAGCAGGCGCTCAACCGTCTCGAACAGAAACCCGATTACCTCGTGATCGGCGTTGCTACGGACGGAGGTATTCTGCCTGAATCGTTTCGACCTGTGGTGGCATCGGCGTTGCGGCTCGGAATCAACGTCGATTCCGGACTGCACCAGTTGTTGAGCGCGGATGCGTCGTTCATGGAAATCTGTGCGCAAAGCGGCGCACGGATTCGTGATATACGCCGGACACCTCCCTTCGAGGAGATTCATTTTTTCAGCGGCAAGATTCAAGAGGTGCACGCACGACGGCTTGCGATATTAGGCATTGATTCCGCGTGTGGAAAACGCACCACCGCCATGATACTTACACGAGAGCTCAACGATGCGGGGATAAAAACAATCTTCGTGGGAACCGGTCAGACCGCATGGTTTCAAGGCGCTGAGTATTGCATTATTCTCGACGCCATGATCAATGATTTTATTACGGGTGAGCTGGAAGACGTAATATGGCGAGCCGACCGGGAACAGACACCGGAAGTGATCGTTATCGAAGGGCAGGGGAGCCTGACTCACCCTGCCTATCCATCAGGATACGAGATTCTTGCCGCCGCCCGCCCTCAGGGTGTTATCTATCAGGTGGTTCCCGGTAGAATGTACTACGATGGTTTCCCCGGCTATCGCATTCCTCCGCCTTATAACGAACTCAACATAATCGACCTTATTTGTCCCGACTCATTGATTGGTATTGCGCTTAATTCTGAGGGTCTCTCCGATGAGGACCAAGTTGATGTTATCAAGGAACTGGAAGGAAGATTTAAAGTGCCCTGCAGCAATCCCCTGACACAGGGATGTGGGAAATTTGTTCCCCTTATCAAGAAATTGTTGTGATTGTTGCTACACAGAAGATGCTGTTGACGGGAAAAATGCCACTTTCTCTACACCCATTCTTGTAGCACGTTATTATATTAGTGGTCTGAGATAGAACAGCCTCAGGCTGTAGCAAGAATATCGTTGACGAGGGGCACGGCAGAGGCGGCGTCGGGACTGTATCCATCGGCGCCGATTTTGTCAGCGAAGCTTTGATCGACCGGTGCCCCACCTATGATTATTTTGTTCTTAGCATTGGCTGAGCGAAGCACTTCTAACGTGGTCTCCATCTTTTCCATCGTAATAGTTAAAAGGGCAGACATGCCGACTATTGCGTCCGGATTTTTTTGGGCAATCTCAAGAAACTTTTCCGCGGATACATTGACCCCGAGATCGATGATGTCGTAGCCGGCGCCTTCGAGCATCATTCCAACCAGATTTTTTCCAATGTCGTGCATATCGCCTTCTACTGTCCCCAAAATAACAGTTCCTTTGGATTTAACGCCGCTTTTCGCCAAAAGCGGACGGAGTTGTTCCATACCCGCTTTCATGGCTTTGGCAGAGATGAGGACTTCCGGAACGAAATACTCGCCTGCTTTGAATTTTACTCCGACTACGCCCATCCCTTCAATGAGCCCCTTATTGAGTATATCTGTTGCGCTTTCACCTTCATCAAGCGCTTGTTTAACGAGCTCCTCGACTCCCGGCTGACCTTTCTTGTCAGGGGGATAATTTGATTGGGCACTCACATGT
The DNA here is from genome assembly GCA_964608095.1 of uncultured Candidatus Sumerlaeota bacterium. Lineage (GTDB taxonomy): Bacteria > Sumerlaeota > Sumerlaeia > MWCT01 > JAGHBZ01 > CAZSMK01. The sequence goes on along the minus strand of CAZSMK010000048.1, from coordinate 12,876 downwards.
CCACCGATGACATTTTCTGCAATGAGACCAAAATCTGCCATTTTCTCCCTCCGAAATGTTCTCTGATTTATCTTTTTTTAGGCTGTTATAAATACAAAGTTCAACTATGCCTGTCTGGTATAGGGCATTGCAATATTTTTTTCTCCTGAATGAACCATCTGTTGGTTTTTTCATTATCCATGGGCTGCAGCGGCAGCGCAATGCTCATGTAAAGATTACAAAGGTGAAAGGCCCGTTTTCCAAGTCGAGCGAGCCTCGAAATGACAAAAAAGAGATTGCCTCACACTACGTTTTATTCTTTTTTACCTCCCGGAGATAGGGTTGTATGAATTGGTCGATATCGCCGTCCATTACGGCTTTGACATTGGATGTCTCGACGTCGGTCCGGTGATCTTTGACCATGTTGTAGGGATGCATGACGTAAGAACGAATTTGGCTTCCCCAGCCGATTTCTTTCTTGGTTATTTTTGCTTCCTGCTCTTCGCGCTGTTTCTCTTGTAGATGTTGATAAAGACGCGATCGCAGAATTTTCATCGCCAGCGCCTTGTTTCGATGCTGTGAACGTTCGTTTTGACAACTCACCACGATACCGCTTGGCAGGTGCGTTATACGTACCGCGGAATCGGTCACGTTCACATGTTGCCCGCCATGTCCCGAGGCGCGAAATGTGTCGACCTTCAGATCCTCTTCCTTCAGGTCAATCTCGATATCGTCCTCGATTTCAGGAGAGGCGAACACAGACGCGAACGAGGTATGTCGTCGTCGGTTTGCGTCAAACGGTGAAATTCTTACCAGACGGTGGACGCCGCTTTCAGCCTTCAACAACCCGTACGCATAGGGACCTTTAACAAAAAGAATAGCGCTTTTTATACCTACCTCTTCACCCGGTTGGAGGTCGATAATACGGGTATCGAAACCGTGTTCTTCCGCCCATCGAAGGTACATCCGCATCAGCATATTCGCCCAATCGCAGGATTCCGTCCCACCGGCGCCCGGATGTATTTCCAGGTAACAGTTGTTCTGGTCATTTGGCTCATTCAAGAAGGAACGTGTTTCCATCTCTTCAATGCGTTTTTGTAACTGCTTGAGCATGGACTGAATTTCGCCCAATTCTCTTCGGGACGACTCCTCATCTTCTTCGCTGATAAGATCGAGCAACTCGCCGATTTCTTCGATCTCGTGCCGGAGCTCGTTCCAGGGTTCGGTGATTTCACGAAGGGTTTTGATCTTGTTCATTATGGTGCGGGCTTCTTCCTGGTTCTGCCAGAAATCGCGGTCACGGGTTCGGGACTCGAGACTCTCTATTTCTTTTTCCAGACCCTCGATGTCAAAGATAGTCCCTGTTCTGGAGAATTTTCTTTTTCAGGCTCTGGTATTTTGATAGCACATCCTTTTTTTCTAAAAGCATTGTCGTCCCTTTCATTAAATATTTCAGAGTATTTCCTTGAGGAGTTCTGCCCTTGCGGCTGGTGATGTGTCCGCATCATTTGCGACAGCAATGATAAAGTGCGGCATAAACCTGCTGCCGCTAAGGGATTCTTTACCGGGAACATCGCCATACAGATGTAGAACGTCATCGCCCCGGCGAAAAATGAAATTTTCTCCCTTTTGCTTTATCGCTTGAAATCCCGCTTTTGTTAGCGTGCCGGCAAAATTTTTATACACCTTTTCTGTAAGTTGTGTTATCACCGTGTATTCGACGGAAGTGGATAGGGAGAAATAGAGAGTCTCGTAATGATGGTCAAGCTTAAAGAGAGGAACTGCCGCGAGACTCTCCTCGCTGATGGTGGCGTACTGGGTATAATTCACCATGATACCGCGTCCGGAAGAACCGAACGAGCCGCAAAATTCGTCCACGACGGGGAGGAATTCAAAAGCAGGGAGGTTAATAGAGCGGAAAGTAGCATCCGGTTCGAATGCAAGTATGAAGGGAACCTCGCTTCTCCCTTGCCCTACCGGTAGAGCGGTTTCGAACTCATGTATGCATTCCAGATAAAGAGAGCCGCTGAGCGGCATCATAAGGGGCGCTGAATCCGTTTCGGGCTGGGCAGAGCGTTGCGCATAATCCTCGTCAAAAAAAGATTCCACCGGTTCATCAGAGATTCTCAACCAGAAGGTCGTTGATTGCGGTGAAAAAATCTTATCCTTGTTTTGAACGCCTTTGTGAAAATCGATTTCGGACACGTCGGTTTTTTCAAAACCCGACATAAACGTGGCAATGCGTTCCTTGACATTTGAATCAGACGGGTGCGGCTCTGCATCGAACAACCGTGTCTCCGCGAGTTCAATCTGATTTTTCATACGCTGTAGGTAGTCGCGGTTGAGCAGGATAGAGATCTTTTCAATGTCGAACTCGAGCGCACGCCAATTGTAAATATCCAGTATGCGGAGAGGCTGCCCCGGCGGAACCACAAAGATGTTGTCTATTCCGAAATTGAGACTCTTTTTCATGATGCGTCTTTTACTTATACAATTCCTTCAATTATTTGAATGACTCTTTATATCTATAATACTTGACGTGTCAAGCTTGAGCAAGGAAGATTGATTAAACTTAAGGACTTTCGAAGAAAGAGAGAGCAGGATGGGCTATGTCAAAAATGGCGTTCTTTTTATGAGCATTTTTATCGTGTCGGGATGCACCTTTCAAATTCCAATAGGTCAGCATGAGGAGACACACGTCCTGACTATAGCGGAGGAAAAAGCCCGCAACAATCCCCATGCGCTCTTTTTACTGGGCAAAGAATACCTGGACCATAACAAGTTTGATGAGGCAAGAGATGCGTTTGAACGGGCAATCGAGGCAAAGCCCGATTTTGTCGAAGCTTACGCGGGTCTTGGTCATGCCTGCAGGGGATTGAAACTATACGGTCCAGCGGAACAAGCATATAAAAAAGGCATCGCTCTGGAACCCGGCAATAGCCTGGTCAGGATTGGCTTGTCAAGGCTCTACCTCGAGCAGGGTAAATTTGACCTTGTCAGGCTGACTCTACAACCTTTGATTGATCGGCAGGACGTCTCGTACGAAGTCGATTCACTCATTGCCTATTCTTATTATCTCGAAGGGGATTATAAAACCGCGTTACGGGAATTTGAAAAGATTCTGGACGCATATCCCCTCGAGAAGGACCCTGCAATCAGGAAAATATACAACGACCTTCAGCGCTATATGGACAAATATTCTCCGTCTCCTTGAACATTCGTTGTCGTGACGCTGGGCGGGGGCTTAACGGTTCATTTTCCATATCGTTCCCTGCGGGTAGTCTTCCAGAATAATTCCCTGTTCAGCCAGTCTTGAACGAATGGTATCGGCTATCTTGAACTGTTTTTCTGTCCGCGCAAGTTGACGGATATCGATGAGAATCTGAATCAGTTCTTGTTGCAAGTCAGAAGAAACACCGGTTTCAGCCGGCGCTTTGAATCCGAGTGTTTCGATTAATTCAAGCAGCAATTCACGATAAGCCTCGAGCGCGTCAATATCGCCCCTGTCCGGCGTTTCCCGGTTTTTTATACGGACGTTCAATATCTCGCGAATCTCGTGTATCTCGCCCACGACCTTGAAGAGCGTTGCCTGGGCTTCAGCGGTGTTAAAGTCATCGTCCATCGCGGTTTCAAACTCGCTCTTGAAAGAATGTATTCGTGCGATTATTTCGTCGCTCCTCTGTGTTGAATTGCTCCGGCTTATTTCAAAGTCCTGCATCAGGATTTTCAGGAGCGCATCGGTGGTCACAATTGTATCGACGATCCGCTGCCAGGCGCTACGCGCCTCGTTCATGTTGGTTTCAGTATAATCGAGTGGATGACGATAATGAGCGGAGAGAAGAAAAAAGCGAACGACCCCCGGGTTGTAGCGAGAAAGTACCTGGTCGATGGTGAGGAAGTTCCCGAGCGATTTTGACATTTTCCGGCTGTCTATATTGAGAAAGCCATTGTGAATCCAGTAACGCACGAATTGAGAACCGGTCAAGGCTTCACTCTGAGCGCGTTCGTTCTCATGATGAGGAAACACGAGGTCAATGCCCCCGGAATGGATATCAAGAGTTGTCCCGAGGTGGTGCATTGACATGACAGAGCATTCGATATGCCAACCGGGCCGACCCTTGCCCCATGGCGTCTCCCACGAAGGTTCGCCGGGTTTGGCGGATTTCCACAACGCAAAATCAAGCGGGTTCTCCTTGCGTTCATCAACCTCTACACGCGCACCTTTCAAAAGATCCTCTATCCGTTTGCCCGACAACTGCCCGTACTTTTCATAACTCTTTATCCGGAAAAAAATATCACCGTTGATTTGATACGCATGACCCGAGTCGAGCAGCTTTTTGATAAACTCAATCATCTGGGGGATGTGCTCGGTAGCGCGTGGGCTGACATCAGGGGGCTTTATGCCCAGCTCGTTCGTATATTTGAAAAAATACTCCGTATATTTTCGCGCAATCTCGTCCGACGTCACACCTTCCTCGTTCGCACGTTTGATGATCTTGTCGTCTATATCTGTTATGTTCTGGACAAACTTGACCTTGTAACCTTTGTAGATAAGGTAACGACGGATGACGTCCGCAACGATAAAGTTGCGTGTATTGCCGATATGAAACGTATCATAGACCGTGGGACCGCAGTTATACATTGTGACCGCAGGTGGGTTCAATGGTTTGAATTCTTCCTTCTGCCGGCTGAAGGTATTATACACCATCAATGTCATTCTTATTGCTCCTGGTAGTTAAGATAACGTGCTATCATCGAACAGAACGGATGTCAATTCAACGAAATTCACCGCCTTATCGCTTTGAACGCTTGAGCCTGTGCGCTATCTCGTTTTTTTATGTTTCTTATTTTCGGGGCGATTTTTATCGTCCTGCAAGGGTCTGGAAGGGGCGGTGTGGGAATAGTCAAGATTTTTGTTTTTGTGTAACGTGGTGTTTGTTGCGTTTAGAAAAAAAACCGTTAATCAGAAAGGAGGGACACGCAATGAGCACCACGAACGAAGTCGAGCTGGAGATATTCCGAACCGGTGATTACGGTGAGAAAGGCACGTACTCGGAAGGGGATATCGACCAGATCGCGAATGATTACGATCCCGCCATGCACGAAGCGCCCATCACTATCGATCATGCCCAATCGGGACCCGCCTATGGCTGGGTTGCGAGCCTGAAACGTTCCGGCGACCGGCTCGTTGCCCGGCTCCGCAATCTCAACGACAAGTTCGTCGACCTTTTGCGCACCGGGGCGTTCAAGAACCGTAGTATCGAGTTGTATAAGACGTTCAAGAAAACAGGCAGGCCTTACCTGCGCGCGTTGTCGTTTCTTGGCGCGCGTCCGCCGGAAGTCAAGGGACTCGCGGATGTTGCGTTCGAGGACGCCTCACCATATACCGCCATCGAGTTTGACGACATGAACGATACCGTAACCGACTCGGCAGACCCGTTAGTCGGGTCTGCAGACACCGCGACGCTTGAGCCGGTTGCGACGCCGGCTGCGAACGCCGACGAGATCGAAGCCGCGCATCAGCAGATTATCAGGTTGCAGGAAGAGAAGGCACGGGCTGACCAGGAGATCCAGCGGTTGAATCATTCGTTGATGGAACAGGAGCTGGTACATTTCTGCAACGAGCTGAAACGCCAGGGGAGGTTTCTGCCCGCCTGGGTGGAGATGGGCATTATACGGTTCATGGAAGAGCTGCCTGACGCGAACCCATTGAAGTTTTCGGAAGGCGCGGATGCAGCGGTACAGACCCCGCTGGCGTGGTTCCGGAACTTTCTCGCGTCATTGCCCGTTATCGTTCCACTCGAGGAGATAGCACCGAGCGAACCGGCAGTCGAGATGGCGGAAGGCGATATGCCGTGCCCCACGAAACAAGCGGCAGTGAGTGAACGGTCGGTCGAACTCCACCGCAAGGTGAAGGAGATGTGCAGGCAGCACGAGGGGATGACATACGCTGACGCGCTCAGGCAGATCGAGCGCGCCATGGAACCGTAAAGCGTGCGAACGCGCTGATACCCCTCATCATCTCGATGAGAAAGGAGTGAACAAAGGATGAGCAACTACATACTCGACAAGGCATACACGATAGCGACGAGTGGCGGAGTAGAGACGGGTCGCGTGGTGGTCGTGGGAAGCGCAGCGGGCGAGTGCATTCTACCTGCCGCGGCGAATGCAGGCAAAGTGTTGGGCGTGACCATGTTCTCCCAACCGAACCAGGGCAGAAACGTGACGGTGCGCAAAGCCGGAATCGCGCGGTGCGTGGCAGCTGGCGCAATCAATATCGGCGATCCCGTGAACGTGGCGGGAACAAGCGGCAAGGTAAAAGCCGTGGACGAGACAACGGGCACGCACGTGAATTGTATCGGGTTTACCGAGACCGCCGCTACCGCAGAGGACGACCTTATCGATGTGTTCCTGTCGTTTCACGAACGCATCGTACCGTAACGCGTAGGGAACACTACCGATAGCCATTGATGTTTTTTAAACGAGATAACCAAACAAAATGAAAGGAGTGAGACGAAATGCCGGAAGTAAGCCAGGTTCACATTGACGTGGCGTTGACGAACGTGAGTATCGCGTACCGAAACGCCGACTATATAGCCGACCTGATTGCGTCGGAGGTGCCGGTACGTAAACAGAGCGACAAGTATTACATATTCGATCCGGAACGAGACCGGTTCCGCCAGTCGAATGACCGCCGAGCGCCGGGAGCAGAAGCCAACGAGGTGGATTTTGCGCTGAGCACGGACAATTATTTCTGCGACGATCATGCGCTCGAGACTGTGATCCCGGATGAGGAGCGCGCGAACGCAGATCCCCCTATCCAGGCTGACATCGACCGCACCGAACTCTTGATTGACAAGATCGGGCTGAACAAGGAGATCGGGTTAGCAACGCGGATACGCACTGGCACGGATATCCCGGGCACGACGTTGTCCGGAATCGATCAGTGGTCGGACTACGACAATTCAGATCCTGTTGCTGTGGTGGAGGCGCAGAAAGCGACTATCCAGACAGCGGTGCAGGCAATTCCGAACGTGCTGGTGTTGTCCTACCCGGTCTTTCAGAAGGTGCGGCTGCACCCGAAGGTGATCGAGAAGATGCAGTACGTACGGCTCGGGGTTGTAGGGCCGGATGTGCTTGCCCAGTTGTTCGACGTTGAACGCGTCATAGTCCCGCGTGCGTTCAAGAACGTAGCGGCGCCGGGTCAGAGCGCCGACCTGCAATACGTGTGGGGTAAGGATGCGTTCTTGTGTTACGTTCCGCCACGACCTGCGTTGAAACAGGTCGCGTTCGCGTATACGTTTCTGTGGTCCATAGCGCCGGGCTCGATTCGGGGTCACATAGTCGAGTCGTGGCGCGAAGACCGCCGTAAAGCAGACATGATTCGAGTACAGAAGTATTATGACCAGAAAGTGATCGCACCGGGCGCGGTCTATCTCTGGAAAGACGCGGTTGCGTAACAGGACAACGGATGAATTGTTCTTTGACATGAGAAAGAATGGTGCCTGGCGTGCGGACGAGTAAGCCCGGCTTTCGGGCGTCCTGTGACGGACTGTAAACGCTCCGCATGCCGGGTACCGATTTTTTCTATCCTGTGCGTTCGCCCACTCGTCCTTGCACCCCACCCATGAACGTGTGCGCCACCGCGCGCGTTGATAACGGGGGCAGGCACGCTACGAGGGAAAACCACTGGTGGTTCAGCGCCAGAGAGACTGTCCGGCATTTCAATCTAAACTGCGCAGACGCGTCAGTGCTTTGGATAGGCATGAGACATCAAGTCCCGAAACCATGTCATGTGGTGGCAGTGAGGATCAGGCAGCGGGGGCAAGGCAGCAGGGGGTCAGACCTTCTGTTTACTGTTTAGACGATGGAGGACACTGTTTACGATGATGGAGAAAAAAAGGGAACAACACCACTTGTAGCAGAAGGATCAGGCAGCGGGGGGGTCAGACCTTCTGTTTACTGTTTAGAAGATGCGGCGACACTGTTTACGATGATGGAGAAAAAAACAACACCAGTTGTACCTAAACTGTAAACTGAAGGTCTGACCCCTCTATGTAGGTAAAAAAAACGGAAAGAGGTAAAAGAAGATGTATTGCACGATTGATGATATCAAGGAACGGCTGGCGACGGAGACGCTGGTAAAACTCGCGGATACGGACGAAGACGGTGAGCCGGATACCGCAGTCATTGAAGCGGCGATCGCGGATGCGGACGCTGAGATCGATACGTATTTGTCGAACCGGTACCGCGTGCCGTTGACTACGGCGCCGGCGATTGTGAAACGGCTAAGCGCAATCCTGGCGGTTGATAATTTGTTTGCGCGTGTGCCGGGATTGGTCTCGGAAGAACACCGTCAACGGGCGACGGACGCGCGTACCCTGCTCCGCTACCTTGCGAATGCCGAGATAGACATATCGCAATCGCCGGATGCCCTTGTGCGGTCATTCGTTGCCAGCACGACTGAAACTGTTTCGCCCGTGTTCTCGCGCGACATAATGGAGAATTTCTAATATTCCCAAAAGGGAGACCTAAACATGATAACGCTGTTCGCACAAGGAAAAGAGGATGAGCAACAGGTCCAGGGGACCTTGACGGCGGGTACGAGGTTTATTCCGATCAATAACCCCGGCGAATATTTTCAGATGGGTGATGAAGTATTTGTGGGCAAACCTGACAACGCGTATGTCGAGTATCCCGGTCGGGTGGTGTCGGTCGACGTATCCGGGATTTTCGTTCAGTTTGCCTTGAAAGAGAATTATCCCGCGGAATCAACGGTATGGAAACCGGCGAGCACGATTCCCCTGTGCGGTGGGAAGGTGACACGGGTTCATAAACGAGTTGACACGGGATTGAAGATTCAGCGGTCACTGGGTGGAGTGCTCTATACGACACGGGTCAGGGATCCGTTTCGCGTAGTGCATCTTACGCTGCCCACTGTCAGTCAGCTGACGTATCTTATGCTGGAGAACTGGATTGTCGTGCAGCTCGATTATGGAATAAAGCGGTTTACGTTTGTAGACCAGCAGCGCAATGTACAAATAGTGCGACTGTTGAACCCGGAGCTGGAATACGAAGAGTACCAACCGGGAATGGCGAATCTTGACCTTGACCTGGCGGTGTACGAGGAGTCGGGATATGAATAAGAAGGAAGGAACAAGATGGGCAGTGTGGTCAGGCAGTGGGGGTCAGACCTTCTGTTTACTGTTTAGAAGATGCGGCGACACTGTTTACGATGATGGAGAAAAAAAGAACAACACCACTTGTGGCAGAAGGATCAGGCAGCAGGGGTCAGACCTTCTGTTTACCGTTTAGACGATGGGCAGCGGGGGGTCAGACCTTCTGTTTACTGTTTAGAAGATGCGGCGACACTGTTTACGATGATGGAGAAAAAAAACAACACCAGTTGTACCTAAACTGTAAACTGAAGGTCTGACCCCCATAGGTAAGATAGAGGAAGGAACAAGATGCGGAAGATTTCGAGCATAACGGAGAACCGGCTTATGAGCTCCGAGCAGGAGGTGTACTGGCTCGTCGAGATAATGTTGGAGAACGAGCCGTTGGTGATATCGCACCGACCCCTCACGCTTGAGGGAACGGTCTGCGAGGCGTTGTTACTTGACCTCGACGTTGAGTTTCGTTCGTTCCCCGACACCCCCGGGATAGGCGGTAGCACCGGGCTTTCCGTTGCCACGCTCAAGCTAAGCCGTTCCGGTACGCGTGCCGCATCCCTGATCGAGTCGCTCCGTCGCGGCATCTTGCAGGGGACACGTTGCAGGGTCGGGCTGTTCTTCGACGACCCGGCAAAGCAGGAAGAGTCGTCATGGTCTGACGTGGTCTGGATGGGGTGGTTTCTGGTTTCCGATGGGACAGAAGACACAACGTCGTTCACGTTGAACCTTGTCGACCCAGTACGCGCACGATTCGCTCGCATGGCGTGTCGTCCCTTAAGCGAACCGTTGCCGGGTATTCCCTCGAGCGTAATGTCGGGATTCAGCGCTATACCTGTCGTGTTCGGAGCAGTTGACCGGCTCGAGTTAGTCCCTTATGTCGCTGAACCTGCGACGTTTCTTGACCGGGACGTCGCTCCGGACGATTCTACGATAGGCGTTGTCGACTTATCCGGATTGCCCGATGCGGGTTTTGTGCAAATCGGCTACGAGGTGCTGTTCTACCCCGACAAAGATGCGGAAGCAAACGCGCTCGGTACCGCAACGTCCCCCGTAATAAGAACCAAACCGGGATTTCACCGGTGCGGCTGCCCTGTGTTTATGGTTCCCGACCGCGGGTTTACCTACCTGGTTGCAGACCATGCGTGCCATGCGGTCACTCGCGTGTTTACGGACAAAACTCTGCTGTCGCCGGACGACTACGATGTTATGACCGAAGAGCTGGACGGTCGAGAGGTAACAATAGTAACGGTAGGGCGTTTGCCGGTGGTGAAGGCGAATGCCGCAGGTGTGGCGTCGCTCGATATTTCGCCGGGTACAAGACGTGGTGCATGGGCGGTTGATCCCACGACAACCGCGTTCGATCCCTACAGGATCCTTGATATGGAAGGATGGTCGTCCGCTGCACGGCTCGACCGCAATCACCGGCTGCTCAAGATCAATTGTACAGGCAGCGTTGACAATGGAGAGACAAGGTTCGGCTCGTTTGAACGCGTCCGGCTATGCGTGTGTTTCATGTCAAACCGGCGCTGGTCGCCGACTACGCCTGTATTCATGCGGCTGAAAAAAGAGGCGGATGAAACGGAACGAGCCTTGCGCCGGCCTATGCCGAGCGAGTTTTCGGGAAACGCAGCTGCGCACAGTCATCTGGACACCATAGATTTCACGGTATCGGATTCACGTCCCTTGTTTTCTTCGCCGGGCAATACGCTTGTTACGCGGTTCGACGAAGTCGAGGGCGAAGAAGACCTGGGCGATGAGAACTTTTTGTGGCGCGACAGCCACATGGCGAAAGACGACGATTTCAGTACGGGGACGTTGAACTTCTCAGGAGCATCCGTGACGGGTGGGAAGAAACCATTGCGCTTCAGGCTGCACCGTATCTCGTTGAACTCGGATGCGGCACGCATCCATCGGATAAATTTGTGCGCGCAACTCGACACCGCGGGAACCGCGGCGAAATATGTTCAGCTCGGCGCATTGATCAACGGGAAGTATCACGGCACTGCTCCTTTCTGGGTGACGTCGGTTGCGAAACGGTATGTGTTCTCGATAGATTGTGGGACAATAGAGATTACGCCATCCGACCTCACCTCGAAGGGAACGTATTTTTCAATAGAGGTTCCGGGCGGGGGGCTGGTGCAGGCGCTCGAGTTGTGGCTCGAGCTCGAGTACACGCTCGAATTTCCGGGCAAGAAAAGCAGCGTGTCGCTCAGCAGGAAAGGGAACGTGCAGGCTGCGGCGGAATTAGCGACCTCGGTTCCGGCGGCAAGCCGTTGGCAGGAGTTCGACGTCACAGAGTTCGTTAAGAGCCGTGGCGGATGGGCGTTCTTCCAGGGCGCCACACCGATATCGGTCGAGATTGAATTCGTGAGCCAGGACGATGAGGCGCAGATTTACCTGCAGGAGCTCAGGTTTGTTGTCGAATACCGACCGCCCGACACTGAGGAGGTTCAACCGCAGCTGTTCGCATCTGTCGAGGGAATGATGAACGACTACGGTGAGTTGATGACGAACCCGGCGGAGATTGTACGAACGCTGTTGACCGACGAGCGGTTCATGGCAATCGATGTGTCGCTGCTCGATGACGAGAGTTTTATGGACGCCGGCGACTGGTGTGCGTTGCAGGGGTTCGAGTTCAGCCGCGTCCTGACAAAGCCGGCTCGGTACGGTTCGCTGCTTCACGAAGCCCTCGAGGAATCAGGTATCGCACTGGTAGGTAGCGGCGAGAAGATAAAGGCGATGGTGGTTGCTGACCGTCGCGTGAGCGAGCCGATGGATTTTGTTGCGTCGCGGTCGAACACATTGGACGAGCAGATAGCGCTGGATTGCGGCTCGGACGGGGAGATTATAAACCTTGTGCGGTTGTGGTACGGTGCGGAAGGGAAAAGGCATGTACTGCAGCTCGAGAATCGCCCGTTGCGCAATCGTCTTGGCGATCGCGTGAAGGATTGGCAGATGATGTGGCATTCAGCGGAATCCGCAGGATTGACCCTTATCGGTGCAATGCTCCTCAACCGCAGCGCAGGTAATACCATGTCGCTTTCGGTGACGCAACCGTTGACCGCGAGCAGGTTGGAACCGGTCGACCGGGTGGAAGCGGCGCTGCCGCTGCTGATGGCGCTTACGGAACGCGGGAAGGTCGCACGCGTGAAACTCGGTTCGTTCGCTTCGTGGCGCTTTATGCTCGAGCTACCGTCGCGCGGGATTCGATGCTGGGAATACGACGAACAGACATTTATCCAGCACATGGCGTCCAACCTCGAGAAGGAGATCGTTATCCAAGGCGAGGTGGTGGCAAGGCTTGGCTTTCTCGGCAACTTACACATCAAGGGAGAATTTATTGCGTTTTCACCGCTCGATGAGTATTGTGATGAACCTGTTTCTTATGATGCAATCAATCAGCGGATTTTGTTCTCTTACATGATGCCGGAAGGCGGGTATCGCTGCTGTGCGGCAATAGATAGAAACGGCGATGTGTACGTAAAGGGTAGTGTTGCGGAACGTTTCATTCCCGAAGGTGCGGGGATTAATGGTTGTTACGAGAGCAATGTCAGTTTTTTTGCAATCTCGATAGATGGCGAGACCGTGCTGGTGTGTTACGACGTGCTCAAGGAGGAACTGTCGGTGAAAGGTGAGATAGCGGAAAGAGTCGAGGTTTGAGAAAGAAGTCATAAAGGAGTCAGACCTTCTGTTTACTGTTTAGAAGATGCGGCGACACTTTTTA
>CAZSMK010000047.1:0-50731 GCA_964608095.1 uncultured Candidatus Sumerlaeota bacterium | reverse complement strand
GGGCAGCGTTCTCCCGCACGTCCTCATTTCGTGGGGTAAACAGCATTTCCGGTTCCTTTCGTATTCGTATCTGATGCTACGTTCCCGATTTCGCGAATCTCTCTCGATTCCCCTACATTGTTACATTTTGAATTGACGAGAAGTTGAGCGACGTTATAAAGTATATGCGTAGATACTTATTCAAAATGCACCATCATGAATGACACCGAAAAACTCGCTCGCATCTTTAAGGTGCTCTCGGTCGAGACACGCGTACGTATGGTCGCCTTGCTCAAGCGTCACCCCCTTTGTGTCAATGCCCTGGCACGCGCCCTGGACATCACACCCGCAGCGGTATCACAGCACCTGCGAATCCTGCGCGATGCTGACATTGTCAAAGCCGAAAAGAAAGGCTATTTCGTTCACTATCGTATAAACGATTCTGTGCTTTCCGCTTGGAGCCGTTATGCACGGGAACTACTCAAGCCGGAGCGGGAATAATAATAAGCGCTGGTGTGTCATGCGAAAAAAGATGCTATGCGGCATGTCTACAAAAGGTTTGTTCAATGAACGACGACGATAAAATCGAAGTATCCGGGCTGGCAAAACGTTTCGGCGATGTCAGGGCTGTCGAGTCCGTTACGTTCGGTGTACGGGATGGAGAGTTGTTCGGGCTACTCGGGCCGAACGGCGCAGGTAAGACCACGACGATTAATATGCTGACCGGATTGGCGAGACCCGATGCAGGCTCGATTCGCATCGCTGGTATCGAGTGCTCACACCACCCCAAAGCCGCGCAGCACTTGATGGGCGTGGTGCCGGACGAGAGCAATCTCTACCCCGAGTTGACCGGGTATGAGAACCTCTGCTTTTGCGGCGCGCTTTATGGGATGCCCCGCCATGAGCGTGATGTACGTGCGCGCAAGCTGCTCGAGTCCTTCGGACTGTCGCAGGCTGCGGAACGCAAGTTCGGTGGATATTCGAAAGGTATGAAACGTAAACTGACCATCGCCGCAGGAATCATCCATCAGCCGCCGATCCTGTTTCTGGACGAGCCGACCACCGGAATTGACGTAGCAAGCGCACGGCAGATTCGCCAGTTGATTGCGGAGTTGAACGTAGGCGGCACGACGATGCTGCTTACGACACACTATATCGAGGAAGCTGAACGCCTATGCCGGCGAATCGCTTTCATCGTCGAAGGGCGTATCGTCCGTCTCGACTCAGTCGAGAACCTGATGCGCGAGACACAAGGTCGCTATGTCGTCGAGTTCGGCGTCTCGAGTAGCACGGATGATTCAAGTAGCGCAGACGTAAAGCCTGCGCGAAACGGCTTAACAGAAAGACTGTGCGAGGAGATTCTCACCGCCTTCCCGTCGCTTCAATGCCAGGCTACATCGCCTGCTGTTTTGCGGGTCGAGTCGTCTGAACCGGTGCGTATAAGTCCCCTTGTACACCTTATTGAAGACCATGGTGGCGAAGTGACAGAGGCGCGAAAAATTCGTCCCTCACTCGAGGATGTCTTCGTTCACATAACCGGGATCGAAGCGCACACCATGAAGCAGGAACGAGAAAAGACGGGAAAAGGAGACGGCTCATGAAGCGCTGGATCGCCTTCTGGAATATCCTTGCCAAGGACATGCGTTCCTATTATCTCAAGCCACCCAATATCAGCTGGGGATTGCTGTTTCCTCTCGTCTGGATTGCCATGTTTTTCATTCGCTCTGGACTGGGACTTGAAAGTCTTCAACAATTACTCCCGGGACTTGTTGCGCTGAGCATATTGTTCGGCACAACCAGTGTTCTTTCCGTAACCGTAACATTCGAGAAGAAGGGTAGGTCTTTCGAGCGACTCTTACTGGCGCCTATCTCGCTCAAGTTGCTCATGCTGGCAAAAACTACGGGTGCGATCATTTTCGGCATGGTCAATGCTTTCGTTCCGATTTTCTTTGCATCGTTCTTGACCGACTTATCGGAAGTGAAGTGGTCACTACTTGCTCCTGCAGTTTTCTTGATTGCAGTCAGTTCCACATTTCTTGGCTTGTTTATCGCGGTCTCTGTTAAAGAAGTGTTCGAGGCACAAACGTTTTCGAATTTTTTCCGCTTCCCTATGATCTTTCTGTGCGGGCTCTTCGTTCCGATAGAGAAACTCCCCCTTTTATTGAAACCCCTATCCTATGCCCTACCCCTGACCTATGGCGCAGACATCCTTCATGACGCCATCAATAACACGGGCACATTGCCCTCTGTCCTTAGTTTCGCAGTGCTCAGCGCCTTCTGCATTGGATTGTTCGCCATGAGCCTGCGCAACATCCAGCGAAAATGGATACTCTAAATACTGCGTTATGCGTTTCAAAAAACTTCCTTAGAGTTTTTATCACTGTATGAGTGTACAAATTCAGAATCCCAGATAGGCTGGAAAATTTTTTCGACTTCTACATCATACTCCCTCATTCCTCTCTGGTACTCTGCATCGTTCAAGGCTATAGCGGCGGTTTGGTCAATAGGATTTGCATTGGTTTCCTTTATAGCGTCGAGCGCATAATCGATATGATCCCGAATAGGACAAGGCATAAGTTGATTGCACTGGGGTTTTTCCCCGAATCGTGAGGAATACGTTTCCTGCCATTCCCTGAGTTTCGTAAAAAGCGGATTGAAAAGCACATCGTTGAGGGTCTGTCCTTTCGCGAACGCCTCGACAACGTTAGCGCCGGAATAGGGAAAGAAGACACACGGAATAGCATCGCCGTTCCACGTAATAGCAAAATATCCTCCCGGTCTACCTGCTGCAAGACAGCCATAGGTATAGGGACCACTGTTCCAGAATTCGACGATGAATACTTCGCGCTTCTGAACCTGACGTTCCATATCTTTGTATAATTGAACCCTTTGCTCGGGTGTGACCATAATATCAAGACTGTTTGACCGTCCAATGGGCATATATTGAAAAATCCAGACATAGAGAGCGCCCATCTCATTGAGATAAAAATCAAGCAGTTCGTCATCCAGGATGACGGATGCATTCTGTGTAGTAGCGGTGATAGAAATACCGAACGGAACGCCTGCCTGGCGGAGATTTTCGAAGGCACGTACTATTTTCTTGAATACTCCTTTTCCTCGGCGCGCATCAGTATGCAATTCCCATCCCTCGACAGACAATGCAGGTGAGATGTTTCCCGCCTCAGCCAGTCGTTCGGCAATCTCCGCAGTGATCAATGTCCCATTTGTATATGTCAGAAAAACCTGTTCGGGAAATTCTTCGACAAGGTCGATTAAATTCTTTCCTTGCGAATGCCACATGAAGGGTTCTCCCCCTGAAATAACCGTAAAATAACTCCCCCATAATTCTTGTTTTTCCGTCATAATCCGCCTCATTGTGTCATAGGATAACTGATTTTTGACGAGTGAAGAACTATTCGCGTAGCATCCCTTACAATGGAGATTACATTTTCCTGTAGGACTCAATAACAAGAACAAGGGAGGTTCGAAGCCATGGACATTTTCAAATTCCTGTCGTGTCGCGATCCTTTCCTGCTCAACCAATGCCCTGATAAAGTTTCGTGTCAATCGTTTCTGGACAGATGGGGCAATGAGATTCTTGTCAAGTGCGGTCTCGAGGCTGTTAATCAACCCGCCCACAAGTTTTGCCCTGCCCAAGCGCGTCTTAAGGCTCAGATTATACGAATTCTTCCTCAACAGCGCATTAAGTGAACGTTTTTTCAAGTATTGAAAGATTTGATGCCGGATTTGTTTCTGCGAAAAAGCAAAATACAATAATTCATTACTCGAAGCCTTTTCTAATGTTGATAATATTCCCATTGTTCATCTCCTTTTCATTTAATTTTAGTATTAACGATCTAATACTTATTTCAATAAATAACAGAGGCTTTGGATGCTGTTCAAGATATTTTTTTTGATTTTTCGTATTCATTATAAGGTAAACCTTTCTCCTGAACAATGACTCGAATCTACTTTTTTATTGCGTTTCTCTACAGCGTTTCTTTCAGTTTCAACATCTTTGTCCCGACGAATAGATCGCTTAATTTCTCATTGACCCATCTCTCAGTTAGTAAGAATATATATAGAAATACTGAGAAATTAAAAAAAGGAGGGGATAATCATGAAAAAGAGCATTGTGTTTATGTGGGTTTTGGTAGTAACCATGGTAACCTTCCTTCACGTTTTCGTAGGTGCCGCCGATGTCATTTCTATCCAGGGTGTTCTAAAGGATCCGGACGGTATCCCCCTTGCCGGCGGCTTCTATGGTATGCGCTTTGATTTGTATGATGTCGAAAAAATGGGAACAAGCTTATGGATGGAGGCGCATACCAATTCTTCATCCGTCAAGGTGGCACAGGGTCATTATAGTGTGACCCTCGGGGCAATAACACCGTTTCCGAAAGACTTTTTTCTAAACCACGAAAATCTGTGGCTTGAAGTTAGCGTTGATATTGATGACAACGGTACGTTCGATCCTTCAGAGACATTTCTTCCCCGTGTTATGCTCTGCTCAACAGTATGTTCGCAAGTTGCAAAGACAGTTGAACCGCCCTTGATCATGACCGCCCCGGTCGATTCTGAGAATGCGGTTATCTCTGGCACGAATACCGCATCCCAACCGGGCGTGTACGGTGAACACCAATCGAGCGGTAATTTTGGAGAGCTGGGTACTAAAGATGAAGGTGTGTATGGTTCAAGTGCCAACGGCAACGGCGTGTATGGCTCGAGTTTGAGCGGTAACGGTGTGCATGGAAGCAGCGCAAGCGGATATGCCGTTCATGGGTACAATACGTCTGGCAACGAGGCATATCTCGGAGGTCCGGATTATGCCGTGTATGGTACCAGCAGCGGTCAGGCTATTTATGGCGAGAATACGAACGGAACGTTCGGGTTGCTTGGCGGAACTTTGTTCGGAGTACGCGGCGAGAGTGATAGTGTCGGTGTGATAGGCGCGTCGTCAGCCGACAAAGGCTGGGGCGTCTCAGGAACCCATGCAGTATCTAATAATTTCGGAATCCTTGGAACTGCAGATTATGGAGTTTATGGTGAAGTTGATAATGTATTTGATTATGCAGTGTATGGAAAAAACAAGGAATATGGTAATTACGGGTACATTGGAAGTGGGGAATCAGACACACAACTCCATCACGGTGTTTATGGTGTGGGCGTCGACCCATCCGGGGTGGGCGTATTTGGGAAGTCCGAATACAACGGCGCTTTTGGAATGCTCGGTTTAGATGTAGGCGGATACCTGACGCCGGTCGGCGTAGGGATATATGCACATGGTAATGGCGCTATGGGAGGCATATTTGTGGGCGACGTTGAAATTATAGGTGATCTTTCCAAGAGCAGCGGATCGTTCAAGATTGATCACCCGCTCGATCCGGCGAACAAATATTTGTACCACTCCTTCGTTGAATCGCCTGACATGATGAATATTTATAACGGCAATGTGGTTCTGAATGGGAAAGGAGAGGCATGGATTGATATGCCGGAATGGTTCCAGCCTTTAAACAGGGATTTCCGCTATCAGCTTACGCCAATCGGAGCTCCTATGCCCGATCTCTATATTGCCCGCGAAATCGAAGGTAGCCGATTTAAAATCGGAGGCGGCGCTCCGGATATGAAAGTATCATGGCAGGTAACCGGTATACGCCAGGACCCCTATGCGGAAGCGCATCGAATATGCGTAGAAGAAGAAAAACCAGACGATGAGAAAGGTTACTACCTGCATCCGGAGATTTACGGTCAACCATCGGAAAAAAATGTATATAGCGAAACGAGGCTGGTAAATAAGAAAAAATCATAATCTCCTTAGTGAGGAGTAAGATCTCGACCCTTTTCTCTATTCTACCGGCTGGTGGATAAAGAATAGGGCTCAAGAATGCGGAGAACTGTTCAAGATCAAGCGTGTGAGCTCGGAGAGTGTTTGTTCCAATTCTCTCGATAAGGGAACATTGAAATCGGTAGTGCCGGGTTGAATTCCAAGGATATAAATGTCTGCGCACGTTTCTGAGCGGAGATAGTCAACAAATAGGTGAAGCGAATAAGAGTGAGTCGAAAAGCCGGAAACCGCAAGCTCATCCACCGAGATAAATTTGTAGTTCCCCGGATCAAGACCAAGGTCCACTGCGTCAATTATGAGTATCGAGTCAGGATTAAGCTGCTTGATGGTACCGGTAAAGTTTTCAGGTGCGTTGCCTGTATCTATACACACGACGTTGATTTTGTCCTTCAAGTTAGCAACCAACGCAGAACCGATGCCATCATCACCTCGTAGAGGATTACCTACTCCTACAATAACGGCAACACCCTTGAATATAGTGGAAAATGAAGGTTGTGTATTCATAAGATACCGACGTCGATTTATTCGGTAGTTCGAGTAGTCGCTCTCCTGCATCGTGCACAAAGAATCTTCATTCTATCGGAGCGACCATTATCTTTTATCGCGGAAACAAGGTTATCGTCAACCACTCCGAGTTTTTTCAAGCGTGAAAGATATAACGTGGGACTCGAGTAAGTCAATTCACCCAGTTTCTCTGCAATCCAGAGGAGATGGTCTTTACATGCGACCGGCGCCCCGCAAATCTCACAGAGTTGGAGTTCTTTGTCGATGGTTTCATAGGCTTCTTTCCGGTCGAAGAAACTCAGTTCCCAATCATTTGAAAGTTTAATTCCTTCATGGTCTGCGATACATGCGGCTTCACACTGACCGCAGAAGATGCACGTGTCTGTGTAATGAATCATGGTACGTATGGGCGGCTTAGCATCAACGTTATCCTTGTGAGCAATAGCGTTAACCGGGCACACTTCTTCACAGGCGAGACATCCTACACATTTATCGGGATTAAATTTAGGTTGCCCTCGAAAATTCGGATGAGGCGTATGTGGTTCAGCAGGAAATTTCGACGTATACGGTCCCGTTACCAGGGCCTTGATTGCTTCAACTAATTCTCTTATTTTCGGATACTTCATATTCATCCTTCATGGTGTTATGCTTTTGTCTTAACTATGCTTCGCCTTCCTTATCTTCCTTATATTTATCTACAACGCTTCCTTCCCATAGTTTAATGTCCGCTCGATGAGCGCCGCGGGCAATAGCATGGGCAGCTACCGGAGAGGTCAGCAAAAGAAAAATGATACAGAGAAGCGACTTAGTACCGGTGCCGGTGAATCCTGTTAAAAGGAGCGTCCCGAATAATATACTGCACGTTCCGAGTGTGACACATTTCGTGGACGCCTGGAGGCGATTATATACGTCGGGTAATCTGACCAATCCAAGACATCCAAAAAAGTCGAATGCCAAACCCACTATAATAAATATGAACCCTATTGTCTCATTCATCGAAATCTTTTCCTTCCAGATATTTTGATAAGGCGAGAGCGCTGATAAAACTTTGTAATGCCCACACAATCCCGATGTCAATATACCATGATCTTCCCGTGGTAACCGCCAGGACGGCGCATAATCCGACAATGAGAATACCGAGGATATCAATAGCCATGATGCGGTCGGCGCTGGTAGGTCCGCGCATGATTCTGAACAGGCACATAAAGCCGGACAAGATGATTATGTAAAACATCCTGCTCGCAATCCTGGTATATGGCAGTTCTGGAAATAAAAACGGCGGCTCTTTAAAGATAATATAAGCAATAAGCCCAACTAAAATTATTGTCCCTATGAACCATCGCAAAAGTTTCACGTTTCTTTCCTATTCAAAAATCTTTTCCAGTATCTTTTCAAAGCGTGCAACAATTTCCCGTGTTGCTATTTCCATATCAGTGTCTTTCACATATATCCAGTGTACGTAGAGAATCCCGCTTTCCTTATCCACATCCACACTCAAGGTTCCGGGTGTCAACGTAATAGAATTAGCGAGAAAAGTCAATCCCGTGTCGCTTTTCAGGTGTGTTTTTACCTTCACGATACCGGGTTTGATAGGCAATCCCGGATGCGATACCCTGTAAGCGACATCAACGTTGGCTTTAAAGCATTCCCAGAAGAACACGGGGAGATAGACAAATATGAGGTAGAGATATCGTTCAGGATGAGCGAATGTGTGAGGTCGTGTCACAAAAAAACCACCGGTCAAATAGGCAACCAGTAGAGCGACAAATACCCCAAGAACAAGATGCTGCACATCAGGTACCCAGCTCAAAAGACACCAGACAATGAAGGCTATTATGAAGAGTATAATTCTACTTTTCATTCGTTATAACCCTTTCATGATCTTTGCGGCGTATTCAGTTCCCCGTAAGAGAGCCTGTGATGCCTTGTCCAAAAAGAGGTCGCTCAAGCCCCCAATCAACAAGATGCCACCGATCAGGCATATCAGAGCCAGCAGAATCATTGATAACTGCATATAAACGGGCACCTCTTTAAGATGCTGCCATTTTTCACGCAAACTGCCTAAGAAGCCATATTTCATAACTTTCATAAAGGATGCAAGTGTCAAGACACTCGCCAGTACCGCCCAGAACGCGTACCCATAATGTTTTGCCTGAACAGCCGCGATGATAATGATTAATTTGCTCCAGAAGCCGTTAAAGGGCGGTATGCCTGCAATAGACATAGACGCCACGAAATTTGTTGCCCCGGTGACAGGCATCTTTGCGCTCAGTCCACCCATCTTTTGTAAATCGCGCGTGCCGGTACTATATTCGACTGCGCCGGAATTCAGAAACAGCAGCGATTTGAAAATAGAATGATTGAAAAGATGAAAAAGACCACCCAGAATTCCAAGAGGTGTCCCGATTCCTATACCCAGAACCACGTAGCCGACTTGACTGATCGAGTGATAGGCAAGCAAGCGTTTGAAATCCCATTGCCCTATTGCCAGGAATACTCCTATTAACATTGAAAGCGTGCCGAGAAACATAAGAATTGAAGAAATAGAGGGAGTAAAGCCGATAATATTGAAGAACACCCGGCACAGTGCATAGATACCGAGGGATTTAATCAGGACGCCCGAGAGCATTGCTGAGATAGGCGCGGGCGCTGAGGGGTGCGCATCCGGCAGCCACGCATGAAAAGGAACAAGCGCAGCCTTGAATCCGAACCCCATTATGAATAACACGCTGACGACTAACGTAACCTTAGTGACTCCACTGCTTTGTAGCGCAAGCGCCATGTCAGCCATGTTCAAGGTCGAGGTATAGGTATAAAGAACCGTAATCCCCAGAAGAATAAAAAGAGAACCCACAGAACCCATGATGGCATACTTGAATGCTGCTTCCAACTCTTGTCGCTCCGTGCCAAACGCAACAAGCGAATAACTTGCCACCGCCGCTATTTCGAGAAAGACAAATAAATTGAAAAGGTCGCCGGAAACGATTACACCATTCATTCCCGCAAGCATCAAAAGGAACAAGGTATAAAAATTCCATTTGGAAGTATATTTTTCCATGTAATTGACAGAAAACACGCATATCAAGAACGCTACCAGATTAACGGTTACGAGCATGAAAGAGGTCAAGCCGTCTATCACCATTGTTATACCAATAGGGGCTTTCCAGCCACCGACAAAATAAACGAGCATATCATGCGAGTTAACCAGTTGAACCGAAATAAGAGAGAGTAAAAAAGTAGAAAGGGTAAGAAGAACACCTATGATGTCTGATGCGATATTCGATTTCCTGCAAAACAAAGATACCGCAAAAGCCCCTGCAAGAGGAATTGCAACAAAAAGAGGTATAATATGGGTTTCGGACATCATCCTTTGAGTTCCCTTATTTTCGTAATATCGAATGTACCGTATTTCTGATATATTCTCATGGCAATAGCGATGAGCAACGCCGTGGTCGCCAGACTTATAACGATAGCGGTAAGAACAAGGGCATGCGGGAGCGGATCGACCATATTGGTTATGGTAGTCTCGGATGATAAGATCGGCGCCCTGCCGTTTAATCTATAGGCAACGAGAACAAGAAATAAATGGACAGAGTATTCAAGGATAAGAACGCACACGATAAGTTTGATTATGTTACGCTTGCGCAATAACCCATAGAGTCCAACGCAGAAGAGTATCAGGCATAATATATAAGTACTCATGCTTTTTTCTCCCTGGTAATTTTCAATAAGATCAACGCCAGGAAAATAGTGGCCAACCCTGCCCCGACTTTCATGCAGATTGCAATGTTACATAAAGGTATAATTCCAGCGCTTAGCAATTTAAACGGCGTCCCTTTGGGTAAAAAATTCATGAAAAAGATGCCGGCGGTAAATCCCACCAAGGCTACAAAGAGAAAAATAAGTGCACCAAGGCTTTCGAAAATTTCCATTACCTTCACCGGGAAGGTTTTGAGTGCGACCTCTTTCCCATAGGCTAACATCAAATGAACAAAAGAGAGCGCAATAATAACGCCGCCGGCAAATCCGCCACCCGGTGAAATATGTCCATGGACCAAAATATAAAGACCATAGAGAATGATTAACCCCACTGTCAGACGAGTTATTGTTTTAACAATAATGGACATTCCCTTATCGTGTTCTTTACTCATCTATGGCTTCTCCCTCCGGCTCTTCTTCATCGCCCTTTTTTGCTATTCGTCCTTTTCGTCGCATAACAGCCAACACTCCCATAACCGCGGTAAACAAAATCGTCGCTTCTCCGAGGGTATCGTAAGCGCGGTAATTCAGGATAACGGATGCAACGAGATTTACGGCGCCGGTATCAGGTAAACCCTCTGATATATAGGTTCCCGCAACCTTCATCGTGGGATACCCAAAAGCGGGAACTTCTCGTAACCCCTGGTACATAGCAAAGAGAAAAACGACAATAAAGAGCGCGACCACAATGGTTTGAAACAGGAGTCCTTTTTCCTGTTTTGGGACTATGTCTCTTTTAAGCGTAGCGCGAATCAAGATAATAACGCACAAAATTTCGACATCAAGCTGCACAATCGCCACGTCGGGAGCTTTGAGCAGGAGAAAAGCCATAGAAACACCGAGACCTACCGCGCCGACGGCTATTACAGACGAGAGCAAATTTTTTACCTCAATGGCAATGATCGCTCCCAGAATCATAAAGACAAGTAATATGTCAATGCTCATCATGTTATTTCACCAGTATCCAGAAAAGTAGTATCATCCCGATCAAACACCATCCAAGATAGGTATTTAGAATACCGGTATGAAAACTCCGAAGCACTGCATTGAAACCAAAGGTTATTTCTTTCAGTACTTCATAGATATCGAAAAGTTTCTGTTCAGCCATACTATAGATCGGTCTCAAGAAAGGAATTTCCTTGATGGTATTATAAAATTCAGTTCCGGAAACCCTCATCGATGGGAATTCTTTTATATTTGAGCCGCCTATAAAAACTTCAGTAGTTCTTGTCTTTTTGATACCGCCCAGCAAATAGATAAGAACACCAATACCAAGCCCGATAAGAATAGCAAGAGTTGCCAGGCCCGAAAACCATGCGCCCGTGAACTGTACATCCGTACCAAGCGCAGGTAATATTAATAGGTTCAAGGGTATCTGAGTTGCGAAAACACCGAACAAGATACAAAGCAACGCCAGAACGATCATAGGAAAGCGCATGGCAATGCCTATTTTTTGTTCCTTATCGAGACGCCGTTCAATTGAAGGCTGTCCTAAATATATAGCATGAGTAAGTTTCATGAAGCTCGCCAGAGTTAATGCACTCCCGAACATAGCGGCTATCAGCCATAATATCCATAACCCGCCGCCATCTTTACCTGTCTCGATGATGCCCTGATAGATCATCCACTTTGAGGCGAACCCATTGAATGGTGGAATGCCTGAGATAGCAAACGCCGCGATGAGAAAAGTAATAAAAGAGATGGGCAAGATGTGTGAAAGACCGCCCAACTTATCAAGATCGGTTGTATGGGCTTTTTTCTCGACCGCGCCACCGGAAAGAAACAGGCAGGATTTATACACTGCATGGTTCAGCATGTGAAAGACGCCTCCGGCTATACCTACCGGAGTACCTGTACCAATTCCGAGCACCATGTACCCAACCTGACTGACCGCGTGATATCCGAGAAGTCGTTTAAAATCATGCTGGATCAATGCCATCATAACTGCGGCAATAATAGTGATACTGCCGATAATCATGAGAAAGATATTCATTCCAAAGTTCAATTGAAAAATGTTGAGCGAGATTCGAGCCAAGAAATAGATGCCCAGTAATTTGTCAAGAGAGGCGGGTAAATATGCCGTAACCGGTGTGGGGGCGTCTTCTGCGGTGTCCGGTACCCATGTATGAAAAGGCATGGCTCCTGCCTTGGCGAAGGCGCCGATTGCAAGGCAGATATACGCCCAGATTGCGGTCGAACTTTTCAACTGGACTGACATCTCATCCATCTGGAAGGTTTTAGTCAACTCATAGAGCAGGGCGATACCCAGGAGCATCACCGCATCCGTTCCGCCGATAATTATAAATGTCTTTTTAGCGGTGTAGGTCTTATGCTCTTTTTCGCCAAAATTAATAAGCAGATAGAGCAGGATAGCTAAAAAGCCCCAGAATATGATGAACAAAATGAGATTATTCGAAAAGACCGCCCCGAGAGATGCAGCAATCGTCAATACAATATAGATATAGTATAAGAGTAGTCCTTTTCTGCCTTTCATAAATTCCAATGAATAGATAATTATGAGCACGGAAAAGAAGCAGATGAACAATGCAATGAAGTTAGAAAGGCTGTCATATTTAAACCAATCAACATTTAGATTTTGTAACGGTGTCACGTTATTCGACTCCCATCTCTCTCTTTATCTTTAAGGTCTTTTCCCGGGATAATCGCACAAGATCTTTACCGTTGTAGACGCGTCGCCCTTTCGAATCCTTGACTCCGACTCGTTCGGTACAGCAATAACAGGGATCAATCGATGCAAGGATGATGGTAGCATCCGCAATCGATTCACCAATCACGGTAGCCTTACAAGTGGGCAGGTTCATGAACGTAGGCGCCCGTACCTTATGCCGCACAGGACGGTTCGTGCCGTCGCTTCTGACATAATGAAACGTCTCGCCACGAGGCGCTTCAACATAACCTATTCCCTCGCCCGGAGGGATGCTTTCTATATTTGCATCGATCTCGCCGTCAGGTAGATTTTCCAAACACAATTTCATGATCTTGATAGATTCAAGAATCTCGAGAATACGCACCACGACTTTGTCGAACACATCCCCGTTTTCTCTTACTATCATATTCCATTCGATTTTATCATACGCGCCATAGGGCGAATCTCTTCTTATATCGCGTGCAACACCGGAGGCTCGGGATGTGGGTCCAAGCGCACAAAAATTTATAGATTCTTCTTTGGTAAGTACTCCGATTCCTTTGGTCCTGGCATGAATAACCGGATCATCGGTTACGGCTTTTTTCAACATCTCCATCGTCGGTACAATGAAATCAAGCTTCTTAAGAACGTCCGGAATATCCTGGGGTTTGAAATCCCTCCGGACACCGCCGGGTTTGAACATCGCGTAATTATTCCTATTGCCGGAGAGAATCTCCATAACATCGAGAATCTCCTCGCGGGCTCTCCATGCCCACATGAAGACCGTGTTATAACCGAGGAAATGACCAGCGAGACCGAACCATAAGAGATGGGAATGAATCCGTTCCCCCTCGGCAATGACCGTTCTGATAAATTTAGCGCGTTCGGGAACCTCCATCGGGATAACGTCTTCAACCGCACGTGTGTAAGCGAAGGGATGGCTGGTGGAACATATCCCGCATATACGCTCGATTACGAATGTTGACTGATCGAAAGTCTTGAGTTCCGATAGTTTCTCAATACCCCGATGGTTAAACCCAATGGTCACATCGATATCTACAACCGTTTCGCCGTCAACGATTAACTGAAAAAATTCAGGCTCTTCCTGAAGCGGATGAAACGGACCTATTGGTATAATCGTTTTTCCCATTAGACTCCTCTATCACGAATTGCATTTTTATCCCACTCTTCGTAATCGCTTCTAAGCGGGTACACTCCTTCCGGCCAATCATCCGGCAAAAGAAGCCTTCTTAGATCAGGGTGTCCTTTAAACTGTATGCCTAAAAGTTCATGCATTTCCCGTTCGATCCAGTTTGCGCCTTCCAAAAGGGAGGTGAGTGAATCGATCTCGAGATTTGATTTGTCGAGTTTTACTCTTAAGGATATGAGTAAATTCAAATCTTCGAACGTAAAATGGTAAAGAATCTCCATAATTTCCCGTGTGTCGACGCCGGTTGCAATATTAAACCTGGCTGATTGCTCTTTATATAGATAGGTTGCCATTTTAACGAGAGATTCTTTTTTTATTCCGATATATACGCGTTTAGGTGATTTATCAAAAAAATCGATGATGTCGTCTTTAAATCGCTCTTTAATATCCTGCAAAAGTTCGTCCCGTGTCATTGTTTTCCTTCCTTGATTTTTTCGATGAGGTTCACCACTCCTGCGATAATGGCTTCCGGTTTCGGCGGACATCCCGGAATATAGACGTCAACCGGGATGATTTTGTCCAGGGGAACCGGACAGTTGTAACTGGGGATAAAAAGTCCCCGGGATAAGGCACATTCGCCTATTGCAACTATAAGACAGGGTTTGGGTATTTGCTCGTATAACCTTTTTAAAATCTTTACCGATTTACGATTGCATGAGCCCGTAATCAAAAGCACATCGGCATGTTTGATACTACCGGCGAGTACCATACCAAACCGTTCAATATCGAATCTCGGAGTCAGGCAGTCGAGAACCTCGATATCGCAATTGTTGCAGCTCCCCGTTGAAAAGTGAAACACCCATGGGGACTTCAGCAATGCACGTAATTTTATGCTCATCGCTCTTATATCCTATAGCCCTGATAATGCTAAAATAACTGATAGTAAAGCCAGAAGAGTCACCGGACCCCAGAAGAATTTGACGACCTGGTCGACTCTTATACGCGGATTGGTATTTCGTATAACCGTAATCAATGCCACCAACCCGACATATTTCAAAATGCCCCATAAAATATGAATACCTTCGAATCGTATTCCACCCATGAATAAGATAATTACAAAGAAAGGTAAGACGAAAAGAAGCATGTTCTTCATTAATTTGTAGATAGCAAGAGCGGCTCCGGAATATTCAATAAGAACTCCTCCCGCTAATTCCGTTTCCGCTTCCGGTATGTCAAAAGGAACAAGTGCAAGTTTGGCTTGCATACAAAGAATCGCTACTATTAAAGCGAGAATACCGGATACGCTTCCAACCACAACGCCGTTTTCGGTCTGGAAGATAAGGATATCACCGAGTTTCAAGGAAAGACCCGCGTGTATAACGGGAACGAGAATAACCAGTGCGAAGGGGAGTTCATAGCTGAGGATGAGTTTCATTTCTCGGGAGGCACCGATGCTTGCCAGGGGATTAGCCGAGGCAAATGCACCCATGATAATGCTGAGCGAAGGAATGAGCAATAAATAGACGGTAACAATCAAATCGCCCATGAAGGTGTTGGCTGGAGTGAGATTATTCGCCCAAAGAAGCGCGGAAACGGTAATGACACTCGCCAAACCGACTACAGGCGCGGTAAGAAACGCTATTCGGGATGCACCCTCGGGAATCAGCGTCTCTTTACCAAGAAGCTTCACTATATCAATCAATGGCTGAAGCAATGGCGGTCCAACCCTGTATTGAACTCGTGCCGTTACTTTCCGGTCGAGCCAACTCGCACCAAGACCAATTACGGCGGTCAAGATGAACCCAAAACCAATTATATACACCAGGTAGATCATGCTTTTTCCCATTCCCAATGAGTTGAATGAACGATAAGATAATCGCCTACCAGAAACGTATGCTCATCCAATTCGATATCACCTTTTTTCAAGCTCAAGGCGCCATAGGGGCAGGTCTTCACACATAACGGTTCGTTCTCTTTATCTCGTCTATCGAGGCAAAAATCGCAATTATGAATCAAGAGTGGCACGTTTTCAGGATATATGGTTCCATAAGGACAGGCGTGTGAGCAGGACCTGCAGCTTATGCATCTCATGGTGTGACGAATAAGCAATTTATTCTTATCTTTCTGCTGTTCAAGGGCATTAACGGGACATGCATTGACACAATGCGGCTCTTCACACCTCCGGCAGACAAGAGAATACGTAGCAAGTTCTGCCACAGAGATAATGCCGTTATTCCCCGAATGATAATAATAGCTGCATTGAACTTCACATTTCTTACATTCACCTGATGCGCATACATCAAGGTCTATGTAAAGTCTTACCTTTTCATCCTTCTGAGGAGTGATATTGATATTCCCCTGGTGAATTTGTTCAGCGCTTGTTTCCATTGTTCCTTCTTTTTAATCCCAGATTGCAGGAAAATTTTTTATTTGTTCATACCTGAAGACAGGTCCATCTTTACATGCATAGTAAATTCCAATTCGGCAATGACCACATTTTCCTATTCCGCAGGACATGTTCTTCTCCATAGAGAGAAAGATATCTTTTTCTTTGAAACCCATCTCAAGGAGTTTTTTGGTGGCGAATTTCATCATTATTGGAGGTCCACACACTACACCGACTCCGTTTTCTGTATCTATGACGACATTGTCCAGAATAGTAGTGACGACGCCTACCTTACCACTCCAGGTTTCATCGGCTTCATCAACAGTCAGCTCAAGGTTTAAATAATCCTTGTTCGCCCAGCCACTTATTTCCTCTCGATAGAGCATTTCTTTAGGATTTTTACAACCACCCCGGAAAAAGAGTTTTTTAAACTCCGTGCTGTGTTCAAAAAATTCATACATCAGGCTCCTCAGAGGAGCATAACCGCAGCCACCCCCGACCACGAGCACCTCTTTGCCTTTAAAATAGTCGAACGGATAGCCGTTACCGAGCGGACCCCTGACACCGATTATGTCACCTTTTTGAAGTTCATGGATTTTCTCAGTAACCTTGCCGACTTTCATGACGGTTACTTCCATGGTTTCTTTAACGGATGGTCGTGAAGAGGGCGTAAACGGCGCTTCACCTACGCCTGGAATAGTGATTTCAACAAATTGCCCTGTTCTGAACGAAATCGCTTCATCCGGCTTAAAATGTATCGTCTTAATTGTCGGAGTTTCGGTTATTACGTCCAGTACTTCTGCTCTTATGGGTCTGTATGGATTATTGGTTTCCAATGTCACCTTCTACCAATCGTTTAAGTACTTTGCGAATATCGATCTTCGCGGGACATGCGGACACACAGCGCCCGCATCCCGTACAGCCGTAAGTTCCCGCAACCCTCGGGAAATAATAAAATTTTTTCTCGAACCTATTGCGTAACCTTGTCCAGAGTTTTGGTCGAGGATTCGCGCCACCAGCGACCCGTGCATAATGCTTTAACATGCAGGAATCCCACACACGCAAACGCTCCATCCGCTCTTCTTCTTTTTGATCGTAAAGCAAGAAACAATGGCATGAAGGACAAATGAGGGTACATGCGCCACATTCGACACAGGTCCTCGATTCATCCAACCAAATCTCCGATTCATAATTGTTCTCTATAACGTCTTTTAGCTGATCGCCTTTGGGCATTCCTACTTCTTTAATGTTTCTCTCCACTTCCTCAAAGACTCTCTGCCGTTGTTCATCTCTCTTCTTGATAATCTCATCATCGGCCTCGTCGAACAGTGAAGAATTGCGGGAAATAATCGCCTGACCTTTCTCGCTACCCGCCTCAATAATATATACGTCATTCATTGGGGAAAGATTAAGGTCAAAACCCTTTTCTGGATATGGTTTATTGCCCAGCGCAACACAAAAACACGTTTCTATAGCACAGGTACAATCTGAAGAAATAATCAAATTATCGTTACGATGCTTTAAATAAAAGGGATCTTCGTAATCATGATCAGCATATACATGATCCTGTATTTTAAACCCTTGAAGATCACAATTTTTGACCCCGACAAGGGCATACGGTTTTGTATTGGAAACAGAAGCATCGGATTTAAAATCTTCGGCAACTATTTCTCGGGCTTTTGTGAAGAAGGCTTTAAGCGGTTCAAAGGGACGAACCTCCCCCACTATCATGGATTCTTCGGAGGTATATGGAGCATAAAAACGCTGATCATTTTTTTTGACGGGTACAAAAATCGCATACTCTTTTCTCAGATTTTCAAGAAGTTGTAAAAAATTATTTTGTGAGATTTTTTTCATAAAACGTGCAGGCGATAGATTAGTATATTGTATACACTTGCACAAATTAAAAATGAATATTCATCCAAAAATTCGCCTTTTTTAGTAAAAATTGATATAAAATAGAAAAAATGTAGTGAATTATGTCAAGGATTTTCTAAGTTTTTCGAAAAAAATTGCCCCTCTTCGATTCCAGATTCTCCTTTTTTCAATTCCAATGGAATATGATTTGAATAAAAAGTCTTTTATCTCCATGATAGATTTTCTTTGTATTTTAAATGAAAAAGTTTTTGCGATTTTCATCATAAAGGAGCAACAAATGAATCAGACATCCAGAGAACTGGTATATCGAACATTGAATTTCGATACGCCGGAACGAGCACCCCGAATCCTATGGTTACTCCCATGGGCAACCGCTCATTATCCAGATGAAGTTGAGCGAATACTTAATGATTTCCCCCCCGATATAAGTGCGCTTAACCCCCATTACAAAGAGGTTCCTCGAACCAGTGGAGATTTATTTAAGGCAGGCACATATATCGATGAGTGGGGATGCACCCTTGAAAACTTGCAAGACGGCATTCAGGGTGAAGTAAAAGATCCTTTAATAAAAGATTGGCAAGAGGATGCAGCCAAAGTTAGATTTCCCCGTGAATTATTGACCATTGATACGGATGCTATTAATCGACAGTATGATGAGAGCAACCTGTTTATATTATCCAGTTATCAGCCTAATCCCTTCGAGCGCCTACAGTTTCTGCGCGGAACAGAAAATCTTTACATGGACCTTCTCGACCCCCCGGATGCAATGCTTCGGTTCTTGAAGGAACTCCATAATTTCTATTGCGAACTGGTGGAGCTCTGGTCGACTCAAACGCGTGTAGACGGCATCTTTTTCCTGGACGATTGGGGTGCGCAACAGCAGATGCTCATAAAGCCCGACCTATGGCGCGAGTTGTTCAAACCTATCTACCGCGATTACATCGATATCGCTCATAGCAACAATAAAAAGACATTTATGCATTCCGACGGATATATTCTCCCCTTATTCAAAGAATTCATAGAACTCGGGCTTGATGCCATTAATTCCCAGATTTTCTGCATGGGTGTCGAGAGTTTAAAACCCTATGCGGGTAAGATAACGTTCTGGGGAGAAATAGACAGGCAACAGATTCTCCCTCATGGGACCACTGAAGATATAGAAGCAGCAGTCAAGAGTGTATATGAGAATCTCTGGAAGGATGGCGGCTGCATAGCACAATGCGAATTCGGACCCGGCGCCAAGCCGGAAAATGTGTACCAGGTATTCGCTTCCTGGAATACATATACCTTAAAGAAGCAGGAAGATGAAGCCGAAAAGTAAGGGTCTGAAAAGTATTCTTTTTTTGAGAAAAAACGCCAAAAAGGAGTTGACACGAAAAAGGTGTGTATATACACTCTTCATGCTATATTATAGTTTCTCTGAAAAGTTTTTAAGGAGGTGATAACTATAACTTTGCAGCCTTTATGGCTCACTATTTTTGGTGAAAAGTGGAATAAGTGCTTCTTAAAAAACGAAAGGAGAGAGAATAATGACTAAAAAATTGATTTTCTCAGCTATGCTTGTGGCAGTTATATTTTGCTTTACGGCAACAAATGGTGTGGCAAATATCTGGATCGATGAGAATTTTGATGGAACTTCTATCTGGGTTCAGGGAGATGGAGCCGGTGATACCGTCAGTCCTTCAAACGCAACCCTGGATATTTATAGCTGGGATGCCCTGAATGACCAACTTTCTACGGTCTTGACAGAAACCGGCGCAAAGGTAACGACGAAATTTTTCGATGGTACCGCATGCTATGAAATTGCGAGTGGCGAGACCATTGCTGTCGGCACGCCCTATGAATCACCGGCAAATGGTGCATTTGTGATTTTGCAATTCGGTGTAAACGTCGATCCCATTCCATCATCCGGCGACGTGGGCATATTCCGGTTTGATTGGGATACTGATTCCACCACTGGAGCGAGTCCTGATTATTCGTTCTATGTAAAGTTAGTATCGACCGGGAGTGCGGTTGATATAATCGCCGGTGAGGATGTAGCAAACTCACCTGCCAGTGAAGCGACTATAGGCACGCTGAGCACGACCAGCGATTGGAAATTTATAACCATGGTCATGCAAAACAACAACACTGCAGAAACCTATCCAGCAACCAATCTGCCCGCTGATCATACGCTTGAAAATGTTGCCGAAGGTGTATCGTTCTACTGCTCGAGTAAAACCGCCGGGCATACAGTTGCCATGACGGGAAATGGTGACAACAAGACCGGAGTGGGCTGGGATATCACGGTAAGCAGCGGAACCGTCTATATCGATACCCTCTACTGGGAAGGCGGCATGGACAACACTGATTCTATCGACGACACCGACGAAGCAATGATCAACATCCGCCCGTTTGATTACACCGGTTCAGGCTCTGCTGTCCGTGATTGGTTGATGTATTAATACATTGTGTGCCCGTAAAAGTTCGGTATAACTCTTTTCTTTACATAGTTTTTCTAATCAAAAGCAGTAAGATTTAAAAAACTGGAGGTGAGTAGTAATGTCTTTTATTGGAAAACGTAAGGGATTTACCCTCATAGAGCTTTTAATAGTTGTAGCAATTATAGCCATTCTTGCGGCGATTGCGGTACCTAACTTTTTGGAAGCACAGACACGGTCAAAGGTATCACGTTGTCAAGCAGACATGCGTTCTATTGCCACCGCGCTCGAGTCGTATTTTACGGATTCCAACCATTATCCTCTTGACGAGACATGGTGGGGAACCTATGGGTCACCCGAACCGCCCCAGGAGTTGAGAGCTCTCACTGCACTTTCCCGGCTTACCACTCCCATCGCGTATATGACTTCAATACAAAAGAATCCATTTCCGAATAAAACGGACGACCAGCCTACCCAGGCGTATTTCCGTTATTTTGCTGAGACCTGGAAAGAAGTGGTAATGAGCGCACATCCGGAATGGCCCAACACCGCTCGTATGTGGTCGCTTGCCTCTGCAGGACCGAACCATCTCTCCAACCTTGGCGAATACCTCATATTCGGTGAAGAGATATTGAATACAAGGCCCGGCTTAATGCCCTATTGGGGACCCGGCTGTCTCTATGACCCGACCAACGGAACCGTAAGCGATGGCGATATTGTTCGTGTAGGACCATGAGTGTGATTCCCCTCGCACGAAGGGGTAAACGAAAGTTTGAACATAATCGATGGAAGTGCCATATACCTTAAGGGGGAAAATATTATTTTCCCCCTTAACCTTTTTAAGGCACTTTCTATCACTTCTTTCGTGAGGGAAAAGAACGACCTTTTAGAGATTTATAGATTTTCTCTCAAAGGATTCAAAGACTGCATTTCTTCAGAAAATATTCTAAACTATCAGGAGCATGAACATAACAAAGAATACAACTGTTTCGCACCATGTAGTTGGAATCGATATTGGCGGGAGTCATATTACGACAGCAATAGTGAATATTGAGAGAGAAGAAATCGAGAAAGAGAGCAGAACAAAACGTTCAGTCGATACAAAAGGCGCCTCGGAGGAGATTCTTGAAAAATGGTGCACAGCAATCACGAAGGCAATTGCCGTACTTCCCCCGGATGGAGAATTACTTGGTTACGGTGTGGCAATGCCAGGTCCACTCGATTACGACAAAGGAATTTGTCTGATCAAGGGATTGGGTAAATTCGAGGCACTCTATGGAGTAAACTTACGTCATGCGCTTAAATCGCGCTTAGAAATTCCGGAGCGCCAGCCAATTATCTTCAGGAATGACTCGGTGTGTTTCCTTCTCGGAGAACAATGGAAAGGCGCTGCAAAAGGATATGTAAACCTTATCGGTATAACCCTGGGTACTGGTTTCGGTTCCGCCTTTATGCGCAATGGTGAAATAAGAGGTCAGGGCGAAGAAGGACTTCCTCCAAGCGGATGGTTCTATAACGTTCCCTTCAAGGACGGTATCGCAGACGATTATTTTTCAAGTCGTGGTCTTTTAAGACTATACAAGGAGGAGAGTGGAGAGCGCCTTTCGGACGCAGTTGATATAGCCAAAAGAGCGTCTGAAGAAGAAGCGGCAAAGAATACTTTTCTACGTTTCGGCTGCCTTCTATCTGAGTTTTTAGAACCCTGGATACATTCGATCAAGCCTGATTGCGTGGTGGTTGGCGGCAATATTACACGGTCATGGAAATGGTTTGGTTCAGCTCTTGTGGACATGCTTAACTCAAAAGTCCCCGGTGTAGCGATTAGACCGAGTCTTCTTTTTGAAGATGCCGCCTTGTTCGGCGCGGCTCTTCTGCCTCTTCGATACAAAGAACCGAAATAAAAATATTAGAGAAAGCAAAGGACCTATTAGAGACTATGCATATAAACCGCATTACACGCTCAGGGAGCAAGAGTGAGGGGTATCTGCGAAGCCTGAATTCACCTCGTCTACCCATTCTTTTTCTTTTAATAACTACTTTTATCTTAAGGAGTCTTCCAATCATGGCTGAATTTAGCGTTAACACGATGTTCAGCGACAACATGGTTTTACAAAGAGATAAACCCATTATAGTATGGGGAACCGGCAAGACTGGAGACAAAATAACAGTAAGCATTGATGAAATAAAGAAAACTGCTGAAGTAGACAAGGATGGTTGTTGGCGCATACTGCTTGAGCCCCTCTCTGCCGGCGGGCCCTTTCAGGTTTCTATCAGCACACATGACAAGACCATAAAGTTTGAGAATGTAATGGTAGGAGAAGTGTGGATTTGCTCCGGGCAATCCAATATGCAATGGAGAACAGCGGACGTATTAAATGCAGAGGAAGAGATACAAAAAGCAACGGATTATGCGGATGTCCGATTATATCTTGTTCCCAAGTTTGGAGCAGACCATCCGCGAAAAAGACTGGATACACAATGGAACATCTGCTCGCCAGAAACCGCTGGTGAGTTTTCAGCGATCGCGTATTTCTTCGCCCGCGAATTGAAAAACTCCCCTACCCTTAAAAATGTCCCTATCGGGTTGATTGACAGTTCGTATGGAGGAACAATGGTCGAAGCGTGGATAAGTAGCGAAACACTCCAGACGCATTTTCCCGATGAAGAATTACGCGACTCCCTGTTCGGCTGGAAACCCTCGAGTATGTATAACGGTATGATCGCACCCTTGATTCCGTTTCAGCTGAGGGGATTTCTCTGGTATCAGGGAGAATCTAACTGTGGTAAACCCGCGCAGTATGCACGGCTTTTTCCTGCTATGATAGAGAGCTGGCGCAAGGCATGGGATCAACCGGATATTCCCTTTATTCTTGTTCAATTGCCCAATCATGCAGAGAAAATTGACGGCTTCCATTATACCTGGCTGCGGGAAGCACAGGACAAAACAGCGAAAAATGTCCATAACGCTTATATGGCGGTTACCATAGATACAAGCGACGGCTATGATTTACATCCAAAGGACAAACGAGACGTTGCGTATCGCCTTGCCCTGATTGCGCGAAATAAAGTATATGGAGAGGATGTTCCCTGTTTCGGTCCGGTCTATAAGCATCACGAGATAATTGACTCGAAGGTTCGTGTAGCTTTCGATCATGTAGAGGGCAGACTCGTAAATAAAAGCGGGGAGAATCTCCGGGGATTTTCCCTCGCCGGTGCCGACGGTCGATTCTGGTATGCAGATGCAACTATCGACGAGAACCAGATTCTCTTGAATTGTCCGAGGGTAGCATCTCCGAAATATATCAGATACGCCTGGGAAGGCAATCCCGATGCCGATTTATACAACGATGCGGCTTTACCGGCTGCACCGTTCCGAACAGATACCTTCCCGGTCGAGGATATGGAGATATACCTTATTCCGGCTTCCCGCTCATTCACCACGCCTCACTATGAAGTTCTTGTCGATGGAAACGGATGGGTGTTGAACCTGAAGGTAAAGGGACAAGAATTCCTTGAACCGTTGGATTCATCGGGAATGCCGGGGTGTTGTTTCTTTAATTTTTGGGGAGCAACGCGGTTGTTACATATTCATGAAGTAGGACCTCAACAGATGTTTGCAGAAATTGAAACAGCGTCGATTCTTTTTGAGTTCTTTGAGGACAACATGAAATGGACTTTGCACAACAAGCTGAACCAGGCTCTCTCCTATTTCATTATTTTCTCTGACGATGTTGAAGCAGTAAAAGTCGAGGATGAAAGGATACAGCCATGTCCGTTGAAGGGAGAATATAAAGATACGACATGGTACAAGAAGGACGCGGCACTTCGCATTGTAGGAGACGGAATATTTCGTCAACCCCTTAATGAAAAGATTTTTAATCAAGTATGGGAACTCCCCTTAAAAGCAGAAGAAACAAAGGAGATTGAATTATCAGTCCGAACTGTAACCGATAACGAACAAAAACAATTGAATGAACTCAAAAAATAAGATTATCTATCGCGTGAAAAAAGAACCACATAGCAATAGAGAGAATGTCCCGGACAAAAAAGAAACCATAGATGAATCCTATCGCCGAACGACCCAAAACCTGATGCCCGCAATTCATACTCCAACGCCGCCGGGTATGTATGATATTTACCCGGGATTCGATATAGGACCGAGAAAGATTACGGTAGGATTTTCTGCACTTGCAGAAGCGCTGGCTTCACATTCCTACGTCATTATAGATGGATACCAGGGAATTTTGTGGGAAGATATGCGCGAACGTCTGGACTCAGCCCTTAAGAAGCATGGAATTACTGCACATTGGGTAGATGTATCTCAGGCTTACCTGAGTGAGAAAATCATAAATCACAATGTTGAACCGTATCTTGGTGGAGATGATCCGCTTTTTGGGACGCAGTATCCGGGGACGCTCGTTGATTTCTTTGATCGCGAACACTTGCAGAGGTTAAAACCGAATCCTGATGCCCGGATGAACATTGTGTATGGGACAGGCGCCGACCTAATTGGATGGAAAGGTTTCCTTGTCTATGTGGATCTCCCCAAGAACGAATTACAATATCGATCGCGCGCAGGCAGGGTTTGTAACCTGGGACAATGCCGTCCGCAGCCCTCGAAGCCGCAATACAAGCGATGTTATTTCGTCGATTGGGTTGCCTTGAATCGCCATAAGGCAAAACTCCTTCCTTCCATTGACCTTTTTGTTGACGGACAACGTCCTGATGAACCGACAATGGCTGCGGGCACACATGTTCGCGAAGCGCTCTCTCTCATGAGTGAGAATTACTTTCGTGTTCGCCCCTGGTTTGAACCGGGTCCCTGGGGTGGTCGATGGATACTGGAACATATTCCCGGGCTTTCCAAAAACGTGCCCAATTACGCCTGGTCATTTGAACTTATTGTACCCGAGAACGGTCTTCTCCTCGAGAGTGATCGCTTGCTACTCGAGATTTCGTATGACTTCATCATGTACCAAAACCATACCAATATACTCGGATATTCGGCTGAGCGATTTAAGTATGAATTTCCAATACGCTTCGATTTTCTCGATACCTTCGGTGGAGGGAATCTATCTGTTCAATGCCACCCGCGTCCTGATTACATACGAGAAAACTTCGGGGAAACATTTACCCAGGATGAGGCATATTACATACTTGACTGCAAAGCCGGTTCAGGCGTGTTTATTGGATTCAGAGAAGGCTTAAACAAGGAAGAATTCAAAGAAGCGCTCGAGAAAAGTTTTCGTGAAAAAGAGCCGGTCGACATCAAGCGTTATGTGAACTTCGAGAAATCACAAAAGCACGACTTGTTCCTTATACCACACGGCACCATACATGGTTCCGGGCAAAACAACATTGTCCTCGAGATCAGCTCCACCCCGTATATTTTCACCTTTAAAATGTATGATTGGTTGCGCATGGACCTCGATGGTCAGCCACGCCCCCTTAATATCGACCGTGCTTTTGAGAACCTTTTCTTTGACCGGCAGGAACACGAAATAAAACAGCGCCATATCGTTAAACCGCAAATCATCGGTCAAGGAGCGGGTTGGCAGCTCGTTCACCTTCAGACACACCCCGTTCATTTTTATGATGTCCACCGGTTTGAGTTTACCTCTTCCGTAGAAGCTCGAACGGAAGGCTCCCCCCACGTCATGAACCTCGTGGAAGGAACGACAGTAATCCTTGAGACTTCAAAGGGAAGACAGCACCGGTTTAATTACGCTGAAACCTTTGTGGTTCCCGCAGCTGCTGAATCCTACAGATTGATATCCGATACTCGTAAGCCTGTAAAGGTGGTCAAATCTTTTATAAAGAAAACAGAAGGCTCTCATTATTGATAATTATGTACGGCAACGCACTTATACATATCACGGTGTTCAAAAAAACTTTTATACTATTGTCTTGTGTGGTTTTTTGTTTTTTTCAGATTGGAAGCGGTCACGCCGACAGTGAAAATATACAGGACTCAAGCGAATCTTCTCCTTCGAGAATCAAAGAAGTCTATCTGATACCGATGACGCATCTTGATATCGGGTTCACCGATTCTTTAGATACCGTTGCAATGAAATATAAAGATGATATCGACCGGGCAATTGAGCTCTGCGAACGATTCAGTGAATTTAATTTTACCATAGAGAGCCTCTGGCAGTTGGAGCAATGGCTTATGCGTTCAACCGATGACGAGGTCGAACGATTACAAAAATTTATCGATTCCGGACTGATCGAGGTTGCCGCAATGTATTGCACCATGCGAAGCGGTCTACTCGGCATTGAGGACGCAAATCGTTTGCTGTACCCCATGCAGCGAATAGGCGAAAAACTTGACATAGACTTCGATACGGTTATTCAGAACGACGTTCCCGGTTACACAGAGGTATATCCGAGAATTTTTGCTTCTGCAGGAATAAAGTATTTTCTCACAGGGGTGAACATGGGGCATGGCGGAGGAGCCTATATCCCGCGTAATCGACAACCTTTTTTGTGGCAAAGCCGTGACGGCAATTCCGTGTTGACCTGGATAGATCATGACGGATATGCCGCGGTATGGTTCTGGGGAGTGTATAACATCTGGAACATCGGTCAGGGTGCAATGCCTGATGGAGGGAAACGTTTTTTACAATCGCTGCAACACCTCGAGTCTACCGATTATCCCTACGACGTTTTTATGTTGACAGCAGCGCTGGGAGATAACAGAGACCCTTCAAACTATGTTGCCCTCGTCGAAGGGGTACGGAAATGGAATCAAGCAGAGAGAAATCCTCGACTCAGGTTTGCAACTCCCCGGCAGTTCTTCCAAGAAATCGAACGACAACAGAAGGATAGAGATTATCCAGTCTATCAAGGGAACTGGCATGGATTATGGGATGCCCGGCTCTGGAATCCAGCCGGAAATATACTTGGACGACATGCACAGCAAGCATTACCCCTCGCTGAGTCACTTGCCAGTTTTAACGCAATTCATAATACAGGAACATATTATGGGTATGATATAAGACAAGCATTCAGGTCTCTGTACCTTCATTGCGAACATACCTGTGCAGGCGATCCTTCATGGATTGGTATTTTTAATCCGTCGATTTTCAAAAAAACCGCGTTACGGCAAAATGAACTCACAATCCGTTTTGCCAAAGATGCGTCAGGCGGCGCTGAGCGTATGATCGATGCAGGTTTGGTGGAGCTTGCAAAGCATATAAGAACCACCAATGCAGGCATTTTGGTCTTCAATCCACTCCAATGGACTCGAAGCGCCATAGCTACCTGCTCGATCCCTCTTAAAATGAAAGAGAGTGAATTCTCCCTTGTGGATGCCGTGTCTGGGCAACAAGTGCCTTTTGTTTTTGAGGAGAACGGCTCCGTGTTGATGTTTCCTGTTACTGATCTTCCTGCTATGGCTTATAAATGGTACTCGCTGGTGAAACATGATAAGGGGACATCATTCATAGATAAAGGAACAACACAAACCTCCGGAAACGTTATTGCGAACCGATTCTACAGGTTGGAATGTGATCCGGAACGTGGTCATATCAGGAGCATTATCGATCTGGAGACAGGGAGAGAGCTTGTTGATGAGAAGAATCTACACCCGATGAATTCACTCATAATCACACGGCATAGCGACACAATGAAACCGGGTGACGGCGAGCTGATACAAGCCCCCTGTCGTCTTTTCAAAGAGGATGGGGCTTTTTTTGAACGCATAGTCATTGAACGTAAAGGGAGTTACTTTCCTCTCACGCGAATTACTTTATTCAACAACATCAAGCGCATCGATATCAGCAATACGCTTGACCGGAGCACGTTTCCTGATGTTCCTTTTGACGAGCATTCCCACTATTACAGTTTTGCGTTTCCCTTTAACCTGGATAATTCCGGTCTCGAGGTCTTCGTAGATGGCTCGGACGGATTTTATAAGTATCCCAAAGAATATCTGCCCGGCGCAACTCTCGGAGCGATACAAAGCCAATATGGAATACATCTCCACGAGAAAAAGGGGGTTGGAATAAGCGTTGCACACAGACAATCTTTCAATTGGACAGTGGGTGGAATTAACTTTAATCGAAAGGCAACGTATGTAGATGAACCACCTCTCTTAATAATCAGCAATGCTGAACAGATAAAGGGGGATTCAGTATATCCGCTCACCTCGAAGGTGTTCTCAAATGTTGTGCAATTCGCCACAGAGGGTTGGACAGCTGATTTCGGCAGAACACGGATTCGCGATACCGAACCGGGAACCAACGACATAATGGTCTTTGACTATTTTATAACAACAGATCAGGGCGACTTTTCTCCATCAAAAAGTACACGCTTCTGTCGAGAATCTGTTCTCGCGCCTTTTGCCAGGTATTCACATGAATGGGTATCGGGAATCAAGGGCTCTTTACCTGTAACTCCTTGTGACTTCTTGAAAATAGAACCGGATAACATATTATTGACGACATTCAAGAAGGCGGAATTCGGAGCGCCGCACGATTACATCCTCAGATTTAAGGAGCTCGAGGGAAAACAAACGGAGATAAAACTCGCATTCGGAAAGTTAAAGTTTTCTGCAACGCCATGCAGCATAAACGAAATTCCGCATGAACGCGAAAAGTACCTTGTGGGAGAATCTTTGAATTTAGAAGTGAAACCTCACGGCGTCGCTACCTTGAGAGTTAGATTTATTGAAGACTAAGAGAGTATCTTGGGTCTTGAACGAGGCGCCT
This sequence comes from uncultured Candidatus Sumerlaeota bacterium, assembly GCA_964608095.1. Classification (GTDB taxonomy): domain Bacteria; phylum Sumerlaeota; class Sumerlaeia; order MWCT01; family JAGHBZ01; genus CAZSMK01. The sequence continues at coordinate 21,452 of CAZSMK010000047.1, read as the reverse complement.
ATTTTATATAAGGTGTTATCGATTTAAGGGAACACGCAAAGAAAAGATGGGGAAAGGAAAGCATGAAACAGGAAAAAAAGAGCGATAAGCAGGCGTATAAGTATACCCGAATAAAAACCGATCTTTCGCTTCAAATACTGGGTGGGCAACTTCATCCGCATGAACGCGTTCCTTCACTTAACGAGATAACACGAAAATACAAGGTCAGTAAAATCACTGCACGGCGTGTATTGAACGATCTTACAACGGAAGAACTTGTCTATTCTATACGTGGGAAAGGTACTTTTGTTGCAGATCCCGCAATGCGCAAGAATGCACAAAAACTCAACGATAAGAGTAATCAAATCGGTGTGGTGTGTATGCATGGTTCAGGGTTCTTTTTCAACGACATTATTATGGGAATCGACAAAGAGGCATATAGCCGCAACATTCAAATAAATCTTTGTCTGTCCAATAATTCATATGAACGTGAAGCAGAAAACTTGCAACGGCTTGTTGAACAGGGTATTGACAAGATATTATTATTCATGGTGATTGATCGAGACGAGAACACAATCAATCCCAATATCCCACTGTATTTACGTCTTCAAGAAAAGGGAATCAGTCTTCTTCTCCTTGGATGCCGCGTTACCGGCTTCCCGATACCGACAATTACGTATGATGATTACAATGCGTTTCGCCGACTTGTTAAATTTTTAAAAGAGAAACAATGCAAGCGCCTGATCTATATCACCCGTGTAGATAATGCCTCCACAACGGTTGAACGATTAAGTGGATTTAAAGACGGATTGCTCGAAAGTGGCTTACCGTATAATGAAAAGTCGATTGTGCGGGTTGAATTTAGTTCTTGTGATTCAATAAGTGCGGATGCGTACCACGCATTCAACAAATATCTGAAAGGGAACAATCTGCCGGATGCGATTCTATGCTCAGACGAAATGATTGCGGGTGGCGTGTTCAAAGCGCTTGAGGAATCAGGTCTGCCGGAGCGTGCATGGCCTCTTGTGGGCGGTATGGGAAGTAAACGGAACTTGCATGTTCTTCGAGGACATCCCTATGTGCTCCTGGAAGATGATACGAAACGCCTCGGTAGTGAAGCGGCAGCGATTATGCTCCGCGGCGAATTGCCTCGTCCTGACGCTAAAAACATCAAATTGTTTCGCCAGATTATCCCGGTTCCGCTTCGTGTCCCCAAAAAGCTGCGCAGTCCGAAATCGGTTAAAAAGTAACATAATTATGTGGAAACCGTTAAAAAAAATTATCGGTCGAATCGTCCTCATTGTGGGAATATTGTGCTCAATCGGTCTCATTCTTTTTGTCCGTCCGAAAGAAGAAGCGCCACCGGAACGCCTGCTCCTTCATTTGTGGCAGGTTACTGGCGCAGAAGATACGCAAGCAATGGTCCCCAGGTGGTTCAACGAGAGCCAGGACACGTTGTATGTAGAATCCATAGGGCTACCGTTTCTCGAAATCGAGCAGAAGTTTTTGACGGCGGTGGTAGGTAATTTCCCTCCGGATCTATTCGAATATTTTGGCTCTGTGGCGCAGTGGTCGACGCGTGGGGCGCTCCTTCCCCTTGACAAATTCATGGAACGTGATAATTTCGACCGCTCTGCTATCTTTTCGGCGCTCTGGGATGAGATGATGTGGGATGAGCGCACCTACGCTATACCGACCGGCGCAGGAAATGAAACATTTTACTGGAATAAGGATCATTTCCGTGACGCAGGACTTGATCCCGAACAACCTCCCAAAACGTGGAAAGAATTGGAAGAATATGCACTGAAGCTGACGACATACAATGAAGAGGGAACCATAGAGCGCGCCGGTTATATTCCCGGCTATTGGGGACAATTCCCCACTCCTTTGTTCCTTGTCTGGGCAATACAGAAAGGCGCACGGTTTGTGAGCGAAGACGGTCTAAAGGTCAATCTCACCGCGCCAGCAAATATCGAGGCGATGGCATGGGAAGCAAATATATTCGAAAAACTCGGCAGAGAGAAACTCATTTTAAAACGAGCATCATTCGGGTACGGCTCGCAACATGGATTTCTCAGCGGACATCTTTCCATGATTCTCCAGAAGTCCAGCTTCATACAGGAGATCGAGAAATTCGCACCTGACCTTAATTACGGGGTTTCTCCCCTACCCGTTCCAGAGGACGGCAAGCCTGCCACCATGGCAGGACCGGTCTGGATAGGTATTCCATCAGGTGCAAGAAATCCGGAAGCAGCGTGGGAGTATATCAAGTTTTGCACGCGACCGGAAATCCAGATTCAGGGAGCGAAATGGGCAGCGGAACAAGACCTCGCCACGTTCTTTCCTTCCAATATAGAAGCCGCTACAAGTCCTTTTCAAATGTCGTTACCCCACATGGAGGTTTTTGTAGAGAGCATGAAGTGGGGTCATACATTTACTGTAGTGCCTCTTGCGCATACTCAATTCTGGCGCGCCTACCAGGAAGCGTGGGACGCGGTCATGCGGGGCGATAAGGAACCTGAGGAAGCATTGCAACAGGCTGAAATTACTGTTCAGAAAGCCCTGAACGAACAACTTGCGTATAATGAATTCTATAAAGAATATTTGAAAAAAGAAGGAATGCAATTTAAATAATCAGAATATGCAATACGATAAGGATACCGATGTATATACGAAGCACCTATAAAAGGATTTCTGATTGTATTACACGAAAGGAAATTTTCACGGGTTATCTTTTCGCTTCTCCATGGATTATTGGTTTCCTGGTTTTTACCCTTATTCCGATTTTGTTGTCCTTCTATTATAGTTTTTGCCGTTACGATGTGTTAAGACCCCCGATGTTTATTGGACTGCAAAATTACCGCTTTCTTCTCTCCGGATCAGAAAAGTATTTTAAAGCGGTATATAATACGGTATTTTTTACCGTGTTTCGCGTGCCGCTTGTAATGACAGGCTCTATGATGTTAGCCCTTTTGCTGGCAAAACCGCTGAGAGGGATTTCTCTTGCGCGAACCATCTATTATATGCCCTCGATTATCACGGGTGTGGCGCTGTCCGTAATCTGGCTCTGGATGTATAATCCGGGATTCGGACTGATCAACCGTGCGCTTGCACTCGTCGGACTACCCGGTCCACTCTGGCTCGATAGTCCGTTATGGTCAAAACCAGCCATAATCCTTATGGGAATCTGGTCAATCGGCGGGGGGCGTATGATTGTCATGATTGCCGGACTCAATAGCATTCCGCGACATCTGTATGAATCGGCACGTGTCGACGGCGCGGGGTGGTGGAGCCAATTCTGGCATATTACCATTCCCCAGATGTCCGGGACCCTGTTTCTCCTCACTATTGTAGAAGTCATATTTTCATTCCAGGTGTTTACCGAAGCATATTTAATGACCCGTGGCGGACCTCTCGACTCGACACTCTTTTACAACCTTGAGCTTTATTTTAAGGCGTTTCTCGATTACGAGATGGGACTGGCATCGGCAATGGCTTGGCTTCTGTTCGTGGGCACGTTCATGGTCACTATGATCCTCTTCCGGGTGCTTGGTCGGAGAGTCTATTATGAAATGGAGAAACCCTGAGAGATGAAAATCCGACGCCGCCATATCACCTACATAATTCATCAATTCATAATATGGGTTATAGCGGTTCTTCTCCTTATCCCTTTTGCGTGGATGGTTTCAAGTTCCTTAAAAACGCCTGATGAGGTGTTTTCGGAAAAGATGACGTGGATTCCCGATCCTGTCCATTGGGAAAATTACATGAAGGCTTTTAAAACAATGCCCGTCTTCCTTTACACGCGCAACACAATTCTTATTACGTTCTTGTGCATAGTCGGTTATCTCACTTCCGGTTCGTTAGTTGCGTATGCGTTTTCAAGGTTGCGTTGGAAAGGGCGTGATTTCTGGTTCTTTCTCATGCTCTCCACCATGATGCTCCCTCCGCAGGTAACAATTATCCCGCTTTATGTAATTTTTCGCAATTTGAAATGGATCAACACCTTCAAACCCCTGATTGTGCCTGCATATTTAACAGGCTGGCCCTTTTTCATCTTCCTAATGCGACAATATTTCCTCACCATTCCTCACGAACTCACAGAAGCAGGAAAAGTTGACGGCGCCGGGCACTTTCGCATTTATTCACAACTCATTCTTCCCTTGTCTAAGCCTATCCTGGCAGTGGTAGCGATTTTCGCGTTCCTCTTGCATTGGAACGATTTCTTCGGACCTCTTATTTACCTGGTCGAGGATCAAAAATTCACCCTTGCCCTGGGACTCATGACCTTTGCAAGTAAACATCAAAGCGAATGGAGCATACTCATGGCGGTAAGTCTCATTATGCTTTTACCGACCCTTGTAGTCTTTTTCTTCAGCCAGAGGTATTTTGTAGAAAGTATTACGTTAACAGGAACAAAAGCATGAACAAAAGTTTATACATATCATCCATTTTGGCAATAGTGTTTAGCATAATATACAATAGTTCGTTAAGTGAACCAATTACGTCAAATTCCATAACAGCTCAAGCGTCAAGCGAGTTTTATCCCTCCCTGACCGATGCGTTTCTTACCATCGATGGCTCGGGCCTAACCGGAGATCTCCACGATAATCACCCGTATGGTCACACCATGTGGTTATCGGTGTCAGGTGGCGGGGGTAGCAGTGAGAATAATCCCGCCGGTATTGCAGGAGCCGCATGGCTTCTCTACTCATTCAACAAATTGTACACGCTGGAGAAAATGTGGATCTGGAATCATAACCAGGAGAATCTGACCGACCGCGGATTACGTAATGTTTCCATCCATTACTCCACTGATGGGAGCGAATGGCACTTGCTAACACAAACTGAATTAACGATTGCACCGGGAACTCCCGACTACGCGCATGATGACGAGATGTATTTTGGCGGGGTAGAAGCAAGGTATGTATTGATTACGGCTACCGAGATAAACGGCAATTACGGCTCCGACTATTACGGGCTCAGCGAGATTCGTTTTTATGGAGAAGGAGCGCCGTGCATTCCTCCGGATTATCCGGTTAAAGTGGTATCGGTGGAAATAGATCCCGTGTATGCTGAAATGTTGACGCCTCAACCGGTTGGATGGATCGGTTCAGACGTAGCGCACTCGATTCCGCTATCCCCAGACAAAAACCTGTGGCTTTTCGGCGACACTTTTATCGGCACCGTGACGAACAATAAACGCGATACAGGCGCTGCCTTTATAAACAGCAGCATCGGCATACAGGATATGAGTTCATCTCCGCCTGTAAGCATAGAGTTTTTCTGGGGTCCTGCCAACACGTCCTTTTTTCCGCATCAAGCGGGAACTGAAGGTGATTTTTACTGGTCTACCATGGGTACCATGATAGGTACTGAGTTGTTCATTTTCTGTTATTCTGTAACACCGGGTGGCTTTTTAGGGTTCGGACTGGAAAACGCAACCCTCATAAGAGTCCCTAATCCTCATGACCCACCGGACGAATGGATTCAAAACGCGTATGATCTGGGTATCAACAACAGTGTGATGGGTTTTCATTCAGCCGTCATTGTGGAAGAGCCTTATTTATACATGATGGGCTACGATGGAGCCGGCACTATGGTTCTTGCACGAGCAGCCACTGCAGATCTTCTCGCCGGCGGATTGAGCGAGGTCTTTGAATACTGGGTTCAGGGAGCAAACGGAGCGGAATGGAGTAACACCCCTGCATATTTAGCGCCTCTTTTCTCGCCCTCCAACACTGAGACGGATATCCATTATGAACCATCATGGGACCAATATTTTGTCACCACTTATAATGCGTTTACCCCTACGATATATCTGACCACTGCGAAGGAGCTAACAGGGCCCTGGAGTGAGCCGGTATGTATTTATGAAATCCCTGAACATGAGACGGTCTCGTTCGATATTATTTCGTATGCAGTTCGCCCGCATCCGGAACTTTCCACCAAGCCCGGAGAATTAATAATAACCTACGCCACGAACAGTTTTGGATCAATCGATCCACTGTTTACCGAAGAGGGACTCGGAATCTACCATCCTCGGTTTATTCGAGTCCAGCTGGAGTTGAACGAAGAACAACCGACGGGGGTAACTGGCTGGTACTATTATTAGCGGGGTTCTCCTTTTCAAGGCACGAGAGGAGGCAATCGAGAATGCTCGAAGTAAAAGCAGTGCGGGATTTAGGTCTTCAATTCACGGATAACCACCACCGCATAGTCGGTCAGGATGGAGCCTACTCCATACCCTTAAATGGTGAGTCATTATGGTTTTTCGGCGACACTCTCGTCGGAGAGCGTGTACCCGGCGAGAGTCTCTGGTTTCCGAATGGAACGCGAGTGGGACCCGGAGACATGTCGGGACATGGATCAATCGAAAAACTTTATACTAATACAGGACTGATATTACGAGAATCCACGGGTAGAAACGGCTTGAAGCATTACGATTATATCCGGGACGACGTTGGTAATTTGAAACAACTCGTTCCAAGGGAGCCTCATGAACATCCCGATGAAATTCGCGTGTGGTGTCTCCATGGGTGTGCTGTAAAGAAAAAAATCTACCTCTTTTACCTTACCGTTCGTATGTGTGCGGAAGGACCGATGCCCGTAAACTTTGAACTTGTTGGGGCGGGATTGGCAGTGGGAGACAGGCGAAATCTGATGTTCCACCGAATTCCTTACGGTAATTCAACCTTGTGGTGGAAAGCCGACCTTCCCCAATTCGGTTCGTCAGTTCTTGAAGTTTCCGACGAAAAAATGTTTTACGTATACGGAGTGCTTAAGGACGATGCGGGAATACAAAGATGCTATCTTGCACGAGTGAACGAAGACAATATCGAACAGCGTGACAAATATGAATACCTGATATCCGACCGGGCGAAATGGGGATCAGACCCGCATCAAGCAATCTCCATGATGCAGGATATGCCTAATGAAATGTCTGTGAGCTGGAATCCGTATCTTAAATCTTACCTTGCTGTCCACTCGCTTGACCTTACAGGTAAAATCGTCGGTCGTACTGCACCTGAACCATGGGGACCATGGAGCGAACCTTCGGTTCTGTGGACAGTGGTGCCCCCTCGGCTCGAGTACACCATACCTTATGAACACCTGATATATGCCGGAAAGGAACATCCGGAATTATCCGCAGAGAACGGCAGGATACTCTACATCACATATATTGAGTTTGAAGAATATTTTCCACACCTTGTAGAAGTTACACTGGCTTGATTTATGGTACAAGAAAAGGTGAAATCAGATAATAGACCACATGACCGTGGGACATTTATCGCAGGGTTTCTGGTTACAATTTATCACTTCCTCTTTATTTCCATTGTTGCGAATAAAATCAGTATAGTCTGGTTTGTACTTCCCCTATTGATACTTCTTGTGGTACTGGGAATTAGCAGGCGAATAAATCCCACACTTCCTCTTTGCTATGCAATAGTATGTATGTTTCTCGTTGCAGAACCATCCGTAAGGTTTTCCTATGTTATATGGTTTGCGATTTTACCTTATTTTTTCATACTCGAGAGAGAACGGCGTCTATGGGCGCTTGCAGGCATGGGCGCATGGACAGGAATCCTTATCGGGGCGGGAATTTATGCCTGGTTATGGCAGGCAATGGTAGTTTTTTTCGAGTTCAGCATACCGATAGCCATGGTACTATTTCTTGCATTCACACTCGCCATCGGACTCCAACACGCCCTATTCCTGCCCCTTGCAGGGTGGATTCGAAACCGTTTTAAGTGGTCACTTGCGCTGATAGTCCCGGGGCTGTATACGGTGATCGAGTATTGGATGCTGTTGCCGATGTCTATCGTGTTATCGCTCAGTTTTTCGTTTAAGCCATTCATGCTCCAACCCGCTGATTTAATCGGCATGCATGGCGTCTCCTTTCTTATAGTGCTTGTTAGTACCGGTCTATACATAACAATAACATCGATTCGTTCGAAGAAGAAGGAGTTGACTCTCACCGGAATAGGAATTGTCCTCGTCATCATCGCCTTCCACATTACGTATGGATTATGGTGCTTCACGCGTTACGAACCTGAGCCATCTGCGCCCTCACTGGATATAGCATTGATTCAACCCGTGGCGCCGCTGAAGATAAAGAACACGGATGTAGAAGTACAGAGACGGGTGGCATCGGATCTGCGGCGCCTTTCACTGGAAGCAATAAACCAAAAACCTCAGCACCTTGATTTACTTATCTGGCCTGAAGGCGCAGGGCCATTTTCAAGCCGCACACCCGAGTTCAATCCCGTGTATATCCGGACTATTATGGAAATGCAACGGGCCACTTCCGTGACTCTCCTTGTTCAGGACATTGAATTTACGAGGATGCCTGAAACAGGGAAGTTACGTTATTATAGTACGGTATCCTTAATCGAACCTGTCGGAAAAGTGGTTGATAGTTATCGAAAAAACATCCTGATGCCATTCAGCGAATATCTGCCACTTGAAAAGGCTTTTCCCTTTCTCCGCAAATGGTTGCCGGAATCGCGTTCAATTCTGCGAGGTGAAAGAGCGTTAGTGCTCGATGGCCCTGGTGGTGGTATAGCGCCCCTTATCTGTTATGAAGTTTTGTTTGCGAATTTTGTCAGGAATCTTTGCTCTCAAGAATGTCACTATATTGCTAATCTCACAAACGATCGATGGTACGGTATCATTCAGCAACCGTTTCAACATCTGGGAGTGGGGGTGGCGCGTGCGATAGAAAACCGCAAACCGGTTGCCCGCGCGACAAATTCGGGCATTTCGGCATTGATTGACGCCAGGGGTGTGATTACGGAGCAGACGCAAACAATGAAAAAGACATTTCTGAGGGGCATGCTTTATCCGCGAAAAGGGCGCACCTTCTATAACCGATATGGCGATATACTTCACCCGTGGATTCTTACCCCTATATATCTTGCGTTGATTCTGTATGGATGTGGAAAAAAGTACTCATCGCAACGGAAGGAAGAAAAGGTAGGGGGAATAAAAAAGGCCAAAAAGCGAGATGGGAAAAGTCGCCGAAGATAAAGCTTATATGGTCGATGATTGCAATTGACGTTATTGAATGTGAGATGATAGCATCGGTGTGTATACACAGTTAGCAGCTGTATCGACTTTGCGTTATCGCGTTTCTCTTTTTTTTAATGTGAAAATGATCATGGAAAAACAACACATAAATAAAAGGCTCCTAAAACTCCTTTTTGTTCTTCTCTTCACTCTTAGCACTTTATACGCTTTTTGCATCGATGCTCTTAAACCCTCTCCATTACCCGTTCTCGACGTTAAAGTTGACCCGGTATACGACACGATATTCATGCCGGAAAAGCGGGGCTTTCTCGGCGCTGACGGAGGAGCGTCGGTACAGCTCAGTCCAAACCGGATACTATGGGTGTTTGGCGATACTATCCTTGGAACCGTTCGCGACGGCGAACGCAAAGGTACGATTATTCGCAATTCAATCGCTATTCAGAAATTAAGCGGCGAAGGAGCTGGAACGATAACGTACTATTGGGACCTGACCGATCGTATTCCGGGTGCCTTCTTTCATCCGGATTCCTTTCATGAACCATACTGGTTCTGGCCCGGAACCGGCATAACCATAAACGGAAAAACATATCTTTTCATGTTCAAGGTTGGAAGTGGCGAGGGTCTGGGAGGAGTAGAATTCAAGGGTATAGGTTGCGTGCTTGTTAGAATACATAATCCGCTCGACTCTCCTGAAGAGTGGAGGATGAGCATGGTTGATCTGCCCTATGGCGACGACCATTTCAACATAACTGCCGGCTGCCTAACTGAAGGTGATTACGTTTACCTTCTCGGTTACGATGACGGACCGGATGATAAACCTCTCGAGCGAAGGGCAATACTTGCACGTTTGCCGATCAAAAAACTCGATTCTCATGAGCCGGGGGAGTCGATACAATTCTGGTCTCAAGGCGACCAGTGGCAGCCTACGCCGGGTAATTGTACGGCTCTCTTCAAACCGGGAACCACTGAATCTTTCCTTTACTATGATAAAAACCTCAAACGATATATAACGTCGGTTATCGCGCCATTTTCGCCTGACTATTATCTTGTCAGCGCAGAGAATCTCACCGGTCCCTGGTCTGAACCGCAAAAAATCTACCACATCCCGGACTTACAAAAGAACGAGCACTATCATGCGTACGCGAGTCGTGGACATCCCATGCTCCCCTGTGAATCGAATGAATTAGTCTTGAGTTACGTAGTAAACACAACCGACTTCTGGCATCTATTCAGCGTCACGGATATTTATTACCCTCGCTTTATCCGTGTTCGTTTCGATAGTTCGGATAATTAAGAGAAGAATATAAAGGGTGGATAATCTGGTGAAAGAAGTAAGGGATTTACGACATATAACAGAACCTGCGGAAGAGTTTAATGGTTTGTTTGCCCCGCGACGAACAGGCTATCTTGGCGCGGATGCCGCCCTTTCCATTCACCTTCCCGATCAACGCGTTCTATGGGTGTTTGGCGATACACTTATCGGGAGGCAGGAAAATGGGAAACGGATGTTCCATGCAATGCCACGCAATACCGTGGCACTACAACCCCCCGGATCACTAAGCCCTGAAGATATCGAATGGGTATTGAACAATAAGCAAGGAGAACCACACGACTTTTTTTCTCTTCCTCAAGAAGAACATGCTCACTGGTTCTGGCCCGGAACAGGTATCTGCATCGACGGAGAGCTTTTTGTTTTTGGCTATAGCGTCACCGCTGCAAAAGGCGAATGCGAAGCCTTATCGTTCTGTATCCTCGATAGCTGGGTCATGCGGGTAAGAGAAACGTCAGGTCATCCCCTTGAGTGGCAGATCGAGGCGAAACGGATTAATAAGCCATCCAGGCGTTTATGGTATTCGTCCGCCTCTCTTTTCGAATCCCCTTACCTTTACCTTACAGGCATAAAGTTTGTCGAAGGTGCGGACTTTTTCAAAGACACGTCTACAGTGTTAGCACGTGTCCATGTGGATGAATTATTCAGAAATGCCAATAGATGCAGATTCGAGTATTTGAATAACAGCGGAGAATCGTATACATGGAGTGTTAACCTCACAGACCCGGTTATTCTTTATAAACCCGGGGTAACCGAGTCTTCTCTGTTTTACGATGCGCCTCGGAAACGTTACCTTGCAACAACCTATGGACCGAGGAAACCGGACTTCTTTATCACAACCGCACCGACAATAACAGGACCGTGGAGCGCTCCTGCACTAATCTTCCGTGAAGAGCAATCAAAACCGGTCGATTCACACCTCTTTTATGCAATGCGAATGCATCCGCACCTGCGATCTAATGAGGATGAAATGATCCTGACATATCTTGTCAATACACGGTCGGTATCAGATCTGTTGACCAATTGTAACGTGTATTATCCACATTTCCTTAAAATATATTTAGATAAAATTTAGAGAGACTGTACAAGGGACACACGAACATGAGTAACACATCAAAAGATCAAGTAAGCTGGATAGCGTCGTTACATTGCGATGATCTCGGTACAGGCGAGATGTGGCATTACTGGCGTGACCATTTCAATTATCCCCCGTTATTCAACGATCTCGGTTGCTTTCGGACAGGACCTGATCCTATGGGTATTTATAATTTCATGTTCCCACCTTTTTCAGGAAACGGCGAAGGAACGGCATTTTTATATCTGAACCGTCATCGTGCAGCCATCAAGGATTTGGAAATCGGCTACACCTGGTATCCGGACAAGGTACGTAGACGAACACGCTTCGAAGGATTTGACGTCGAGACCATAACGCGTGCATTACCTGACCAGCCGGGCGCACTTATTCAGCTTACGATTATGAATCCCTCGCCGGAAAAACGGACAGTCGAGGTTGCTATAAAACTTGCCGGAAGATTGAAATACACCATCGATGGATGGGCGGGTATTGCACCTTTTATTACCGTACTGGATGAACATAGAGAACTCTGGTCTTATGATAAAGAAGCAGGCGCAATGTTGTTTGAATCCACCGAAAAAGCGTTTATGTATCAGGGAAGCTCTCCTTCGCCGAATAAGGTCGAAGGAAAAACGTTCTTGTATAATCCGGAACTGCCGGGACAGGGGAAGTGGGTACTTAATTTTGTAATTGCACTGGGAAGTTCAGCTGAATCCGCCCGTCAACTCTTCTGGACTCATATCAATAACTTCGATGACGCATGTGAACGTGTCTTAAACCGATGGAATGAAAAAATCAGAAAGGTATTTATTCCCGATAATGATCTCTATTCAGGGCATCTTCCTACATTCGTGACAAAAAACAGAGATTTGCTCATGCTGTACCTTCAGACCACACTTGGCTGCTTGATGCTGCGCAGGGACAATCCAATCAGCTCATACGGTCCTGCTTTCGTAACACTCTCCCCCAATTATTGGACAACGGCAACATTTCTGTGGGACATGATGATTGCCGCACCTTTTTATGCACTGCTCGATCCTGACGTCATGCGCAAGCACATAGAAGTCTGGCTTGCTTCCGATATCAAGAAGTATCTTGCTACCGATTATGTCACGGGCAAGGGTCTTGGTAATTGGTATGCGGTAAATGATACTGCAATAGTCAGGCTTGCGTATACTTATCTTCGATTCACGGGCGATTTCTCGTGGTTGGATGAACAGATTAAGGGTCGCTCGATAATTGAACACCTGCAGGAACACGCCCTTGCCTGGCATGAATACGACATTAACGGCCATGGTCTTGCCGATTGCGGTAGTGTGATTAACCTTTTTGAATGCGTGAGTACGTATACACATGAAGTCCCATCATTCAACGCTATGTGGGTGGCTGCGCTTCGCCAGGTGGCTGCGCTCAGAAAATTACGTAAAGAACCCGACATTGCAAGAAAACTCGAAGAAGACGCATCCGCGCTCCTTCGCAACGTCATGAGCCTCTATGCAGAAGGTAAAGGATACTGGCGATGCCGTCAACCCGACGGATCTTACAACGAGGTACGGCACGTGTATGATTTTTTGTCTATACTCGAAAGCATTGCAGATGACTTACCGCCACGAGTTAAACAAGAGATGGTGCAAAACTTTTTCGACCACCACCAGACGGAAAATTGGATAAGAAGTCTATCTCCCTGGGACGATGATGCACATCGCTCGAACCGGATAGACCTTCAATGGACCGGCTCGTATGCTTCTTTTTCCGCCCAGGCGATTAATGGTCTCTGTAAAACCGGCAACAGGGAAGAGGCGTTTAATTGGTTGCTTCGTATCGCCCCGGTGACAAAGCAGGGACCCATAGGGCAGGCGCATTGGGCGGAACCTCTGTTTCCTTCCTTTGAAGGCGGCGCATGGAAAGGCTCGCATGATCTTCCTTTTATGTGCGACTGGGTCGTGGCTGCCAACGGAGCGTATCCCGCCATGATAATCGAATCGATGTTCGGCGTCGAAGCTACACTCGAAGAAGGATTGCTATGGAAGGGCGTCGCTCCCCTGCTCGATGAAGGAGCATGTCTTAATCATTTGAAATATCAAGGCAAAAATTATCGTATCGATAAGAAAGGTATCTCATTAGAAGTTTAATGTGTATCCTTTATGTTAAGAGGCTTTTGAATTATGCCAAAAATCATCACACATCGTGAACGTGCAATCACCGCAATAACCGGCGGGATTCCTGATTATGTGCCGACTTTTGAACTTGTCTTTCACGAGACAGAACGAGATTTTAACGGTCGCACGTTCTTTGGGAATCCTTTTGAACCTGACCCTACAGGTATGTCATATACCGACATTGTAAAATATAATGCGCAACTTTATGTAGACGTCGCTCGCTTTTACGAACATTCCATTATTTTTGTGAACAGCACACTCCAACAGCACGAACCGCCGGGACAGGACCCTTATACGACCTGCACTCAAGGGGTGCTGGATACAGTAAAAGAAATACGTCGGCTATCGGGAAACGAATTTCTCCTCATGGCGCACAACGATCCCACCTTCATGATTCCTTTCAATAATGCGGAAGAGTTCTGCCTCGGTATGCTAACCAAACCTGAGACTATGCATGAAAAAGCCAGGAAGAGCCTCGAAGAATCGTTCGAAATTTCTCGCAAGTTACTCGAGGCAGGGGCTGACGGCTTCATTCTATGTTCTGATTATTGCACCAATGACGGACCCTTCATCGGGCCCGCACTGTTTAGTGAATTCATCACACCGTATCTCAAGGCGTGCGTCACTGAGTTCAAGGGGCAAAACGCGTATGTGATAAAACATACCGATGGTAATATTATGCCCATCATCGATGATTTGATCAGCGCGGAACCCCATGCCCTTCACTCGCTCGATCCAATGGCGGGCGTGGACATTAAGGTCGTAAAGGAGCGTTATGGCGATAAAGTCGCCCTTTGCGGGAATGTGCATTGTGCTCATATGCATACAGGGACACCACAACAAATACGCGATAGCGCTGAGTATTGTTTAAAATGGGCGAAGCCCGGTGGGGGGTATGTGTTTTCAACGTCTAATTGTGTGTTTCGTGGTATGCCTCTTGAAAGCTATGATCTTATCCACTCGATCTGGAAAAAACATCGAAAATATAATGAAAACGGAGAATAAAATACCGGGTATTCAGTTATGAGCAAAAAATTATCTGACAAAGAAAAACAAGAGATGAAATGTCGAATTCATGTGTTACCCAATACACATTGGGATCGTGAATGGCGCTTTCCTTTCCAGGAGACACGGATGTATCTCCTCGATTTGGTGGATCGGATTCTGAACATTATGGAAAAGAATCCCGCGTATAAGTACTTTAATTTCGATTCGCAGACCATTTTTCTGGACGATTATGTCGAGTTGAGACCCGAAAACCGCGACCGCCTTGCTGCACTCATCAAAGCCAAACGCCTGATTGTCGGTCCCTGGTATACGCTTCCCGAGATGAACGTCATCCATGGCGAATCGATCATTCGTAATTTGCTAATGGGAAAACGCGTGGGTGACGAATATGGGTACACTTGTAAGGTCGGCTATACGCCTACCTCTTACGGACAGGTATCACAAATCGCTCAAATTTACGCAGGATTCGGTATAGACGGCATTATCTTCTATCGCGGTATTCACGACGTGGAATGCGATAATGAATATTTGCTTGAAGCGCCGGACGGCACACGTATTCTTGGAATCCGTGTCAGCCCAAACGTAGGGCGTGGTGCATTTTATCTTTACGTGGAAACGCGCACCATGGTGCCCGACGAGTGGACTGGTTATAAATGGAGCGACGGCTATTTACCCTTTCATCCCTGTCGACTGGAGACCGATCACGAGGAGGAACCGCGCTTGCTCGACGCCACGTTTACGAAAACCTGGAACCCCCGACCCATTCATGACGGCGTTATGGCTGCCATGAACGAAGCGCTACGCGACGCTACCTGTCCTGTGTTCAGCCTTTTTGACGGGATGGATAGCACCGGACCATGCGATAACCTACCGCGCATTATGGATGAATGCAACAAGGTAAATCCCAACTGGCGCTTCATGATAAGCTCGCTTCCCAACTATTTAAAAGACCTCAAGGCAAATGTGGATTATTCACGGTTAGAGGTTTTAAAAGGTGAACGACGCCGACCGAGCCACGATAAAGCATTCAATGCGTTTCTCAAGGATTCCATGTCATCACGCATGTATCTTAAAATCAGGAATGCCGAAGTCGAACGTTCCCTCATGCAGTGGTGTGAACCCTTCAGTGTGTTTGCGGGGAAGCAGGGTATGAAATATCCTGAAACAGCGCTTCAACTGGCATGGAAATATATGCTGGCAAACCATTCCCACGACGCCATTTGCGGGTTAAGTCCCGACCAAATCCATGAAGACATGATGAGCAGGTTCGACCAGGCATTCCTTATCGGCGAAGCATGGATGAAAAAGGCTCTCGGTACCATTGTTACCGGTATCGACACCTCGAACGCCTCACCCGCGGATGTCCTTATCACTGTTTTTAACCCCACAACATCTGAACGTGCCGACGTAGTTGAATGCTATGTGGATATACCTAAAAACCAGAGCGACGAAGATTATCGTCCCTTTTCAATCGAAGGACCCGACGGTAAACCTGTCGCGCATCAAACGCTGGGAAGAGAACAAAGTTACCTGATAGCCACGGAGAAAAGCTGGCTCCCCATGATGTTTCGTACATGGAAGTGGAAGGTAGCATTTGAAGCGAAACAAATCCCCCCACTGGGATTTGCCACGTACCGCGTTAAACCGGAAGATTGGCCTCGTAAACATAATCATGGGACACTTACTACTTCGACTAACACGATGGAGAACGAGTATTTGAAAGTCAAAATCGAGTCGAATGGAAGCCTGACAGTAACGGATAAACGAACCGGCGAGATATACTGCAATCTTAATTTCTTTGAAGATGCGGGCGAATGCGGTGATCCGTGGTGGCGCTGGGTGCCGCCGACCGATCGCGTCCTGAATACCCTTGGTTTGCAGGCGGAGATTGCAAAAGAAGCGGATGGTCCCGTGATGACGACGTTCTCGATAAGGTGGAAATGGATGCTGCCGTCAGGCGTTACTGAACAGAAAACCGCACGCGTAGCTGAGGAACGTGAATTAATCATAACAAGCTACATTACCTTGAAAAAAGGTGTCGCACGCCTCGAGGTCAAGACCATCATCAACAACACGGTTCGGGATCATCGTTTGCGAATGTTGGCTGAGGCGGGTTTTAAGCCAAAATCCTCTTTCGCCCACACTCAGTTCGATATGGTTGAGCGTGATGTTCATTTTGGAGATACAAGCAACTGGCTTGAACCCTGGACAGGAACCAATCCCATGAACGGATGCCATGGGACTTATAACGAAAGCCGCGGACTGGCGGTTCTGAGTTTTGGCCTCACAGAGTACGAGGTGGTGGAAGATGAGGCGGGAACCGTTGCAACAACGCTCCTTCGCACCTATCAATATCCAAAAATGTCGGGGCTTTTCCGTGAAGACCGCGTGAAACGAATCGGCAACGAAGGCTCACAGATGCTGGGTGAGCATACTTTTCATTACGCGTTTTTCTTTTTCAAAGAAGGATGGGAAAAATCCGATTTGTTGCGGGAAATGTATGAATTCAAATATCCTGTTCTGCCGACCCAGCATGGTCGCCATGAAGGAACTCTCTTTGACAGAACCCACTCTTTTCTGGAAATAACACCGAGTTCGTTGTGCCTGACGGCTCTTAAAAAAGCGGAGAAGGGGAGTTACACGATCCTGAGATTTTATAATCCGCTGAGCAGAAAAGTGAATGGGAAAATAAGGTCGTATTACAAAATCAAGAAGGCGTTTCAATGTAAACTGGATGAAACCGGTAATGAAGATTTGGAAATACATGATGATGGGCATGAGCTCAGGTTGAGCATAGCCGCAAAAAAGATTGTGACACTTAAATTATATTTTTGATTTTAAGGTTGCCGAGCAAGGTCTCGCTAATGAGTTATTCCAGAGAAAAAATTAAGATACGGTTCTATAAACATGGTTTTCAGCTCGACTTTTTTTCTTTTTTTATTTTTGCCGATAAGCCTTATCCTCTATCTTCTTACCCCTCGTAAGGCGCGGAATGCAACCCTCTTCATTGTAAGTTTCTTTTTTTATTTCTGGAGCGAGAATTGGTTCATTGCGGTGCTTTTGACCTCCGCCCTTATCGACTATATGTGCGGTCTCGTGATTGCGGGCGCGCTTGGCAACAACAAACCGATCGAAAAGCTGGAGAAAAATGTAAAACGCACAAAATCACAAAGGGGCGCCTTGATTGTTTCTATTATTACGAATCTTTCGATCCTTGTTTTTTTCAAATACACGAATTTCGGTCTGAAAAATTACAATTTCGTAATGGGCATATTCGGCGCGGAAAGTCTCAAATGGAATACAACACTGAACATACTTCTCCCGCTGGGGATCAGTTTTTATACATTTCAATCCATGAGTTACACGTTCGATATCTATTTAGGAAATACGCAGGCGACCCGTAACTTCCTGAACTATGCAACCTATATCATCATGTTCCCTCAATTGGTCGCCGGTCCAATCGTTCGGTATCGCGATGTAGCGCAGCAGCTGGTTCATCGAGTGGTCCTGCCCGACGGCTTTGCATACGGCGCGAGACGCTTTATCGTGGGTCTTGGGAAAAAAGTGCTTATTGCCAACACACTGGCGGTTCCCGTTAACGCTATATTTGAAATCCCCTTCAGCCAGATGACGGCGGGTCTTGCCTGGCTGGGGCTCTTCGGTTTCTCGTTGCAAATCTATTACGATTTTTCCGGCTATTCGGATATGGCAATAGGTCTGGGCAGGATGATGGGATTTAAGTTCAAGGAGAATTTCAGGTACCCATTTGTTTCGACCTCTGCGACCGAATACTTCCAACGCTGGCATATAAGTTTGAATTCGTGGCTACGCGATTATCCCTACAGGGCAATGGGTGGCTCGAGAGGCTCGCCCTTCAAGGTTTATTTCAACATCATCGCGCTTTTGATCATGGTCGGGTTATGGCACGGTGCGAGCTGGAACTTTATTCTCTGGGGACTTTATTGCGGCTCGCTTCTGGCAATTCAACGTTACATGATTCGTAACAAGCTGCAAATCAGATTGTGGCATCCGCTCAAGGTGGTTCTTTCGTTTATAATATTCATGGCGGGCATGGCGTTTTTTCGCGCCGAATCCTTATCCCAGGCTTTTGTCTTTATCAAAGGACTCTTTGGATTTGTACACGGGGATGGCATTCAATACCATGCAGGCTTGTATTTGAATACAAAGATAATTCTTTGCCTCATAGTCGGTTATATCGGCTCACTGCCCGTTATTCCATGGATAGCATCTACGTATGAAGATTTTATAGGGCGTTGTAACCGAAGAATGGTTCCGCTATACGCTGGATTTTTCGCTATTTTAAGACTGATATGTATAGCGTTAATATTCATAACTGCAGCAATGACTTTAGCTGCTGAAACCCATACTCCCTTTATATATTTCAGGTTTTAGAATGCATTATGAAAAGACGATACATAGATTCATACACCTACAGAAAAATCGATAGCACGTTTATAATTTTCTTGTTCTGGCTCGGTATTCTCCTTCCTTTATTTGATAATGCACTTGATATCGATCCCGGTAAGCCGATCGAGGAAAAACGCGCTCTTTCGGTAAAACCTCCTATCCGTTGTAACTGGAGTATGATTTACGATTTTCCACCCTCTTTTGAAAAATATTATCGAGACCACCTTGGCTTCAGGGATAGCTTGATCAGGTGGTACAACTGGGAGCATATCAAGGTTCTCAACACTTCTCCGCTGCCACGAGTCGTCCTTGGGCGTGATGGATGGCTCTATCTCGGGGGAAGCGCCATTGATTATTACCGTGGAACGAGTCCGGTGACAAGGGTTGGGATTGCCAGAATTGCACGTATTCTCGAAGAGAGGCGACATTGGCTTGCCGAACAAAATATACCACTCCTTTACATTTTTACGCCTATCAAATCGTCGATCTATCCGGAGTATTTGCCCGCCGGACTTTCTCGCGTCCATCATGATACTACTCTTGACTGCTTGATCGCCTACTTAGAGAAGTATACGGAATTTGAATTCCTTGACCTGCGCGACACTCTCATACACGAAAAAAACGATGCGTGTATTTACTTTAAGACCGGCACGCATTGGAATTCGTATGGCGCCTATCTCGCATATCGTAGAATCATTGAATATCTATCCGAGAAATACTTCGCGCTGCAACCTTTACAAAAAGACGATGTGATCTTCAGAAGAGAACTGATAAAGGGGTGCGACCTTGCGCAGATGCTGGGACTGGAAGACATGCTTAGAGAAGACACGTTGTCTGTATCGCCCGCGAATCCGGCTGCTGCCGAATCATGCAACGTTCCGCTTAAAAAAGAATATTACCCGTTCAAACCTCATTTCGCCATGGAAATCCCGAATTCACAATTGCCACGCGTGGTAATGTTCCGCGACTCGTTTGCCGATTATCTGATTCCCTTTATGTCGGAGAACTTTCGAAGAATCGCGTATATCTACCAGCCGGAATTCGATACCGGCGTGATACATAAGGAACAGCCGAACCTCGTTATGCATCAACTTGCCGAGAGAAGCTTCATCGAACCATGGCCGCTCAATCCACTTGAAATATCCCACTCTTATCTCAGGGAAAAGTTCGATTCATCTCGTAACGTACGCTTTGATATTAAACACACGCAGGATATGGAAAGGATACGGATATCAGGTCATGTTACGGCTCTAACCTATCCCGATAAAATGTCTGTATCGTTCCATGATGAAACAGCCGAAATTATCGTTCCCGTGAACGGACATGAGCCTTTGTCGTTGCTTATTGTAAAAGCGGCAATCGATATTCCCGAGGATACGACATTACACGTAAGATATAATATTAAACTGCGAGGCAAATGGATGGGAGAAAAGTTTTTTACGGACTATTTAAAAGACTTATTTAAACTGAATATACCAGAAACAAGATATGTGATGAAGGAAGAATCGTTTCAGGTTGTGATAAAGAGAGGAAGAAACGATTACTATGTTCCTATTGATGCGCCCAATCTTGAAGGTCCTGTCAGGTTGCAGATAGGTTCGTTGAATAAAGAGATTGAAATTTTCGATTTAGAAATACGAAATCTCCCCTACCCTCATGAGGTGAAGGATTAAAGGACATCCCTCGAGTAATTTAAAAAAATCCCTTGGCGCAACCGATTTTTTACAAGCGCTTTCCTTGCCTGCCTTAATGAGTTTTTTAAATCCGCCTTTTAAGAAAATCCGCTGAGATGCCTTATCTGCGCATCCTGGATAGATAACAAAGAGATGTAAAAAAGAATATAAGACACCCTTTTTATTTGACTATACTCATTGGTCTCTTCACAATGACCGGTCTTTTTTTGGCTTGGGTATCGACAGAAGAAAAAAAGAGACGATTTCAACTAAAAGGCGGACAGCAAACATGGACATTACAAGCTTAAATCTGCGTTATGTATCTTCTTATGATCGAACCATTAGTCGTGCGACGACGGTGTGCCTGATGGTGTTTGTCGGTTTATTAATTTCGACCGCCATCTTCGCTGATCAAAATCCGGTGTCAGAAGTTTTAGGAATATCTGCGGGATCAACATCGACAACGCTTTATTCATTCAACTTAGATACAGACCCGGGGTGGAGCACCGAGGGCGAGTGGGCATTCGGTACGCCAACGGGTGGAGGGGGCGGCATATATGGCAATCCTGACCCAACGTCCGGTTATACCGGAAATAATGTCTATGGAGTCAATCTGAACGGAGATTATTCGACCGTTGTCGGAGGTCCTTATTCCCTAACTCTCGGACCGTTGGACTGCAGCGCTGTCACTAACGTCGAGTTGCAGTTCTACCGCTGGTTGAACACAGATTATCCAACCTTCGTATCATCTTTTATACAAGTCTCGAATA
>CAZSMK010000046.1:0-8766 GCA_964608095.1 uncultured Candidatus Sumerlaeota bacterium | reverse complement strand
CGCGCACGATTACGCGAGCGAGTGCGAGAACTGTTGAAAAAGGATATGAGAAAATTTTTTATTCGTGTAATCCGCGTAATTCGCGGGTAAAGAAAAAAGGGATTTTAAGTTGTAAAGAGATTAGTGGAGATAAGTGAAGATCCGTGGTTATAAGAGAAATTTTCTTTATATATACTTCAACGCAAGGATTACACATTCGCCACGGCGAATCTTCGATCCGCTAAAGCGAGATCTCCGACCCGCTCGAAGATGCGCCTGTGGCGGACACGGCGCGTCTTCGATTCTCCACGGCGAATCTTCGACCCGCTAAAGCGAGATCTTCGACCCGTATTTAAAAACAGAAAAGTAAAACCACGCAATCGCAATGATCAAATTTTTGTTGTACATAACAATAGCGTCGCATAGGTTAGGTCTTTCATACGGTTCAAAAGAAAAGAATATTGATTATGGAATACGCGCAGAACGAATCCCATCGCAAAAGCACGATAGCCCGAAACTGTTATCTTGCCTGGGCTCTTGCAAGCGCGTTTCTCGTTGCGAGCCTTTTTATTGCCGCATTGGCGTTTCATCACAAAGGAGACGTGACGCACGCTATCCGGGTCGGAAAAATGTTCTATGATAAACCCGGTGTCGCGGATCTTGTCCGAAAAAGCGATCCTCTCATATATCAGGATATCGGTTTTGATGGGCAATTTTTTTATTTTCTCGCCCACGATCCCTTGTTAAAAAAAGAAGCGACGGTGAACGGTCTGGACGCTCCTCACCTTCGTGCGCGACGGATTATGTATCCCTTGCTCTCGCGTATGCTGGTGTCCACCAATTCGCGTATTCCCAAAGGGATGGTGCTTGCCGTGCTGCTGTCGTATCTGGGTATTGCAATCGTAACCGCCTCCCTTTTGAGACGCCGGGATTTTTCGCCATTATGGGTGTTCAGCGCGGTCATGTCGTTATCCGTTGCGGTCTCATCGGAATATTTCACCGGTGAGACGCTTGCCATAGCCTTTATTTTTCTGGCGTTCTGGGGATACATGAACAAGAAGCGGTGGGTGACCTGGATTGCAACCGCGGCGGCTATCTTGACCAAAGAACCCGCTGCGGCGCTGACGCTCGCACTGGTTATAATACAATTAAAGGAAAGGAAATGGCGCGATGCACTTTTTTATTTCACCACGGTGCTCCCTTTTATAGTATGGCTTTTCTATTTAAAAATACACCTCCCCGTGGAAAGTCAACCACTGGGAATGCTGAAGAACTTCACTGCTCCTTTCTGGGGTGCACTCCGCCTGTTCCCCTCCGAGGTGCATCAGATTTTGCGCAGTGAAAACGAGCGCGTTTATCGCCTCAGGATTTTTTCGCAGATATGGTTCTTGGTCGCCGCAATAACTGTGATAGTGATTGTTGTACGTCATAGGACGGCAGTCTCGGTTTTCGCTCTGCTTGGTGCGCTTAATGCAATTTTCCTCTCCTCCGGCAAAGAAGCGCCCTGTTACGATTACCTTACCCATTTTGCGCGGCAGCTTTTTATATTTCCACCCGCCGTGTTTCTCCTCTTTCTTGAAACACGCAATAAGATACTTAAATGGCTACTTATTATACTCGTGGTTTTGACCCTGTCGGCTTATTATCTACTCATTAAAGGCAAATTTATCTAAGCAAGCGCATAACCGATTTTTCTCATAAAAATGGTAAAGTGCGACTCATGAAGATGAATTCAAAACCCTCGCGTGATAAATATTTTTTGCTGATATTAGTATTCGTCGTACTTGTAGGATTGGCTCTGAGAGTGAGCGTTTCTCTCCATGAATACATTACCAAGTGGGATGAATCGTTTCATTCACTGGTCGCTAAGAATTTCATTGAAGACCCGTTCGAGCCTCTCTTGTTGAAAGACTGTCCGGAGAAGTACCAGACGCATTTCTGGCTTCAGACGCGTGTATGGTTGAACAAGCCGCCTTTCTCGATGTGGCTGATAGCGCTATCGTTGCGTATCTTCGGCGATCATGAATTCTTTCTCCGCTTGCCCTCCATCCTCGCAGATGCGTTCCTTATTTTCCTTGTCGGGTTTCTCGGCAGGTTACTCGGTGGAAGCATCGCGGGACTGGTCACCGCGCTTATGTGGGCGGTATGTCCCGCGCCCCTGACCCTCGTCGGCGGATTGAAAGCATCAGACCACCCTGACGTCTGGCTCTGCGTGCTATCGACTTCCTCGATTCTCTTCATGCTTTATGCAATGCGGGAAGGGGGCGACAACAGACGCAACCGATACTACTTGTTAAGCGGTGTGCTTGCGGGACTTGCCGTCCTGACAAAAGGCTTTGCGGCTTTGCCTTTAGTTGTCCCTCTAATGTTTTCGCTTTTCTTACAACGACACAGCCTTTCCAGTGGGAGGAAAACACAAAAATCACTCTTCCGCTCTTTTCTTTGGTTCTGTCTCGGTGCTTCTATCGCCTTACCATGGATGACGTACATCGCCGTACGCTTTCCGGAAGAATCCCGATTTGTGCGTGATTTTGCTATTCGTCATCTTTTTGAAGCCCTCGAAGGGCACGAAGGCGGGCTGCTTTATCATTTCGAACGCCTATCGGATATGGTATTGAGCCTGGACGATACCACAGGAAGCCTGATCGGCCTGGGCATAATAGGCGCGATTGGTTTCTCAGTGTGGCGAAGTGGAGAAACGGCGCTTCGGATTCTGAGTGTATGGGTAATTACGGTTTTTGTGCTTTATTCACTCACAGTGACGAAGATGAAGTTCTATTGTATGCCGGCGTATCCTGCAGTCTTCATCATAGCAAGTGTCCTGATTTTCTCCGAATTCGCGCAGATTAAATCTCAGGGGATATATCGTCTTACTATCAGGACATTTCTAATATTTATCTTCATTGTGAGTTTTGCAGTCATGACACGAGAGTCGATACACATCATTGGAGAAGCCGGAAGTAAATCCGCGCTCAGGGATATTTCAAAAGAGTACGACTACGGCGATTTAAGATATAAAATGAAGGAGCTGTCTTCGGTGACGCAGGATGGCATAGTCTGGAACGGGGCTTTCGGTACGTTTCTTCAATGTGCCTATTATTCAGGGAAGACCGTTCTTCCCACGATTCCTTCAAGCCGTGATATTGTGGAAGCAGAAGAAAGAGCCTTGTTCAACGCAATCCTTGTCGCGGAAGGTTTTGAGGAGCGCGAGACAATCAGTCAATCGCTCGGGGAAGTAATCACGCGGGTACGTTTTATCCCGATCCAACCTGCACGGCGTTAAGCAGTCTCAACCGTTTATTCTGGCGAAAATCTATTTATACCCCATCTTTCGCGTCAACAAAGATATCTTTTACATGTTCCATATCCTGATCGAACACGCGTACGAGCCAGGATAGCTGCTCCGGTATTTGGCTTAGGTCAACAAGTTCATCATGATATCCTGACGCGGGAAGGTAGAGAAACATGGTAAGAAGTTCTTCTTCAGGGTTTGCATATATCTGCTGGAGATGCTCTTTCGTTTTTTGCAAAGCTTGCGATGGGTCTATTTGTGAAGGAGAAAGGCGAGCCGGCGGTTCGCCCGGAAAAGGTTTGCTCCGTCGTGTGCGCGTCTTTCCACCCGACACCACCACCTCGAGCGATTTCTTTTTGCTCGGAAGATAATAGGAAAATATCCATCCGTCGGCTTGTTGGTCGTCGAGCGAGATGCCTTCTGCGCCGCTTCGGAGCGCAAAAAGAAAGGCGTCTTTATCGCGTTGAACAGCAACCGGTTCGGCGAGAGCTTGCGCCTCCGGCAGGGTGTAGCGACGGCGTTTCGCCAGCCCGACGTCGAGCCGTAAAAAACCAGCCACGGCAAGGATTATTTTTTCGAGCAGCTTTGAAATCAGCCACATCAGATTTAGAACCTTGATGCTTTCAAAGGGTTTGGAAATAAGATTGGTGAGATTGACCGGAAACGGAAGCGACCACCGCGGGGGATGAAATTCCCGGCTTTGTTGATGAAAAAGTGACAGGTCGGAAACCGTCAACCAGACCCAGAGTACAGGCAACCAAGGGATTCCTGTCTCGAATTTACCGAGCGATAGCGTCAGCCTGCCTCCACCAAGTTCAAGGATGACGACAAGACCGCCCAGTATCACGCCGTACCCGAATAAATGTCCCATGACGAGGAGTCCTTTCTGGAGCGAAAGGATGGTTCTCT
The DNA here is from genome assembly GCA_964608095.1 of uncultured Candidatus Sumerlaeota bacterium. Lineage (GTDB taxonomy): Bacteria > Sumerlaeota > Sumerlaeia > MWCT01 > JAGHBZ01 > CAZSMK01. The sequence continues at coordinate 4,586 of CAZSMK010000046.1, read as the reverse complement.
GGTCAAAGACAGGTTTACGGCGTTTCTTGAGTTTTTGATGTTCCGAAAGAATAGTTACCACGATGCTGAACCCGATGAATGCGCAGAATATCGCTCCGATGAAGTGTAAGACGGAAAGGATATCGAACGACAAGTCGCGGATGGCGTTGAACAAAAATGCCATCGAGAATGTCAAAACCACGATAAGGACCACTGCATATATGAGGAGATGTCCGGTCGCTTTGGTTTCGGAAATCAACGGCTTGGTGAAGATAGATACAAAAGCGTTTTTTTTCAAAAAGCCCGGCAGGATTGTCTTTCCAAGCAGAATTTCAAAAAGGTATGAAAAGGCATAGAGCGAAAAAAGGGTGAGGGCGATTCCGAAAAGCAACGGGACAAGCAAGAAAGCGCTCCATTTAGCGGTAGCGAGCGAGAGGACAACGACGACGAGTAGGGCAATGCCAATAACGAGAAAAAGCGCGGCAGTTCCCCAGAACCAGAACACGTTTGAAAGTCCCATCTTCTTGATGATAGGCGCCGGGGCGTGAGAGTCGGGACGACCGCCTAAGTGTATCTCTAAGTCGGCGCTTTTAATTCTGTTGTCTATAGTCTTATAGACGTCTGTAGATTTCAACATTTTGATACGCCCGATCATGACCGTTAGCGCGAATACACCGATTACGAACCACGCAGCAAGAAAGATCGGTTTGTATGCATCCTGAGATTTCGCCACTAACGTAAGGACAAGCCCGACACCGGCACACAACGTTACTATTCCTGTAAGGAAGACCATTTTCTGGATAAAGATGAAGTAAAACGGGAAAAGCGTTTCGGAAGGTACCGGTCGAAGAACTACCCAGTATACATAGACAAGCATGCCGATGATTATGAGTCCCGTGATAATTGTAAGTACGAATTGAATGTTCGAGGGTTCGTTGAGGTAGGTCGCCAACATAACAATAAAGGCAATGGCGAGCATAACGATGAACAGACCGGTTCCCACCACCTCGAGCATATTTATTTTTTTCATAGTCCCATTCTCCTTCCACGTTCTTTTTTTGATAGGTTGAATCGTCGCACATGATAACCAACATGTCCAATAGTAAGCTTTTCGACCATAAGTCCAGCCTGCTTTAGATTAGGTGACTGTATCCAAAACGAAAAGGTAGTGTTAGAAAATTTCAAGGAGGTTCGTACCTTACGCACGCTTGCCTGCGCATTCTGCCTGGGTGAACTCATAGTCATTGTCGATTCCCCCCTGAAAACTCGTTTGTGCGCGCGTACCGCAGGCAACTTTGCCTGTAGAGGATACATATAGTCCTGACGAAGCCCATGGACTCATTCAAAGATATAGTGGTTTATGTCTCCACTGTCGCTTGTGTCCCAATCTCGATTATTCACGTGGATATTGACCTCATAGTGTAACTTTGCCATAATGACGTTTGCTCTATAATAGAATTCTTCAGAAAGTGATATATCCGAAGAAGGATATCAGGAACGAAGATTGTGAGATCGTATTTGCGGCTTTATATAAGTGCATTCATTCTTTGTATCATTACCACGGTTTTACCTGCGAGTGGGACGGTAGAAAACTGGTCGTTCGACGGCGCCCAGATTCAAGCAGAGTTCAAGGGACCGGCGCACTGGACAATAAAGCCGGACGAAGCCGGGGCGCGCCATGTTGTTCATTATCCCGACGTCAAGTATGCAGGCAAACCGGGTAATCCATTTCTCCCTGTCGAGACCCTTGATATTGCCCTGCCACCGGGAGTGGACATATCGAGTGTGCGCGTGGAGGTCGAGGATATAAAAGATGCGCCGCAACCGGGTCGATACGAGATTCCACCTGCACCGCCTGCCGCACTCCAAGTTCCCAACTCCGACCGCGTTATCATCGAATGGGGCGAAAACAAGCCTTTTTTAAAGAACAACAAAAACACGAAAGTCTACGAAGTGGACCGGTGGTTTCCCGCCGCGCCGGTCGAGATTTCTACCATATCGCGGATGCGCAAATGGGTATTTGTCCGACTAACGTTTCATCCTTTCCAGTATAATCCTGTCCAGGGTCGACTCAAAGCAAACCGACGGATCCGATTCCGCCTGACATTTTCCACAAGTCCGGATGCCATGGCTGAGTATAAGAAACTTGCGGAAGACACTGCGCTTGATTACGTTGCCGAGGAACAATTTGCGAATTACTCGATGGCGTCCACATGGTACGAGAAGGGATTGTCGGAAGAACCTGCGCCGGGTCAAATCTACGATTATGTCATCATAACCACAAATGCAATAGAAAGCGGCAGTACAAAACTCTCACAGTTCGTAACGCACAAGACACTTCTCGGTCATTCCGTCCTCGTCGTAACAGAGGACGATTACGGAACCTTGACGGGGCAGGCGCCGAACGGAACAGCGGAAAAGATACGCGAATGGCTAAAAAACAATTATGCTGCCATGAGTATCCAGTGGGTGCTTTTAATTGGTAATCCGCACCCCACTTCAGGGGATGTGCCTATGAAGATGTGCTGGCCTCGATATCAGGAATCCTCGTACCGGGAGTCGCCGACTGATTATTTTTATGCCGACCTTACGGGCAACTGGGACCTGGACGGCGACCAGAATTACGGAGAATATAACGGCGATAGCGGTACCGGTGGCGTGGACTTCGCCGCTGAGGTTTTTGTGGGCAGAATTCCTGTTTATAACGCCTCGTACTCGACGCTCGACTCGATTCTGCAAAAAATCATAAATTATGATAACGATGGAGGAGATATCAGCTGGCGAAAAACCGCACTTCTTCCTGAGGCGACTTCCAATTACTATAACGAAGATCGAAGCCGTTATCCTCGCACCGACGGCGCAGAACTCGCCATTGATATGATGAACGGTTACCTCTCATCACGGGGGTACACATCGTACACGCTTTATGAAAAAGCAGGTCTGAACCCCTGTCCTTACACATGCGACGCCGCCTTGACCAACGCAAACGTCAAGAGCGAATGGGCGAATGGGTATGGCTTGGTCTGCTGGTGGGGGCATGGAAGTGATACGGGTGCCTATCGAAAATATTGGGCAAGCGATGACGGCGATGGAGTGCCTGAATGGGATGAGATGGCGTGGGATACGTTTTTCGCCAGCGGCGATGAGACTGTGCTCAACGATTCTAAACCAAGCTTTGTGTTCGGCATTTCATGTGATTGCGCCTACCCGGACGTTTCAGACAATCTTGCCTATTCGGTGCTTAAACAAGGAGGGATTGCCACGGTCTCCGCGACAAGGGTCTCGTGGTACGCCCTCGGTTGGACAGACCCTATGCTCACCTATTCCGACAACGCAAGTATCGGTTATTATTGGTGCGACCGTATAACAAACGAAGAAGACGGGGCTTCTGCGCTTTATCTGCAAAAAGCAGCCATGGGCGACGGGTGGGACTCGGCATCATGGATGAACAAGTTCGACTTCAATCTTTACGGCGACCCAAAGGCGAATATATCGCGTCACCAGGCGGATTCGCTCGTCGTTTCACCGGAGGATGGTCTTGAATCAAGCGGAGCCGAGGGCGGTCCTTTCTCTCCTGAGTCAATAATATATACGCTTTCAAATATCGATACCTCATCAATCTCGTGGACTGCTTCTGCAAATCAAGGATGGATAACGGTAAGTCCCGACAGTGGCAGTATTCCGGGCGACTCATCGACGCAATCTACCGTGTCGATCAATTCCAATGCCAATACGTTGAGTCCGGGTGTGTACAGCGGCTCGGTGGTTTTTACCAATACCACAACCAGTGCGGCACATCAACGCGCGGTCGAGCTGACCGTGTTGACCCCGACACCCACACCGACGCCTACGCCTACACCCACACCTACACCGGTTGAGACCGATGTAGTTAACAGGGCAACCGCGGATTACTACACAGTCATTGGCTCTATCACCAGCGGCGACTATACCGATACCCACAGCCAGAATGATATATATGAGGAACTGACCGAGGCGGTCCGTGAAGAAGGTCCACCGCCAAAACAACACGATGAACTCAGCCATGTCTGGACATTCTCCGTCTTGCGCGGCATAGGCTATATTTTCTATATCGATGCACACAAGACCGCGACCTCTGACAGTGATAACTTCCTCTTCTCTTATTCCATCGACGATATTTCCTATACCCCTATGTTGACGCTAACAAAAACCATAGATGACGACTCGTATCAGACATTTGTTTTTCCCGAGGATATTTTTGGGACCATGTATGTCCGGGTAGAGGACACAGATCGATCTGAGGGAAACATGAACCTGGATACGATTTCTATAGATGATATGTACATTGTAAGCCAGGGTTCAGTGCAGCCGACGCCGACGCCGGTTCCTACTGAAACTCCTACTCCGACACCGACGGATACGCCGACGCCGATGCCGACGGATACGCCAACACCAACGCCAACCGATACACCCACACCTACACCGACGGATACCCCAACACCTATCCCGACGGATACGCCCACGCCTACGCCTACCGATACACCGACGCCAACGCCTACCGATCCCCCGACGCCGACGCCGGTTGCGACCGAGACCCCAACGCCGACGCCGGTTGCGACCGAGACCCC
>CAZSMK010000045.1:0-18348 GCA_964608095.1 uncultured Candidatus Sumerlaeota bacterium | reverse complement strand
TTCCGGCGTCGGGATCGGTATCGTACGCAAGTAGTCGCTGGCAGCGGTCGCAGAAAACGAGTTCTTTTCCGAGATGGACCTTTACTATTATCTGCGGCGTGAGTTGCATAAAACATCCCCCGCAGGCGCCCTGGACAATGGGCACTACGAGGTCGCCAACGTAGCGCGTACGAAAGGTTTCGTAAAATTCATCGAGTTCGGGCGTCAACCCTTCGCGTAGCGCATTTTTGCGCATCTCTAAATCTTGCTGTTCCTTTTCCAATGACGCCCTGGCTTGCTGGATTTCGTCTTTTTTCTTCTCGAGTTCGCGTTCTTCTCTGGCTAATGCCTCCTGCTCGGCGACTATTTTGTGCGCGAGCGTCTCTTCTTCGTCCATGAAGGTGAGAATCTTTTCCTCGAGCGAGTCAATCTCCCGTGTGGTGATATCGATTTCGTGTTGCAGCGCTTCCATCTCTTTATTGGTTTTTACGTCTATCTGGTGAGACAGAAATTTAGTTCTCTTTTCCTCTTGCTCTTTCAGGTCTCGTTCGCTTTGACGCAACTCCTTAACTATGTGCTCCTTGTTATTCTGAAAAGTGTTCAGGAGTTGCCGGCTCCGTTGTACAGAGGAAAGAAAGGGGGTGAGTTGTTCGGGTAAGGAATCGATTTTTCTGGAAAGTTCGTTGATGCGGACATCGAGTTTCTGGATGTCCATGAGCAGCCTCACTGCAGGCTGCAGGTTTTCTATGGCTTTATCCTGATGAGGATTCGTCATTATTCTTTGAGCCTGATACGGTGGATATATTGACCTGCTGTCCGTTGGATTCGTGCGCTGTGATACACACGCCCATACGACGATATTTCTGAAAGCGTTCGCGGATTATGTCCTCGATCGATTGGTTAAGGAGGCGGTCGAGGTGTTTCTTGAGCGAGTTGAGAACATTATCGAAGGCGGTGTCATGATCGCGATGAGCGCCGCCGAGCGGTTCGGGTATAATCTCGTCGATGACGCCGGCGGTGAGCAGGTCTTGAGCGGTAAGTTTGAGCGCCTGGGCGGATTGTGGCGCCATGGCTCGGTCGCGCCAGAGGATGGATGCACATCCCTCAGGGGATATGACGCAATACCAGGCATTTTCCATCATAAGAACGACATCGCCGAGCCCTACCCCGAGCGCGCCGCCACTCGCGCCCTCGCCAATTATAATGACCACTATGGGCACTTTCAGGGTGTACATCTCCTTGATGTTGTTGGCTATGGCTTCCGCCTGACCGCGCTCTTCCGCGCCTATCCCCGGATACGCGCCCGGGGTATCAATAAAGATAACGATTGGAATCGAAAATTTATCGGCGAGTTTCATGACGCGAAGTGCTTTTCGGTATCCTTCGGGGTGCATCATCCCGAAATTTCGCCTCAGATTGTCTTTGGTATCCTTGCCCTTCTGTTGACCTATAATGGCAAACGGGATTGAATCGAGCTCCGCAAAGCCGGTAACCACAGCACGATCGTCGGCGAAATTTCTATCCCCATGAACTTCGAACCATTTCGTGAAAAGGGCATGGATATAATCGAGGGAATGAGGGCGGGCGATATGCCGTGCAAGCTGGACTCGCTGCCAGGGCGTCAGACTCCCATATATCCGTTTCTTCGTCTCCTGAATCAGTTCTTTCAGGGATTCGATCTCAGCGAGATGCTCGGGAGACTTTTCCTCCGCCGATTCCAGCTCCTCGAGTTTCTCCTCGAGCTCCGCTATCGGTCTCTCGAAATCATATATCATTAACGACATCTATCTTCCCTTTCTTCCTCTTACTGTCGCTCTGTACACGACACTAAATACATCAGCTTATCGTCATTTAGTTGTAAAGGTCAATATTTTTTCTCCTTCGACTTTTTCCAACAGGTCAGTAATGAGCTCCTCATCGATGGATACGTAGAACGAGCGATGGGGTTGAATGGCGACCGCGCCGACACCGGGTTTTTCGACCACGAGGTGAACGCGTCGTTTCCCCTTGTGCTGTTCGAGCACCCTTTTTATCTGGGTGAGAAAGGTCTCCGTCACCCCATAGGCGGGAAACTTTATTTCAAGACCTTGCACATTATTCGAACGCACCTCTTCAGGGACCTTTGCTTCCTGTACCAGGATTTTATGTACGTCCATCCTCGTGTTTACCCGACCCTTGATCCAGAGAACCGCATCGGTATGGATGAGCTTATTGTATTTCTGATGTGCATCGCTGAAGAAGATAACTTCAATCTTGCCTTCGTAATCTTCCATCTCCACGAAGGCTATAGGTTGCCCTTTTTTGTCGATCTTGGGTGTTATTTTGGTAACCACGCCGATAAAGGTCACCTCGTTGTTTGCTTTTTTCAGCCGGAGTTTTTTGCTCGTGATGTTGGTAAAGGCGTTAATGTCGGGGACATACTTATCGAGGGGATGACCCGTGATGTAAAATCCGATAAAGTCTCTCTCGTACTGGAGTTTTTTCTTGAGGGGCCAATCAGGAATCTCGGGCAGTTCATCTTCCGGGAAAGTGGATTGTGTGCCGCCGAGCATGTCAAGGAACGAGCCTTGACCGGAGAGGCGGTCGCGTTGGCGGCTGGCGGCGAGTTCCATAGCCTGGGGAAACGCCGCGAGCAGTTGCGCGCGGGACGCCCCAAGCGAGTCGAAAGCGCCGCATTTTATCAAGGCTTCAACAACCCGTGCGTTGACTGCACCGCTGGCTACACGATCGCAAAAATCATGCAGGCTTTTAAAATGTCCCCCTTCCTCGCGACTTTTTATAATGGATACGACAGCGCCTTCGCCCACGTTTTTCACCGCTGCCAGACCAAACCGGATATGGTTTCCGACAACGGTAAAATCGACGAATGATTCATTGATATCCGGCGGATATATCCGAATTCCCATTTCCTTGCAGACATTGAAGTAATGAGCCATCTTGTCGATGTCGCCCATATCGCTCGTCATGAGGGACGCCATAAACTCGATGGGGAAATGCGCCTTGAGATACGCCGTCCGAAAGGTAATAACGGCGTATGCGGCGCTGTGAGATTTGTTAAAACCGTACCCTGCAAAATATTCCATCTGGTCGAATATCTTCTCCGCTATTATACGGTCTATATTGTTTTCAACGGCGCGCTGAACGAATTTTGTCTTTTGCCCCGCCATTTCGTCCTTTTTCTTCTTTCCCATGGCTCGTCTGAGAATATCCGCTTCACCCATACTGAACCCGGCGAGCACGTTTGCAATCTCCATGACCTGTTCCTGATACAGGATGATCCCGTAGGTCTCCTTCAGGATTTTTTCCAGAAGCGGGTGGTCGTACAGGATTTCTTTTCTGCCATGTTTGCGCTCGATATAATCGCTGACAAGCCCGCTTTGAAGCGGACCCGGACGATAGAGCGCAAGCAATGCAACCAGGTCTTCGAAGCATTCCGGGCGCATACGCTTCACGATCTCTGTCATGCCGGAACTTTCCAGCTGAAACACGCCCGTTGTCCGTCCCTCCTGCAATACCTGGTAGGTCTTCTCGTCGTCCAGGGGAACGGTTTCCCAGTTGATATCGACCCCTCTCGTCTTCCTGAGCTTCCTCATGGTTCTATCGATAATGGTAAGGTTCTTGAGCCCGAGAAAATCCATCTTGAGCAGTCCGATCTCGGCTATCTCGTGCATATCGAATTGCGTCGAGATATCTTCTTCCGAAGCAGGTTTATACAGGGGTACTGTCTCGTATAAATCTTTATCGGAAATAACGATACCAGCGGCATGAAAAGAAGGATGCCGCGCATTCCCTTCCACGGCAATGGCTGCATCGAGCAGGGGCTTTACACGTGAATCGTTCGTGTAAAGCTCGCGAAGATCGTGAACCTTGTTCAACGCCGTCTTGATGTCCATCCCTTCGGGTACTAATTTGGCGATTCTATCGGAGAGGGAGAGGGGAACAGCAAGAGCGCGACCAACATCGCGGATGGCATTGCGCGCCTTCATGGTTCCGAAGGTTATTATCTGGGATACTCGGCGGCTTCCATACTTTTTTCGGACATAGTTGATAACCTGTGGTCGTTTCTCATAACAAAAATCTATATCGATATCGGGCATGGAGACCCGCTGAGGATTGAGAAATCGTTCGAAGAGAAGTCCGTGCTTGATAGGGTCTATATCGGTAATCCCGAGCGAGTACGCCACCAGGCTGCCTGCCGCTGAGCCTCGACCCGGTCCCACCGGAATATCCTGCTCCTTGGCAAAACGCACAAAATCCCACACTATCAGAAAGTATGAATTGAACTTCATACGATTAATTATATCCAGTTCCGACTCGAGGCGTTCCGTATAGTCGGGGTCAGGCTTGGGGAATCGTGCCTTGAAGCCCTCCATAACCTTCTGGCGAAGATATTCCTGGTCAGTGACGTCCTCGGGTAGTTTAAAGTGTGGGAGCAAATGTTGCTTAAAGGGAATCTCGACATTACACATCTCAGCTATCTCGACGGTGTTTTTCAGGGCGTCTTCCCTGTCGCTGCCGAAAAGAGCCCACATCTCCTCCTGGCTTTTCAAGTAAAATTGATCCCCGGTAAGACGCATCCTTTCCTTATCATTGATGGTTTTCCCCATCTGTATCGCCATCAAGATGTCTTGAACCGATGCGTCCTCCTTGTTGATATAATGGCAATCGTTGGATGCTGAAAGACGGGCATTATGTTTTCGCGCAAGGGATATCAGTTCCTTATTCACCTTTTTCTGCTCAGGCAATCCCTGATCCATGAGTTCCAAAAAGAAGGAATCCTTACCCAGGATTTGGGTGTAGGTATCGATGAGTTCAGAAGCGCGACGGGTATCGTTATCGAGAATGGCTTCCGGCACCGCACCCTTTAAACATGCGGACATCCCCACCAACCCTTTATGATATTTCTCCAGTAATTCGATATCTATCCTGGGCTTGTAGTAATGCCCTTCAAGGAAAGCGAACGAGGAGAGTTTTGCAAGATTAATATATCCCTCGAGGTCTTTCGCGAGGAGAATTAAATGGTTCGAGGCGCGTCGCTCGTTCAAACTTCGGTCGAATCGTGTGGTCGGCGAGATATAGAATTCCTGTCCGAATATGGGTTTGATCCCGTATCTTTTCGCAGTTTTGTAGAATTTAATCGCGCCGAACATATTCCCATGGTCGGTGACGGCAAGGGCGGGCATCCCCAGTTCCTTCGCCTTTTTACATAAGTGCTCGAGCTTGCAGGCGCCATCCAGAAGGCTATATATAGAATGAACATGCAAATGTACAAATTGTTGTTTACCAGCATTCATGACGTGACCCCGTTTTGATAAATTTTCGGCGTTTCCCCGGTTTTCGCCTATTTCTTCTTGCGATGCAGGATGCTCTTGACTTCAAAGTCCTCGATGTGACGGAGGTCATCAGGCAAAAACTTTATAGAGGTTTTAAACTTTTTTTGAATAGATTTCAATACCCCCGAAAACTTCTTCTGGATATAATTGTCCAGCGATGCATTGAGGGATACCTCGATCGAGACCCTCTCCTCTGAATGTGCTGTGAGATGATCGAGGATTTCGTACTTGATCTTACGCCACAGCTCGGCTTTGTTAAGTACTTGTCCTGTGCCTTTGCAGTAAGGACATTCTTCGAAGATCCCCTCTTTCAGACTATGCCGTGTACGTTTCCTCGTAAGCTGTAACAACCCGAAATCGGTGAATTGCGATATGACAGTAGTCGCGCGGTCCTGCTTCATGAGATGAAAGAATTTCTGCCAGACCCTTTTCCGGTCAGCCGCGTTTTCCATATCGATGAAATCGATGACAATCAAGCCGCCGATATCGCGAAGGCGTATTTGCATGGCGATGGTCTCGGTTGCCTCGAGATTGGTGGTCACGATTGTCTCGCGAACGTTCTTTTTGCCGACAAATCCACCGCTGTTCACATCTATCGCGGTCAAGGCGGTAAGTTCATCGAAAATGAGGTAGCCGCCGCTTCGCAACCTCACTACCCGCCTCAATGCCTTGTGAATCTGGCGCTCGATATGATACCTTTCGAAGATGTTTGGTGAGGAGGTATCGACGCGGATTCGGTCGGTAAGCGAGGGAAGCATCGCCTTGAGCACTTGCCGGAGTCGTTTCGATTCCGGCGCGGAATCAATCACTATCTCGTCGATATCCTCGATGAAGACATCGCGCACCATACGATGCAGGATATCCTGCTCGTTGTACAAGAGAGCGGGAGCTGATTTGGAGCGGGATTTTCGAAGTATCGAAGACCACCGTTTCTTGAGAAACGAGACATCGCGGTTGATTTCCTCCGCCTTATGCTGCAAGGCAGCCGTGCGGACAATAAAGCCTGCAAGCTGCGCACGCGGAACCTTGATAATATCGCGCAATCTGTCCCGCTCTTCAGTGTCTCTGATCTTTCGGCTCACTCCCCCACCGTGCTTCTTATAGGGAAGCATAACGAGATATCTGCCGGGTAAGCCGATATTAGCGGTTACGCGCGGTGGTTTGGTTCCCATCGCAGCCTTCTTCACCTGGACCAGCAGCTCGGTTCCCGGCTTGAGAACCGCCTGAATCTGACCCACTCCCTCGCCTTTCTTCTCAGGTTTCTTTTCTTCCGTCTTTTGTTCGTTCTTCTTTTTTGGCAGTATGCGCCCGATCAATCCTTTTTGCTGTTTCTCCGCGCGTCTCAACACGTTGCGCGGGATGTCCGAAAAATGCAGAAATGCGTTTTTCTCCTGTCCGATATCTACAAACGCGGCTTGAAGACCGGAAACAACGTCTACCACTCTCGCCTTGTATATGTTCCCCACAAGGGTACGTTCATCAGAAGGCTCGATATGTAATTCTACAAGTCGGTCATCTTCCAATATGGCTACACGAATCTCGTTCTCTTCTACGTTGATTACTATTCGTTTAAACATCTCACACTCGTTTTATCTTTTTCTTCTCGTTAGAATCTCTCCCGGAAAGGGAGATAAAGGAGTTCACCCTCGAGAAATATAACCTCTGTCCGAGGCGTCTACAAATCAATCGGCTCAGGCTTCCGCTGCCAATAACTCTTCCGTCGTCAACACCTTGATGCCGGCTTCCTGCAGGGCTTTGATAGATTCATCAGATTTGGTGAACCGAAAGATTATGTGCGCCTTCTCTTTCTTGGTCGCGGCGGAATAAAGATATTCGATATCAAGATTCTTTTTTCTCAAGGTATTAAGCGCCTTTGCAAGCCCACCCGGTTTGTCGTCCAATTCCACCGCGGTGACATCGGTCTTTACAGCAGTGATACCGTGTTCGTGGAGAACCCGTGCCGCTTTGTCAACGTCATCTACTATCAGCCGCACAATGCCGAAGTCAGTGGTATCGGCGAGGCTGAGCGCCCTGATGTTGACATTTGCCTGTCCAAGAATGTTGGCAAGTTCAGCCATCCGGCCGGATTTGTTCTCCAGAAAAATACTCAATTGCTGGACTTTCATTGTGAACTCCTTTCTTTAATGTTTTGCAAAGTTTCCAACAACTCATTGTGTCGTTTCTTTTCAAATCGGTTTTCCGACATTTCGGTCGCCTGTTCAGCTTCTTTTATGGCTTCATCGAGCATGCCGAGTTTCATATATGTCAGGGCGTTCTTATAATGGTAAAGCGCCTTTGCCGGATAAAGTGAAAGGGCTTCTTTACGGTATTCAAGCGCTTTGTCTAAATAGCCCATCTCCTCATAAGAGTCGGCGATTTCCGTCTGAATTTGAGCGGAATAGGGATTGAGGAGTGCCGCCCGTTCGAGCACGGACAACCCGCTCGTCACTTGTCCGGTTAAAAAGAGCGTCTTCCCAAAGGTCGCTTGGAATTGCGGCGATTCCGGCTCGTAACGAACCGCCCTCTCCAACCTTCCAAGCGCGCTCTCCAATCGTTTCTCCCTTATAAGGTCTAAGCCCCTTTGATACTCGTACTCAGCTAATTGATGTTGAAAGAACACTTTTACACTCAGTATGCTGCCGACCAGCAGCACTATAATAATACACATTTTGTCAGAAGTATTGGCGTGAGGCAACTGTTCTTTTCGATTCGGTGCAGATAGAACCACCAGTGTTGTTGAAAGCAGCATGAAGTCCAGAAAAAACTCTCGATAGAAAAAGGTGTAATCAATAAGGCTGCTGAAAAGGAATGCGGAAATCCCGGCGAGTAAGCCGGTATGAAACACCCTGAGTTCAGGCGGGATATGCCCCGAAACGGAGAGCGCGTACTTGTACAACAGATAGAAGAAGATACCGATCAGGATTACTCCTACCAACCCCAACTCAGCGCCGATATGCGTTATTACGTTATGCGAATATCGCGCCTCACGCGCCGCAGGATTCTTGAGTTTCGGATACATAAGCGCATAACTCCCCAATCCCTTGCCGAGCAGGGGCGATTCCTCCAGCATCTTTATAACCACTTCCTGATAATAAACGCGTTCTCTTATCGTCTCGATATTCGTATATCGCGCAAGTATGGTGCCCGCTCTTGTGTTCCGCTGTGTATTTGCACGATAGAGAACAAGCCCAATCGCCAAAAGGATAATGACGATGCATAGGAGGGCGGCAAAAAAGAACCACCGCGGAACATGCCGACTACGTTTGCTGAGGTAACCATATAAGAACGCCCCGAAGAGCAGGGCAGCCATTCCGCCTCGAGAACCGGTGAGTAGCGCGGTGATGACAAGCAGCACACAAAGAATCAACAAGAGAATTCTCAGAGCCGGAACAACCTTTTTGCGGATAGCCAATCCGAGAAGCAAGGGAAACCCCATAGCAAGGAATCCGCAGAAGATATTGGGATTTCCATAAAAGGAGAGCACTCGTTTTTCAGCAAGTGCGTGGGCGATTCCACGGCTGATCGCTTCAGGAAACATATCCGCAATTTCGGGAAACTCTTCCAGCTGCTCTGAAAATTCCCAGAGATACTGTTTCAGGGCTTTGAAGATACTAAGCGCCATGATGGCTATAATATATGCAATCACGATGTGCGGATTTTTACGGTTCAAGGGAAATACCAAGAGAACAAAGATGAATATCCACAATCCCTCGATATAAGAGCCCAGAAGGGCGTACGCCTCGGAGGGGACAGGTGCGGTGAATGTCCGCAACGCCGCCCAGATAAAGAATAGAAAAAACGCAAAGAGAATGAACCGGAAGCGCCTCGATGAAAGCTCGAAATCCCTCCAGCGGAGCACTAATGCTGAAAAGGTTAGTATGAGAATTCCCAGACCGATAAAAAACCCCTGGAGAGGAAACGGGATTTGTCCCCTGATGTGGCTTATAGCAAGAAACAGGCAGAGGGAAACAATGAGAAGGAAAGACGATCTTTGCGCCGTCTCATCAACATGGCGTTCTTGAGGATGTTCAGGATGTATGTCCATGGTCAGAGAATTGTAAGTCAATAAGGTGCGTCAGGGCAAGGGAACTTTAGGAGCGTGGTGAAGGAAAAAATCGTCTCTGCGTATCCAGGGTTGAGCCTGTTTTCCGTGAGACATTTTTTCAGCCTCTTCCCTTTCAGGAACGAGAAAAAATGAAGAAGGGGGAAGAACGTGAATGCTTTGAGTCGGTTGAACGATAGAAAGGATTACCACTCATCTTTCGGGGGTAAAAAGTTCATTGGGTCTAAAGGTGAACCGTGTTTCCTTATCTCGAAATGGAGATGAGGTCCAGTGGATCTCCCTGTCGAGCCCACCGATGCTATCCTATCTCCCTGTTTAACACGTTTCCCTTTCTTGACCTCAATGGTTGACAGATGGAGGTAGCGCGTTTCGTACCCGTTCCTGTGGCGAATAAAGATAGTCTTCCCGGCAAGGGATAGTTCGTCGGCAAATATAACGGTACCGTTCGCCGAGGCGTATACGGGCGTGCCACGGGAAGCGGCAATATCTATACCTCCATGAAATTTCCGGTCTCCTCCCATGGGATGCTGGCGATAGCCGTATCCAGATGATAACCAACCTTTCGTCGGAAGAATGAACTGTCTCTTGTCGCTATACCCATCCCCTCGCTCCTTTTCTGTCAGGACCGAATTCCCCTCGCTTCCTTCTAAACACAGGGGATCGTAAGTCTCGGATAGCGTTCTCTTCGAAGAATAACCCTCTGTGGAAGAGAAACGCGGTGGCAAAAAAGAGGGAATAAACGAGGACGTATTCGGAGCGAGCGGTTCCGTTAAGGCCGCAACGAAAGCAGCCATTATCAAAAGAGCGGAAGTGACAGCCGCCCATCTTCGAAGTACTATTTTTCCTTGGCTTTCCATGACCGAATTGTTAACACTATTATTTGTATTCCACTTTCTAATATTAGCGGCTAAGGTGTCAAAGCAAATCTCGTACAAGGAAAGTGAACATGAAAATACTCGTCGTCAATGTGGGTTCTACCTCACTCAAGTTTAAACTGTTTTCCTTTTCCGGAGACACATACCTGCCGGAAGATATGATTGTCGAAGGCAAAATCGAAGGTATCGGGCAACCGGAATCTGTGTACAAGTTCTCCGCGTTCGGCGAAATCAGAGAAGAAGGCAAGGGAACGTTCGAAGATTACGGTAAGGGAATTCAGGCGATTATACGTTTTCTTACTTCAGGGGAACATGTGATCCTCGGGTCGCTTAACGATCTCACCGCGGTTGCCTTCAAAACGGTTCATGGCGGGTCTGTGCCGGAGGGAGCGGTGCTTCTGGCTGAGGATGTGCTTACGAAGATGGAAGAATTCAGCCTGGTTGCCCCGGCGCATAATCCCCCTTATATTCGTGCGATCAAGACATTCAAGGAACTGATGCCCTCGAAGCCGATGGTCGGGCTTTTTGAACCGACATTTCACAAGTCGAAGCCGCCTGAAGCGGTTTTTTACGGGCTTCCCCTTGAAATCCAGAAAGAAATGGGGATTCAGGGCTATGGATTTCATGGCGCGTCTCTGCGATACGTTTCTGAACGCGTTTCCACCATGTTTTCAGAAAAGGCGCGCGACCTGCGTCTTATTGCGTGCCATCTCGGTGGAAGCTCCTCTATTTGTGCAATAAAAAACGGACGGTCGCTCGATACCTCCATGGGCTTTTCGCCACAAACAGGTATAATCCATAGCTCCCGACCCGGCGATCTCGATCCCTTCGTTGTGCTCTATCTAATGAAGAAGAAGGGATGGTCGATTGAGGAAACCGTGGATTTTCTGTGTAAAAAGAGCGGCTTGAACGGTCTAAGCGGCTTGGGTACCGGCGAGTTTAAGTGTATCGAAAAAGAAGCCCTTCAAGGTAATGAACGAGCCATGCTTGCCGTGGATATCTTTATCTATGGTATCGCGAAATACATCGGCGCCTATACAGCCGTTCTCGAAGGCGCGGATGTCCTTGTATTTACCGGTGGAATCGGGGAGCACAGTTCCTATGTTCGCGAACGTATCTGTAAAAAATTTCGCTGGCTCGGGATTGAAATCGATAATGATAAGAACATTCACGCAGATGGTAAGGAAATCGTCATCAGTAAAGCCGACTCACGCATAACCGTTATCGTCATACCTACGAATGAAGAATTTATTGTGGCAAAAGAATCTGCGCGACTCCTGAAAAGCTCCTGATTTCGCTGCCACTTTCCGGTTAACAATATGAGGGGGCGGATGTTCCGCGACATGGTGACTCTATCTATGCGTTTCCTATAATTCCGGTCTGAATCGTAACAGCGCCCCTATATTCTTGATCTCGGAAAAGAGGTCTTTTGTGTGAAGATGAATAACCTCGGCGCCTTTTGATATAGCCACTTCTATAAGTTCATCAACGATATCCTCTTCCCGATTCATGGGTTCGTTGCAAAAGGGGCACTTCTCCTCGACAGTGCTCAAATAGTTGCAAGAGAGACAGCGAAATCCTTTTTCCGCATAGCCTTCAGCGACGATAAGGGTATTAACGGCGCCTTGATTGAGCGATCTCAACACCTCGTAGAGACCCGTCGCCGCGTTGCCTCCTTTCTCCCGTGCATCAACCGTCTTCTTGACGAGGTCCTTTTCATTTTGTAAACGGAGAGAATCGTCGACCTCTCTCACGATTCGTAAAATGTCGTTTTTACTTGTCGAATAAGCATCGGATCCGCGTCGTCTGACAATTTTACGCATAATCTTTTCCGGTAGAAGGTCTTCGAACTCGCCGAGAAGATTTGCAGGAGCGGAGATTATAACCCGATCGATCTTTCTGGTTTTCAGAAAATCATGCATAAAGGCTGCGACATGTTTCAGATGCTCGAAAATATGTTCATCCACGTGGCGCTTTATGCGCGCCTCCGAATACCCCTGCCACCCACCGGTACGCACCTTCTTGGGTACCTCTTCGCTCATATCCTCCATCCCCATTATCTCGTGCATGTATACCTCTGCGACACATCCCCTGCTTCTATCCACCATGCAGAGCGCATATCTCTTACATTGATCGAGGGTATTAGTAAGATAACGGACGAATGGGTCCACGCTTATTTTAACCTCACTTTGAAACGAGCGAGGAAGAAAAAGTTCCTCCCAGAATCCTTCTCCGTTGCAGGCGAAGACGACATGAGTGGACGCCTCGAAAGGAATAGTTAAAGCGGAGACCCGTGAAAGATATTTGACAATATCCTTATTCACCGACTGGATTTGTTCTCGCGCCAGTTTATCCTCGTTTGCCTTGAGCCATCCCTTTACCTCTTTTGTGAGATCCTTTGCTGCAATTTTATAGGCGCCTGATCCCTGTTCCTTTGAGTTTACGTTTAAATAAAAACTGAGCACCGGGAAAAGGCGGCTCCGAAAATTACTGATAGATTGAACTTGGTCTCGTGTTAACATGCGTATACCCTTTCTGAAAGTTTCTTCACAGGTTGGAAGATATATAATAGAGTTTGGTAGATCACGTTTTTTTGTTTTCACCCGACGCTATTTTATGAGTGCGCGTATCTGTTGACTGAGGAATCGTTTTGCGTCATCCAGAGATTTCGTTTTTGTAATCAACCATTTTTTATGTTCTTCAACAACAGCGCCAAGACTGCGAGCACTTTCGCGTATAGCCTCCGGTGCAGTGCCGCCAATATGATTTTTGCTCTTTATTATCTGCTCCAGATTCCCCAGATGTTTCCACTCTTTTGGTGTTATTTTAATATTTGTATCGGATTCTTTCAAGACTAAATTTAATTTATCGAGCGCCAATTTTTGTTCGGAAGCGCATTGCTTTACAGTTTCCGCGACTATTCTATAAGAGATGCGAAAGGGTAATGAGTAGGTACGTGTAAGATAATCCGTCACCTCGATTGCGTGTAAGAAGCCCTGCCCCGCTGCGTATGCCATGTTCGCTTTGTTTATCCTGAGTGTCGAAAAGATATCGCGGAAAAGCTTGGATGCATAGTGTGCCTCTTCGAATACGTCAATGATGATGTACTTTGTCCATTGTTCATCGCGATTATATCCCGAGTTCAGGGAACGTCCGATTCCCATCAGGCTAAGTGCGTATCCCTGGATGAGGGATGCCTTTGCGCGTGTTACCTCGGCAAAATCGAGATTTCGTTTCTGGGGCATGATCGACGAGCCGGTTACGTAACGGTCGTCTACTTCAAGCAATGGCAGCGATGGCAGGGTAAATAAGAGCAGGTCCTGGGAGATGATGCTCAGATGATTCATAAGAAAGGAAACGGCAAGTGCAGCTTCCGCCTCGATTTCCCAGCGATTGGTCAGGCAATCGATGGTGTTGATTTGAACGCGTTCAAACCCGAGCATTTTCGCGCTATAGCTGCGGTCGATGTTCCATGATGTTCCGTAGGAAGCCACAGACCCGAGAGGCGATTGATTGAGTATGGAGTATGCCTGCTGAATACGTACGAGGTCACGCTCGAGCGCCTGCGCATAACTGAGCACATAATGCGCCCAGGTAGTCACGGAGGCAAACCTGAGGTGGGTTAATCCCGGCATTATCGCATCGGAGAACTCCTCGGCTTGACTCACCAGCACCTCTATCAACTCAATCGTGCCCTCGAACACTTCCAGCAGCCGGTCTCGCACGTACAGCCGTATATCGGTCGTTGACTGGTCGTTTCGGCTTCGCGCGGTATGAAGCCACCCTGCGACTTCTTCACCCGCTTCTTCCGCTATAAAGGTTTCTATATTAACATGAATGTCCTCGAGCTGGGGATCGAGATGAAACTGGTTTTTGCGATATAACGCGGAGATTTCTTCCAGTGATTTCAGAATACTTTCCGCCACATTTGTGGGTATAATCTTCTGGCGTTCAAGCATAAGGCAATGTGCCCTGTTCGTCCAGATGTCATAAGGGATAAGCAACTCATCCGCGGGAAGTTTCGCCTGGATATCCCTGCCCGCCGTGTACAGGATATTGATCTTGCTCGGAACGATTCCGGTCCGCTTACTCCAGACCGGATTCCTCGATTGTGCTCCCTTTTTCTTCATGGCATCCTCACTCGATTAATGTTCTATCAATGCCAATCCTCGAATAATACTCTATTACGGATTGAACCGCCTCTTCAATATTTCTCGTAATCTCGAAACTTATGAGAGACCGTGTTTTTGAAAGGTCCGGGACGCGGCGCTCCATGTCTTCAAAATTTTTATCGTAGGCATTGTCGAAGGGTAAAAATGCAATCTCGGAAGAGGAAGAAGTCATTTTTTTGACAAGCTCGGCAAGCTTCAGTATCGATATCTCCTGGTCGCTCCCTACATTAAAGACCTGTCCGGGCGCCATGGGGTGCGCCATCAATGAAATAAGGGCGTTTATTACGTCGTCAACATAACAGAAACACCGTCGTTGAGTGCCGTCGCCATAGACCGTAATGGGTTTTCCGGCGAGCGCCTGGTTCACGAAACGCGGGATAACCATGCCATATCTCCCGGTTTGGCGCGGTCCGACAACGTTGAAAAGGCGCGCAACGATTATGGGAATCTGCTGTTCACGCCAATACGCAAACGCCAGAAACTCATCGATTAACTTCGAGCATGCATAACTCCAGCGCGGACGACACGAAGGACCGAGCGTTATATCGTCGTCCTCGGAAAAAAGATTCTTGGCGCTCTTGCCATAGACCTCCGATGAAGACGCGATCAATACCTTTTTCTTCTTCTTTCGCGCCATCTCCAGCACCACTTCCGTGCCCTTAATGTTCGTCTCTATCGTTTGCACCGGGTCGCTGACGATTAACTTTACCCCGACCGCCGCAGCAAGATGATATATATCGTCGCTCCAGTCGACCAACTCAGCCATAATGCTCCGGTTCATAATAGTATCGAGAACATAGCCAAAACGAGGATTGTTCTTTAAATGCTCGATATTGAGGATACTGCCCGTCGATAGATCATCGATGATGCGTACGTCATGTTCCATGTCAAGGAGGCGTTCCGCCAGATGCGAACCTATAAACCCGGCTCCGCCGGTTACCAGGATATTTGCCATAGTCACGATTCCTTTTGATCGTTAAAAATTATGAGTTAGATATGGCCAGCGTAATATCTTTGTTATAATACGCAGGATTAAACAAGTTCAATTGAAAAAAAGTTTTTATTTGACAGAAGCGTAAGGGATTAGGAATAATAGACTTAGAATTTTGAATAAAACTCAGCTTTTACGTCTCGTTTTCTGAGAAGAAAGGGGGCTGACTTTAATATGGCGCACGTCGTCGTTGAAGACAATGAACCGATTGATCGTGCACTTCGTCGATTTAAAAAAGAATTGCAGAAAGCAGGAATACCGCAGGAGCTGAAGCGTCGCGAGTATTACGAAAAACCCAGCGAACGCAAAAAGCGCAAGATAGAATCTGCCAAGCGAAAAGCTCGACGTCGAATGATGAAGTTACGTAGAAAATTGGAAATGTATTAAGACATACCAACGTGGAAGAGAGGAGACTCATCAAATATGAGCCTCCTCTTTTTTTTACATACCCAAAAGGGTCATCCCTCAGGTTACTATTCAGCAGCGTAATTCACGGAAATTGTGTTGTTCAGTACAAGGGCGTCCACATCACTAATTCCACCACCATCTGAATCAGCCGTGTTGGCTTCAATAAGATTGTTTGAGACTATTCCGTTGACCTTGTAAAGTCCTCCACCTCTGAGGGCTTTATTCTGGCGAATTTCATTATCGTGAATTGTGGCGTTGGTATAAAACACCCCACCACCATCTATGCATAAGATATTCCGTGCTATGATGTTCGCCTCGATTTTGCGTTCACAGTAGGCAAGCCCTCCACCATTGTCAGACTCGTTATGAGAAATGACATTAACGAAGATCTCGATGCCGGAGAGTGCGATTCCGCCTCCGTCTTAGCTGGCTCCATTATACGATATATCGTTATTCCGGATTACGGCATGGCATTCAAAAACACCGCCGCCATCCTCAACGGCAATAGTGTCCATGATAGTGTTCGAGTCAATCACGCCATCGCACCGGGAAAGCCCGCCACCTGAGTCGTATGCCCGGTTCATAAGTATTTTATAGTTGATGCAAAGAGGAGAAAAGGAAAACACGCGAGAACAATAATAAAAGCAGACATACCCCCCAATGATATACTTCGTTTTCTTTTCATGGCGCACACCTCCTGAAGTTGAAAGTTAGGTTATGTGCGCCCAGGGACTATTGTAATACACCAAACAGTTGCCATAATTTATATTATAAATGTTCCTATACGACAATTATAAAATCGGGGATTTTTCAAAGATATCTTTTTTGTGACTCGAAAATCAGATGAATTTGACCACTTTTGCGGTTGCCTTGACGGCGGGAATCCCTTAAAAAATCAACATTTTCCTGCATTTTTATGTTGACTGGTCTATCTGAGCTTGATACTTTATCAATCAAATTTCTTATTTGATGAGAGAGATTTTCAGGGCAAAGGAGGTGGATTCTCAATGACCAAAGCTGAACTTGTTGACGCCGTACAGAAGGCGGCAGCGAAAGAAAAGGTAGAACTCAGCAAATCTGCAGTTGAACTTGTCGTAAATGAAACCTTTGGCAACATCTCTAAGGCGATCAAGAAGGACAAGAGGTTTGCAGTTCCAGGGTTTGGTACATTCTCGGTTAGGAGTCGCAAAGCGCGTAAAGGACGCAATCCACGCACCGGCGAATCTATA
Source organism: uncultured Candidatus Sumerlaeota bacterium (assembly GCA_964608095.1). Lineage (GTDB taxonomy): Bacteria > Sumerlaeota > Sumerlaeia > MWCT01 > JAGHBZ01 > CAZSMK01. The sequence continues at coordinate 1,298 of CAZSMK010000045.1, read as the reverse complement.
AAGATCAAAGCATCTAAAACTGTTGGGTTCAAACCTGCACCTGCGTTGAAGAAAGGTCTTTAATCAAAACCGCAGCTGCAGCAAAGAAGTAATTAACGGGTATCTCGTGTTCGACGAGATACCCGTTAATTTTAAGGGGGATTATAAAAAGACACGTCGTCTATTCTTCGTCGTTGCCCGATTCCCATTGATCAGGTGGTAACAGGCGACCAATAAATATCCGTTCTCGGGTAATATCTTTCTCGCCCTCGCCGACCGGTTCAATCCTGTACCCGATACCATCTGTGGCTTTTTGCGTGCTCCAGTATTTCAATCCCGTAATAGTGCCCTCGTCATCTTTGACCCAATCGATGAAGATAACGGAATGACCGGAACCGCTGTTGCGCCAGAATTGAATAAAATCGCCGGGCTGCGCTTCATCCAGATTTTTTATGCGTGTGCCGATTCCGAACTCTTCCAGGGCAAGCACCGCTCCGGGCGAGTTTAAAGAAGGACAAAACCAGTAATGCTGAAATCTCTTTGTTGTCTTTGTGGTTAGACTGCTCTCCGGGAGTGTGTTTCCCTCGTCTTGAAATTCATCGAGCGCGTGATAAAAGACCTGAAGAGTCAACCCGCAACAATAACATCGTCCCTTCTCTTCGGGATCCCCGCGCATAACGCGTTCTCCAAGAAAAAATACATCAGACGTGGCGCCGTCGAAAACGTTTGTTTTGGGCCACCAATACGGGAACGATCCATCGGTGGGAAAACTCTCTACCACGCGCATCACATAGGTATTCATATCCAGCGATTCAGTGGACTGGTCCTCTGAATATATAGTGACGCTTAAAGCTAAGGTGAGAAGAATCACAAAAGCTGTAAGTCGTGTACGCATTTCTTACCTCCTGAAGTCTGTATTTACTCTAATAAAGCAAAAAACAAAAACGACGAGTATAAGTTCGTCAATTATTGTTTGCAAAGGATTTTTCTAATTCTAATTTGGTGTCAGACCTCATTTTCATGTTTTAGCGGGAAACTGGCTTCCACTCTTTTCCCGAAGGGTATTTCTCCAGGAACATGCGGAGGGTAATATAGTCCCGAAAAGCCAAACACCGGGGGCGTGAGGTCTCATGCCTATCTAAAGCGCAGACGCGTCTGCGTCCTACAAAATTAATTCTCGGATAACTTATTGGACATTATTTTACTCATTCGTGTAATTTGTGTAATTCGCGGGTAAAGAAAAAAAGAGTCTTTGTTTTTTCAAGAAATTAGTGAGGATAAGTGAAAATCCGTGGTTTGATTATAGTTTTTTTGGTAAC
>CAZSMK010000044.1:0-86108 GCA_964608095.1 uncultured Candidatus Sumerlaeota bacterium | reverse complement strand
TCACTCCGGGATTGCGCGCAATCTGTGATTGCGATGTTGTATTTGCTTTAACTTTATGAGGAATAATAAAATACGGGTCGAAGACGCGCCGCGGCGGGGCGCAGAGCGCCCTCACTCCACACAGGTATGCCGATAGATTTTTCGTTCAGAACCAGAAGAACACAGAACAGCCGTTTTGGAGTGCAATCACTCCGGGATTGCGTTGTATAGTAGGGTCGTTCGGCCCGAACGACCCCCGGCAGAAGATTAAAACAAATATCATTTTTTTGAACCACGGATTTTCACTTATCTCCACTAATTTCTTTACCACTTAAAATCCCTTCTTTCTTTAACAACGAATTACACGAATAGCACGAATAAAAATTTTCCTCATATCTTTTTTTAACAGTTCTCGTACGCGCCCTCGCAATCGTGGTCGTATAATGTTGTTACCAAAAAAAACTATAATCAAACCACGGATTTTCACTTATCTACACTAATCTATTTTTATGCGGAGTAGGGTCGTTCGGCCCGAACGACCCCGGGCAGCAAAGCAAGACAATTATCATTATATGGTAAAGAAATACGGGTCGAAAACGCGCCGCGGCGGGTCGCAGAGCGCCCTCACTCCACACAGGTATGCCGAAAGATTTCCAGTTCAGAACCAGAAGAACACAGAACAGCCGTTGTGGAGTGCGCGTGAAATGATTTCACGAGCGCTTTGCGATTGCGCGCTATGGAAGTCGTAGTCGAAGGGTAAAAAAAAGAACCCCGGAGAATTCGTTTCCCCGGGGTGAATGGGTTACCCCCCAAATCCTCTTGCCCCCTCAGGGCAAAAGCATCATAAGAGAAGGTCGAAAGGTCTATGTCGAAAGTCTCCTTTTAAGAAGGAGACATGGAACGAACAAAATTACGTCTTTTTCAGGGGGAACAATCCTCTGGAGAAACACCCCCCTCAACAGCATCTATCTGCGTCACCCCCGGCTTTCTTAATATGACGCATTTTTTTCAAAAAAGTTTGACGTTCAAAAAAAAACTTCTTTTACAATGTTCTACCACACACATAATAAAGGAAAGTTCCTCTATATATATGACGTAGCAGGCGGAGAAAAGTTTCAGAATTAAAAAAATACTCTTTGGGGAAAAATTCGTGGGTAAAAACCTTACGCCCTCTTCTCCCTTTAGCGCAAAGCCTCTGTATTTATAGATGATATACTCTTTGAGCAATCCATAAAGAGGGTTTCCTTACCTGAATTGCACGTTAGTTGCCCGGCATGGATACATCGGTCTTTTGGGCATACCGCCCGCAGGGTTTAAAGGAGGAAGATTTTTTTAACGATAGACGATATTGGCAGTACGCCGATCAACTTGTCGTCTTGAATCACGTAGATCTGATCTTTGTTCTTTGAGATAAGTCTGTATGCCGCTTCAACTATAATATTGTCCGCGCCGGTGGTGATTACGTCCGAGGAATACACCTGCTCAACGTAAAGGTGTCGTTCCTGCCGTAGAAAGTTTTCGAAGGGTTCAAGGGATTCAACGAAGGTAAGGTCTTCGAGCATGTTGATATATTCGGGCAATCCAAGGCGTATGAGATCCCGTAATGACAAATCGCCCAGCAATTCCATGTCTTTGGTAACCACGGGACAAGCGTTCAGGCGTGAGGAGACCAGTACGTCGGTTGCCTGGCGAAGATTCATCTTTTCATCGAGTGTGAGAAAATCGGTCTCCATAATGTCGCGGACAACGATAGATTTACGCACCTCGATGCCCGTTTCGGCGATCAAGCGCAAGGCGCGCTGTGCCGATTTTATATGCATCAAGGCGTCGACGGTATCGCGGTTGCTGCATAGGCGTGCAATCCCTGCAAGTGTCTGGAGCATTCGGGTGTTCTCGATTGCGGGTGTCAGGACGAGAAAGATGAGTTTAGCCGGTCCCTGTGAAGATGCGTTTTTACCCAGCGGAATGCCATTCTCCGATGTCGCCAGGCACACACACGGCGCAATGACACGGGGTTCACGTAAGTGCGGGAGCCAGATTGATGCGTCTATCATGGTGGGTTGTTTCTGTTCCTGGTCTGCGAGGGTTTTGACCAGGTCGTCGTATTTTTCGGTCCTTAGATCGTCCTTGAGCCTCAAGACCATCTCGGCCACTGCATCGTGTATATTATCAACGTTCAACTCGATAATTATACGGTTTTCATTTAGAAGCTCGGCAAGTTTCATGGTCTGAAAAAATGCTCCGAAATTAAAATTGCATGTTATTTATGAACTTCTTCTTTAGAAAAGAGATTCTTGATCTCCCGGGGTGAGCGAGCAAGCATGACCGCACGACGGAACTCCTTGTCCTTTAGTTTGAGCACCACTGCGGCAAGCACTTTCAGAAACTCTCCCGCCTGCTTATCGGAAGCGCCGATCATGACAACAATATGCACCGGCTCATCATCCAGAGACTCGAAATCAATTCCTTTGAAAGAACGACCTATCGCAGCCACAAAATCTTTTACTTCTGGAATTTTAACGTGTGGAACAGCAACCCCGATACCCACACCTGTTGATATAATTTGCTCGCGTTTAAATATCGCCTGCGTAAACTCTTCTTTATCTGTGATAAGAGGCGAAGTACATATCACCTCTATAAGCTCGTGTAACGCACCTTCTTTATCCTCTGCTTCAAGGTCAACGATTCGCGATTCGTCGAGCATTTTCGATAAATCAACGTTCATAGTAACATCCATTCTTTCTCATTTAATCATGTATTATGTCTTATGGAACTCGTGCAATGCAATGGTAAAAAGGGTCAGGCATAGTGCACTTGCTATGAAAGCCGGGGACCAAGAGAAAAAGAAATGCACCTCGTCCGTGCCGCGGGCCTGGATGGCAAGGCAGAATGTCTGAAAGAGTAGAACCCACAAAGTCACCTTTGCCGCCCACATTTTGCACGACCATAGTCCGTAAAGCAGCATACCTATCAATATGAAGTAGAGAAAATCGGAAAGAGGTAAAAGGAGGGGTTTGGAGAGGTATACAATCAAGAATGCGCCGGCAACGGCACTCTGTCCCATAATTCGACGCCAGAGGTAGAAAGAAGGAGTCGTCGCCTCTTTGCCTTCTATGTGTTCTTCCGGCAATTTCCTGTCTCTATATTGCGCAGCGGTTTTGAGCGCCTGATCGACAGGAATACACCTCCCCCGACATCGAGGGTCGGCATGGATTCGTGCGGTAAATCGGCGGCTTAAACGACGGCTCTCGACACACTCGTCACACAGGTAATGACCGCAGTCTGTGCAATACCATCGTGCCTCGATTCCCGGATGAAAATCGCAATATACGGCTTTTTCGTCCATACTTCCTTATCGGCGATACCACTTTCTGTAAAGTATGAGCACACTTAATCCAAAAAGGACGCTGCTGAGGGCGAGACTCAGAATCGCCGGTGACACCACTAAATTTATAACTAACACCTCGACAACAGCAAAAACGATGAGAATCCCGAACCAGGAGAACAGACGGCTCCATGGATAAAGCTCCCGCCACGATATCGACAGAAATCTCTTGATAATAATTATTTGAAACCACTTGTGACCGTATGTAGCGATAACGGTCGATACCGCGGGTGCAAGATAGCCGAGTAGAGGCAAAAGCAACAGGGCAAGCAAGATGTTCAGCACAAGGTCGATTACGCGTCCATAGAGGGCGAACCTCTGAAGTCCCGCGGCGATAAGGAGTGGATGGTTAAGGAGTACTCTACCGGGCATCAGGAACAGGTAGATCGAGAACACCATCACGGAGGGACGATATTCTTCGCCGAAGAGAAATGGAATCAGCACAAACCCGCAAGAAAGCAGAAATACAAACAATGGCATGAGAATTAAGTTCACACGTTCAACGGTTGCCTTGAGTAGCGTGATAGTTTGGGCTGACTTGTTTTCGCGTACCAGTCGTGAGAATTCCGGCATAATGACGGCGCTCACCGCGGCAAGAACAATTCCAACGAGAGGGATTTCAAAGGCTCCCAATGAGTACACGGCGAATATGTGTTCCTGTCCTTTGTAGAACCAGGCAACGAGATATTTATCGATCTGAACCGTAACGACGTCAACGACTCCTATTGCACTTAGAGTTCCTGCATACAGCGTTAGGGTTTTCAGTGAAGGCAGGTGGAGCGCCTCTTTGAGGTTTCCTACAGCGCCATAGATGCGGTATGTGAGGGTGAAAGTAAGCACGGTTCTGACGAATGCCAGGAACGCGAGCAACATAAAAATCTGTTCGAGCGACCCCCACATTGCAGAAATTAGGTGTATTAAGAGGAAAAAAACGGCATAGACGGCGTTGACTATGAGAAGGAACCACGGTCGTTCATTAATAATGAGAAGCGATTCGAGACAATATGAGGGGAGCAACAAGAGGATAAAAAGCGCCACCGGTCTGACCAGGGGTACCAATCTAAAATTTCCAAGCAGCAAAGCGGGTAATCGCGGGAAGAAAGAGAGTGTGACAAAGAAAATCAGCCCAGCTGCACTGATGAGAAGATAAAACCGCCAGCAGTAAAGGGCACGCTCACGATTGTTGTCCGCTCGGGGAAGCAGGTAATTCAATCCGTGCGGTGCGCCGAGTATCAGGATAGGCACCACCGTATTGATTAAAAGCCAGCACTGCTGGTAACGACCGAACAACTCAGGTGAGAAGAGTCGTGCAAGGATAACCACTGCGCCGAAAAGACCGAGGAAATTGAATACCTTTGCGATAACGACAATTTTGGATTTTCGGCTGAGCCGGGATATGAAAAGGGTGTCCTGGTTCATTATTATACGCCATATTTATAAGCAATCACACAGGGTTATAATCAGGGACGATTTCCTTCAACATTTCCCGGATAGCCTTGTGATCGCCTCTCCGGGCGGCTTCCAACAATTTATCCATATAGGACTTTACGGTATCCCATGGCAGGATTTCCGGATTCGCGGCGAATATCTTACCTACATCCGTCTTGACCAATCCTTCCTGCTGGGTGAGCAACTCCTCGGTGATTTTCTCACCCGGGCGCATTCCGATGAATTGAATCTCAATATCTTCTTCCGGTTTGTAGCCGTAAAGCGTGATTAGTTGATGGGCAAGTTCCACTATCTTCACCGGATTTCCCATATCCAGTACGAACAATTGCGCAGTGTCTTTGAATGCGCCGCTCTGTATGACAAGGCTGACCGCTTCCGGTACGGTCATGAAATAGCGTTCAACATCAGGATGAGTTACGGTTATGGGACCGCCGCGTTCTATCTGACGTTTGAAAAGCGGTACCACTGAACCCCGGCTGCCAAGCACGTTACCGAATCTGACCGCAATAAAGGTCGTAGCGGACTTTTGCCCGAGGCTGAACACTATCATCTCGGCAAGTCTCTTTGATGCGCCCATGATGGATGTGGGTCTGACTGCTTTATCCGTGGATATGAGCACAAAAAGGTTGGTGTGATATTCATGGGCACAACGGGCAACCTCGTAGGTGCCCAGGACGTTGTTTTTTATCGCCTCTTCAGGGTCCATTTCCATGAAGGGGACGTGTTTATGCGCCGCAGCATGAAAAATAATATCAGGCTTGTACGTGCTGAACACGCGTTCCATTTTGCCCGCATCGCGAATGTCGCCGATTACGGGGTGAATATGGTTCGGTTTATAACGGAACCCCAATTCTGCGGCGATCTCGTATATGCTGTTCTCGCCCTTCCCGAAGAGGATTAAGCGTGATGGATTATAATTCATTATTTGCCGACAGATCTCGCTTCCAATCGACCCCCCTGCGCCCGTGATAAGAACGCTTTGTCCTTGTATGTAATTCTTTTCAGGAGGCAGCTCCAGCCGTATGGCTTCTCGCCCTAACAGATCCTCGACGTCTACGGGCCTGAGCTGGCTTATGGCTACTCGTCCCTCAACTACGTCGTGCATACTGGGGACTATCTTGAAGTGAACCGTCGTCTTTTTGCATTCCTCAACTATCTCCTGGACCTTTTTGGGCGTGGGATTGGGAAAGGCGATGATGACATCATCGATATTGAACTGATCAACTATCCGATGAATATCTTTCACCTGACCCGCAACTTCGATATTGTGGATACGCCGACCGGTTTTGGTGGGATCGTCGTCGATAAAGGCGACAGGTCGGAGCCCGCGTTCGGGCGATTTCAACATTTCACGTGCAACCGATTCACCAAGGTCGCCCGCGCCTACAACAAGCACGCGCCTCGCTCCTTGCCACGGACGTTGCCCCGCAGTCAGGATGATGCGTCGGGAAAAACGCGCGCCACCAATAAGGAGTATCGAGAGCGCTGCGTCGATTATGACGACACTCCAGGGTATCCGTAAAAGATAGGTCCCCTGGTCGTTCAAGGGAAAGCCGTCCAGATACGGAATGTAACGAGTCAGGATATTAAAAAGTGCGATGATAGTGGTTCCGAGCGTAATGGAGAAGCCGATGGCGATCAACTCGCTCATACTGGCGTAGCGCAGAATCCCGCGGTACAGGTTAAATATCCAGAAAAGCGTTATCCGCAAGAGGATGACAAATGGGATAAGATGAATGAACTGAGTCCTGTATACGGGCAGGACCTTGAAGTCGAACCTCAACTCGTAAGCGAGCCCCAACGAGAGCGTAATGAACAGTGCATCGAGGCATATCAGCACAAGCCTGTTTATCTTCCATCTGGGCAGATTGATCATTCTTTACCTAATTGAGCACGGCATTCATCGCAGAGTCCGTCCTGAAGCGATGTCATAAAAACACGATGACATCGTTTACACACGTATTTTTTCTCATAATGGGGACCTTCTTTGCGATGGATGTTTTGAAGCTCCCGATACATTATCTGGACGTTCTCCTTGACGTTGTGTTCCAGCGTTTCAAAGACGTTCGGTGCCATTAGATAAGGATAGGCTTCTCTGAATCGCTGGATACGTTCAAGGGCGTCGTTGTGAACCTTGATAATTTGCGAAAATTCGTTTGCACGTAATTGACGATCGTAATCCTTTGGCATCAGAGACTACTCCTCTTGTTTAATTTTTTGTGCCATACCCAGAAGATTCGGTCAAGCCGGGCGTCGCATACGCGTGAATAAAAATAGACAGGACCAACCCAAGGTATAACGCTTGTACGATGCCCTTGCATGGCGATATCTCTCAAACATAATTGGCACAAAATCCCGCCTATGCCCTTGCCGCGTGTCACCGGTGTAACACCCATTGGGCCAAACCATCCTGTACCCTTATTGTTTGTGTCATAGGCAGAGAAACCCACAACTTTTTTTTCATAAATGCATATATGCAGGCTAATTGGTTCGTTATAAAATGCCTCACTCACTTCGGCTTCCCAGGATGTGAAATCTTTTCGGATAAAATCCATGACTTTTCCACGCTCGTTCTTTGCCGCACGCTTTATGATGAATCCCTCTTTGTCCAGGCGGGCAATAGCGTCGTCAACGTGATATTTATCCGGTAACACATCGCAGATCAGGTCTATGTTATATCCTATTCGTTCATATCCTTGTTTCTCAAGAAAACAATAGCCTGGCGTATAACGGAAATCCAATCCCGGTGTAAGATAATTGGGGACCGAGTCCATAATGGAGACCGCGGAAACGCCGAGAGACCCAAGTCTTTGCTCGCTCTCCTCGATAAGACTCCTACCTACGCCTTGCCGGCGATATGCCGGGTTTACCACCAATAACCTGATCCAGCCATGTGGCTGGTTGTTTCTCTTTCCCATAGCCGATTGCGCAAAGCCTACTACCTTCCCCTCCTCTTCGTAGACAAGACCCAATTGCGGATTAAAATCTCGTGCAGCAATAGTTTTCTCCCAGACAAGGTCTTCCGTAAACCTGTCGAACTCCATCCCTTTCCTGCACACCTCTGTAATCTCTTTAATATCTCTTTCATCGATTGTTCGAATCATGGGAAACCCTCGAAATCAGGACAAAGATTTTATAATGCCTGAGCGGATCATCCGGACAGCGATGGCAACCAGGAGCAAGGTGAAAATCTTACTCACCGCCATTGTTCCGCCCCTGCCGAGTACCCGCAGAAGTGTCATTGAATAGATAAATGCAAACGCCACGATGATAAAGTTGGCAATCAGGGCAATGATAGTTATACGCAATCCATATTGTTGAAGTAATAACAATGAGATGGATAATACCGCGGGACCGACAATGAGGGGAACACCCAGGGGCACCACACCCATGGTTTCTGCAGGATGACGACGTTTCTTCTCATCCGTTACAAGGTCGAGTATCCCCAGCACCAGCAACACGATTCCTCCCGCTATCTGAAAGTCCGCAACCGTTATCGAGAGGATACGGAAGATTTCATTACCAAGGACGATGAAGATAATACTTACGGCAAAAGCGGTTACGAGTGAATGAACGATGATCTTCCGGCGTTGCTCTCGCGTAAAATCATGCACCATCGTTACATACAGAGGGATCAGACCCATTACATCGATTGCAACAAAAATGGGAATGAAGCACCAGAGAAAATTATGCAAGAATGTATTCATGTATAATAGACATCTTATTAGTTCAGGAACGTGGTTACAATCAATAAAAAAGGATAGAACCGTTTTGGAATGGTTTGCTATAGGGAGTAAGTGAAGCAGAATACGCTTCTTCAAGCGCTTCGCGAGAATGGCGTGAGGTCTCAAGCCGATACAAGGCGTAGACGCGCCTGTGCAGTCTAAAACGATTTCACGGATAGCCTATCTCTCATCCGCGACGGCGAATCTCCGACTACAGTCTTCTCGCACTCGTACTCGCACTCGCACTCATCCGCGTGCGCGCACGCTCAGGCGTGCGAAGCGATAGGGATAGGGATAGGGACAGCAATAATTGAAAATCCGTGGATATAGGCGGAATTTTCTTTATACCTAATTCAACGCAGAATTCGCAGAGAGAACCGCACGACGGGTTCGCAGAGAACCACATTCAGAGATAAAAAACTCTGCGTTCTCAGTATCCCTTTGTGTCCTCTGCGTTAAAGATAGGTTTTGATAATATCGAAGGTTTATGCGTAAAAGAAAAAAAACTACTACATGCAACGTATTCGGTCACAGGAATGATTTTCGTTTTGAACTGTTGCCGGGGGTCGTTCGGGCCTGAATGAAATTTTTAAAAAAACACGATAGCGATAGCGATAGTGCGCACGCTCAGGCGTGCGAGTGCGAGTATGATTGTAGTGATAAGGGGTGAGGCTTATCCTACATTTTTTTTCGCTGGGGCAACAAGTTTTGAAAGCGTCCTGATAGTGTCTCAACATCCAGCTCAAAGGCTAATCTTTTGGGGTAAAGAAGATTCGCAATGTCCTGCTGAGTTTTGTATGGAGCCCTTCTCCCAATTTCGCGAATGACTCCTCTTCTTCATCTGGGGCTCTTGAATACTTTGACCTGTGTTTGCTTACCGGGATATAATAGGCGTTAAGTTTATCAAGTATTCAAATGGCACGAAAAAAAGATAAAAAACGGCCGATAACAGACACATCTCAGCAGGATTTTCTGGAAATCATTCTCGATTCCGTCGCCGATGGCGTCTTCACCATTGACAAGAATTTCAGGATCACGTCCATCAACCGGGCGGCTGAGAATATCCTTGGATTCACACGTGAAGAGGCTATCGGTAAACCCTGCCGGAGTGTGTTCCGTGCAAGCATTTGCCCCGACCGTTGTGCGCTTCGCCAGACTATGGAAACCGGTTCGCCCATTGTCGATAAGCATATTGACGTCGTTAACCGCGAAGGGAGAACAATCCCGCTCGCCATTTCCACCGCCTTGCTCAAGAACAAAGAAGGTGAGATGGTGGGTGGCGTAGAAACCTTCCGCGACCTCAGCCAGCTCGAGGAACTTCGGAAAGAAATAGATGCCCGCTACACCTTCGAGGATATTATAAGCAAGAGTCACCAGATTTTGCGGCTCTTCTCTATTCTGCCCGATATTTCGGAAAGCTCCTCGACTGTCCTTATCCAGGGACCGAGCGGGTCAGGCAAGGAGCTTTTCGCCCGTGCGATTCACAACTTGAGTCCGCGTCGAAAAAAACCGTTCCTTCCTATTAATTGCGGTGCATTACCCGATTCATTGCTCGAATCCGAACTATTCGGGTATATGAAGGGCGCCTTTACAGGAGCGGATAAAGATAAACCCGGCAAGATTGCGGCAGCGGACGGCGGCACGCTCTTTCTCGACGAAATCGGCGACACCTCTCCCGCGTTTCAGGTCAAATTGCTCAGATTCCTGGAAACCAACGAATACTCTCCACTCGGGAGCACTGCTCTACATAAAAGCAATGTCCGTACCCTCGCCGCTACGCACCAGGACCTTAATCAGTTGATACGTCAAGGTACATTCCGCCAGGATTTATTTTACCGGCTTAACGTCATCTCGCTTACCCTGCCCTCTCTTAAAGAACGAAGCGAGGATATTCCGCTGCTGGTTGACCATATTATCAAAAAATTGAATATGAAGATGGAGAAGCATGTCAGCGGAGTCAGCAATGAGGTGATGGCAATCCTCATGAGACACGACTTTCCGGGAAATATCAGGGAACTCGAAAATATTCTGGAACACGCAATGGTTCTCTGCCAGGGTGGACGAATTCAGACCGAACACCTGCCGGATTTTCTTAGCAACCGTGCGTTTCAACCGGGTGATTCCCCGAAATTAGAGGAAGAGCCCTTGAAACAAGTCGAGTCTGTTTTTATTAAAGCAGAACTCGAGAAGAACGATTGGAATATAGCACAAACCGCACGCGCACTGGGTATTCATCGAACTACTCTATGGAGAAAGATTCAGAAGTATAATCTGAAAAAGCCATGAACACGTCGATGCCTCATAAACCGTTGAACATTCTTATCGCGAACAGCAGCAGAAAATGGATCGGTGAGGCGGCACATACTATGATGTTGTGTCGCGAGTTCAAGGAGCGAGGACATCGGGTATGGCTTGTATGCCGCCGGGGATGGGAGCTCGAGAAACGGGCACGCGACGTCGACTATTGCACTCTTATACCGCTGCATTTTTCCAGCAGATTTCATATCGTTCATGACGTCACCGATGCCCTTACCATCAGGCGTATCGTCACCCGTGAACATATTGATATCGTTCACGTTCATCGTGGAAAGGAACATTGGTTAGCGGCGGCGGGATTGAGCGCGTTAAGAAACGCCCCGCCACTCGTCCGCACCCGCCATGTCGTCATTCCACTCAAACAGCATATCTTCAATCAATGGCTCTACAAGAAGAACACGGATGCCGTAATCAGCGTGAGTAACAAGGCGCGTGAAAGTCTTGGGTCGCTTACCGACTATTTCACAATGGAACATACGCCGGTGATTTATGCCGCGGTGGATACTGCCATGTTCAACCCGGAAAAGAGAAACGAAAAACTTCGTGAGCAGTGGGGTGTCGGCTCCGATGAACTTCTCGTCGGTCTTGTGGCACGATTCCAGGGCATAAAAGGACAGATGCAGTTCCTGCAGGCGGCACAAAGGATTCTGCATACCACGGATTTGAATGGAAAGGTGAAGTTTCTTCTGGCGGGGCGTGGCGCTCGGAGAAAGAAACCAAAATTTGAACGCATTGCTCACCAACTCGGTATCAGCCAATCTGTGGTCATTATCGACGAATCAGAGCGTATACCTGAACTTCTTGCCTCGCTTGATATTGGCGTGGTCGCATCGCTCGGCTCTGAAGCGTCCAGCAGAATTACACTCGAATATATGGCCTCCGGTGTACCCGTTGTCGCCTCTGCCGTTGGCGGCATCCCCGAACTCGTTACCCACGACGAAACCGCGTTTCTTGTGGAACCGGGCAATATAAAAGAACTTGCCGATGCGGTGCTTCGGTTTATTAATTCTACCGACTTACGCACTCAATTCGCCCAACACGGTTTGAAAAAGTGTAAGGAGTTCTTTACTCCGGAACGGTTTGTCTCTGAAATCGAGACCTTGTACTATACACTCATCAGAGGAACAGGATAATCCGATGCGCGTTCTCATCGTTGAAGATTACGCTCCATTACGAAAAGCCCTGGCACAGGGACTCAAAGAGTCGGGTTTCGCGGTCGATGCTACGGGCGACGGCGAAGAAGGACTCTGGTACGCTGAATCCAACGAATATGACGTTATTGTTCTTGACCTGATGTTGCCGAAAATGGACGGGTGGGATATCCTGACCACCTTGCGAAAAAACGAAAATCTTACACCCATTCTTATCCTTACGGCACGCGATACCGTAGACGACCGTGTTAAAGGACTCGACATGGGTGCGGATGACTACCTGATAAAACCCTTTGCCTTTGAAGAACTCCTCGCACGGGTCAGGGCGCTGGTCAGGCGGTCGTATCGGAAAAAGAATCCCCTCATCTCCATTGAAGACCTCGAGATAGATACCAGCGCAAAACAGGTAAAACGAGGCGGGAAAACTATTGAACTCACCCCGCGCGAGTATGCCCTTCTCGAATATATGGCGTTCCGTCGAGGCGACGTCATTACGCGTACCGAAATCTGGGAACACGTCTATGATTTTCGCTCCGAAGCCACTTCCAACGTCGTCGACGTATACATCGGCTACCTCCGGCGGAAAATAGACAAAGGATTCGACACGAAACTCATTCACACCCGGCGCGGTCTCGGGTACTGGTTAGGTGTGGAATAACGTCAACGGTCTCAGCTATTGCGTGTTGTGTTTTTTCTTTCCCAATTTATCGATTCCGCAAAAAAGTATTCCAAAACGGGAACATTTTTGTTGACAACAGGCTACTTTCTGAGACTATCATCATTTTATATATTGTACCAGTATTATAACATGTTATTTTACGGGTATAGGTGGTCTGTTAAAGGTAATCACGCTCTTTGAAAAGATAAGGTGTTGCGAGCCATGGTTAAATTCTTTCTCTCTCTCGCTCTTGTTTCATGATAGTTCGTCTATGGTCTCCATTGCCATTAAAACGGAGAGATTATCCCGGGCAAATGTATGTTATTATGCGCAACACCTGTGGCATTCACCGTCATCTTTATCGTAATGTACGTTCAATAGGGGATAGTTGAAGTTGATCAAGAAGGCGGCTCAAGAGAACAAGCGACAATTGACCAATTGCCGACATGATATCTTGAGCTAAAAAGTAAGACAATGAGCATCTCCTATTAAAAAAGGAAGCAATGTATAGGTTGAGCGAAACGAAACAGAAAAGTATTTTACACTCTCCCCTCTCGTCTCAGCACGCGCCATATGGTGGAGAGGAGGCTCTCTCCTCTCCACCGCCGCATTCTCTCTTCAGGGCTTAGTATATATGTCTTCTTACTACTTATATCTAACACTAATATGATTCGACTTTTTCAGAATTACTCTTTTTACCGTTTCTCCCATAAAAGTTAGCACGACTGAAATTCAAAAAAGCCATGTGCTCGCAGTGTGCAGGGATTTTTTTTGTGCAGCTCTGGATGCAACAACGACAGGGATGTGGTTAAAATATATAAAGGTGTAACATCCATGTATCACGCCCTTTTTTAATTGCCTTTCTCGAAAGATACTCTCAGGAGGTTCTCATAAGAATCTGAATTTTTTTGTTTCACGATTTACTTTATCTATGATCTGAGGACGGGCAGTCGTGAAAAAGTCGTTGGCAAACTCCATTGTCCACGTGCGTTCCTCGAACGTTCGATCTTTTACCGCGCGAAGAAAACGTTGTTCGAAGTCAGGAATTCGTTTCCCATAGATGTGGTACGAATCAGCCACGTGTACATAGCGAGCGAGGAGGACTTTTTTACCGCTCAGCTCGCTTATTCGTTCGGCAATCTTTTCCTGGAGGGACACAAAGGCAAACATGTTCATGAATGCGGCTTCATAGGCGTCGTTCGAGCGCATTCGGACGTTCATGTTCAGCCACCATTGATCGTTTTCGTCGGGGATTGTTCTACACCATATCGACTGGAGGCAGGCGGGGTCGTCTATATTGATATCTTCCCAGACCTTCCATGTAATTGCCTGTGCGCGGCGCGAATGCGGTGAACGTGAAAGTTTTTCCGCGATATATTCAATCTGGTCGATTCGTTCCATATCGCCTGCGGGTTTACAATATGAATAAGAAAAAAGCCGTTCATGATATGTATATTCCCAGCGGGTATCCTCGGGATTATTCGGGTCACGTATCCAGTGGTCTTTTATTCCCTCGACAACTTCCATTCGATACTCCTCGAGAAATTCGAGCGAGCTCGGGAAACACCGATGAATACGAGGTTCTCCCGACGGATTCTCAGTAGTAATACACATGGTGGCATCGATACTTGGTTCATCCCCGGATTTATCGTACTCCGTTTTCAAGCGGCAGCCCTTTTCGTAAAGTTCCAGAAGCGATTTCTCCCATGCCTCGGCGATGGAGTTCCCCTGGACCGTTAGAACTGGAATACTTTTCATATAGCAAATCCTTCCTTGAAAAAAAATTCATGCCTCCCATTCTCTTATAGACAATCATAGTGAAGGAGGTGTGATGCAAAGTCAATGTTGAGTTTTAGAATAAAAAGAAGGTAAAAGAGATTTCGATTTCTTACCATTTCTTATTTTTAAATGTAGGGCGTTATGTATATACCTGAACAAAAAGGTATCTATATTCTTATAATCAAAGTATCAGCGCGTCTCGATCTCCGTATAGGAAAATTGGGGCGCTTTAGTTTCCCGACCGGGTTTTATACGTATACCGGTAGCGCACTCGGGGGGTTAAGAAAAAGAATTACCCGTCATCTTCGTCGGGAAAAGAGAAAACACTGGCATATCGATTTCTTGGTCGAGAGAAGCATGGTGAAGCACGTAATCGTTATCCCGACAGATGAAAGACTCGAGTGTCGGATCAATCGCTTCTTGTTGCAGCGTGAAGGTGTTTCGATACCCGTAAAGGAGTTCGGTTCATCGGATTGCTCCTGTGGCGCTCATTTACTTTATTGGGGTGAGTGTGAGGTGCGGGATGTGGTAAATCACTTGAGAAAATATATAACTCTACCCCTTGAGGTGATTGATATAAGTCTGCCATAATGCTATCCAATTAACACCGTCAGCAATTACAACTTGTAAATCGGCGTCTTCGATGTGATAGATTTTGTGGCGTTTCGTGAGTCAAATACCATCCGGGCGTTATCGCAGATGAATTGATAGTCGTAGCTGCTGTGATCAGTAATAATGATCGTGCAATCAGCGCGTCGCAACGCATTTTTAGTTAGTTCTGTTCTTTTCAAATGAATATCTTCATAGTCAATGCGCGGGATGAAAGGATCGTGATACGCAATCCGCGCTTCTTCTGCACGAAGAAGTCTCATCACCTCCATGGCGGGTGATTCCCTTGCGTCGGAAATATCTTTTTTGTATGCGACGCCCAGGACATAAATCAACGAGTCTTTCATGGGCTTTCCACGCGAGTTGAGGATGCTGCGAACCTTGTTCACCACAAACTGAGGCATGAAGGTATTGATATCACTGGCGAGGTCGATAAATTGCGCATGATAATTAACGCTTCGTAGTTTCCACGAGAGATAAAACGGATCAATCGGAATACAATGCCCACCGAGACCGGGACCAGGATAAAAACTCATGAAGCCGAACGGCTTTGTCGCGGCTGCATCGATGATCTCCCAGACGTCGAGCTCCAGACGGTCGCACATCAGGGCAAACTCATTTACGAGTGCAATGTTCACACTCCTGAAGGTGTTTTCCAGGAGCTTAACCATCTCAGCAACACGGCTGCTGGAAACGGGATGAACCTTCTCGAAGATTTTTTTGTAATATGTGGTCACCTTTTTGGTACATTGAGAGGTGACACCGCCTACGACCTTTGGGATATTATGCGTGGTGTATTTTTTATTGCCCGGATCAACACGTTCGGGAGAAAAGGCGAGATAAAAGTCTTTACCTACCTGCAATCCGCTCTCTGCTAAGGCAGGCAGGACGATCTCTTCGGTAGTGCCGGGGAAGGTCGTGCTCTCGAGCACGATTATGTGCCCCTTTTTGAGATGGGGTGTAAGTTTGTCAACTGCGTCCACGATGAATGATATGTCGGGATCCTTCATCTTGCTGAGTGGTGTGGGAACGCAGATGCTCATGGCTGAGACGTCCTTGATACGGCTGAAGTCCCCGGTTGCTTCTATCTTTTTCTTATTCACAAATTTTGCAAGTGTAATCGTCGGGACATCTTTTATATATGACTCACCACGCTTAATGCTCTGGATTTTCTCTTCATCAACGTCTATTCCTATGACGTCGATGCCTGCCCGGGCGATTTCTACCGCCAGAGGCAATCCTACATACCCGAGTCCTATTACGGCTGCTTTCATTCCTGAACCTTTCTAAATTGATGCGAGATAGCATATATGAAGATGCCGGGGAGTATCAAGAGGAGACTTATTTGAGCAGCGGGTTCAAGCGGTCCTTGAGAAAGGTGAGAGCATAGCAGAACAGGCTTCTTCAGCATGTTAACTCGATTACGTTTTCCAATACATATAGGCCTGCATGTTATTCTACGGTGATTCTCTTGATTCCCACACCAAGAGAACGATAATCGAAGATCGCGAAACTTTCACTCAGGCGGAACATATGTTCCTGGTGAAAATGAACCTCGAGCAGTGCCTTGTTGTCGATAGATGAAATGTCAATAGTGCGGGTTTGCCAGCCGGGGATGATGGGGTTATCGAGTTCAAGTGGTGTACCATTGATTTCGACGTGCATTTTGTAGCGTTTGCTTACCCTTCGCGGTATTCCGAAGAGAAAGATTTTGATGGTTTGTGCGTCCGGGTTTCCTTTAAGAAAACAGAAAGAGTGGCTGAAGGGGTAGCGCGCCATTTCGGTTCCTATATTTTCTACGTGTCGCCATCCAAGCTGGTTCCAGAATCCCAAGTTCTTGCCGCAATCAATACGCTCGGACAGATTGCGTTCGGGGACAAAGTCGCGAAAGGTGTCGTCGAGATATTTGAAAAGAGATTCCTCCTGCCATTTTGCCAGATGATGTGGGAAGAGGCGCACTTCCTCGGGGAAATCTTCTATGTGTCGATTCTTTTGTGGAGGATGAGCACGCGATTTTTTTCGCTTGATTCCTTCGAAAGTGATGGCGCGTAACGTTCGTGGTGGTGGTGATGTCCAATTTTCGTCCCCTGAGTCATCTTCCACTATCTCTTTTTCATCAGGGGATAGCGTAGATTCGAAGGTATGAATTTGAGATAGCCCTCCCCATATCAGGGAAAAATTAGCCGCTGACTTGCCCGGATTACGCGTCGGATTGTAGGTCCGTGGCTCTACCAGAAAACCGTGTTTCTCGTCGCCACGGGGCATTGGTTGACTCGCTTCTTGTCCCCAAAAAAGAATAAACTTCCCTTTTCTCTTTAAGACGCGTATTAATTCCGATGTAAGCCTTTGAAACGGTATAGGGCAAGGGGTTGAATAGAGATGCAGCACCACATCGAACTGTTCGTTCGAAAACGGTAACCGCCAGGGAAACGCGACAACATACCTTAGATTTTCACTCATTGCGTTTGCACTATCGACTTCAAGATAGTTGGCATCGGAGGTCAGCAGTTCTTGTGGATAATAATCCAGCACAACCGTGCGAGCGCCTTTTTCCGCCATCCAGACGCCCACCTCGCGCGCACCGCTTCCTGAAACCAACACGGTGGGATTTTGGGAAAACATAATGGACTTGCATGCCTTTTCAAGACTGTCCTTGAACGATGTCCGCGCCTCTTCTCGCGCAAGGTCGATGACGTGCCTGAACTCTGCTTCGAGTGTGCCTTCGGTCATATTCTGCCAGAAAAGATGACGGTCGAGCAGAACACGGATTTCCTTTTCCGGCTGAACCGTAGGAATCAGTCCGTAGAACACACCATCGTGGACAGGGAAATGTGCAGAACACAACGAACATGACAGCGTCCCTTCAGGTTCGTCAACCTCACGGGGGTTGCTGAACAGCGCTCCGCAAACGGGACAACGTATCATGTCTCTTAATGGTAAGTGTGTCGAAATCATCAGATTTTTTGTTTTCCCATGAGATAATAAATATCAATCTTTTATCATCGTATGAAAAAGTGTTAATTTGATGACGCTATCTCTAAACAGCAAGACAAAAATGAATTAGCTATAAATTTACACCTGAGATCAAGCGTGCACACCGGATATAATTCTTACATCAACGGATATTGTCAAATACTATATATTGCTCCTCGGTAGCTCAATTGGCAGAGCATTCGGCTGTTAATTCGCCGGTGGCGAATTCGAGTCCAGCTCGGGGGAGCTAAAATTCTATCCGCAAATTTCATCTGTTCTTGATTAAAACGGGTTCCTTTTGGATGGATCATCAAATTTACACTTGCGATGGAGATAGTAAGGCGGGTATAATTTCTATCTAATCTACGTAAAACAGAATATCTTGCTCCTCGGTAGCTCAATTGGCAGAGCATTCGGCTGTTAACCGAAGGGTTGCAGGTTCGAGTCCTGCCCGGGGAGCCAGTTTCAATATCAGAGGGCGGCTGTTAATTCGCCGGTGGCGAATTCGAGTCCTGCCCGGGGAGCCATTACAATAAAGCAGGGCATTTGGCTGTTAATTCGCCGGTGGCGAATTCGAGTCCTGCCCGGGGAGCCACTCTTCCAAAATATATGCCATACTTCGTATACATAATACGAAGTTTGACTACCGGTCAGACATATATCGGTCAAACCTCCAACATCACTCGTCGACTTGAGCAACACAATGATCCCAACTTCGAATTAACTCTTCACACCAAAAGACGAAAAGGACCATGGGAACTTATCTATTCCGAAGAATATGAAACACGTGCGCAAGCGATGAAACGCGAGAAATGGTTCAAGACAGGAAGGGGGCGCGAATTTATTAAAAATAATATACTTTAAGGAGCATTCGGCTGTTAATTCGCCGGTGGCGAATTCGAGTCTTTCGTTAAGAGCCATAAGTTTTTATGACTGCCATTCTATTTCGTCTATATCCCAACAGATGCATATTCGTTTTTAAATCGATCAGGCCTCTGATCTACCACTAAAGTGTTTATGCCTGCTGATCTATTTCACACATTGCATCGAATTGGGTTTGACATAACTTAAATTGATACACGCTCTGTAATTTACGCGTTGCTTCAATAGAAAATCTACCGAAGGTCGGACGCCTTTTGCTTTACAAATGTGCCTTATTATGAGATTTGATATTTTGTATTCCTCATGAATGCAGTAAAGGCATAAAAAGTAGAGGAAAAGTAATGAGTTTTAGTGAACTAACAGCGTGGCTGGACGAACGGCTCGGGTTGAGTCCCGCGTTCCAGGATAAACTCGTGCTCTCGATATCAGCCATAGTTTTTATTATAGCGTTGCGATTTGTAATCCTCTGGTTTGCGTTTCGCAGAATCGACGATCTCCGTAAACGCTATCGCTGGCGGAAGACATCGGCGTACATTGCATCAACGCTGGCTCTCGTGTTGGTGGGCAGGATCTGGTTCGAAGGTATCCAGTCGCTTACCACGTTTCTGGGTCTCCTGTCAGCAGGAATCGCCATTGCATTGAGAGATCCCCTGGTCAATCTTGCGGGGTGGGTATTTATTGTATGGCGCCGTCCCTTTGAGGTCGGCGACCGCATCCAGATCGGCGCCTATTCCGGCGATGTCATAGATCAGCGGATTTTTATGTTCACCCTCATGGAGATCGGAAATTGGGTTCAGGCTGATCAAAGTACTGGGCGCGTGATTCATATCCCCAATGGGAAGGTGTTCACGGAGATGCTCGCCAACTACAGTAAGGGGTTTCAGTATATCTGGAATGAAATACCGATTCTGATTACGTTCGAGAGCAACTGGAAAAAGGCGAAGGAAATACTGCTCAATACGGCATATAAATATGCGGAATCGCGAAGTGCGCTTGCGGAACAAAAGGTGCGCGAAGCAGCCCGCAGATTCATGATTTTTTATTCGAAACTGACGCCGACGGTCTACACGACTGTTAAAGATTCCGGCGTACTTTTAACTATTCGATACTTGTGCGAACCGCGTCGGCGGCGTGGAACCGAGCAGGAGATCTGGGAAGAAATTCTCGATGAGTTCGCCAAATGCGATGACATTGATTTTGCGTATCCGACACAACGGTTCTACAACAACGTTGTTGAAGGAAAAGAAGGAACAAAGCCGACATCGCCCGAAAGGGAACACGGCGTCTGATACATTCAACACCTTTTTATATGTCCAATCCGTCCAATCCGACCTATCAGTCCCATTACTCTATGGTTGAACGTCAACATGTTCTAAGGGATAATAGCGTTTATGGAGAGGTTGAGAAAAGATGGTGGGCGGCGTCATTTTAATATTATGATAAAGCCTGTCGGTGCTGTATGTAACCTGGCGTGTACTTATTGTTATTACCTCGAAAAAAAGAAACTATATCCAGCGAGGCATAATTTTATCATGCCTGACGACGTTCTCGAGGAAGTGGTGCGCCAGTATATAGCGTCCCAGGACAGAGATATGGTCCATTTCGCGTGGCAGGGTGGTGAACCGCTTCTCGCGGGGCTCGATTTTTTTCGCAAAGTTCTCGAGTTACAAAAGAAGTATGCCGACGGAAAAGTGATTTCCAATTCCATACAGACCAATGGAACCCTTCTTGACGATGCGTGGGGTTCGTTTTTTGCGGAACATAGATTCCTCGTTGGACTGAGCGTGGACGGACCGCGTGATCTGCATGACATTTACAGACTGGATCGAAACAATCGTCCAACGTTCGATAGAGTCTCGAAGGGGCTCGCTACGCTTCGTAAATATAACGTCGAGTTCAATACTCTCACGGTAGTGAATGACAAGAACGTGAGGTATCCCTTGAAAGTCTATAACTTTCTGAAGCACACCGGCACGGCTTTTTTTCAGTTTATCCCGCTTGTGGAGAGATACCCCGACCGTAGATCACAAGACCTCGGACTCGACCTTGCACATCCGCCTGATCTTGATGACACCATGGCAGATACACCTTCAGTAACGCCCTGGAGTGTTGATGCCAGTCAGTTCGGCGATTTTTTGGTTGCAATCTTCGATCATTGGGTTCGCAACGATGTCGGGAGGATATTCGTCCAGATTTTTGATAACGCCCTTGCTGCATGGTATGAGGGCGAGGCGTCATTGTGCGTGTTCAGGAAACGATGCGGCGACACTCTCCTTGTTGAACATGACGGTGACGTCTTTTCCTGCGACCATTTCGTCTATCCTGACTACAGACTCGGTAATATCATGCTCAAAAGCCTTAAGTCCATGGCGTTCTCTCCTGCACAGCAAAAGTTCGGGAATAATAAATATACCCAGCTGCCTTCAGTCTGCCGTGACTGTGATGTCAGGTTTGCCTGTAACGGCGGATGTCCCAAACACCGTTTTCTCCCTACACCCGACGGTCAGGGCAGATTGAATTATCTCTGCGAAGGGTATAAAACATTTTTTCATTACGTTGAGCCCTATATGGAGAAAATGTGTGAGCTGCTGGACAATGGCATAGCGCCTGCAATGATTATGGAGATTCTTCGACAGAAGAGAGCAGCGTCGAAAAAACACAAATTGAGGCGGCATTAGCCATCTCGGTGTGGAAGCAGTCTGAAATCCAAACCATAATGCACCATTATGAAAAGGGGAGGATAAAATGAGGATTATTTTTTTTGACATCGATTGCTTACGACCCGATCACCTCGGTTGTTATGGGTATAATCGTCCAACCTCGCCTACCATAAACGAGATTGCGAAAGAGGGAACTCGCTTCGACCATTACTATTGCAGCAGTTCGCCTTGTTTACCATCGAGGACTGCGTGGTCATCGGGAAGATTCGGCATTCGTAACGGGGTAATATCCAATGTCGGTGCCGGCGTGCGATTCTCTCTTCGGACACGCGATTACGGTGGGCCAGAACCGGACAATGAAATGTTTATGCGCCTCCTTCGAGCCCATGGATATGATACCGTGGCATTCACCAACTTCTCCGACCGACACAACGCCATGTGGTTTACGTACGGCTGGACTGAGTTTCACACGCCCAATCTTAAGAGCGGCGACGAGACCGCGGAGGAGGTTAACGCTCATCTCCTTCCCTGGCTCAAACACAACGCGGCAAAGGAGAACTTATTCTTATACGTTAACTATTGGGATGTACATCGTTGTTATAAGATGTCTCCTTCTTGGGCTGAGCGGTTTAAAGATATTCCTGTTGAACAGGACTTTCCCGATGAAGAGACCATTCAGAAGCACCAGGCAATCCTCGGACCGTTCACCGCACAAGGGCAGTTTGAGAACAATATCAGTCCGTTTCCACTTATGCCCGGCTCCATTTCGTCACGGGAAGACTTTGAACATCTTATAACCGGCTATGACGCCGCCATTGCCTATACGGATCATCATGTTTCTCAGGTATTGGAGGAGCTTGACAGGCAGGGTTTACTTGACGACAGCGCGATTATCATTTCAGGCGATCATGGCGATGCGTTCGGCGAACATGGCATTTATTCCGATCATGTTTGTGCCGACGAGTGTATACATCGAATTCCCCTTATCATAAAGATTCCGGGAATCAAGCCTGTCAGCTCTCCCAACGACGCTTTGTTGTATAACGTGGATTTTGCACCCACGATTTGCGAATTGCTGAATATTCACCCTCCCGAAGATTGGGATGGTCTCTCCTTTCTCAACCTGTTGCGTGGCAAACCTCATACAGAACGTGAATACCTTGTCTGGGATCATGGGCTTTATACAATCCAGCGCGTGGTTCGCACCAAAAGCCACCTGATGATCAGAACATTCGACAACCTTGGCTATCCTTTTCAACCCCTTGAGCTGTACAATATGGTGGACGATTCATATCAGACAAAGAATCTTTGCAACGATGAGCCCGAAATCGTCGGGCAGTGCGAGCATTACCTGAATGAATGGATTTATACGCAGAGATCAAAACCTCATCCTATACCTGATCCACTCACAGAAATACTTCGTGAAAGGAAAAAATAGGCGCCATGAAGTTCAATATCTTCAAGTGGTGACAAAAAGGTCATCGCAACTTTTTGTGGAAACCCGAAAAAGAGGAAGTTTGAAGATTTTGTGAAATTTTTTTATAGAATATCCTGAATGAAACGTTTTAAAATTAACTTTTGGGTAATGTTGATGATATACTTTCCATGATATCCTCAAGGGTTTTTCAGGGCGGCAAATTTTTTTCATTTTTGACTTTTAATAAAAAAGAGAGGGTAAGGGCGAAGAGATGGCAGAAGATTTAAAGCATTTGATAGAAGCAATTCATAAAGACGGCGTAGAGAAAGCAGAGGCTGAGGCGGCGCGGATAATAAAAGAAGCAAAGGAGAAGGCGCATCAGCTCATAAGAGACGCCGAAGCAGAGGCTGAAAAAATTCGAGAAAACGCCCGAAAAGAAGCGGAGTCATTCAGCGAACGCAGCAAAAAAGAGATAGAACAAGCCGGCAGAGACGTCCTCATCTCCGTGGCACGTGGTATTGAACGAATGCTGCGTGAAGTCGTCGGCGATACGGTCAAACAAAGTCTTACTCCCGATGTCCTCAAAGAAATTCTTATCACGATAGGCAAATCCTATTTTGAAGAGAATCTGGGCGGAAAACCGTCAGACCTTTACCTTGCTGAAGCAGACGCTAACGTGCTTGCTGGTTTTGTGAGGGAACGCCTGCGCAATCTTTTGCAGGAAGGTATGACCATCCATACGTCAGATCAAATTTCTCATGGATTTAGAATAGCCCTCAAAGACCAACAGTTCTATCACGACTTTACCGATGACGCAATCATGGAAGAGATATGCAATTACCTCCAGCCACGAATCGAGCAAATCCTTCGCGGAATTCTCAGCGGTGAGGAGGCCGAAAAGTAAGTGTCGTACCATTACCTTGTTGCCAGTCTGCCAATGCTCGTTCTCGACGAGCCGGTTCCCTTTTCTCCAGAGGAGTTTCTGAATGCGTGTGAGCATCTTCTGGCGGAAAAGGATACACGCGATGCGCAACTCATTCTCTCGGGTCATCCGGAACAATGCAGCAATAGACTGGTGAAAGAATATGTGTACCGTGATACGCAGTTACGTTCGACAGTGGCGCGCATAAGGGCAGGGCGCAGCAAGACCGAATCTGAACCTTTTCTTCGTGAGTTCCAGGGGTATGATGTCAACCTCGAGACCATGGTGCATAATGCTATGTCGCTCGACAATCCGATTGAACGTGAACGCGCACTGGACCTTTTACGCTGGTGGATACTTGATAATCTTTTGTTTTTCGGTCCTTTTGGTTCCTTTGCGATTCTCGGTTTTATTATCAAGTTGAAGATTGCCTATCGCTGGTCGAAACTCGACGCCGACCGCGGAAAGGAAAGATTACAAACCATCATCGAGGAGAATTTGCAGAATAAGGTGGTCGAGCAATGATTTTAAAACATCATGAAGGTAGAATAGTCGGAATAAATGGGAATATGGTTACTGTACATTTTAGCCGAAGCGTCCGGCAAAACGAAGTTGCCTATGTGGTACTGGGCGATGTGCGGCTGAAATCCGAGGTCATTCGTGTGCGTGGCGAATACGCAGACCTTCAGGTGTTTGAAGATACCCAGGGAGTTGGTGCGGGGGACATGGTGGAGTTTACAAGTCAGTTGCTCGCTGTTGAACTTGGCCCCGGCTTGCTCGGACAGATCTTCGACGGTTTGCAGAATCCACTTCCTCAACTTGCCGAGGCGTATGGGTTTTTCCTCAAGCGCGGCACCTATATAAAAGCCCTCTCTCGAAAGACGACATGGGACTTTTCTCCTGTTGCCAAGCCGGGTGATATGCTCAGGGCGGGTGACATCATCGGGACTGTTCCCGAAGGCATCTTTTCTCATCGTATCATGGTGCCTTTTACTTTCAGTAGGAGGGTTAAACTCGTAAAAGTGGCACCTGAAGGTTCCTATACGATAGAACAAGAAATAGCACAGGTCGAGACACCGGAAGGGACGCAGCCGGTAACCATGGTGCAGGAATGGCCTGTTAAAATTCCTATCAAGGCGTATGCAGAGCGCTTGCGACCCGGCAAACAGCTCATTACAAAGATAAGGATTCTGGATTCATTCTTTCCCATCGCACGTGGTGGAACCTATTGTATTCCGGGTCCTTTCGGTGCGGGCAAAACCGTTCTTCAGCAATTGACAAGCCGTCATGCTGAGGTAGACGTGGTGGTCATTGCCGCGTGCGGTGAACGTGCCGGTGAAGTGGTCGAGACTCTTCGCGAATTCCCTAATCTGACGGATCCCCGCACTGGTCGGAGTCTCATGGAACGTACGATCATAATCTGTAATACAAGTTCAATGCCGGTTGCGGCACGCGATGCATCGGTGTATACCGCGGTCACGCTTGCTGAATATTACCGCCAAATGGGGCTTAACGTTCTTCTCCTTGCTGACTCGACATCACGTTGGGCGCAGGCGATGCGAGAAATGTCCGGCAGGATGGAAGAAATCCCCGGCGAGGAAGCATTCCCCGCTTACCTCGAGTCCGTAATCGCGTCCTTTTACGAACGAGCCGGGATTGTGCGGTTGAATGACGGCACGATAGGCTCGGTAACGGTCGGCGGCACAGTGAGTCCGGCGGGCGGCGACTTTGAGGAACCTGTTACACAGGCGACACTCAAAGTCGTTGGCGCATTTCATGGGTTGTCACGTGAACGATCCGATGCGCGTCGCTATCCCGCTATTGATCCTCTTGAAAGCTGGAGCAAGTATCCCAGCTTACTTCCCGAAGATGATCTCGCTATGGCAAGAAAAACCTTGAGAGATGGACACGAAGTACAGGAAATGATGAAGGTGGTTGAAGAAGAAGGTACGCCGATGGAAGATTTCGTTACGTACCTGAAAGCGGAATATCTTGATTCTGTGTATCTGCAGCAGGATGCGTTCGACCCCGTGGATGGAGCGACAACGGCGGAGCGGCAGCGCCATGTCTTCTGCTTCATTGCCGATGTGCTCAGGGCGAAATTCAAGTTCGACAACAAAGATAATGCCCGGAGTTTCTTTCATACATTGACACAGGCAACGAAAGATTGGAACCGCATACCAATGGACGACGAAAAATTCAAACAAAGCGAGGAGAAGTTACGTCATAAACTCGTCGAGGTAGTCGAGAATGCGTAGGGTTTATTTCAGAATAAGCAGAATTTCCGGAAGCGTCATTACGGTTGTAGCGCAAGGCATCAAGTATGGCGAACTCGCCGTAGTCACCACTGAGAGGGGAGCATCGCTTGCGCGAGTCATACAGATCGAGGGAGACCGGGTATCGTTATTGATGTTTGCGGGAACACGAGGGGTGTCGACGGATTCGCGAGTGCGTTTCCTCGGTCGCAGAACCGAGACACCTTTTTCAGAATCGCTTCTTGGACGCATGTTCGACGGCAACAGCAGACCGCGCGACAATAAACCTGTCATACGTGAAAACCTGAGTGAAATATACGGTCCAACGGTTAATCCGGCAAAACGTATCATACCCCGTGATATGATTCGTACCGCTATTCCGATGATTGATGTTTTTAATACCCTGGTGAAATCACAGAAACTGCCGATTTTTTCTGTTCCGGGAGAACCTTATAATTCCCTGCTCGCACGCATTGCGTTGAACGCTGAGGTCGATATCATTATTCTGGGTGGGATGGGATTGAAATATGATGATTTTCTCTATTTCCGCGATACATTTCAGGAACAGGGAACCTTGACTCGCTCGATTATGTATGTGCATACCGCAGCGGACCCCGCAGTCGAATGTCTGCTGGTTCCCGATACCTGCCTTTCGGTTGCTGAGAAATTCGCCCTTCAGGGGAAAGATGTACTGGTGCTGCTGACCGACATGACCAACTTTGCAGACTCGTTGAAAGAAATAGCCATCACCATGGAACAAGTTCCCTCGAACCGCGGGTACCCGGGCGATCTATACAGTCAACTTGCGGCACGCTACGAGAAAGCGGTAGATTTCGAGGGAGCGGGCTCGCTGACTATCCTTGCCGTGACCACCATGCCCGGCGACGATGTCACCCATCCAGTCCCCGACAATACAGGATATATAACCGAAGGACAATTCTATCTCCGAAACGGTCGGATCGAACCGTTCGGGTCTCTGAGTCGTTTGAAACAACTCGTCAACCGTAAGACGCGGGAGGATCATCGGACTATTATGAACACCATGATTCAGCTCTATGCATCAGCCCGGGAAAGCATGGAGAAACAGGCAATGGGATTCCGGATGAGCAGCTGGGACAAAAAGCTTCTTAAATATGCGGATTTGTTTGAGAAGAAAATGATGGATCTGCAGGTATCCATTGCTTTGGAAGATGCACTGGACCTCGGGTGGTCTATTCTTGCTGAATGTTTCTCTCCAGCGGAAACGGGAATTCCCACTGAGCTGGTAGAGAAATTCTGGCCCGAAGAGGAGCCGGAACGAGAAACGGTGCACGTTGAGAGTACACCGCCCGAATAAGCGTAATGGGAGATATACGTGGGCAAGATCAGGAAAACCAAGACAGAACTCAAGGCGCAACGCGACGCGCTCAGGCGTTTCGAAAAGTATCTTCCCACACTCGAACTCAAGAAACAGCAGTTGCGAATCGAGGTCAGTCATATGTCGGCTCGCATCGATAAAAAGCGGAAAGAAAAACGTAAATTATGGCAGGAGGTCATGGAGTGGGTGCGTCTGTTTTCCGACGACGTGCCCCTCGAGAACCTCGTGGAAATCGAATCGGTGGACATCGGTTCCGACAACATTGCAGGGGTGGATATTCCGGTCATTCAATCAATCGAGTTCAAGCGGGCGCCGGTTGACCTCTTTGCCACACCGCCGTTTATTGATGACGCAATGGACGTTATCGAACGCCTGGTGAGATTTGAAATCGAAGAACAGATTCTTCACCTTGCCTTAACCAGACTAAGCGAGGAATTGAGGATTACGTCGCAACGGGTTAACCTGTTCGAAAAAGTCAAGATTCCTGAAAGCAAAGATAATATCCGTAGAATTCATATAGCGCTGGGTGACGCACAGGCGGCAGCCGTGGCACGGGCGAAAATGGCAAAAAAGAAAAGTATTGAACGTTCTTCATCGGCACTATGATAGTTAAAATGAAAAAAATAACCTTGCTCTGTAGGGCGGAGACACGCGACGAGGCGGTAGATGCGTTACGCAACCTCGGTGTGTTGCATGTGGTGAATTTACGATCGCCTGCCGGGGAAAAAATTCAATGGACGAAAGAAGAGCTGCTACAGGCTGAAAAGGCGCTTGACGCGCTCCCCGACGACGCGGCTGATTCTCTTCCCTCAGAAAAACATCCGGAACAGCGTAAAAATTCAGACATCGATGAGGTGATCGATAATATACTCAATCTCAAAGAACTTCGAGATATCCATAGCGAATCAATAAAAGAGATTGAAACCGAGATCGAGCGCATTCAGCCGTTTGGCGACTTTGACCCTGACCGCTTAAAGAGACTTTCTGAGAAAGGGATAGAAGTCCGTCTCTATACAACGCAAGAGACACCTGAGCCCGAAGCGCCGGAGGGAACGCTCCTTCGTATCTTCGCTCACATAAAAAAGAACATTTATTTTGCCCTGATAGGCTTCCCGCGCGTCTTTGAACAAGAATTGCCTTACGAATTGTTCAGAATCCCGGAATTTTCTCTTGCACGGCTACATGAGCTAATGGAAACACGAAAAAAGGAACGAGAGGATATTGAGGACAGATTAAGGGAGAAGGGCGCATGGCGAAACGAGATTGTTCGAAAAATCTGCGACCTCAAGCATACGCTTGCTTTTCTTGAGGTGCGTGAAGGCATGGCAGGGTTTGAAAAAGTCGCCGCGCTTCAAGGCTTTTGCCCGGTCCCAGAGCTCGAAAAAGTCAAACATGCAGCAGCCGATAACGGTTGGGGGTTGGTGGTTGAAGATCCCGCTCCTGATGAAAAAGTTCCCACCAAAATATACTACCCTCGGTTGGTGAGACCGATTAAGGCGGTATTCAACTTGCTTAAAATTTTACCAGGCTATCATGAATCTGACATCAGCGTCCCTTTTCTTCTCTTTTTCAGTCTGTTCTTCGCCATGTTGATCGGCGATGCGGGGTATGGCGCCTTATTCCTTTTGATAACCATAGTTGCCCGA
Source organism: uncultured Candidatus Sumerlaeota bacterium (assembly GCA_964608095.1). GTDB lineage: Bacteria > Sumerlaeota > Sumerlaeia > MWCT01 > JAGHBZ01 > CAZSMK01. The sequence goes on along the minus strand of CAZSMK010000044.1, from coordinate 56,945 downwards.
AAAAAAATGCCTCAAGCGCCCTCCGAGGTCTTTATGCTGCTTTTTATCTTGAGTGTTGCGACTATTACCTGGGGTCTTTTAACCGGAAATATTTTCGGCATTACCAATTTACCGGCACCGCTTACGCATCTGAAAGTCCCCTGGCTTCAGAACCAGAACAACCTCATGAAACTATGTTTTATAATCGGGGCTGTTCACCTTACTATCGCTCACCTGTGGAATGCAGTGGAGTTCGTTCCCGATACACGTTTTATTGCTCAACTGGGATGGGTATGCCTTACCTGGACCATGTATTTTACTGCCGGGACTATGGTGCTGCAGGAACCTTTCCCCTCGTGGGTGTTCGTACTCCTCTTCACGGGTTTGATTCTTGTCGTTCTTTTTATGACACCGGTAAAAGAATTGAAGACAGAATGGATAAGGCACGCCATTTTACCCCTGAACGTGGTCAGCTGTTTTGTTGATGTGATATCGTATATTAGACTTTTTGCCGTGGGAATGGCGACGCTGTCGGTGGCGCAAAGTTTTAACAATATGGCTCTTGCGGCGGGATTTAACACTATCATTACGGGTTTTGTCGCTGCATTTATCTTGTTTTTAGGGCATGCACTCAATATCATGTTGTGCGGACTCGGCATCCTCGTTCACGGAGTTCGGCTTAATACTCTCGAGTTCTCGCTGCATAAAGATATGCAATGGTCAGGATTTCCGTATGCACCTTTTCGTAACCAGGAAGACTAAGGATCGGCGGAATAGATACTGAGTATATTGAGAGGCATACACACAAAAACTTTTTTAAGAAAGAGGAGAGGAGAATTGACATGACCGTTGAGACGGCAATTGCACTTGGAAAATTTGGAGCAATAGTAGCAATAACCCTCGCATCAGTAGGTTCGTCACTGGGAACAGGAGCAGCCGGCGCCGCTGCGGTCGGCGCCTGGAAAAAATGTTATGCACAGAATAAAATGGCTCCTTTTCTCCTTATCACTTTTGTGGGTGCGCCACTTTCACAGACCATCTATGGTATGATTCTCATGTTCTCGATGATAAATAAGGCGAACGCCCAGTTCTCGTGGCAGGCTCTGATCGGTATCGGGTTCGTTGGGGGTCTGGCTATTGGCGCTTCAGCAATGATGCAGGGACGCGCCGGCGCAGGAGCGGCTGATGCACTTGCAGAGACCGGACAGGGATTCACCAACTACCTTGCGGTACTGGGCGTCATAGAAACCGTCGCTATCTTTGTCATGGTATTCATCATTATTGCCCTGGGTTAACTTTGCTCGGTTCTACTTCTTATACAATGGTGAAAGGCAAAAGATTAATTGGCTTCGTCTCCCTCTGCTCTGATATTATATGCACTAAAAAGCAATACTCTTTTTTAATATATATACGGTAGGGAAGAAATTGCGAAAGTTTAATAAGGTGGCTTATTTTACATAGGTACACTAAGAATTTATCGACCGTTCTCTGTCCTTTTCTTTCTGGTGGTGAAATGCTGAATGTTTCTTTTTTTCTTGAATCAGAACTCTGTACTTATTATTTTCCATTTTTATTGAGAATGAAAGGAGCGCGTTATGCAGAAAAGAACAAATATTTTAATAATCTCTGTGTTGTTTATAGGTTTTGTTAATCTCGCGCTTGGCTCTTTTTATTATAAGACTACGCCGTTGCCCGAGCCCCGGCAGATGTATGGCACCGCGGTACTCGGCGATTATCTGTATATCCTTGGGGGATATACTGACGAAAAGGGCTTCAATAAGGATGTACTAAAAGCGCAGATTTATCCCAATGGAACAATCGGTCAATGGTCTTATACCACCCCCATGCCTCAACCTCGTTCCTATATCGGCAACACCACTATGGTGCTTCATGATGTATTATATGTTGTTACGGGCTGGGATGAGTCTATAAATAAACATAAACAGACTATGCTCTGGACTCGACCGCGCCCTGACGGGGAACTCAATCCCTGGAACGAATCGCCACCCTTTCCGGGCGAAGGAACCGATAACTCCGTCGTAGTCTCCACACCCGGGCATATCCATCTTATCGGCGGTCTTACTGATAAGAATCTTCCCACCAATAAGGTCTGGTCAGCCATTATCGATGACCACGGCGATTTTGTAAAATGGGAACCTGCGGAATCCTTGCCAGTCACCTTGTGGTTTCACAATGCCGGTGTTGTTGCAGGAAAGGTCTATGTGTGGAGTGGTGCCATTAACGCTACCAAAACACAATTGAATCACACGATTTATTCCGCGCCGATTCTTGCCGATGGTCGACTGGGAAAATGGCGTTCTGAGCCGTTCACTATTTCTCGCCCCTTTTTGCGTGCCGCCTGCACCGCTTCAGGTCCGTATCTCCTTTCCTTCTGTCCGTCCTATGCCGATACGGTGCAGAGTAACGACATCTGGTTTGCAGAGGTTTCCGATAAAGGACTTTCACCATGGCAGAAATTGACTACGAATCTTCCGATGAAAGTGTATGTAGGTATCGCCACAGATTTCCGCCGCGAGGTTGTATTCCTTCCCGGCGGGAGAATCCAGCGCCTTGTTGAGGGCGCCTTGACCCCTGAAGTCTATTATTTTCGACTGGCAAAAAAAGCAGTTGAACAACCCAACCTTGAATTTGTGAAAACACTTCTCATTGCGGATGATAGCATCAACGCGCCACACCTCAGTTATGTGCACCTCAGGGATATGCCCAAAGAAGCTACCGAGGGATTTATGCCTTACGAGCTGGCTCGACAGAAAAGTCTTCAAACCCGTAAACCACTCGTTGTTTACTTCCATTCACCAAAGGCATTGCCGTGCGAACAGCAGCACCGGATTTTGAGAGAATTCAAATTCACCTCCTATCAAGATACCATTATCCTGGGATGGGTCGATACGACGCTCTTCCCTCAGCTTATTCAACAGCTTGGGGTCTTTCGTGTCCCCAGCTGGATTTACTTTGATGCTAACGGGAATGAAATCAAGCGCAAAAATGGGGTATTAAACGAGCAGGAACTTCAAAGCTGGCTCTTTTCAGGTTGAGGACTATCGAGGGCAGAGAGGCTGTCCGACAATCGAAAAAGCAAAAAAAATCAAATACGTGGAGTTTTATTTTGGAAAGCGCAGATGGTCTGCGCTTTCTGAGGCGCGATGTGTCGTGCCCTTTTAAAGCGGTGTCGTGCCGCTGCATTCCAAATTTAATTGTCAGACAACCTCTCTGACTCCGATAGTTTTAATAAAGAATCGAAAAAAAAGGATTTTGAAATGATCCTGAGAAAAGAAACGGCCACGGATATCGAGGCAATAACTGAAGTAACAATAGAGGCATTCAAGAATCTTCCAATCAGCAATCACACAGAGCAATTCGTAATAAATGCGCTACGTGATGCAGGTGCGCTAACTATCTCCCTTGTGGCGGAAATTGATGGGCGTGTTGTGGGACATATTGCTTTTTCCCCTGTAACATTTTCTGACGGCACAAAAGACTGGTACGGCGTGGGTCCGGTTTCCGTATTGCCGGAATATCAGAGGCAAGGTATTGGGAAAGCGCTTATTGACGAAGGGTTATCACGGCTGAAAAAATTAGGCGGGCAAGGGTGCGTTCTTGTTGGTGATCCGAACTATTATAAACGGTTCGGTTTCAAGAATTACCCGGAACTTGTTCATGAGGGAATTCCACAAGAATTTTTCCTGGCGTTACCGTTCAACGAAAAGGTTCCGCAAGGAACTGTTGTATTCCATGAGGCGTTTTTGGCAACTAGCTGATAAAACGTTCGACCTGATGGAAATATCGTTGCGGTTTTCACGTGCAATGATTTTGGTACGAAGACGAATACATTAGTGGGGGTAATGGTGTGCCTGGCGGTTGGTTTATTCCTCAGCGGGCTTTTGTCGAAAATTGGCTTCACATCTGACGTGTCCTCGCGGCTTATTAGCGTGTATTCGTTCATGGGTGTCAGGAAGAAAGTGATACAAGGCGATGGTCTCCAATCTATCCATTGTTTCGATGTTGATTGGAACGTAAAACCTCTTACTACTCCGATATTGACTTTCCCATATATGTGTACTAAACCATAGAATGTGCTTTTAAATTCTATGTTATGCCCGCCATCTTCTTGTCGGGCGGTGCCACATAAATCCCGGCTATGGAAAGGACACGTTTAGACAAACGGGGTAGATATCTATCTTGATCTTACTTTTTGCAGGTATCGTTCTCCAGACAAATTGGCAGTAGTAGTACTTACCCCCGTAATTAATAGTTCACACGTCAATCGAAGTAACTGGAATCAAGGAGGCTATCCATGTCACGGAATACACAAATTATTATTCTCATACTCTTAATCTCCCTTGTCCCGGGGAAGTGGGCTTTTGCCGAGTCGCCTGAACAGAAATCAAGGATTCCGTTGAAGGATGAGTTTGTAAACTCACTGCGCTATGTTTGGTTGAATAAGCAAGTGCACGAGTCTCTGGTTATCAATGATATGGAGACTCTTGAAAATTGGTCGGGGACAGGAATCGGCAAGGTAGAAATCACCAGCGAACGGTGCATTGATGGTATTTCATCGCTTCGGTTCACCACCTGTTTGCGCGACGAAGATCTCCTGAAAAGAAGACCGGGTAGAGGCGGCTTGATGGGAGAGGCTGCGGCTGCTCTTGATTTTGCGCAACCGCAGGACTGGAGTGCGTATAACCGGATAGCCGTCTGGATCTATGTCCACCCTTCCGATGTTTCTTCCCATCCCCTGTATCTCCGCTTCGCATGTCTGGACGCCCCTTCCTCGATTACCGATCCAAAGTACGCAACTGTTATCCAGGGACTTACCCAGGGACAGTGGAATTATGTCCTCTGGGAAATCCCTAATCTAAAGAGGGATATGGTCACGGGATTCAGGGTCGCCAAGCTCTTAACGGGTCATGATTCGAAGGAAAATGGTTATGTAACGTATGACATCGACAGGCTTGAATTACAACGGGTTGACGCAGAGAGGTATGAAGGTTGGGAAGTTGCTCCGGGCAAAATCGCGTATAACCATGTGGGGTATAAGCCTAATCATTCAAAAATTGCACTTTCCAGCAGTTTGTCTGCTCCGTTATTTCAGCTCAGGGATGCACACTCCGGGAACGTTGTGTTAACCAAAGCCGTAAAATCCGTGAAAAATAATCATGGGGAATTTCAAATACTTGACTTCTCGGAAGTGCATGAACCGGGAGAATATTTTCTTTGGGCTGGTGGGTCATCAACACGTCCGTTCTTGATCAGTGATACATTATGGCTCGAACCGATTCGCAAAGTACTTAACTTTTATTATTCGCAGCGATGTGGTTTTGAGGTGCCTGGAGTTCATCCCGAATGTCATAAAGACCTGCAGGGAATACACAACGGCACGAAAAAGGTCATTAACGGCGGATGGCATGACGCGGGAGATCTCTCCCAGGGGTCTTTTCGTACCGGAATGTCGGTCTATTCGATGTTGCAGCTCATTGACGAATTGGAACGACGTAACCTGGAAACATCCTTACAGGAGCGGGTTCAGGAAGAGGCGTTGTGGGGTCTGGACTGGCTGCTTAAAACGCGATTTGGCGACGGATATCGCATTACATGGTGCGGGCTGGGAATGTATACGGACAACGTCATCGGCACAATAGACGACGTTGTGAGAGAGGCGCAGAATAATCCCTGGGAGAATTTTATCTCCTCCGGCGCTGAAGCACTTGCGTATCTTGTATTAAATAAACATAAACCTGATCTAAGCGAGCAATGCCTGAACGCCGCCCGGGAAGACTGGGAAGCTGCTGTTAAAATGCAACCACAATGGCTGGACGAGGGGAAAGTTGTTCTTACAGGCGGCGGCATCATCGATAATAAAACGCCTTTTACGCACCGGTGGTTTTCCGGCGGAACGTATCTAACCCTTTCCTGGGGAATTATTTCTTCCATTCATCTATATGAAGCGACGGGACAAAGCGAGTTTGCCAACAAGGCAATAGAATATGGCAGATTGCTTATGAAATGTCAGCAACAGGAATTTATTGATGGTGTTCCCCTAACAGGATTTTTCTACACAAGCCCGGACAAGATTGCCATTGTGAATCACCGTCACGCGGCATTTGAAGAGTCGCCGCTCCTTGCAATGAAAGCCTTATGCGACACGTTTCCCGATCACGAGGATTGGATAGATTGGTATGCTGCGGCCTCGCTTCATTCGGAATACTTTTTGAAAAGAGGGTCAGAATATGCGGCCCCATACAATATTCTTCCCAATGCTGTGTTTCGGAAATCCGACATACTCGACGTCTCGGACGAAATCGTGCGGGAGGCAATGCTTCGCCAATTCAATGAGGGAACCCCTTTGACGGACGAATACCATTTGCGTATATTTCCCATCTGGACCACCAAGACACATCATGGGAATACGGCGGTACATTTATCTCAAACCCTTGCCCTTCTTACTGCAGCGCAAATGCAGGATAATTTAGACCTGGAGAATCTCGCTGAGACGCAGCTGCAGTGGGTCTTTGGCGGGAATCCATTCTCACAAAGCTTTATGTATGGAGAAGGGTACGATTATCCTCCTTTGTATGCGTACAATCCGGGAGATATTGTCGGTTCGCTGCCGGTTGGCGTCGATTGTGTAAGAGACGACAAACCCTTCTGGTCCGCGTCAAATCATGCGACCTTCAAGGAAATCTGGGTTGTTCCCGTGAATCGGTTTCTCTGGAACGCTCTTTATCTGACCATGCCTGCGCTTGTTGAAGGTGAATTGGCAAATTCTGATTCAAGGTCGGTTGTCTTTTCCAACAAGGCAACGTCGGAACAGATAAAGGTCAGTACGGACGATGCGGGAAAGTTCAAAGCCTTAATGCCGGCGGGAGAATATGAGATACGATTCGATTCTGCTTCATGTGATTTAGGGCTTCTGTCCGGCATGCAGTATACTCTTAACTTAAATCCCGAAAAGAATATTGATTTTGTCGCTGCCTTAGATAGCCAAAACATTGAAACGAAGCATGTCAGGATCAAGGTTGTTGCAGAAGGGAAAGGGCAGCATACCGTTTCCATTCGCATTTTCAATGGCGAGGTCTCCGAGCCGGAAAAAGAAATAAATCTCAGGTCAGGGGAGAAGGCAGAATTTGAGTGGAATCTCCTTGTGACAAATCCAAAGACTCCCTGGGTTGCCGTTATAATCCCGGATGGTGACCTTGTATGGAAGCAGACCTTGACAGGAATCGGCATTTGAAAATTCGGTGAGTTAACAAGAGTGCTCCTTGCTCCAGGGATGCCCCCCGGATAGTTTCCTCTCTTCCATTCTTCCATGATCGTTATCGATCTTTTTATCTATCGATGTTGATTCTTATTGTTTTAATTTCCCTCCAATGTGTTTATATCTTACACTTCTTGTGATTCTTCAGTGAAGATATTTTGCAAGACCAATGAATGGGGAGTGTTTTTACGACGACTCTGATCTTGAATGCTATTCTGAGACGAAAACGCATAATTATGTTTGAGTGGAACACATTTATCATCTTCCATGTGATCTATCGCTTATCGAGGAATCTCTTTGTGGGTATCGGTTTCTTTGAGGGAAGGTATTTGGAAGGGTACATCCTTGCCATCGTTGGTTTTGCCGTAAGCGCTATCGTCGGATACCCTCTCTGATCTTGCTGGTTTGCATTTTTGCTTGAAAATCAATTTAGAGCTGAAGTATCACCAGAAAATCATATAAGATCTTGTTCGGTATGGAGGAGAAATGGATTTACAATCTTTAGGTTTTGACGAGTGGTTTGGTGCACATGCACGCGCCATTCTCCAGCCGGGTCAGAACCTGGCTCGGGTGATGACGGTTGATCGAGGCGCATTTCAGGTGAGAAATGAGTATGCGGAATCGACTGCAGAACTGGCGGGAAAGTTCCGTTTTGCTGCCGAATCAAGCGTCGACCTTCCCTGTGTAGGTGACTGGGTATGTGTAGAGCATACATCCGCAGATTTCGCTATCATCCATTCGCTCCTGCCAAGGAGAACCTTTCTGCGTCGTAAGCGTCCGGGGAAAACCATGGACTTCCAAATGATTGCGGCTAACCTTGACGTTGCCTTCATTGTCCAGTCATGCCACTACGATTTCAACCTACGAAGGCTCGACCGCTACCTCGCTATGGCAAACGAGGGCAAGATCGAGCCCATCATCATTTTGAGCAAAACAGACTTGATCACGCCTGAAGAACTGGATCAGATGATCGAAAAGATCAGGGATTCCGGAATCACCAACCGACTATTGTCTATCAGCAACACCACGGGAACTGGATTGGAAGAGTTCCGCAACCTCCTTTTGCCCGGTAAGACGTATTGTCTGATTGGTTCTTCAGGAGTCGGAAAGAGTACCCTCATCAATCGACTCCTTGGACAAGACCTGCTTGAAACAAGGGCTGTCAGCGAAACGGGAGAAGGAGTACACATAACCGCGCGTCGTCAATTGCTCGTTCTCGATAACGGCGCTATGCTGGTAGACACCCCCGGCATGCGGGAACTCGGCCTCCTTGGCACAAGTGACAGCGTAGACGACATCTTTTCGGACATTAACGACCTTTCCCTGAACTGCCGATTCTCGGATTGCACCCATACCCGCGAACCCGGGTGTGCCGTTATGGCGGCGATTGATAAAGGCACACTCAGCGAAGAGCGGTACCAGAGCTATCTCAAGCTCAGAAAGGAAACAGAATACGACAACCTTTCCTCCCTCGAGAAACGAAAGAAAGACAAAACCTTTGGGCGTTTCATCAAGTCAGTCAAGAAACACGGCAAGCACTGAATTGAGCAACGAAGAATTATCGTACTTGAAAAACTTCATGGTAAAAAGAAGAAACTATGAACTATCGGTGTCAGAGAGGCTGTTTGACAATTCAAGAATTAAATAAAAGATTCAAAGATAAATTTTGGAGCGCGACGTCTTATGGCTGAGAAGCAGACACCGCAGTTTTAAGCGCGACACGGTCGCGAGGCATGATGACTCACGTCTATACAAAACGCAGACGCGTCTGCACAATCCAAAGTAAATGGTTGGACAGCCTTTCTATCCCCGCTACTCAGGGGTCGAATAGGTGATACGATAAAGTGCGCCTGCTTTGTCGTCGGAGACCAAGAGCGAGCCGTCGTTGAGAGTGATGACGTCGACGGGGCGTCCCCAATCTTCGGTTCCCTGAAGCCATCCCTCTGCAAAGACTTCATACGAGACTGCCTCACCATTCTCGAGCCGCACCAGGGTGACACGATACCCGATGGGTATGCTTCGGTTCCAGGAACCATGTTCCGCGATAAAAATCTGGTGTTTGTATTCATCCGGAAACATGTCGCCCTCGTAAAAGAGCATACCGAGCGCGGCTACGTGGGGACCGAGTTCCTGTTTTGGTGGAATGTAATCAGAGGGTTTCTTTCCTTCACCGAACTCGGGATCGAGGATATTGCGTCCGTGTATGTACGGATATCCGAAATGCATTCCCTTCCGCGGTGCGGCGTTCAATTCGTCCGGTGGACGATTATCGCCCATCCAGTCGCGCCCATTGTCCGTGAACCAGAGCGTGTTGGTGTCCGGATGCCAATCGAATCCTACCGTGTTACGAATACCCTCAGCGTAAATTTCCAACCCCGATCCATCATGGTTCATCCGCATGATAGTACAGAAGCGAGGGTCTTCGGGGTCGCAAATATTACAGGGTGCGCCTACAGGGACATAAAGCATATCATCCGGACCGAATGCGATGTATTTCCAACCGTGGTGACGCTCTGAGGGAAAAGAATCATTGATCATGACGGGCTCTGGCGGGTCGGCGAGTCGTTTTTCTATTCCGGGGAGTTTCCACACTTTGCTAATCTCGGTAACATAAAGATCACCCTTACGAAACGCGACGCCGTTTGGTAGATTCTTTCCCCGGGCAATGATATAGCGTTCATCCGCGCGATAATCGCCATCCGTATCCCTGAGTGCATAGACATTACCCTCCCTGCGAGTACCGACAAAGATAGTTCCCGCTTCACCCTGTACCATAGAGCGTGCCCCCGGCACATTATCGGCAAATACCGATATTGAAAACCCGGGAGGAAGCATGATCGTTTCGAGTCGTATTTCAGCAAACCCTGAGCCATGTAAAGAAAACAGCATCAATGTCAGAACACAATATGTACTTATGTTTCGTGCCATGATAATCCTTCCCTTTTTAATCTAAACACAGATCTTTACCTTTCCAATAATCCTACACAATATATGACTTTCAGGCAAGCCTTATCATTCCTGCGGTTTAATGCCTTTACACATATAGAAAATCAATGGTAAAAGAAAAACTGAAACAGGTGAGTAGTATAGGAGTTTATTATGTCCATTAAATTGAAACGCGCATACGAGAAACCATCGTCGAATGATGGTTATCGGATACTTGTCGACCGGCTCTGGCCGAGGGGTATCTCGAAGAAGGCGGCTGGTCTCGATGAATGGATGAAGGAAATCGCGCCCTCTGACACGCTCCGTTCATGGTTTCATAAAGATCCCTCCCGGTGGGGAGAGTTTCGAAAACGTTACCTTTCAGAGCTGAAGAAACACCGGGAAACACTTCGCCCCCTGGCAAATCAAGCGAAAAAAAAGCGGGTAACTCTCGTTTACAGTGCCAGCGATGAAGAACACAACAATGCCGTAGTGTTAAAACAGTATCTGGAAATGTTGCAAAGATAACGTTTGAAGAAAATCTAAATAAAAGTATATCTGTATCGATACATTTTGCAAAATTTCTATTCACATTATTTTTTGCGCTTAAGGCGCAATTTAAAATATACCAGGGCTGACGTCCACCGCGGCGGACTATGATATGCCAGCCTTACAGGCTTCAACGATGATGACTTATTTGAACAAAAATTCTGAAAAATTTATTAACGCAGGAAAAACTTCAATAACGTGTATTGAAATTATGAATAGTACAACTGACACTGGGTTCATGTTTTTCCAAAACGAAAAAACTTTTATAACGACTATGAATTTTTATAAGGGTTTTTCATAAAATATCGAGATGTAAAAGGTAACTTACAGAAATTGGGAAGAAGAAAAAAGAAACGACCTGCAATTCATCGCGATAAATATGGCGAATTTCGTTGGGAGACCTATTTTATCAGAGGAAAACAAAGACGGCAAAAAGTCAGGCTTCGTGACGGTGAAGAATTCGGCGAACTCGATTATATAAAAGCCAACGGCGACGATATTTGGCTTTTGCAGGAGGGATATCATGAAATCCTGCACGAGCGAGAAATGGAAAGACAAAAATTCAAGGATGAATCTGAATCAGAGATTAATACGGATGAGCGTACAAATCCCAAAGGCGATGCTCGCCCGTTTTAAGAAAGAAAATATAATGTTTGGGAACTTGAATTAAAAAATGTCTAACCATGAAGATCATGAAGCTCACGAAGTGCTTAAATAAGCATACCTACTATTACTTTCTCTTTCTCAGCCCCCGGCACTTTCATGCTAAAAACTTTATGATGGATTTACGATAGTTATACACCCTGTGACTTTGGAGTTATGGATATAAGGAATTTATCTTCTGAGATTGAATGCGCTCTCACCTGGAACATATTCTCCCAGTTAATCATGTGGATGGTTTCCTCAATCTCCCACCGTCCATCCGGTTTTTTTCTCCCCTCAAGGCATGACCATTCGGATTGCCTCACATTTGATTTCACAACTTGGAGAGCGTAATGGTAGTCCGTTGTTGAATCCCATTTCTCCACAATGCTGAGTGCCACTGTTTCGATCATGCCGTCATTGCCATGCATATAAAAAAGAATCGGTTCGTCGATAGAGCATTCCACTTCAATTCCCTCTCCGATATCGGCTATATTGGAAAACCCAACCGAATGGAACACCTCTTCGTCGATAGGAAGCTCGAGAAGGTCTTTCACTCCGGCTCCTTCAGCAATACTCGGCAGTTTAACCAATTTAACACCTCCCGGTCGGGCATAACTAAGTACAAATGCCTTCAGCAAGGCGTCACACGCAAGGTCATTCTTTCCGCTGGCGAACCAGAATCGCGAAAGCACTATGTTGACACGATATGAGTTGCTACCAGCGTCAAAAAGTTTTTCAATCAAACGGGATTTTAGATCAGGCTCTTCGATGCGCGGATACAGAGAAAGCAGAATCTCTACTGGTTGGTCTTCACGCAGAACTGAATCCACGGAACTTTTGAATTCATCATCAGAGAGAAGATTATAGTAATGGACATAATATCGAGTAAGCGTATCATCAGTCACGTCATCCGGTTTTACACGAGAGCTGGTTTTCTCGCGACTTACAACCAGCCATTCATTCCCCCGCCTCACATGAAATCCAATATCCTTCCTGAGTCGACCGGGTGACCATGCTTCGCTCGTGCACATCTCATACCAGGTCTTTATAGTAGACGTTGCATCGCCATTCACCGCCACTTCCCAGACAGTATGATTATACGTCATAATATCGTTGCCTGAAAACACTTCTTTAACACTCACTCCTTCCGGAAAGGTTACTTCAGGGGTATCACGATACTCTACCTGCAGCGCGGCTGGCAGTTTCGGCAACATCCCTTCCTTCCTCACAAGATTATACAACCGCTCTGATATGAGTCCGGCAATTTCATTGCCAATCTTCGTTCCCTCCTGGATGTAACAGTAATTCCTCGTTTCAAGTCCCTTCATCAATCCCTTAAATGTCAGGGTTCCGCCTATCTCCAAACTCACCACCTCAGGTTCCGGGATTTCATACCAGTAATATTCACCTTTCCAGAGTTTATTCCCTCCCTTAACGCTAATTATGAACTCGCTGCTGCGTCCGAGAGGCAAGGGTATGACTTTTTTCTTTTCCAGGCCGATTTCCACTATAAGCTGCGGTAATATATTTCCAGATTCAAGACTTGAACCGGGAGGGTATAATGCGACTGATTCCACCCCCGGCATCTCCGCGAGCTTCTCCTGCACTGCTCTACCTGCCCGGGTGATTACAGGATGTGAATCGCTGCACATCACGGCGATTCGTCTGCACGCGACACTATTAAAGTCGTTCGAACTAGAAGTCATAAAAATATTCGATTCAGACCGCGAAGAGAGCGACCCTATATACATACCGGTTTTCAATGGCGTCGAATTAAAAATACTACGTTCCTCAGTAGATTTTCGTCCGGGGATGACTTTAGCAACAGGTTGAACCGAGGGAAGAAGATGAAATGCCACTACAATAATAACAACAAGTGTTACGGTTGTGATCGCGGCAAAGGCACTATGTCTGCGGTTTTCTCCTTCGGGTGGTTTCAATGAAAAGCCCATCACGAAATAGATGAGCGTCAGGAACGGATTGAAGAAAAGGAAGGTCGCGAGCCAAAAGAGTTTCGTCCTCCAACCGCGACCAACAACAGGATAGAAATCCTTCCTGCCGATACAATGAAGCAGGAGCAAAAACCATCCTCCCAAGTACAGGAACCACAGCACCCACAGCAGAAAATTTACCATTCAAATCCCCCTTTATCATATAGTTCTAAAGCGTTTGGAGCAGAAATAACATCCAAGATATCCACACAATACCATCCTTACCGAAACGCGTCAATAGCAAGAAGAAACTATCGGGTCAATTCTCTTTGATGCTTTCCACTGCCGGTGCTGGTTCCGCGGTGCCCCTTGTTGCTTTTCCGTGCAGGATTCCGTTCTCGTCGAACCAGAGCGGGTCTATACAGATAAAGCGGTTCCAGGGTTGAGTGTCATCTTTTTGTTGGTGATAGACTGACCACAGGTTGCCGGCAGCGTCTGTGACGACGCAGCCGTGACCGGGCCCGAGCGCTGTCTCGCCTCTTTTGACTATCGGGTTGCCAGCGTATTTCGTAAAAGGTCCCGTCGGGCTCTTTGCTGTTGCATACCCGATAGCATAGTCCAGTGAATCAGCGCCCGTTCCAGAATACAGGAGATAGTACGTGCCCTTGTATTTGAGCATCCATGGCCCTTCGGTTACTTCGCCGCGTATTTTCTCCCATGGTTCAGTAGGCCAGAGTATTTTGATGGGCTCGCCTTCCTTCTCGAGAGGATTTTTCATGCGTTGGACGTGGATAAGAAACCCCGGGAGCTGGACGTAGTAGAGATAATATTTCTTGTCATCATCGCGAAACATATGGGCATCGATTGCATCGGTGAAGAATGTTGCGCGGTCCTCGAATTTACCGTCAGGCTTATCGGCAACAGCCACGCCTATGCGCTTGCTTACTGTATAGTAAAGGTAGAATTTCCCATCGTCAGGATTTCGGAAAACGTCCGGTGCCCAGACATGTTTTTCACCGGGCTCGAATACTCGTTTCCCTTTTGTCCAATGCACCAGGTCATTTGAAGTATACACGTGATAGCTGACATTATCCCCTGTGGGATAGAGGTAGTATGTTCCCTCAAAAAATATTACCGCCGGATCAGCCAAACCAATCTCATTAATCACGGGATTTGTATATGTCTGCTCTCCAGCCGCACTGAAGACGCCGAACATTATCATGATTAAAAACGTTATAGCCAAATTCCTCTTTGCCGTTCTTGCCATTCTGATTCTCCTTATGTCAACGTAAGTTGTCTAAACAATCTTTTACTGTATTATTCTCTTACGGTGAAGAACTTTTCGACCTCATGGAATTTCAAGAAGTTATACTCAACAGGGATATACTAATCAACAAAAACAAGCCTGCTCGACATTATAGAGGCGCAATATAAAAAAGGTTTACTAAACGCGTGAATCTCGCGTTTATGAATGTTTACGCGCGGCTTTAAGCCCTGCGACAAGGACCAGGGTAAGGGCAATCGTCAGGAGCGCAAAGCCTACTATCAGCCTAAGTATCTTCAATGGCCCGGATTCTTGGAAAAAAACCGTAACGTAAGATCGGGCGACAGGCACCAGTAAGGATAGCCTCTCCATTCTTGTCAAGTGTCTTTCTCCCAAGTTTAAACCTGATACCCATTCAACCCCTCACGGTTATCATATTAATTGGATATTATGACAACCGTCATCCAAACTACAATAGTAATTTGGTATCGTTCGGATGGACTCCCCTTCGGACTGTATCGCTGGCAACAGAACTCGATAATGTAACGACCTTATATTTTCCATTGTTCTGCATCTTCTATCTTCATATAATCACAGAAACAAGGTTTGTCTGAGATATAGTTATCATAAAGGAAATGTCACAGGTTAAAAAAATGAAGAAGATACGAGCGGCGGCGGTTCAGTTTAATCATTTCCCGGGTGATAAGGGAAAGAATATCGGGGTTATGAGAGGCTTCATCAGGCGGGCTGCCGAAAAAGATGTTGACCTCCTTGTTTTTCCTGAGATGTGTATCACTGGGTATTGGCATGTGCGGAAACTCAGCCGGGAACAGATTCTTGAACTTTCGGAACCTGTGCCGGAGGGTCCTTCCACTGCGTTTCTGATCGAGAGTGCAAGGGAAACCGGGATGACTATAGGCGCTGGCTTTATCCAACGAGGGAATGATGATTCTCTCTACAATGCATACGTTGTCGCCATGCCGGACGGCTCTTACGCGGTTCACCGCAAACTCCACATGTTCATAAGCGAGCATATGAAGTCCGGGGATGAATATACCGTTTTTGATATTCCCCAGGGATGCCGGGTAGGGGTGTTGATTTGCTATGACAACAACATTATAGAAAACGCACGCATCAACGCGCTTGAAGGAGCGGAGATTCTTCTTGCCCCGCACCAGACAGGAGGGTGTAAATCTCGAAGTCCCCATGCTATGAAACCCATTGCTCCAGCACTATGGATGAATCGGCATGCTAACCCTGAAGCGGTGCGCCGCGAATTCATGGGAGCCAACGGTCGTGAGTGGTTGATGCGCTGGCTGCCGTCGCGCGCGCACGATAATGGCTTGTTCCTGGTGTTCAGTAATGGCGTGGGTGTCGACGACGATGAAGTCAGGACGGGTAACGCGATGATACTCGACCCTTACGGCAGGGTCCTGGTCGAGTCTACGTCAATCGAAGACGACATGGTCGTTGCCGACCTCGACTCCGCGCTTCGCGAAAAGTGTACGGGCAGCAGATGGTTAACGGCACGTCGTCCTGAACTTTATGGAAAATTGGTCGAACCAACCGGTCGTGAACGTAATACTCGGAACGTCAGATTTGACATACGAGAAGACTAACCTGACCATGATTATGTATTTCACGACACAATTAAAAAAAGAAGGTATATTGTTTTTGCGCACCGAGCTTAGAGCTATTATTTGTTCCCTCATTATTACATTCTCCTTGGTGGTGCTGTCAGATAATCCTGCATACTGTGCTCAGGCGGTTGCAGACACCGAAGTTGTTTCCACCATTCTGCCGACATCAGAAAATATACCCCGGGAATGGAATTATACCTTTCAACCACCATCTGGTGAGTGGAAGAATACAGATTTCGATGATTCCACCTGGAGCAAAGGCAATGCGCCTTTTGGCGACAAGGGCGCAACTATTTGGAAGACCACGCACATTTGGCTTCGGAAACGGATTAACCTACCACAGCAGGACCTTCCCCAAAATCCTCATGCGGTCTACTTACATGATGAGGATATTACCGTTTTTATTAATGGCGAACTTGTTCTTCACCGACCGGGGTATACCTCCGGTTATGTGAAGGCAAGACTCCGTAATGACGTATTCACCACTGGAACAAATCTTGTCGCTATACATTGTATGCAAACGATAGGTGGGCAAGCAGTGGATTTCGGCATAATCGATGTCGAGCCTGAATTGAGAGCGAAACGGGACGCAACAATCCGCATTAAGTTCGACGTAAAGGCCTCGCCGGATTTAGATAAGGAAAAATTCAATGTATACAATTGTCCATATTTCAAAATGGAACGCTGGTTCAGGGATATTCACCTGCTCGAAGAATTAGGGTGTAGTTCACTGCGCTACGATCCCACATGGGGTGGTCACAATGTGGGGATTGATTTTAATTCGCCCCAGATCAGTGGAACTCCTCATAATCTTGTTTACACTTTTCTTGATTTTGACAGATTCACCGATTCATTATTAAAACGGAATATCGAACCCATGTATGTGATGGCGTATACCCCGGAACCTTTGCAGCGTGAAAAAGGTATCTGGTCGGAAAAGCCGACGGATATGAATGCGTGGCAGCGTATTTGCCGCGATTATGCGGCTCATTGGCGGACGACAAATAGAAAAGTCCCCTATTATGAAATCTGGAACGAGCCGGACAACCAACCGTTTTTCTTCCGAGGCTCTTTGGAAGATTATTGCGAGATATACCGGCGAGGAGCTGAAGGCATACGAGAAGGCAATCCCGATGCACTTGTGGGTGGTCCCGCAGTTGCCGCGCTTAAAGACGATGATTCTTGGCTTTACGGTTTCCTGGATTTTGTATCTTCGAACAGTGTTCCGCTTGACTTCCTGTCTTTCCACAACTACGGCAATCCAGAACCTATTATTAGAAAGGCACGTACTTGTCTCAGCAAATATCCGGCACTTGCACACCTCCCCATGATGCTGACGGAATATAACTCATTCGTTCCCTTAACACCCGCCTTTGTGGAAGGCGGCAACATTGAATTGTACTCAGCAGCATCCCGCTTGTTGCATGATTTCAAAACGCTATTAAACTATCCGGACGTCACGAAAGTGTACTGGGCTATGTTCAACGATCCCGATACACATGAACGCTGTGGATTGGTAAGCCTGGATGGACATCGCAAAGCCGCCTTCAACGCATTTAAGATATATATGGACATGCCTACTACGGGACGTAAGGCGGAGAGCAGCACAACAGAAGTTGAAGTTCTGGCTTCATGTGATACACGGCATGCAGCAGCCGTTATATGGAACTGCTCGCAATCCGATTATAACACAACCGTGGATCTTGGCGGCATTCCTGCAAACTTGCGCAGCATGTCTGTTTACAGAATCGACAGAACGCATGGTAGTTATTACGATGATCCCCGCAGTGAGACATTAGAACCGGTCGAGGAGTATTCTCTGAAAGGAAACAGTACCGACTGGAATGGTATTATTCCCAGCGGAGGCGTAGTATATATCAAGATTAAAACTATCGGGGTTAGACCCCGATAGTCCTATTTCAATTGCCGAGAAAATCGAGGAGGCATTGCTATTATGAAGCCTGCTAAATCGTCCATTATTGTAACTTCTCTAATTGCTCTGTGTGCACTTTACTTTTCAAGCAACGCAAAAGAAGCCGTTGCTGCAGAGATCAATGAGTTGACCGATGAAACCGTTGTCTGGCTTGATACGCTCGATATCAATAGATACACCGTTATGCAGGAATGGGGAACGGCAAAAGCCAACAAATCCTGCATCGGGAACCCCATTACAATAGCCGGAAAGGTCTTTGAGCGCGGGATTGGTACGCATGTCCGGGGCAAGATGAAGATTGACCTGTTCGGCGAAGCGCTACGATTCCATGCCTGGGTGGGTGTCGACGATGAAGTCAACACCGATACAAGCACGATAAATTTCGAAGTGTATGCCGACGGTAAAAAAATCTATGACAGCGGTGTGATGAAGGAAAAAACGCCTGCAAAGTTTATCGATCTCGACATTACGGGTGTCCGATTCCTTATTCTCTATTCAAATGTTGGTGGTGATAGGAACCGCTATGATCACGCGGATTGGGCCGACGCAAAAATCATAATGAAGGAAGATGCCCGGAATAAGCCTGTTTTTAGTGGCAGAAAGCCGGAAAACGATACACGCCTCTATCCCGCCTTACCAGATACCCCAAAAATTAATGGTCCCGCAATAATCGGAGCGGGTCTTGGCAGGGACATACTGTATTACATTCCCACAACAGGACGGCGACCCATAAAATTCTCTGTCCGGAATCTCCCTGAAGGATTGGTTCTTGATCCCGATAGCGGTATAATTACGGGAAGAATACAAAATGAAGGTTCATACATCCTGAGAATACAGGCAGAAAACGAACTCGGAAAAGCAGAACGCGACATCGAATTTGCCATAGGTCCTACTCTTGCGCTCACTCCGCCAATGGGATGGAACAGCTGGAATGTATGGGGCGCCAAAGTTGACGATGCCAAAATCCGGGCTGCGGCTGACGCGTTTGTAAGTCTCGGACTTATTAATCATGGCTGGAGTTACATCAATATCGACGATTGCTGGCAGATTGACAGGGACAAGGAGACCGGCGAAATAATCTGTGACCCAAATTTCCCGGACATGAAAGGTCTTGCCGATTATGTTCACAGCAAGGGTCTGAAATTCGGCCTTTATACAAGTATAGCCTCGAAGACATGCCAATTACGACCCGGCAGTCTCGGTTTTTATGAGAAAGACGTTACGACGTATAGCGACTGGGGTGCTGACTATGTAAAGGTCGACTGGCTCGGGGGAAATAATCCCTTCGATGCGTACGCACGATTCGGCGACGCCATTAAAAAGGCCTCAAAGAGAGACATGGTTTACAGTATCTGCAACTGGGGGTTATACAGTCCCTGGGAATGGGGTGAAAAAGCAGGCGGCAACCTCTGGAGAATAACAGGTGATATCAACGACGAATGGGAATGGGTGAAGGAAATTGGATTTACCAGAAGCGCCGGCTTGAGCAAATATGCAAAACCCGGACACTGGAATGATCCGGATATGCTCGTTGTCGGCTATATCGGCTGGGGGGAAAACATGCGGTATACGTCCCTCACCATTAACCAGCAGTATACCCACATAACTCAATGGGCACTCCTTTCTGCACCACTGCTCCTCGGCTGCGACCTGACAAAAATCGATGACCTGACATTGTCGATGCTGACCAACGACGAAGTCATCGCAGTGAACCAGGACAGGTTGGGAAAGCAGGCAGACCGCATAGCAAAGAGTGATGTGTGTGAGGTATGGTTAAAAGAACTCCACGACGGCTCGATTGCAGTAGGTATTTTCGCCATTCACGGCGACAAATTCACAATTGAGGACTGTCCGGAGGAAGTTATCTACACCTTGAATTGGGAAAAACTCGGCATAAAAGGAAAGCGCCTTGTCAGGGACTTATGGCGTCAAAAGGATCTGGGCGTTTTCGAAAAATCCATTGCCCTGCCGGTTCCTTTTTACGATGGATGCAGGTTGGTAAAACTATCGGGGTCAGACCTTGATTCCGAGCTAGTTGATATTACTGGTGATTCCAATCTCACCAAGTCCTTTAGTTATAGATGATATTAAAAAGGTTGTTCCCGCTGAATGTAAGATTACGATTGATTCGATTGAGCACTCATCACGCGGAAAGCAATCTCATCCTCGCTCAGTAGCGATGTATCTTTGTCGCAAACTTACTGGAAATTCTTGTCGACAGATTGCCCTGCGATTCGGAATAAATAGCGATAGTACAGTGACAAGACATAGTCGAAGTGTAAAAGAAGATGATCCACAGCTTGAGCGTTAAAAGAAACGGCTGCTCGAAAAAGAGAAGCTCGGAATCGAGGTCTGACCCCGATAGTTTCCGGCTACTCAAAGAGGAGAAGCTCGGAATCGAGGTCTGACCCCGATAGTTTCTCATCAGCCTGGATACGCTGGATTTTTTCGAGAAGTTTTAACGCCGTATTCTTTGTCTTTTCATCTGCACCTGGTTTCTTCATGGAATGCAGCACGCGGAATATACACTTTTTTAAATACCATAATCGTTGTTCCGGCGTCATCTGCGACTCGGGAATATCCTTGATGTAAATTGCGTTCTGGTCGTATTCGACCGAAACACCCGGGTCAAGGTATTTTTCTATCCATTGTGAGGCGGAGCCGTGTCCTGAAACCACGAAGCCATCTGAAGGGATGGGCGTGTCGAAATGTGTTCGCTTTTCGACCTTGCTGTTTCTCACAATGACCTCGGTTCCCCATGTGTTGGTGTTGGTCGAGGATTTTTCGTACGCAGGAGTGTATATAACCAGTTCGTTGGGACCGCGGCTGCCGGGGTAGGCGCCGTTTGCGGGCGGATCGATTTTCGCCACCCGAAAAGAACCACCATATTTCGTGAGCCAATATCCCGAGAAATTGATAGCCGCTTCTATAAACTCATCCTTGTCGAGTATCGCTTTCAACCAGACGAGATAACCATCGGGACTCAGGTGCAAACCGTCGGTTGTGAGATATGCATACAGTTCCTTTTTGTCGTTCGCAAAATAAGGATGCAGATCAAAATATCGTAATCCCTCTTTTTCGACTATCTCCTTGATGACGGCATTAAGCTTGTGAACAAGGTGATTTCTTGTCGCATAAGAACCCCGCATCGGAAGAATCGAGAAGAATGTTATCTTAGCATCGGGAGCCGTGCGTTTAAGGTCACGGATGAGTCTTTTATACCTCTCGCCGAGTTCTTCTATGGATTCGCGATTCTCTTGAAGGATATCGTTTACGCCAATCATCACATATACTTCTTTTGGTTCGAGGTCTTTGACACACACATCAAGTCGTTCGGCTATCCCTTTTATTCGATCGCCGCTGATTCCACAATTGATAACATTTTTATCTTTGATAGATTCGTTAAGGGGGAACCCTTCGGTTATAGAGTCGCCGATAAAAACAATCCCGCCTTTTTGATAGTCTGATGTCATGAAGAGATTGAGCCGGCTCGAGTAATGTGGTCCGCGGCGGGCTTTTGTCTCGATTATGCGCTCCCTCAAGGGCATGCGAGCGTACGGCGAATATGCCGGTTCATCGGATTTAGCCTCTATGGGTGGCATCGGCTTATCCAGATAGTTAACCATGTACTTCGGGATATTGGTGGTTATTGATCGTGCGCCCCATTGCTTGAATTCTCTCGCAGTTTCCACGTGATCTACAGTCCAAACATGATATTCAAAACCAGCCTTCTCGACTTCCCTGATAAACTTTTCATCAATTTCGGGATAACTCGTACTTATACCATCGGCTTTAATTGTTTTTAGAATTTCCAATGCGCTGTTTAAAGTTGGGTTCAACTCTCCCGTTGCACTATCTCTTGTAAAACTTTTCAGCCAATATGCCTTGATGCCTGGATCCTTTTTTTTGAGTTCGCGTATTACGTCTTCGTTGAACGAGATGACGACGATCTGGTCTCGCTCCAGGGTCGAGCGTGCCAGTTCCTTGAACATTTGCGGCAGTATTTCAGGACCGCATTTTACCTCTATATAAATCTTTTTCCCTTTGGGTACAGTAGCCAGAACTTCCGCGAGTGTTGGAATTCGGGTGCCTTGAAAGGATTTATCGAACCATGAGCCGACATCTATTGTGTGCAATTCGCTCAGGGTGGAATCTTTGACAATTTTTGTTACTTCCGACACTCTTTGGGTGCTCGAGTCATGGATGCAGACGATCTGTCCGTCCTTAGTGAGATAGAAGTCGCCCTCGACTGCATCCGCTCCCTGCTTCCAGGCAAGTTCGAATGCGGGTAGTGTGTTTTCGGGCGCATAATCCGACGCACCGCGATGCGCCACAATTAATATGTCTGCATTGAGGTGCACTGCGAATAGCAGTAATGCACACGCAATTGGGGTTCTCATTTCCAGTCTCCTTACACTTTTAGATATTTCTGAAGATTAAAGAACCATATCACATATCAATGTCCAGAATCATCGCACTTCGCTCGGGTAGAGTAAAGGTTACACATTTGTCGGCATATTTTTTTGTATCTACCAATCCGCTGTTATTGTAGAAGGTAATTTTGAACTTTTTATCAACCGCCAGGGCGGCTTTTTCAAAAGGAAGGACAATTTTTACCTCGTGAGCCTGATCGGATATATTGGTCGATAACACCCCTATTTTATTATCGGGCGAGAGCCATGCTGAAGCCGAAACAGCGGGCACTTTTATATCATACTGACCGAAAAAGGGTCCTTTCATAACGCCGTGTACTACAGGATTATTCCCGCCAACGGGAAGCATATCAAGGAATTTACCGGCATCAATAAAAGGATGTGCAAATCGCCTTGTTCGGACTAAATCCTTGAGAAATTCAGCCTCCTTTCGCACGTCAGGCGCCATTATCCTATACGGTTGAATCCAGCCGGGTTGCGCTCCCCATAAAAAGGCAAGGGCGTTCTTTATCCTGAACGACAACGAATTCCGCGGTTCATCGGACGCGTAATACAATGTGCATATCAGGATTGTTTTGCCGGAATAAACAGATAAGAACAAGGGCACAACTTTTCCATCAACTTGTGTATTTACCATAAGGTGGGCGTCAAAGAGATTCAGCCAGCATTCTGCGTTTTCTTCTGTCAGCAGGATGGTATTGTTAGACAACTTCTTCCTTGTTTTCGCCAATAGAGCCTCGTACCCGACGCGCCAGAACTCGCCGCCGCCGACAGGATGCCCGTGAGCGGGGTTATACCCCTGCCCCCCCTCCCCCGCCGCTACTTGATCGATATACACGCCATGAATCCCAAGCGCCTCTTCCAGACGCTCGGCTATCCCGGCTATTTTTTCCTGCCAGAAGTTGGTATATGGGCACATGACATTGTTGGGTATCAGGGAACCATAAATCTCGCTGTAGCACTCGCTGTTTTCCGAGCGTGCCGCATGCTCATACGCTTTTTCCGACATCCAGCTTTCAGAGGCGGGGTCCCACAATCTGCCATTTATATAAAGCGCCACATGCGTACCCATCTCCTGCAACTCTCTGATAGCCTCTGCAATTCCCGGCAGCGCCGGTAAGTATTCGGGATAATGCGTATCGTAAGGTATCTCATGCCACCTGTACCAATGGAGCGCTGTTTTAACGTCAAAGAATTTGAGGGCTTCCTTTGTAACTTCGAGATTTTTTTCAACTCCGCCGTCCGGTCTGAGCCATAATTCCGTCTCCTTCAACCAGGCAGGTGGTGACTTCTTTTTTGTTTCGTCCACCCATTTTGTTCTCAAGGCAAAATCCCTGTAAAGTTGCCCCGCCTCGTAGTAACCGCCTTCGAATACCCCTAGTACCACCTCATAGTCCAGTGCGAAAGAATCAACGTCATTATCAGGGATGGATGGAATATGGAATTGTGCTACTTCAGCGGTATTCCCTCTGGCTTCGATATAAAATTCCTTAAGATTCGCTCGAGGATCATGTGAGGCAAAGTATAATCCATTTGCATGTTTATCGTCATAGAAGGCGACCATTTGCATGCTTGTTAACCATGACGGATAGGGTCCTTCATACTTGAAGCATGGTTTGAACCCATACTCATTTCCCCATCCGGTAGGAACAACCACCTTCATGTGCTGCATGACCGCAAAGTTTGAGAGATAGGGAAAGTCGGCGCGTCTGATTTTCCATCCCCTGGGCAATGATACCTCGAGCGACCAGAAGGAGAGTGATTTACCTTTTTTGCACCTTACCCTGATGACGACTTCTGGATGCATATCGTGTGTTGCTTTGGCGGTCCAGACAAATGTAATTTCTTTCACATCTGCGTCATCTTTGGAGATAAAGGCTTTCTGAAAATCAGCCTCGTTGTTTGAATACACAGGCGCTGTTCCATAAGGCCCTTTGAAATGAATCTTCCATAACAATCCAATATCACTGAAATCGGATAACCAGTTTCTCTTGCCCTTAAACGAGAGATCCTCGAAGGTAACCCTGTTTGTTACACCAAATTTCAACGACAACAATCCTGATTGAATCGAGATGGAATTGTCATCCCGGACGACTCGAAAATTGCTCGCCTGATTTTTCGATTCCGGCATAGATTTACTCCCTTTCTATTTGCGCTTAACTCTTGGGCGCGATATGGACCCTGAATCCATTTTTCGCAGGCACATACCCGAAAACACTGAACATGCAATCTTTTGTGTATATTCTTTGGCTATGTCAAGGGGCAATTACCCTTGCTCACGGTTATTTCTCTTAGTATAGTTGCGCCCATATCGAGAAACAAAGACAAATGAAAAGGACACAGAAATGTTTCAAAAATTTTTTCAGTCATTTAATTGCCCATTCTTGCAGGTTTTTCTTGTGCTTAGCATCATGTGTATTATGACCTTATCGAGCCATGCCGAGCCTCTTTCCGAGAGTAAATCCGAGATTTGCATCATCCCGAAGCCGGTTTCGGTTAAGGTGTATGAGGGGGAGTTCCTTTTTAATCACGAAACGGTCATTCTCGTAATCGGTGATGCCGGGGACGGCGCTGAATTGTTCCTGGGACGGGTGAGGAAGGCGACACAATTCCCCCTTATCGTGCATGAGTTCAAGGTCGGTATGAAGGTCGAGAATGCCGTTGTGTTCCGTATCGACGAATCCGATGCTACGCTCGGCGATGAAGGCTATTCTTTACACGTCACCCCTGAGAGGATTGATATTACAGCAAAAACCGAAGCAGGTATATTCTATGCCTGTCAAACGCTCCGCCAGCTGCTGCCCCATGAGATAGAGTTGCGCGTCCAGTCACCGGGAGTTTCGTGGATTATCCCCTGTGTTGAAATTCAGGATAAACCCCGGTTTTCTTGGCGAGGCTATATGCTGGATAGCGCTCGCCACTTTCAGGATAAGGAATATATCAAGCGCATAATCGACTTGATATCCCTTTACAAGATGAACAGGCTCCACTGGCATCTGGTCGACGACCAGGGATGGCGTCTCGAGATCAAGGCGTACCCGAAATTAACCAGGGTAGGTGCATTCCGTCCCAACATAAATGCGCGTTTGAACTATATGCCGACCGATTCCGTGGAATCCCTCGATTCCACGGAATCGACCGAATCGGGAGAGAGGTATGGCGGGTTTTACAGCCAGAATGACATACGTGAGATTGTGGCGTATGCAGAAGCACGTCACGTTGTAGTGGTCCCAGAAATCGAGATGCCCGGTCACTGCCTTTCCGCATTGATGGCGTATCCCGAACTTTCCTGCACGGGCGAAATACCGACGGAACTCGGAAACACCTGGATATATAAGGACGTGTACTGCGCGGGGAATGAGAAGACCTTTGCCTTTATTGAAGGCGTCCTTTTCGAGGTCATGACGCTTTTTCCATCGCCATGGATTCATATCGGCGGCGACGAATGTCCCAAAGACCGTTGGCAAGCGTGTCCAAAATGCCAGCAACGTATTAAGGAGGAAGGGCTGGCGACCGCCGATGATCTTCACAGCTATTTTATCCGTCGCGTCGAAGCCTTTGTGAGGGACAAAGGACGACGTCTCATCGGGTGGGACGACAATTTCGAAGCAGGGGTGCCCTCATCAACCATAATCCAGCCTTACCGGAAAATCGAGTACGGAATCGAGGCAGCCCAAAAGGGATATGACGTCATCATGTCGCCGCATTCTCATTGTTATTTCGACTACGATTACAGTGCCACCTCGGCAAGCAAGGCTTATTCGCTGGAACCCGTAGGCGTAGAGCTCACCCCGGAACAGGCTTCACACATCCTTGGAGTCGAGTGCTGCCAGTGGCTTGGTAATGTATCGCGTCGCTATTATGAAAGCCATGGTATCATGATGCCCACCCATGAAATCGAATACCATACCTTCCCCCGCTTACTCGCTACGGCGGAAGTAGGCTGGTCGCCAAAGGAGATTCGCGAAACAGATGACTTCATCAAACGCCTCAAAGCGCATGGCTTGCGGCTGGATGCCCTCGAGGTGAATTTTTTCCGCGCCCCCAGTATCTGGCAGAACACCCGCGTGAGCAAAACATTCAAGGATATCTGGGCTGATCCCGAACTCGAAAAACGTATCTCTGATGGCATCGAACGCTATCGCAAAAGCGATGTCTCGGTTTACCTCTTTGACACGAATGCTAAACCGATTACCAATGTCGAGGTTTCAATCGAGCAGACGTCCCATGATTTTCTCTTCGGCTCGAACATATTCGTGCTGGGGCAGCTCGCCACCCCGGAGGCAAATGCACAATACGAAGCAGCGTTTCGGAAAATACTCAATAGCGCAACCATCCCCTTCTACTGGCTTGGGCTCGAGCCCGTACAAGGAGAATTGCGCTATGAAGAAGGGTCGAGAAGAATCTGGCGACGCCCTCCACCGGACCGTGTCCTTGCCTGGTGCAAGCACTACGATATCGTACCCAAGGGACACCCGCTTCTGTGGCACGCTCACAATCCCGACTGGCTCCCCGAAGACCCTGAAGCCCTGAAGGAACTTTTTCTCAAGCGGTTTCGTGAAATCGCCACTCGCTATGGTCATGAAATCGCCCTCTGGGACGGGGTGAACGAACCCATTGATTGCGTAAAGGATTTTCCGTTGTACGATGAGGAACGCTCCTATGTCGAATGGGCCTTTCGAGAACAGCGCACATTATTTCCCGCTTCGGCTCAACTCTTCATCAACGAAATGCCACATGTATGTCATGAGTATAATGGAGAGGATCCCACTCAAACCCGCTACTACAAGCATATCAAAGGGCTTGTCGAGCGAGGTGTGCCATTCGACGGTATCGGATTCCAGTTTCATATCATGTCAGACCAGGCCGTTGCCGAAATCCTCGGCGGACATACCTATTCACCGCGACAACTGCTCCAGGTATACGACCTATACGACCGATTCGAACTCCCCATGTATATAACGGAAATCACCATGCCGAC
Source organism: uncultured Candidatus Sumerlaeota bacterium (assembly GCA_964608095.1). Taxonomy (GTDB): domain Bacteria; phylum Sumerlaeota; class Sumerlaeia; order MWCT01; family JAGHBZ01; genus CAZSMK01. Next base: position 29,389 of record CAZSMK010000044.1, on the reverse strand, counting down.
GCCAGGGAGTGAAACTGAAGGCGAAGAACTCCAGAAAGAGATGGTGCGCAATTATTATCGGCTCTGGTTCAGCGTGCCACGGATGAAGGGGATTACATGGTGGAACCTGGGTGATGGTACCGCAATCGAGCATGAAACCAAATTCAACGGGGGCTTGTTGAGAAAGAATCTTGATCCCAAACCCTCGTACCTCGAGCTCGAACGATTGATCAATCACGAGTGGAGCATGCGCGAAACTCTTCGGACAGACGAAAATGGCCATCTAAGTCTTCGCTGTTTTCACGGCAAATATTCCCTTCGGGTCGATACCGGTGAAATCATCCGGCAACGCGAAATCCATGTAAAAGAGGATAGCGATAATACCTTCAAAATAGCAATCTGGTGAAGCGCCAGTTTACAATCCCGTCATTGACAGAAAACACACGATACAGGTATAACACATCATGCTTGAGATAGATAAAAACATGTCGAGAAGGAGGAGATAGTATGAGTAGATTATTGTTGTCACTCTGTGCGGTTGGTCTTGTTTTGATGATGGTTCGTCCCGGTTTGGTCAACGCAGAGGAAGAAATTCCATCGCCGCCGCGTGAATTCCGCGGCGCATGGGTGGCTACCGTCGCCAATATTGACTGGCCCTCTAAACCCGGTCTCTCCACTGAAGAACAGAAAAAAGAAGCGATTGCAATACTTGACAGGTCAAAGGAACTGAACTTCAATGCAATCGTGTTTCAGGTTCGTCCCCAGGCGGATGCCTTGTATAAATCCGAGCTCGAGCCCTGGTCGTACTACCTGACCGGTGAACAGGGGAAAGCCCCGGAACCGTTCTATGATCCTTTGGAGTTCTGGGTAAAGGAGGCGCACGCGCGCGGACTCGAGTTGCATACCTGGTTTAATCCTTATCGCGCCAACCACCCTGCCATGAAAAGCGAAATCTCCGAGAAATCCATTGTCAAGGCGCGTCCTGAGCTCGTGGTGAAACTCGGCGATCAAGGCTATTACTGGATGGACCCGGCACTCAAAGCGGTTCAGGATCATTCCATTGCCGTGGTTATGGACGTGGTAAAACGTTATGATGTGGACGGTGTTCATTTCGATGACTATTTCTATCCTTACCCGAGTTACAACGACAATAAAGACTTTCCTGATGATGAGAGCTGGAACGCATATAAGAAGACGGGAGGCACGCTCTCGAGAGGTGATTTCCGCCGCGACGCCGTCAACACATTCATTAAGCGGCTGTATGATGAAATCAAAGCGGCAAAACCTTCTGTCCAATTCGGCATAAGCCCGTTTGGCATCTGGCGACCCGGCTACCCCGAAAGCATTGCGGGATTCGATCAGTATGATCAACTTTACGCCGACGCCAAACTCTGGTTGAACGAGGGCTGGGTGGATTATTTTACGCCTCAGCTGTACTGGGCAACCAGTCAGGTGCCACAGAGTTACCCGGTTCTCCTTGGATGGTGGATAGGGGAGAATAAAAAGAACCGTCACATCTGGCCCGGTCTTTACACCAGTAAATTCGCCCGAGAGAACGAAGGTATCGAGATTATAAACCAGATAATGATTACGCGCGGTTTTATACCCGAGGCGCCGGGGAATATTCATTTCAGTATCAGACCGTTACTGGCTGAAGATTGCGCCCTGGCACAAAAACTTGTTGACGGAGCGTATAGAAGAGCGGCACTTGTGCCTCTTTCGCCCTGGCTCGGAGCTACTCCACCCAAAGCGCCGGACGTCGCGGTTAAAATTACAGACGATAAAGTCGTGGTATCATGGAAAGCGACAGAGAAAGAAGCGCCCTTCCTCTGGGTGGTTTATTCGGAGAAAAAGGACAGATGGGGTTATGAACTCGTGCCCGGAGACAAGTCGAGTACCAGTCTCGAAATGGGAGAAGACAAAATCACGCAAGTCGCTGTTTCCGCCGTTGATAACAACGGCAACGAGAGCGACAAAACCGTTGTTCCGGTCGAAGTGTCCGATTGAGCCCCGGATAATAGAGCGAATTAAAATATATAGATTGGCAGAACGAGAATAGATATAAAAAGAAAGCGGGGGAGGTCTCATAACCTCCCCCGGATATCTTTTAGCATAGAATATTAGAACATTCAGGATTTATTTCTTTTTGGGTTTCAATTCTACGGCTGCTCTCGGTTCCAGCACCTGGAACGTAAACGATTCCATAAGGAAGAGCTCCACCGATTCGGAGGTATGTGAAGAATAACCGAGCGAGAAATCCTGACCTACAACCATTTCGTAATCACCGCCGCGTGTGGATATCAGGACACCGCCAGTTAGTGCCGGACTCCATAAAATTTTGCCTCGAATCATATCCGCGACGCGCTTGTTTAAGGGATATCCTTTTTCATCGCCCTGCATGAGGATGCTATACGTCTCGGTTCCGAGCACAAGGGTATAATCTCCACCGATACCTGCTTGTTCAAGGGTCAATATCGCCTGTTCTATAGCCTCGGGATATTTTGACACATTTGCGGGAATGCTCACTGCTTTGTGAGGTGAGGAGGGGATAATGCCCTCGATTCCTGCTTTGGGAAACCCGTGATATAACGCATTCTCTTCGAACAACGCTGCGTTGCGAGCCGCGCCCTCCACCGCATCGAGTTCCGGATTCTTCAGTCCCCGCGAGACATCGTCAAGCTCTGTAAGGCTCAGTTTAAAAGGAACCTTCATCTCCACAAGGGGAAGGACTTTTCGAATTCCCCATGTTACCCCTTTTGTTGTCTGTCCTTTCTCAACTTTACCAAGATTAACAGAGTCCTTTTTCATGCCATGCGGACCGCTAAAATCGACAATACCGCGGGCTGAAAGATTTCCTTTGAGCGTCAGTTTCGCCTGTTCTTCTATTTCATCCCAGGCATTATCAATAATAGGGGCAATCGTTCTTTTTAAAATATCCATAGCATTCCTCCTTTTTATTTCATATTCCCTATCCCGAGACTCCCGGGAGAAGATTTGTTTGAAGACTCCTCGCCGCCCCCTTCTTCATGTTCCTCGATCTCCGTGATCGGGGCGGTGGTGAATAAATAGGTTTTTAATTGGGTGTCGAAGATGGTATTTTTTCGTCTCAGCCATTCAAGTAGCATTGATGCGTGCTCAACCTCCTCGTCACGGTTGTGCAACAATACCGCTTTGAGCTCTTCGTCCTGTGTTACATCAGCGCGCTGGTTGTACCAGTCTACTGCTTCGATCTCTTCGATCAGGCTCTTTGCAGCCCGATGAAAATCCTTTGCCTCTTCGGATAAACCAGTCTCATGATATTCATTTGCCATCGCTCAACCCTCCTTTTTGAAGTTATAGTGCCTCTCTTTACATTCTTTTCGGCAACCTCTCGCTTTCTATTAAATGTAAAATTCAGTTTAATGTCAATGTTGATTCCTTATTTGGATATATTCGACTTTCTGCGAATTTTTTTAGACCTGCAAAAAAGAAGATATCTATCTTGATTAAAGTAAGGGCGTGTCTCTATACTTTATTTTCAAAGCCTTGAGGACAACAACAAATTGTTGCGGATGATTTCATCAATAAATCCTCATGAACACAAAGAGGGAAGTAGGGGAGTATTGAATTCCCGACGATTACATTTATCAAGGAGGACTAACATGCAAAACTACATCAGTGTTTTACTATCTATGGTTATGGTTTTTGCGCTGTCAACAGCCGGTTCGGAAACACTTATTATTGATGACCAGAGCGGTTCTTTTCTCCTGAGTGGGGCCTGGCAGGAGGGAAGTTCCGCCGGCTATCATGTCACGGGATACCAATATGCCCTTACAGTGAGCGGTTCAGCCACGCATCTTGCCACCTGGTCGCCCGAATTCAACTCTGCCGGTACCTTTGAAGTGGCGGTATGGTACCTTGAAGGAACAAATCGCCCTACGGATGCGGAATATACTATACATCATTCAGGCGGCGCCACAACGGTCAAAGTTGACCAGACGGTAAATGGCTCTCAATGGCACGTTATAGGCACCTATAATTTTCCCGCAACCGGCGGCTCCGTCGTATTGAGCAATCACTCGTCCGCCGCTGATAAAGCGGTCATTGCCGACGCAGTCCGTTTCGTCAGAAGCGGCACTACCTACGATAATCTTTATCAGGGGATGTGGATTCAGTCCTGGAATCAATCATTTCATTCCGAGTCGCAAACGAATGCAATGATAGGGTGCGCCCGGGAAAACAACATGAACATAATCTTCCCGGAGGTGCGTAAGGTGGGCGATGCGTATTACCAAAGCGCCACCGAGCCCTTTGCGGATAACGTCGCATCCGGCTACGATGATCCACTCGGTGATGTTCTCGCCAAGGCACATGATACTTCTGACGATAAGCAGTATATCGAGGTGCATGCGTGGCTTGTTCCCTACAGGGTCTGGAGGGACTCTCTCGGTACACCACCGGACGGACATGTACTTATTGAACATCCTGATTGGAAAGGACAGACGAACACGGGTTCTCAGTCAGACGGTTCGATTTATATCGATCCCGGTGTCCCTGCCGTCCAGGATTATCTCATCGACGTCGTAGAAGAAATCGTCCTCAATTACGATGTGGACGGTATTCATTTCGATTATTATCGTTACCCGGGAACCAGCTGGGGCTACAATCCGGTGGCAATTCAGAGGTTCAATACACTCTATGGAAGAACAGGAATTCCATCGACAAGCGATCCTGATTTCTGCGATTTTCGGCGCGACCAGATTCGCCAGTTTGGGCGGCGTGTCTATGCCGCTGTCAAGGCTATCGATTGGAATTGCAAAGTCTCCGCAGCGACCATCCAGTGGGGCAGCTGTCCCGCTGATTTCACCAAGAGCAGCGCTTACGCCTCTGTGTTCCAAGACTGGGTAGGATTCATGCAAGAGGGATTGCTGGACATGAACGTGCTCATGAATTACAAGCGAGAATACTATTCAGGTCAGGCGCAGGATTATCGCGATTGGGCTCATAAACTTGCAGACACTTGCGCTGGACGCCATGCCGTTAACGGTCCAGGCGTGTATCTAAACTATATCCAGGACAGCGTCACCCAAACTCTCTATGCACTGGATATTCCCGATATCGTGGGTACCAACTTTTACGAGTACAAGGCGACCAACAGAAACAACGAGTTTCCGGCAACGGATTTCTGGTACACGATGCGAGCGGATTGTTATACGCAGCGGAGAGATGTCCCTCCTGCTGACTGGATCGATACGCCGACTCAGGGTATTTTACGCGGCAAAGTCACCTATGGGAGCACCCCGATTGATGGCGCAACCATAACGTTGTCGAACGGTGTGAGCGGTAGCATAACAACCGACGGTTGTGGCTGGTATGCCTTCCTGAAACTCGATGAGGGAGCTAACTATCATGCCACGGCTTCGTTTACGGGCTATGACAACCAAACACTTGCCTTCGATATAACAGCAGGAGAGGTAGCAAGACTCGATTTCGACTTTGCACAGACTCCGACGCCTACGCCAACGCCCACTCCCACTGTCACCCCGACCGAGACCCCGACGCCGACACCCTCACCCACACCCTCTTTTACGCCGACACCCTCACCGACACCTACACCCACTCCTATTCATACGTACTCCTTTGAAAGCGGAAACGAAGGGTGGCAGTTTCACGGATACATAGCGGATTACGATATCGCAACCTCGTCTTGCCAGGGCGGCTACCTCGGCCTTTCTCCTTTTTATTCTTCATACTGTTTTTCATATTGGAGCAGCCCGTACCTCTCCATAGAAGACGAAAAACTCTACCGGGCTCGGTGGTTGATGGGAAGTACATGCAGTAACGCGGATGATTCCGTCCAGTTCCGGCTGCGCGTTAACCAGACTGGTTCATGGCAGGGATGGAACCGCATTGTCAGCAGCTTCAACCAACAATCGTGCTGCATTTCCAGGGCAAAGTGGTATGATTTGTTTTTCAATCCCGCTGTAAGCGGTGAAGACGGTGATGCCGTAGTGCTGAATTTCGATGTCATGAGTTTTGAATGGACCGATGACTGCTCATCATGGCTCATGCTCCAGGAAGTTATCGTTGATGAAGTTTCATTACAGACCGGGGCACAACTTGAACATTATGAATTTATGGACGATTCGGATGGATGGATTTTTGTGGGAGATGTATCCTCCTATGACTCCCCCATGACGGTTAATGAAACCAGCCACCTCGGGCTCAGCCCGGATGGCTCCATCAATTGTTTCGGCTACTGGTACAGCCCGGATGTTCCTATAGAGGCAGAGAGGATGTATCGAGCAAGGTTTGAGATGGCAAGCAGCGTGAGCGAGCCGGACGACGCCGTGCAGTTCCGGCTGAGAGTCAACCAGAAAGGCTCGTGGCAGGGTTGGGAACGCGTGGTTCCCAGCTTTTTTAAGCAAAGTCCTACCTCTCTCGAGCCTAAGAGCTACGACATATTGTTTGCTCCGTGTGTGACGGGAGCTGACGAGGGCATAGTTGTACTATCATGTGATATACTTAACTTTGATCCAACTGACAACGAGAACTCATGGCTGTACCTCGAATCAGCTTCATTTGATCAGATGACGTTAGTTCCCTGAATCTTGTCGATGTTATAAATATGAAAAAAGAAACGCCCCACACTTATCTGTGGGGCGTAGTTTCCTCATTACGAGGTGTCAATAGCAATGAGTATCAATACAGATCCCATGCATCGACACCAAGGTTGGAACTCTCGATGGTGATACGGTCACAGCGGGTAGGTGGAGCGGATGTCGTCGCCATATAATTGAAAATTCCCACGTACCCTGCGGTGAAATCAGTAGCATCGGTCCCTGAGTAGACCTCAACATCATCGAGCCGTGCTACAATGTTTGCGCTGCTGAGTTCGAGCTCGAACTTATGCCATGCGTCTAATGTCACGTCACCCTGATAGTAAACATCCCAATCGCTGCCATCAGTATAATACCTCCCGACACGTAGGCAGTCGGAGGCATCGCTGTCAGCGCAGAAGAAATAACAATTACGGAATGTAGTATAGTGAGTGCCTTGTGCTCGTCCAAAAATACCAACTCGACCCCAGTTTGTACCATCGGAGCTGGGAAGATACAAATATGCCGTAATCTTGTAATTACCGAGAGTACCGTCGTCGTCTGACAGAAAGACATCCTGCCAGCCCGAGCCGTCGTTGACATTGAATACGTAGCCATCGCCGCTGGGTGCTGAAGGAGTGAATGCCTCAACCAGGGTATACGCAGAATCATAGTCTTCCCAGGACTGCTCTGTCCCGGTTGATGGAAAATTGTCGGTGATGGGTAACGTTAATGCCGCTTGAACCCCCGTAACAAGACACATCAGGAGCATCAAAATTGCATACAAAAATATACTTACCTTCATTTCTTTCTTCCTCCTTTACTTTTTTTTTGAATATTCAGATGATATAGATTGAACTCAAAGGGAATTGAGATGTCAAGCTAAATTTACCCTCTTCGTCTATTTTTTTGTTAAATTTATGCGCAAAGAGATGGTTTCGCACTTTAAAAAAGAGAATTCCATCTCTATGAGTGAAGATTCGGAATGCTATAATTCTTTTGATTCGACTATTACCTTATGTATATAATTAGATAAACAGACTGAGAAACGTATTTAAACTTTTATTGTGTAACTGTTATTATCCTTGCAAAATGGAGGAATTACCATGCGAACAAAGAAAAGAGTGCTTTCAGTGTTGTTCTCATGTTTAATTTTGTTCGTTTTTAATGCATGTGTCCATGTCGGGCTGCGAAGCCATCCGGAACCGCACAGGGATTTCGGTCCCCCTCCCCATGCTCCAGCGCACGGGTACAGGCATAAAAACCCCGACGGTATTGACCTCGTCTTTGATTCAAGAATCGGTGTGTATGTTTCGGTTGGACATCCTCATCTCTATTATTCCGGCGGGAGGTACTTCCGGTTTCGTAATAACAGGTGGGAGATCAGTGTATCGTATGAAGGTACGTGGAGGCGAGTATCAGAAGACAGGATTCCACCGGGTTTAAAGAAAAGACATAATAGGGGAAGACCCGGGGGCAAAGAGCCGGAGAGATCACGAGACCGCCCCGGAAGAGATTTGGGAAGACAAAAGGACAAATAACAGACATTTATTAAACTTACATTTTCCGCTTCGACTTCATAGTCCTATATATACTTATCTAATTTTTTGTAGACTGAGTAATATCACTTAGGATTTTCCTCCCATAACCTATAACTACTATATATATTTTTTTAATCTTTTTCTCGTTACAATCCGCGCTCACGGACCGATGAGGATCTCTTCTATCTCGAGGTTGTCGAGCAGCAACCATGACGAGAGGTCTTTGTTTACATCGAAACTCATGATGTCAAAGTTGAGAACGAGGTTATCCGTACCAGTCGACATCTGCGGAATGATAATGAGATCGTAGTCTTTGTATGTGGTATTGGTGGGAGAATTGTCGCCAAAAGAGGGTACGATTTTGTTCCACGCGCGCCAGTTACCGGTCTGGTTGACCCTCCGAAGCGCTGCTGATTGGAGGGTCGAACGGGGGGACACTTTCTGTAAACGTCCAACCTTCCGCTCCTGAGTCAAACGTATACGTGGTGATTATGTTCCCCGTGTCTGTGGTTATCACTTCCTGGAGCGACACACTCTCTCTGCAAAAAGCCATGAGGAGGTATCGTCGCTCATCTCGAAACTCATAATGTCAAAATTGAGCACCAGGTTATCCGGCACGCGGCTTTTAGAACCAGAAGCACCGGCAGGCGTCATTATCAAATCGTACATTTTTGAATCGCCTGAAGAGGGAGCGGCGCTGTTTATACTATTCACAATAGTAAGCCAGCTCAGCCAGTTGTCCACATTGTTTCCTCGAAGACGAATATTCACGCTCTGATCGGGATTCGAAACGGTGCTGCCCATAATCCAGCGAGCCCTGTAAGGTTTTGCTCCGTCGATTTCAATGTGGGGGCTGGACCAGTAGGAAAAGCAATTGGTTGAACCATTCGGGCTCAACCCGATATGTCCATCCTGCACACGCGATTGTGGTTGATCGTAGGGATTCACCTGTCCCGTGAAAGACCATCCTTCCGCGTCGCTTGTGAAATCATAGTGCGCAATCGGTGTAGGAGTCGGCTCAAGGGCGGTAACATCGAGGATGATAATTTCCTCAGGTTGGGTGCCCACGGATATGGTGTCCAGTTCGGTCAAGGAATCCGGATCGAATTTAATTACTGAATTGCTTCCCGACATCACCACGTAACCATTCGACCCATCGGGCATAAACGCGATGCCACGGGCTTCTATGAGACTGAGATTCATTGTGTCAACCACATCATAGGTCGTCTGAGAAAAAATGGTGAGCGAATTCCCCTGCTGGTTGGTAATGTAGCCCTTCTCACCGCCGGGTCGTAACACTACGGATTCAGGGTCAGCGCCGGTGGCGATTGTGGCGATAATGGTCTCGGTTGATAGACTGATGACATCGACGCGTGTTTGTCCCGGCTTTGTGGCAAACAGCACGGATTTGTCCGGCACTACCGCCAGCTCTTCGAAGTCGTCTATGCCCGCAGTTCCTGAAATGACGCCGGTTAATTGGAGAAAGGTCGAGGGCTTGAGCTCTAATTCCCGGATTTTTTCATCTGAGGCGATCCATGCCTGATGGCCATCTTCCGAGATGATGTCGTCTTCCGGATCGTCGGCTACGCGAATAGAATCCAGAACCGTAAACGAAGAACTGTCGATTACGTAAACGAGACTTGCAGAACCGGTGCCCGAGGTAATCCGCTCCATTGATGTCACCAGGACCAGGTTATCAACCGGGCTTACTGTGATACTTTCGGGTTCGGAACCCGGGATGGTGAGCGTGCTCGTTATACCTGAGTGCAGATCGATTTTTGTTACGGACTGCGACCCGCTGTTTGCCACATATAGTACATGGGCATTTTTGTCAGCTCCTATGCCCACTGGTTGCGTTCCTACAGGATAGGTGTTACTGACCGCTCCTGTCGCCAGGTCGATCTCGGACACCGAATTGCTTCCTGTATTGGTGACAAAGGCTTTCAATTCGGCACATCCAACATTCACGTTCAGTATCATGACTGTTATCAACACCGCAAGCACTATCCCCAGAACTGATTCAGTGATATATTCTTTTTTACGCACATTTTTTTAGTTACCTCCGTCGGCTTTCATGTGTGGATAAATTTAAAAAAGCATGAGGACGAATGTGTATAGGTTCCGGGTGATAAAGTGTGAATTTGGATGGTTGTAAATAAGTATGAAGAGTCATGTATGAGGCAACATACATGTTGAGTCTCTCTGGTTACATAAATCCCATTGTACGATAAAACACAGGAATTATCCTACTTCACCTCCTTGAGAGATGTCAATTTTTTGGGATCAGAGCCGGGCGCTCAAGATAGTTCGTACCTCATCATCATTAAGGGAGATTGGGTTGTTTTTGTTACTGCTCGCCTTGATTATTTTGTCAAAATCCGAAGGTGTTATACTATAGGCGCCAAGGCGCGGAAGGTGAAGGCTACTTGTCCATTCTTCCAGTGTGTCTATGAGAGTATTAAGGGAACGTTCCATATCCTTCTCGTCAGTATCCCTGAGTAAGGCGCCGACTCGTGCATATTTCTCCAATGCACTATTGCCCGGGTCGGTTTCTTGTAGTTTCCGGATTGTACTTTTTACAGCAGCGCTCAACAGAGTTCCGCATGCCACGCCGTGAGGAATCCTGAAGAAGCCGCCCATAGGTCCAGCCAGTCCGTGTACGATACCAAGCCCCGCATTTGCCAGGGTAATCCCTGATATAAAGGCGGCGTACGACATTGCCGTGCGCGATTCCGGGTTGTTCGGCTCTTTTGTGCATACCTTTATCAGGTTCTCCTTACAGAACGCCATTCCGCTGAATGCGAGTGCGTCCGTCATCGGATTGGCTTTTGTCGATACATAGGATTCGAGCAGTTGTGTAAAGGCATCCATCCCACACGCCGCGGATAATGCCGGTGGACATGTTAAGGTCAACTGCGGGTCGACCAGGGCGACATCGGGAACGAAATTATCGTGCCGTAATGAATTCTTGAATCCTTCGCGACCGATTCGGCTCAACACTGCGTTCTTTGTTGCCTCGCTTCCCGTTCCGGCTGTCGTGGGAACCGCGATGAAGGGCACCTTATTGCCGCTATGAACAGCGCCGCTTCCGACGCCCTCGAGATAGTCGAGCACGGAACCTTTTTCCCGCAGCATAGCTGAGATCGCCTTACCTGCGTCAATCACGCTTCCCCCGCCGATAGCGGCGACGACCTCAATTCCCTGTTCCCTGAACTCGACGACAGTCTCATCAATAAGGTCGGGCGAAGGTTCATCCGCCACGTGCACCTCGTACCACATCGCCCCGTGCTCCTTCAGGGTATTGACAAGCCGATTCCACTCCTCGGTTGTGCGAAATGATTTTTTGCCCGTAACCAGTAAGACATGTTTCCCCATCTTTATAAGATGCTCAGGCAACTGTGCAATCGTTCCGTTGCCGAAAATGAGCACGGGAATACGTGCGAATTTGAACGGCGCAATCACCATTGATTTCTCTCCAAAGGTCGAATGACAATGTGTTTCAGCCCTTCGCGGGGACGCGCCATCCATGGCGCTACTTTCTCACGCCATTCAAGGTAATGAGGCGTATTCTTATGGGCTGCCGCCGCTTCTTCCGATTCGTACGCTTCATACAGGCTGAAGCGTGTCGGATCATCTGTCGATTGCAGCACGTCAAACCGCAGGTTCCCCTCTTCCTTGATCGAGCCTTCATGATTCCGAACGGTCGCTTCGATGAAATCCTGGACATGCTCTTTGTTAACGTGCACTGCTACGATAGTGACAATCATCAGTTCCTTTGCCTCCTTGCTATGTATATCGTGTTCATATTGAACATAGGGGACAGCCTATTGTCTTTTGTTGAAACGCCGAAAGGCAAGCGAAAATTACCAGATCATGTTTCTACATGTTCAAGAAGCAGACAGTCCGATTTTCCGAACATTTAAGGGTCGACTTTTTCTTTTTTAAGACGCTTAGTCTTCCCTGTTCCGTCTCTTACAAAAAAACACAGAAGGAGAAAATATCATGAAAAGAATCTATATTATTGTTTTGATTTTTTGTTGTCTTTTGTTCTCTACAACCATCGCAAAGACCATTTATGTAGATATTAACGCTACAGGAAACAACGACGGTACGTCGTGGGAAGATGCATTCAACTCAATGTATGATGCGGTGGACGATGCGGGACCGGTTGGCGATACCATAATCGTCGCACCGGGGGTTTACACTGCCGGAGAAGGATACGAACCGCTCAAATTCGATAAAAAAGAAATACATCTGAGAAGTAAAGATCCCCATAATCTTATATGCCGGGAAACAACCGTTATCGATGGAACCGGTCTTTCTCCGTAGCTCTCGACAAACTGTTTCTCGTACCTCTATAGTCCCGACGTCCAGATAGAGGACGCAAAGATTTATCGTTCACGATGGCAGGTGGGCAGCGATTGCAGCGACGCTGACCTTGAGGTTCAATTTCGCTTACGCGTCAACCAGAAGGGGACATGGACGAGCTGGTACCGAATCGTAAACAGTTTTAATCAGCATGCGCCGTCGACCACCGGCGTTAAGTTTTTCGATGTCATCATCGACCCTGCAGTATCTGGTTCATCAGATCGAGCGTTTTGTAGGCTTTCAACATTGGGGTGGAAGAAGGCTCTTTTCTCAAAAGAACTTTCTTCTACCCTTTTAATATTCCAAGTATGTTGAATTACTCTCCTGACTTACGTAATATATACTCTCTGCGGATGTTTAATCTATACCCTCAGATTTCGCATTGGATAAGTTCAGGATTAGAGAACATTTCTTTACGTTTCTCTTCTTCATATTCTTATTGAAATGGAGTTACAAAATGCACTATCGCACAATGGGAAAACGAGGTCCTGAGGTCTCTATACTTGGTTTCGGGTGTATGAGGTTACCCGTGATCGACAACGATGAGAGTAAGATCAACGAGCCGGAAGCCACGCGCCTTTTGCGTTATGCCATCGATCATGGGGTGAACTACGTGGATACCGCCTGGGGATATCACGGCGGTAATAGTGAACTCTGGCTCGGTAGAGCGCTCGGCGATGGGTATCGCGAAAAGGTGTTTCTGGCGACAAAACTTCCCTCATGGCTCGTCGAGACTCGCGATGATTGCGACAAACTTCTCGCTCGACAACTCGAACGGCTGCAAACCGACCATATCGATTTCTATCTTCTCCACGCAGTGAACAAGAAAAATTGGGAGACCTATAGGAAGATCGGGGTAGGGGATTTTCTTGACTCGGCGCTCAACGACGGACGAATAAAATATGCTGGATTTTCTTTCCATGACACGTACGAGGTTTTTGAAAGGGTAATTAATGGGTATGATTGGACATTTTGCCAGATTCAGTACAACTTCATGGATGAGCACGAGCAAGCAGGGAGAAAAGGATTGGAACTCGCAGCCGGTAAGGGTATCGGCGTTATAGTAATGGAACCGCTCAGAGGGGGCAATCTTGCCAAAGAACCGCCGCGCGAGATTAAAAAAATCTGGAAAAGCGCACCGGTCAACCGTAGCTATGCGGAATGGGCGTTGCGATGGGTGTGGAACCATCCGGACGTCTCGATGCTTTTGAGCGGAATGAACGCAATCGAGCAGGTTAAGGAAAATATAGCCATTGCCTCACAGGTGCAACCCGGTTGCCTGTTGTCCAACGACCTACCCATTTTTGCAAAAGTCAGGGAAGCGTTTCGCGCACGAATTCCCGTGGAATGTACAGGCTGTGGCTATTGTATGCCCTGCCCTTATGGCGTGAACATTCCGATTTGCCACCGATTCTACAACGAGGCGGTCATGTACGACAATAAAGCCTCTGCTAAACGCGTCTATCATCTCTTGCTCAAACCCGAGAATCAGGCGTCCAGTTGTGTCGAATGCGGTGAATGCGAAGAAAAATGTCCACAGAACATCCAGATTATGAATAATCTGAAAAAGGTTCACACCTTGCTCGGGGGAAAATAATCATATAAATATAAGAATAAAAAATTCAATTTTAGCTTAACTTTTCAGCTATTTGTAACGAGAAAGAAGAGAAGAGAATTCGAATGTAGTGGTACTAATCTTCTCCTGAGAAAGGGAGGAATAAAAATGCTGAAAGACTTCAAAGAGTTTGCGATGCGCGGAAATGTGGTCGACATGGCGGTAGGTATTATCATTGGTGGCGCGTTCGGCACGATCGTAAAATCGCTCGTTTCCGATGTCATTATGCCGCCTATTGGTCTTTTGCTGGGAAATGTCGATTTTGCCGACCTCTTTATTGTACTCAAGAGGGGTGAGGTCGCAGGACCCTATCTTACCCTTCCCGATGCCCAGGCTGCAGGCGCTGTTACCCTCAACTACGGCACCTTCATCAATACCGTCGTCAGTTTCCTTATCGTTGCCTTTGCTGTGTTTCTCCTTATTCGGGCCATTAATAACATGAAACGAAAAGAGGAGGCGCCTCCACCTGTACCCACAACCAAAGAATGTCCCTTCTGCCTGTCAACCATTCCTATCAAGGCAACCCGTTGTCCTCATTGTACGTCTGAATTGCCTCAGACTACTTGAACCGCGTGTCATAAAAAAAAACTCAAAGATACTAAAATACCTTGACTTATATTTCTATTCCCCTTTAAATAGACACTATCTAATACTAAAGAGAGAGGAGGAGTTTTGAGATGAAAAAGTGTATTTTTGTGATTGCTATTGCCATGTCTGTTGCTTCCCTTTGTGTGGCTGATAATTCGCTGTGGACGTTTGATTCCGACATAGAAGGGTGGAATTCAGCCGCGAGCACATGGAACACAACGATCGCTCATGACGCTGTCGAGTTTCATGACGCTGCAGGTTCTATCAAGTGCACGGATAGCGACGTCTGGTGCGGCGTGAGAAACACGGTTACTATCGGTGCCGAAGATCTCCCTTACGAGATTACGGCGTGGACCAAGCTCGTTGCGATTAGCGAATACGGGCTGGGGTTGAATACTTACGATCTCGATAAGGATAATCCTGGTGGCACCAATATTGCCTTTGACGACACACTCCTTGGCACATGGCAGTCGAAAACTTTAAGCGGTCAGACAAAAGCCGGAGTTAGTGGTTATATTATGATCAATTCCACTGCTCCATGGGATGCTACCGATCCCGCAACTAATGAATTCTATCTTGACGACATCTCTTACACGGAATCTTCCAGCGTTAGTGACTGGTCGCTTTATGCAAACAAACCCTGATACTGTTCATTAGAATTTCAGATCCTCCCTCGAGATTCTCGAGGGAGGATTTTTCTATTTTAATCTTGCTGATTTGGATTGTTCCTCGAGTATTTCTAAATACAAACCTTTACGCGCCTCCCACATTTTCTTGCCCATCACAATATCGGTCGCCTTTTGGATTGCATCCTTTTCACTCATTTGCTCGCGAGGCGTCTTCTTTATGCAATAAATCAGCATGGCGCCATCAGGGAGCGCGACAACGGGACTCAACTCTCCCGGCGATAACTTTTCTACTGTCATATCAAAGAAACGCCCCCTGCGCGCTGGAATTATCATCCCGGTTCGATACAATTCTCCCTGTTTTTTGTTTTTTATGTATTCATCTGCCCGAAGTGAGAATGTCGTGGAGGTAAGTGACGTCCCTGATGAGGTGATCTCTTCTCTGAAATTGTTCAGTTCTTCCTCAACTGATTTCAAAAAATAATGCCGTCTCGCGGGATGGTCCGGCAGTGTTTCGAACCTCATACTTAACACCATGCAATCCGCCTGCTCATGCTGGATAAACAATAAAGGGTGTTCCTTTACATAACGCTTTGCTTCATCTGGCTCAACCTGAATCTCTGGAAATACTATTTGAGAAAAATACTCTTCAGCCAAAAGATAATGGATAACCCATTGGCGGTCTCTCAAGAATTCATCGTTTTGGTTGAGTTCATGCCGATGTGCCTCGAACGCGAGAAGATCTTCTTTAAACATAGGTATAAACAAACGGTCCCATCGTGCCAATGATGGAGCTGTTTCCTCGGGTAAGCGGTGCAGCAGGTCCGAAGGGTAAAACGAAGACTCACCGATCTTCACAATAATGGTTTCTTCATCCGCATCTCGCATACGATCAAAGTGTGTCTCGACACCCGGTGAGTTTGCTACACGATTGAGCAATCGAATCTGCTTTTCTTCTTCTTTTTGTCCGCGGATTACTGCTCGGATACGGTCAGATACTGATTCAAGAGGAGGGATTTTTTCTGGATAATGCTCGATAATCTTGATAATATGAAAGCCATGCGTTGACTCGATAATGTCACTTGTGTGACCCGGGGTGAGAGAAAAAGCCGCGGTTTCTATCGCCGGCGGCGCAATACCTCGTCTTAGTTTTCCCGCTCGACCGCCTCTTTCCGCACTCGCGGCTTCCGAATATTTTTTTGCCACCTCTTCGAAAGCCTTGCCGTTATGCAATTCCTCAAGCGCCGCTTCGATCTTTTGCCTCGCACGATCAATCTCTTCTTTGCCCATTCCCTCTGACGCTTCAACGAAAATCTGGGCAATCTCAACTTCTTCAGGCTGAGTGAATTCCTCGAGATTTGTTGCATAGTAGCGCCTTATCTCTTCATCCGAAACCTGTATATCGGGAACCACCTTCTTCTCGTAAAGAAGCTTTATCAGGCGTTTGGTCTCGAACTTTTTGAGCAGATTTTCATGTTTCTCTGATAGACTCAGGTCTTTTCTTCTCGCCCTACGGGATAACTCCCTTTCAACGATCATATCCTCACGTGCTACCTGGATGGATTCCTCTGTCGCATAAAGCTTTTCATAGGGAAACATACCGGGAAACATCCGCCAGACCTCGATATAAGCCTCTACTTTCGATTCTGGCGGCATACTATATGCAGGCTCGGTAGAGGGCATCACCTGCACCCCGCATCCACACAATATCGCCGAAGCAAACGGTACAATAATAATCAGAAGTGAGAGTGTATGTATCCTGTTGATCTTCATAAAAGCTCCTTGTCAGACTTTTTACCGGAATCATTTTTATCGATTACGATGATAGGATAACAGGACTATTTGTATCAATTCCAATGGTTACGGTGTTGACATTTTGTGATGAATTAGGAGTCAGGGAAAAAGCAAAAGATTGCATCCGTTTTTTCCTTGTAACGCCTCTTTTACGGCTTGTTATTTTTTAATTGTCTTTAGGGAGTTCTTGTGAGACAATTTCTGTTTTTTTTAAATACTATGGAGTAGTAGGTTGTAGATATGAGATTCCATTACGTGTTGTTCCCTTTTAGGTGTATTAAAAATCCGGTTTTTCTTTCTTTGATCTGCCTTTTCCTCTTCGCACCATCATTGACGGTGTTCGGTGTTGCCCCACCGGATAAAGATGAACTCGTCACCTTGCGAAAAGACGGCGTCTTAGCGGAACGCATCGAGTTCGGCAGATTTCTTGGCTGTTATGAAATCCATCCTGATTTGATCGCACGAAAACAGGCGCAACTTTCCGCGCTCAAAGAAGGTAGCGCATTCGATATCAAATCGTTTCCCTATAAGACCGGCTTACCCTCACATGGAAACCCGAAGGTCTTTGCCCTTCTTATCGATTTTCCTGACTACCCTCACACCAATGACTACTCCGTATTCAACACGAAACTTTTCGGCTATGGTGTCGCCGACGACAAGCCTTACGAAAGCCTGAGGGAATATTACCGCCGTTCGTCTTATGGTGTCCTTGATATTCAAGGTCATGTGTTTCCATGGTATCGAGCCAAGAACGACAGGGTTTACTACCATAAAGCCGGTGGCGTGAACGAACTGATCAAAGAGGCTATCAACTCGTTCAACTCCACGCATGATTTCTCGGTCTATGACAACAACGGCGATGGCGTCATAGATTTTTTTATGGTTTTCTGGAGCGGTCCTGATACCGGGTGGTTAACATTATGGTGGGCATGGTGCGATATGGGGGGTGGCTTTTTCAAAGACGACATGTATACCGTCGATGGAAAACGCTTGAGCGTCTTTTCCTGGCAGTGGGAAGGGCGCCCGGTCGGCTCTACCTTCAAGCCGAAGGTCGTTATTCATGAGACCGGGCATGGTCTCGGATTGCCCGATTATTACGATTACGACGACGCAATTGGTCCCATGGGCGGCGTTGGTGGTCTGGACATGATGGACGCCAACATGGGCGACCATAATGCCTTCAGTAAATGGCTCCTCGACTGGGTTTCTCCCACCGTTATCGGGAGCGGCAGCGTTCTGAATATGCCCTACTCTCATTTGCTCAGACCCTCTTCCACGTTTAAAGACTGTGCGGTCATTATGCCCGGTCTGCAAATGGACGATATCTTCTCCGAATATTTCATTGTTCAGAACCGCTCGCCTCTCGATGCCGACACAAACGACCATTTTTTCCCCACGGACGGTCTGCTTATCTGGCACGTTGATGCCCGACTCAACTCCGAGGGCACCAATTTTTACTATAACAATAGCTTTACAAGCCATAAACTGCTTCGCCTGATGGAAGCAGACGGGCTCGAGCAGATTGAGCAAAATAAGTCCGGGGATAAAGGTGATTTTTATTCCGCTAATCAATACTTCACACATGAGTCAATTCCCGACAGCCGGAATTACGCTGGTAACAGGACTGGCGTTTGTGTTCTTGACATTGTTCCTATGGACGTGGGGTCCTTTTATATAGCCAATTTGATGGTGTCGACCTATAACCCGGTAAGCATCGGTGAGGCGGTGGATAATGCCCTATTATTATGGTATTTCGGGGGTACAGCAAGCTGGACCGGACAGAAGTTCATCAGTTATTACGGCGGCGACGCTGCGCGAAGCTACAAAATATCCGACAACCAGAATTCTTACATGCACACAACGGTTACAGGACCGGGAACATTATCCTTCTATTGGAAGGTATCATCGGAACCGGGCGGTGATTATCTCCAGTTTCTGATTGATAGTGTAGTTGAGGATGAGATCAGCGGCGAAGTCGATTGGCAACCGATGACGTACGACATACCCGCCGGTTCTCACACCCTCCTCTGGAACTACCAGAAAAACGCCTCCGCCTCTGCCGGATTCGATCAGGGATATGTCGATAAAGTGAATTTCAGTATCTCTTCGCTTGCCGATGGCGTGGATAACATAATTCTTCCCTGGACTTCACGTGGTGACGCACTCTGGTTTAATCAGACTTCAACCTATTACTACGCAGGCGATGCCGTTCAGTCCGGCTCCCTTTCTAAAGACCAGGTATCCATCATCGAAACGTCGGTTTCAGGTCCCGGTACATTGAGCTTTTACTGGCGTGATTCCGACATATCTTACAGCGGTGATTTCTATTTTTACATCGATGGGGTAAACAAGGGATGGACGTATGAAAATTCGTGGGAACAGGAAACATTTATCATTCCACCGGGTCCCCATGTCCTGAGTTGGGAGTACTCCTTATATTCCGATACTACCGATTATGGATGGCTCGACCGCGTGCAATTCTTCCCGGATAATTTAACGTTGGGCGAGGCAGTCGACAATACCTCACTTTCCTGGTCAACTTACGGGAGCGGCTTTTGGGCGGGACAACAGGACTCGTATTACTATGGATTCGATGCAGCGCGAAGCGGCGCGGTTTCTCATAACCAGGGCAGTTATCTCGAGACAACCATCAATGGACCGGGAACATTGAATTTCTGGTGGCGTGTCTCATCTGAGCTCGGTCACGACTACCTCGAATTTTACGTGGACAGTGTACTCAAGGAAAAAATCAGCGGCTGGCTCCTTTCGTCATGGCGTGAGAAGACACAACTTATCGATGCAGGACAACATACTATCCGCTGGATTTATTACAAGGACGCCACCGGCACGGGAGGATTGGATTGCGGATGGGTTGACAAGGTCTCGTTTACGGGAAGTCCCTCTCTCGGCGAAGCGCTCGACAACACTTCTTTTATCTGGAATACATCAGGCAATGCGCAGTGGTTTGGACAAACCCAGGTATACTTATACGGCGGCGATGCCGCTCGCAGCGGAACCATTTCGCACAACCAGCAATCTACCCTTTCGACATCCATTACCGGACCGGGAATGCTCAGCTTCTATTGGAAAGTCTCCTGCCAGTGGTATTGGGATTACGTGGCATTCTATGTTGATGGCGAGCAGATCGAGAGCATCAACGGTGAGGTTGATTGGCAGCAGGTGATTTTTCCCATCCAACCCGGTAATCACACCGTAACATGGACGTACAAAAAAGATAATGCGTTCAGCGATCACGACGATTGTGCATGGCTCGATAAAGTGGAATTTGCTCCAGGACAGGTTCCCACCCCTACGCCTACCCCTACGCCCACTCCTTCTCTTTCACTCGGCGAAGCCGTAGATAATCTCTTGCTTACATGGGATACCGCCGGATTCGGCGATTGGATGCCTACGTTCCAGACCTATTATTACGATGGAGATGCAGCGCAAAGTGCACCCATAACCGATAGTAAATACACACGTATTTATACTACCCTGGAGGGACCCGGCACTCTGCGCTTTTATTGGAAAGTTTCTTCACAGGAAGACCATGATTTTCTAAGGTTTTATATTGATGGCGTTGAACAGGAATCGATAAGCGGTGAGGTAGACTGGAGTCAGCGAGTTTACGCAATAGATACCGGCTCCTATCCTGTTATGTGGTGGTATCAGAAAGATGACGAGAGTGCCTCGGGTTCCGACTGTGGATGGCTCGACAGGGTGGAGTTCGGCATGGGTACTCCAACTCCCACGCCTATCCCTACTCCTGCGGCGTATTATACCTTTGATAGCGGCGCCGAGGGATGGCAGTTCGCAGGACAGGTTAGTCCGTTCGATCTGCCTCTCCATACCGCGTCAAACGGTGTCCTTGGCTTATCTCCCGGGAGTTCTTCTCATGCTTTCTCCTACTGGTTCAGTCCCGATGTTACAGTAAAGAACGGCAGGTTGTATCGTGCGCGCTGGCTTGTGGGAAGCACCACCTCGAATCCAGATTATGCCGTTCAGTTCCGGCTTCGCGCGAATCAGAAATCTGCATGGTCCGGCTGGGAACGAAACGTCAACAGTAATCTCTCAATCGCACCCGCTGACGGAAATCAGAAAATATACACCCTCTTCCTTGACCCTGCCGTAAGCAGCTTGAGCGATGATCATCTCGTGGTGTTGTCGTTCGACATTCTGAGTTTCGACGCAAATGACGATATCGGTTCATGGACCTTTCTCAATCAGATGATTGTCGAGGAGGTCTATGTAACGCCGGGTAGCAAGGTGTTGAATTACGACTTTGTCTCGGGAACTGACGCCTGGGTGTTCCAGGGGACTGTGGGAGGATTCGATTCACCGGCATCTATCACCATGTTTGGTAAAATCGGGCTCAATCCCGAAGGCTCCGCCAATGCGTTCTCGTATTGGTACAGCCCCGATGTTGCTATCCAGAACGGCAAAGTCTATCGAGTAAAGTGGGAAATCGAGAGCAGCGTTGATTTCCCCGATAAGGCGGTTCAGTTCCGGCTCAGGCACAATCAAAGAGGCTCGTGGTCTGCATGGAGCAGAAACGTGAATAGTTTTCTCAGTAACGCACCATCAATTGACAATCCTAAAATGTATAACGTCTATCTTGACCCTTTGGTCGCGGGAACTGGTGACGACGCCCTTCTTCTTTCGTTTGATATGCTCAGTTTCGACGCCAATGACGATGTATATTCTTCCCTGTATCTCAATTCCGTCGCCATGGACGAAGTGACCATCACTCCCTGAGCATCTTACGGGAAAATGTGGTTTTAATGTTTGAGGAGTCCTTGCTTAACTTCAGTTGCAACCTGCTGCTCCCATTTTTCACGCTGGATATTCTTTGCCTTGTTGAAATATTTGTCTGCGTGATCGAGGTTCCCCAGGCGTTGATGCGCCTGTGCTAATGCCTCCCATGCCGCCATGTTCATCGGATCGATCTCCGTGCACATCTCAAACTCGCGCACCGCCTCTTTCGGGAATCCCTTCTTCAATAGCTCCTGTCCTTGCTCGTAATGAGCCTTCATGTCCCCAATCTCTGTATCCACCTGTAACCGAATTGCATCTTCACCTTTTACCGTTATAAAGGAGCAGGGCAGGTCGCTGAGAATTCGTTCTGCAACACCACCGGTGAGAAGGCGGGTAAGACCGGTTCTTTGTTCCACGCCCATGATGATAAGGCCCGCTTTCTCTGCTCGGGCAGTCTCGAGTATCTCCTGGTGTATTTTCCCTTGTCGGATGATGCTTTTATAGGAAACCTCCGCCATATCGAACCCGTTGAGAAATTTCTCGAGGTGCGTTTTGATCTCTTTCAGATACCCCTCTTCCTCTCTCGGGCTCACCCTTCCCACTCCGGCATAAAAGTTACTCAAGGGTTGAATAACCATCATGATAACCAGCTCGGCATGTACATAACGCGCAAGGTGAATTGCATTAATAAGACCGCGACGCGAATGACCAGAGAAATCTACCGGGCACAGGATTGTTTCAATCGTATCCCGCGTCTCAGGTGAAACAATCCAGACAGGTTTAAGCGCTTTTTGAATTAGTTTTTCAGAGGTAACACCGAGTGAATATTTGCCGCCCTCTTTCTTGTCTCCATATCCCAGCATAATTACATTAGCATCAAGATTCAGGGCTTGTTTATGTATTTCGTTCCAGGGAATTCCAAACGAAACAATCGGGGCTTCGAATTTGATACCTTTATCCTCAACTTCTTGCAAAAGCATCTGCACCTTATTGAGCATTTCCATCCTGACAACGTCCTGCCCTTTAGTGGTGGCTTTTTTTTCCGGAACGACATGGATCACATGAATTTCCGACTCGAACAAGTTCGCTATTGATAGTGCAGTGGTTAAAGCGCTACGCGAGGATGGTGTGAAATCCATTGCCAGCAGTATTTTTTTGAGCAGTCGCATTTTTCAGATGCCTTCAGAACATCCAAATTTACAGGATCCATACATATGTTCTCATATTTCCAATCTGAAGCGCAGTCAGTTTTGACTTTCTTCAGGGATACCGGCTCTTTTTTCTCTCATTATACTTCTGGACTTGTATACACTTTCCCTTAGCCTATGAATGCCTATAGTACTCATTTCAATATAGCTCGTCAATTATAATGAGTTCTCAAGGAAGGAGCGGCGTTTGATGGATACCATCATTTTCGAAGTGAAAAACCGCCATGGCGAATATGACGTTGCCATGGCGGTCTGTAGACAAAAGTTCAGTTTTGCTATTCTATGGTAAACTCGCTTAGTTCTACGGGAACCAATGTCAGGTCGAAGTTCACCGTGGTTATTGTTCCTGCGGTAATGGTAACCGGTTTTGCCAATGGATTATATCCTGTTGCCGATGCGGTAGCGGTGTAGCTTCCGGGTGCGAGTTTCAAGAATGCATAGAAACCTGTGCCGTCTGCAGGTGACTGATCGGTCGCGCCGTCGGAAAGCGTGACCGTTGCACCGTCCAGATCGGTGCTTCCGCTCGTGACATATCCTTTCAGGATTCCGTGTGGTGGGCTGTCAAGCCATGAAGCGGCGGGTACATTGCGTTGCTGTGTATAGCAATCAGCCCGCATGGTATACCAGAAATCATCCGCCGGGTCGCCGTCCATGTTTGTCATGTGATATACGTAAAAATTGGTGCCGTCAATTCCCGTTGTGTCCATGCCGAAAAGGGTTTGTGTAACGCTGTTCTCGATGCTATTCATATACACACCCGGTCCATTCACGGCGTGACGCCCCGCCTTCGACGAGGCAAGGAAATTGCACCAGTCTCGGTAATCCTGTGCTTGATCCGTCAGGTGTTCCCGTTTGTAGTTCATGAGCACGTTCATATCCATGGCGCCTTCACTCATAAATTTGGGCCAATCCTGGAACACGCTTGTATAGGCGGAGGTCGCCGTAAAATCCCCGCCGTATGAGCCCCATTGTACCGTTGCTGCCGACATCTTGCAATCCCAGTCGATCTCTTTCACGGCGACATAGGCTTTACGTGCCAGGAAGAAAATCTGGTCGCGTCGAAAATCGCAAAAATCAGGATCGCTGGTAGAGGGTTTTCCCGCTTTGCCATAAAGCGTGTTGAAACGATTGATTGCTGTCGTGTTATACCCCCACGTATTTCCCGGATAACGAATATAATCAAAGTGGATTCCGTCCACGTCATAGTTCTGAACGATTTCTTTCACCACGTCAACCACGTAATCCATGGCATCGGGTACGCCGGGATCGAGATATGTGTTACCCCCGCTGTCTTGTGTGTCGCCGTTATAGGTTTCGTTTTTCCATTCAGGGTGTTCCGCAAGCACATGACTTGTGGGATAGTCGCCTAATGAGGTATTCCATACACGGTACGGCACGATCCATGCATGCACCTCGATGAATTGTTTACCCCCTGATGTATCATGCGCTTTTTGGAGGATATCGGCGAGGGGATCCTCATAAGTGGGGTCTATATTGGTTCCACGCGGTTCAGTCGCGCTTATATAATACGCATCCCCTGTTTTTCGCACCTGTGGGAAGATGATATTGAGATAATTGTCACGTGCCGTGCTTATCATGGTATTGGTCTGCGACTCGGAAAGAATTCCCGCCCCCCAGGCATAAATCCACATCCCCTGGTAAAGGTCTCCGTAACTGGTGCCTGACCGCACCAATTTCACCGCATCCGCGATCACGGCTTTCCCGCTTGTGCTCGAATGGTTGCTCAGCACGACCGAGCCGCCGCTTGCAGGAAAACTGTAACTCCCCAACGAGTACCATTGGGAACCGTTCGTGGTTTGATCTACATAGACCGTTGTCGAACCGCTGCTATGATTGACAGTATATTCAGCGTCAGTTGGACGGTTGGTGCCCTCGACATACCACACGAATACTTCATAAGTGCCTGATGACGAGAGTGTTGGCGACCAGGACGCTTCATGCGTTGCGGTTCCTGTTAC
This sequence comes from uncultured Candidatus Sumerlaeota bacterium, assembly GCA_964608095.1. GTDB lineage: Bacteria > Sumerlaeota > Sumerlaeia > MWCT01 > JAGHBZ01 > CAZSMK01. The sequence continues at coordinate 4,358 of CAZSMK010000044.1, read as the reverse complement.
TGTGTCGGTGAAGTGATAATTGGTTACATGATAGCCGGCATACGACCCCTCTGTCCATGAACCTGTAGTAGTGTAATCCGCTGATTTGTTGTCGATGACAATGGTTTCAGCGAGTCCTACGAATGTTAGCAAACATAATAACACAATCCATGGCGCTACAATGCTTTTTTTCATGGCCATTTATCTCCTTTCTTTTCAGGGTAAATGGAAAATTTCCCTATCTATATGAGCTTAGAAAAAGTTTAACATAGTAGACATATTCTATTTTAAACATACCAAAAAGGCTTGCAATATGTTTCTTGATATTTTGTAAATGAATTGAACCATTGTTACTTAAGAGATTTGCGGGAGGAGAAGCAGCTCTTTTGTTTCTGAGAGTACCCAGAACTCATTCAGCCCATGCCAGTGGATTGCAGTGCATGTCAAGTCTTTACCGCCAGGGGTCGTTCGGGCCGAACGACCCTACTCAGCTGCGTGCACAAGAATTGTTGAGGTGCGTTGAGTAGCAGTCCCAAAGAACCAAGCTGAAGCAATCTCGGATCTATTAACTTAGAGTACTCTCCAAAATAGGTCGTAAACCAGCCCTGCTGATTTATATGCGGTCTGGGCGCGATATGACGCGTAAAGCGAGGCTATAGTCACACAAACTGCAAGTAATGCTTTGAACTTCTGGGAAATATAACGGCTTCCGGCTTTATCCTGCATCATGCCTCTATCTGAAGATTACATTTTCGAGCTGAATCCTTCTTCCGGCGTTTTTTACCTGGGGTATTCATCTTTTTATTATACCTGCTACCTGTCAATCTCTCAACGTGATAAAATCTTAACTAAATTATTCTCTTAAGTTGAAAATAAGGTTTGACGATATAAAGTATGTTGTCTATAGGCCGATGGAGAGAAAGGGGACATCTCTATATATAGATTAAAGCCGGACGATAGAATTTAAATACTTATTCTGATAAAGTAAAACATTGTTGGTATTTTAATCTTGCTTTAATCAATTTACCAGCGTATGGAAAACAACTTTGTGTATGGAAATATACTGAAGTGAAGAAAAAAAGGAGGATGGCAAAATGTCAGGAAATATCTTTAGCAAAAAAAGTATGATTGTTTGTTTGATGCTTTTTTCTTTTGTAGCCTTGGGCTATGGAGCGGTAACATTTACGGTCGAGCCGATAACGTGGAACGTCATCGGGCTTGACCACAATAACCCTGCGACAGAAGGACCGTCGGAATTCATCGTCGGTGCTCGGGTTACCAATACAGGCGACGAGGCAGCCCTTAATGTGGTTTCCACGTTCGTCTGGGATAGCGCTAACCCGTATATCAATATCAATGATAATATGGTGCTCACGCTCCCCATGCTTCTCCCGAGCGAGCACCAGGATTTTTATTACACTGCGGAAGTCACACGGACTGCAGCCGCGTTTGACACCACGCGCTCGTACCATATCGAGGTGACTGCGGATAACTTTATCGGGGTCGCCAGCACGCCGACTCCACGCGAACTTTATGTTGTGGAGGCTTTTCTTTCACAGGCAAGAAACTCGGTCCTCAGTCTTACTGGTCCTTCCACTGTTTACGTCGGTGGGATTTATCAATTCACCTTGCTTTCTGATACCGCCCCTCAAGGATATGGGCAGCTTACTACGTTCGCTAATTTCCCCAATACTATTTTCAGGATTGTCTCAACGTATACCACCTACACTGCGCCTGCCGGCGCAACAAATGACAAACTTTATGCCGACGCCTGCTTGTGGGATAACGATCCGGGTAGTCCGACTTACATGCAATGTACCGGCACGAATCCTGATTTCGGGTCAGATAAGGTTGGCGGCACGGTCACCACGGTCTACACTGTAGAGGTGCTCGCACTTTCTCCGACTCCTCTTACCATAGCGGGTATTATCACCGACTTTTCAGGGAACAGCTTTCATTATAATGGGGATTTCCAGGTCCTCACCATTGAAGTCGATGTTGAAGATGATGCCGATCTGGAAATCATTAAAGATGTGGACAATATGTATCCGATGGAGGGTGAAAATATTGTGTACACCATCGGACTCCATAACCATGGTCCCGCTCTCGCTACCGGTATTTATGTGACCGATAATCTCCCCCTCGGTGTCACCTATGTCGATTCAACCGCCACTACGGGCACATATAATCCCGCCACAGACATCTGGTTTGCAGGCTCCCTCGCGGTTGATGCAAGTTCGACCCTTACTATTACGGCAAACGTTGATGTGGGAACCGCGGGACAGGGGATTGTCAATGAGGCTTGCATTACAGCTGCCGATAATGAAGACCCCAATCCGGACAATAATTGCGATACCGCGGTTATTCTTGTAGCTGCTCCCACTCCCACACCATCGCCGACGCCTACGGAGACGCCGACGCCTACACCGACCGAAACACCAACACCTACGCCTACTGATACACCGACACCCACGCCTACAGATACGCCTACGCCAACCCCGACTGATACCCCGACGCCGACGCCTACTGAAACACCAACACCAACACCAACGCCGACACCCGCAGTTGATTTCGGCGATGCGCCGGATCCGACATATCCCACGCTCCAGGCAAGCTTTGGTGCGTCGCATATTATTGATAACGTAACGTATCTCGGTATCACCGTTGACGGGGAATCCGACGGTTTACCCCACCCCTCGGCTCTTGGCGATGATAATAATAATATCGACGACGAAGATGGGGTGCTCTTTGTCACCTCTCACGTTATAGGTACCACGTCAACTCTCCATGTGGACGCCAGCACCACTGCCCTGCTGAACACATGGGTCGACTTCAACATCAATGGGTCATGGGCGGATGCCGGCGAACATGTGTATAACGACATGATGCTCGATATGGGACTCAATGTCCTGCAATTATATATACCGTTTACTGCATCACCCGGTACCACCTTTGCTCGGTTCCGGTTCTCCACAGTACCGGGACTCGGCTATGATAACGCCCAATACGAGGGCGAGCCGGTTGCGAACGGTGAAGTGGAGGATTATGAACTTGAGATAGTAACGCCTACGCCTACACCTACGCCGACACCGACGCCGACTGACACACCGACCCCGACACCAACCGAGACGCCGACCCCCACACCTACTGAAACCCCAACGCCGACGCCAACGGATACTCCCACACCTACTCCGACTGAGACACCAACGCCGACGCCCACGCCCGAGCTTGATTTTGGCGACGCACCTGATCCCGGTTATCCCACGCTCAAGGCGAGCTTTGGCGCCTCGCATATTATTGATAACGTAACCTATCTCGGCGCCAACATCGATGCCGAGCTTGACGGGCAACCGCATCCATTCGCACTTGGCGACGATTTATCCAACATTAGTGATGAAGACGGCGTATTCTTCATCACCTCTCACGTCATCGGGACTACATCAACTCTCTATGTGGATGCCAGTACCACGGGGTTGCTCAACGCATGGATAGACTTTAATATCAACCAGTCCTGGGCTGATGCGGGCGAGCATGTCTTTATAGACCTCCAGCTCAGTCCGGGTACAAATATGCTTACGTTTCCGGTTCCGGACAATGCCATAGCGGGTCTGAGCTTTACACGTTTCCGCTTCTCTACAGTACCGGGACTCGGCTATGATAACGCCCAATACGAGGGCGAGCCGGTTGCGAACGGTGAAGTGGAAGACTACTTTGTGTATATTGAGGAGCCAGAACCCACACCGACGCCGACACCGACACCGACTGATACACCTACTCCAACACCAACAGAAACACCCACACCAACACCAACGGATACCCCGACTCCCACGCCTACAGATACCCCCACGCCGACACCAACGGATACCCCGACTCCCACGCCTACTGAGACACCTACGTCGACTCCTACTGCCACCCCGACCGAGACTCCCACACCCACGCCTACGCCGACCGAGACGCCTACGCCGACCCCGACTCCTCCTCCCTGTGAATATCTGGTCTACGGCGTGCAGGATTTCGGCACCAGCGATAGCCAGTTCTTTAAGGTCAATCTGGACACGGCTGAGTTCACCGCGCTCGGTCCGCTCTACCCGTCCTACGACTTCGAGTCGCTTGCCATGCACCCATTCAGCGGACGATTATTCGCTGTCGCCGGTGGTGCGGGTCATGCGGGCGACCTGTTTGAAGTAGATAAAGAGACCGGCGCCCTTACCCTTATCGGCACTACCGGTGCAGGCGCAATGCTGGATGCCCTTTCCTTCAATCCAGCCACCGGGGTGCTGTGGGGATTCCAGAAAGGCGTCGGCCTTGTAACCATAAATATCTACGATGCCAGCATGCATCTTGTCTGGGAGGTCATTGGCAAAGGCGTGCTGGAAGAA
>CAZSMK010000043.1:0-9136 GCA_964608095.1 uncultured Candidatus Sumerlaeota bacterium | reverse complement strand
ATGGCGTCTACCCCATCTCATGCATCCATTAATGATGGATTAACAAACAAAAGGTAAACTTGTCAAAGTTCAATAAAACCACGAATTGCATTATACGAGACCCTGAAGAAGCCATTTTAACCAGACATCACTGGCTTACCCTTTTTAGCTATGGATTCCTCATAACCGTTTCAGTCCTGACCGCTTTCATGCTCTCTTTTCTCGTGTATGAAATGGGCGAAACACGTTCCGTGACTGTTGCCTTCTTGACCCTCGCGTTCAGTCAACTATTCCATGTATTTAATATGCGAGAAGCGGGATCATCTCTATTCAAGAATGACATAGTGAAAAATCTTTATGTCTGGGGCGCAATTCTCCTGTGTATCCTGCTCCTGCTCGCGGCTATATATATACCCCCTCTTGCGTCGTTATTGAAAATCACATCCCCCGGTGTGAAGGGATGGACAATTATAATTATCTTCAGCTTGGTTCCACTCGTAGTCGGGCAGACTCTGAAAATTGTGTTCCCCGCCACAAAAGAGGACTGACCGTTGTGTGTGTGATACAGGGCGCAATTCAAAAAGGAGTAACATATTATGGTCGTTGCGACACTGTGCTACGTTAAGAAAAAGGGCAGGACATTAATGATTCATCGGACAAAGAAGAGAAACGATATTCATCGTGGTAAATGGAACGGGTTGGGTGGAAAAGCCGAACAGGGTGAAACGCCTGAGGAGTGTGTTGTCCGTGAGGTCATGGAAGAAAGCGGCTTGATCATCAGCAATCCTGTTCTCAAAGGAATCCTGACGTTTCCTTTATTTGACGGCGAACAGGACTGGTACGTATTTGTGTTTGTGGCACGAACATTTGATGGAACTCTGCAGGAATCCAGCGAAGGTCATCTCGAGTGGATCGAGGATGCTGAACTTTTGAATCTCAACTTATGGGAGGGAGACCACTTTTTTCTCGAATGGCTCGAGCGGGAGGGGATTTTTTCCGCCAAGTTCGTGTACCGTAACGGCGAATTGATAGAGCATCATGTGGTGTTCTATCCTTGAAGGGTTAAAAGGGGAAAGCCGGTCTGAGGTCCAGGTTGTGGTTCTTTTTTTTATCAGTCGGATCCGACGGATCGGACTGATCCGACCGATCGGTCCGATTAAGAAAGAAAATCGAACCTGAACCGCAAATCATATCTTGATCCCCATCATCGAACACAAGGGGGCGGTCGATGGACTATAGGTATACTGTTTCTTCGATCGGCGCTTCCTTAAGTCCGCCACTTTTTTAAACGGAACCTTATGTCCTTCTCGAACATACAACGGTACATATTCAAGAGGTACTTCTTCCTCGATTACGGCAGGACCGACCACCTTTCGTTCAATAAAACAATGATACCATGTTCCCGGTGGAATCCATGTGGTTACCGTCGATTCAGGTGAGGTCACGAAAGCGGCGAGCATAGCATCGCCGAACATGTATTGCCGTTCAAACGTATACGATTCATCGTATTCGGGAAATTCAAAATAGAGAGGACGGCAAAGCGCCAGCCCTTTCTCGTGGGCTGTTTTTACAATCTGCATTATGTAGGGCATCAGGCATTTCCTAAATTGCAAAAAATTCCTGATGATGCGGGTAGTTGTTTTCTTGAACCTCCAGGGTTCTCGAATACCATGGTCGCTGTGGAAGCGCATAATCGGACTGAGACAGCCGAATTGTGTCCAGCGAATAAAGAGATCGTCCGGCGGTTTGTTATGTTTCCATTCAGGTGAGCCGGATAGAAATCCTCCAACATCGTGTGAGACGTAGGCAAAGAGGCAATTCGCCGCCTTATGGGTCATCACCACCTCCTGGTCAAGCACCTTCCATTGCGACAAGGTATCAGCGGTAAAATTAATCGTGGAGCGATGCGCGCCAAGACCATAACCTCGCGAAAGGACAATACTGGTGTCCTTGCGTGGTGACTGGTTGGTGAAACGGAAATAAAGTTCGTTGAGCCAGGTAGTTGACTCATTGCCGTCCGAGTCACGCAACACTCCATCAACCCACCAGAGGTCGCATCCCTGGCGCTCGATCGGTTTATGAAACACATCAAAGTATGCCATTGCCTGCTTCTTATCGTAAAGGTCAACCGGCAGGCAATCGTTGAAGAAGGGATGTGGTGACGTTTGTTCGTCAAGATAGGTCTCAGTTGCTCCCGAACGCTCGATAAACTCTTTTAAGCGGCTGTCGTTTTTGGGGATGTATTGAGGATGCACATTGAACGAGGCATGGAGATCATGCGCTCGAAGCCATCGGGCAAACCGCTCAGGATCAGGAAACAAACGACGGTTCCAGTCAAAACCATGCCAGCAGTAGCGATGCCAATCAGTGTCGACAACGAGCACATCCAGCGGCAAATTATATTTGTCAAAATCTTCTTTAATTCTTTTGAAGGCTGCCTCTCCCATTTTTCGATAACAGGAAAACCAGATACCCATCACCCATTCCGGTACTTCAGGTATCGTGCCGAACACCTGTGCCATGAGTGAAACCGCTTTTTTGAAATCGGTACCATAGTAAAAGAGGTAGAGCGTTTGTTGCTGTCCCTGATTTTTGTAAATCCATTCCTCAGCGGAATCCCATAGAAAACTATTATCAAGCAGGATGCTCATGCCGGATTTAGATAATAATCCCGGGGGATATCTGCGGATTTTTTTCAGCATGGATGAGAGCTCGGATGGCCATTCATCTATAATCTCGGGGTCGCGCCCTGCAAGCAAATTGTTCCATTCGATTAGCCATTCTTTACTGTCGGAATGGCGCCCGAGTTTGTTTTTTATCTCGCGCAAAATAATGTTTATGGGCTTTGCCGGATGGTAAGAGTAGGCGTCCAATCCCTTCATGGGATCGAACGGAATAACGCCATCTGCCGTGAGTGGTTCCTGGCAAAGGTCGAGCGAGAAAAAATGTCCGCCAAGGTTCTCATGATCTTTTTCCCCGGGATGCCATGTATACGTCTTTACGTCTTTTGTCCATCGTATCTCAAGGTTTTGCGCCGAGAACATTTTCCCATCTTGTTCGAGCGTAATCGACAAGTATTTATTCTTGAAGACTTCCGTCTTCCCTCTCTTTTGCATGCGCACTTTCTTGAAGCGTTCGGGATGTTTGACCGCAAAAGTGGGCAAAAGATTGCTCGGGTTCTCAGGCGCACATTCAATCCTGAGCACATTATCATTCATTCGGCATACTCTTTTTATCAGCATCGTTTTCCTCATAGTTTTTTGGATAAATTATCGCAACATTACTTCAATGTTGGCTTCCTTGTCAAAGCATACTGCGGTGATTTTGTTAAGGAGACGATGGAGAGAAATAAGTCGGAAGTCCGTGGAAATCTTGGAGAAATGTTCAACTCGAGCCCTCACGAGCATTCCAAGAGATGAATCGGGGCGAAGGTTTCAAGCCCTATCGGTCTCGCCGGGCGCTGTCCGCTCTATGGAAAGCATAGAATCGACTTCCCTGGTTACGTCCTCGACCTGAATCAACTTCATACATTTATGATCTCGGGGACACTCGCGTTTAAGGCAAGGCGCGCAATCAACTTCTTTTCGAACGATGGTGGCTTTAGCGCTATAGGGCGAGGTGGTTCTCCAATCGGTCGAGCCGAATATTGCGATAATGGGTATATCAACGGCAGCGGCAATGTGCATAGCGCCTGAATCGTTCGTAATATAAAGATCGAGCATGTTGAGCAGGGCGATAAGTTGCTTCAACGATATTTTGCCTGCCATGTTATAACTCTTCGCTTTTTTCGAATTGGCAACGACCTCATCCGCAATAAAACGTTCCTGTTTCGTCCCTGTGATAATAACACCTGCATCATAGCGCGTATAAACGTAATCCGCGACTGCGGCGAACCGTTCAGGCATCCAGCGTTTCGCAGAACCATAAAAGGCGCCGGGATTCAGCCCGATCAAAGGTCGACCGGCATCGGGATCAAGCCCGACTTCATGCAGGAGGCTCAGTACCTCTTTTTCCGCTTCAGGATTTATGGGTAAGACGAGTTTCCGTTCCGCACTATCGACGTCGCATATCCCACGTAAAATATTTAAGTAATACTCCACCTGATGAACGCGGAGAATATCAGGCGTGACCTTCACCGCTTGAGAGAGCAAAAACCCCCTTGCGTCGCGATTATAGCCTATGCGGTATTTTACACCTCCAGCCCAGAGTAATGCCGCGGCGATAAATGAATTGGGAAATGCCACTCCGAGATCAAACTGTTCTTTTCTAATACGCCGGGCTGCATGGAGAAACGAGCCGATACTTTTCGACTCATTCTCGACCCATACCTCGTTAATGTCCGCGTTATCCAAAAGGAGGTCTGCAACCCAGGGACGTGCGATAGCGACGATTCTGGAGTCGGGAAAGCTTCGACGCAACAGACGAATCGAAGGCGTGGTCAGGATTGTATCGCCTACCCAGCTCACGCTTTTTATCAGTATTTTTTCGAAGGTCATACCAGATGGTACGCTCAGGGAGTCGTAATTCTTAACGAAGCTCGACCCTTATTTGGCTGCTCCCGGATACCAGAGATAGTAAAAGCCAGGTCCCAGTGTAGGAATTAATCTGCTCATATCAACGTTGATCAAATTAACGTTGGGAATAAGCCCTGAGGGAAAACCTCCCGGGAATGCGCTGTATATGTTGTTTTTATATTCAAACCTTCTGTAGTACATTACTACCCGTGCGTCTTCGATATCGGCAAGATCTTTGGCATGCTCGATGGCTTCATCCAGATACGCAATGCCGTCGATGAAGCCGCTTTGCTTCGCCTGTTCCGCGGTAAAAATCCTGCCGTCGGTCATTTTCTCAAGAGTTGATTCTTGTATAGCCGGTCGGTTTGTTTTTACTTTTTCCAGAAACTTACCATAATATTCGTTGATGACACCTTCCAAAATTTCCCGTTCTTCGCTCGTGAGTTCCCGCCATAACGAACCCATATCTTTTTTGTCGCCGGATTTTATGATTTGTGCTGTCACGCCTACCTTGTCGGCAAGCTCCTCGAGGTTGATAAACACTGCGATTACACCGATGCTTCCGGTTATGCCTCCGGGTGAAACATATATGCGGTCCGCAGCAAGCGCTATGTAATAGCCGCCGGAAGCGCCAACGCTCATAATGGATGAGATAACGGGCTTCTCGGTCTCTTCCTTGAATTGTTTGATCTCGCGATAAATCATGTCGCACCAGCTGACCATACCTCCGGGGCTGTCGATTCGTAATATCACGGCTTTTACAGAATTATCTTCCTTTGCCTTCGACAAAGCTTCTTTTATGTCGGCAATGGGGTCGTCTTGAATGCTCCGTTCCAATATTGAACTCTCGTAATCTTTGGTAATCACGCCCGAAATATCAAGGAGCAGGATTTTGTTCATCGTATAGAAATGGTCGGCTTTTTTTACGGTGGTTTCGCTATATGCCGTTTTAAAAGAAGGCAAACTTGGTCCCAACAGCACAACACAACCCTGCGAATACAATAAGCCTATCATGAGAATAGGTAGTACCATAAACCTTGTTGTAGTTTTCATGATTCATGCGCTCCTTTTAAGTTTAGCGTTCAAGGCTAAGAAAATCCCGTGTAACAGGATTAAGATATATTATAAGGAGAATAACCACCAAGACGGCAATGAAAATGGCACATTGAACGAGTTCCTTTTTTCTTAACTCGAGATAGCGAAAATTAAGAAAGATGAACATGGCGGACATGAACGGCAAAGCGGGAATCCCTTTCTCGGCATAGGAAGCAAGAGAAATCGGCACCAACATAGCAACAGCCATTGAGATTCTGGTATAGAGCGTGTGCAGTTCGAATTTTCTCGTCAGTTCGAGATAGAGGGCCAGAAATATCACGTCGCCCATGCCTATAAAAGGTCTCAGCCAGTAGGGGATAGTGGTTGCCTCAATTGTGGTTGCGCCGAGCAACGGATAGAAAAGGAGAAAATGACGCATCACCTGGGGCGGCTGCGTGGTAATGTAGTATGCAGGCCCGTATGAGACGCTCCATATATCGGCAACCATTGCGACCAGCGCGATAGGAATGATCCAGCTTCGATGCCGCACCTGGTTTGCAAGCAATTTTCCCAGAAGCACTCCAATAAAGATTATGGAAATATCGCTGACAAGAAAACTCCATATATACCCTGTGGAATCCAACTTTGATGAGTATCTATCAATTATAACCAGCAGGAAAAGGCCAACCAGAATTTTGTCATAAGTTAACTTGATAAAAGGCATAACGCTGAGGATGAAGAGGGTGGTGAACAAGAGGAGAAGTCCGGATACCATGGGAAGAAGATACTTTCCCCGCAGCATTATGCTTCGTGTGTCAAACGAGGGAACGGCTGGAGCAATAACGTACAGTATGGTGTAAACGCAAATCCAGATAAGAACCGCTGAAGCGGCGAAAATATATGAGTTACGTTTCATATAAACAAATATCACAACATAGACTGTAACGCCGTGATTGCGGCGACCTGCACGATGTCGTCCACACTGCATCCACGAGAAAGGTCGTTTACGGGCTTTGATAAGCCTTGAATTATGGGTCCTATAGCGTCTGCTTTTGCGAGGCGTTGCACCAGTTTATAGGCGATATTGCCGGCGTTGAGGTCGGGAAAAATGAGCACGTTAGCCGAACCGGCAATTGTACTATCCGGCGCCTTTTTCTTTCCCACCGAGGGGATGATAGCGGCGTCGGCTTGAAATTCGCCATCGATTTTTAAATCGGGATTTTTCTTGCGCGCTAATTCCGTCGCCTCTTTCACCTTGTCAACAAGCGCATGACTTGCACTTCCCGCTGTGGAGAATGACAACATCGCCACACGAGGTTCTATACCAAGGAGGGCTTTTCCGGTCGAAGCAGAGGAGAGGGCGATATCAGCCAGCTGTTCCGGGTTTGGATCGGGATTAACCGCACAATCCGCAAATACAAATATACCGTGTTCACCATATTCACAATCCGGCACAATCATCAGAAATGAACTGGATACGGTCTTTATCCCCGGCTGTGTACCCAGACACTTTATGGCGGCACGGAGCACATCTCCCGTTGTGTTTGCAGCGCCGCACGTCATGCCCGCCGCTTTACCCTTTCGGACCATCATCGCTCCATAATAAAGTGCATTCCTCATCACCTCTTGTGCCTGCTCTTCGCTCAAGTTTTCTTTCTTACGGATTTCACGATATTCATCGGCAAATTCCTTGAAATCCGGCGCGTTCACATGATCGATAATGGTAAGATCATCAACCTTGACTCCCGCTTTTGCGGCGGTTTCACTTATCTTTTCCGGATTACCAAGAAGAACGGGCATTACTATCTTTTCGTCGTGGAGTGTCCGTCCTGCAGCGCAGACTCGTTCGTCATATTCCGCTTCAGGCAAAACAATATGCTTCTGATTCTTGCGCGCTTTCTCAATAATGCTTTCGATTACGTTCATAATATTTCTCCTTATGAAAAGAATCTGTATGATTTTAAAGACAAAGGGGAAAATTACTTAAACCATTTTGCACGTAACTATTCAACAGAAATATCGGTGACGTTAAAAGATGTAACGCCGGTTACAATTCCTGAAGTTTTCTGCTTTGTTCGTCCAGCGCCAGAGCGTCTATGATATCGTCTATCTCGCCCTCCATGATCTTTTCCAGCTGGTAAAGGGTAAGACCGATTCGGTGATCAGTAACTCTGTTTTGGGGGAAATTGTAGGTGCGTATCCGCTCGCTTCTATCACCGGTTCCCACCTGTTTCCGCCGGTTTTCGGATATTCGTTGTTCCTGCTCCATGCGCTTCATATTCAGTAAGCGCGCGCGCAAAACTTTCATCGCCTTTGCCCTGTTCTTTATCTGGGAACGTTCGTCCTGGCAGCTGACCACAAGACCGGTGGGTAAATGGGTAATACGAATCGCTGAATCGGTTACGTTGACATGTTGACCGCCGTGTCCCGATGAGCGAAATGTATCCACTCGAAGATCTTCCGGTTTTATCTCCACGTCGACTTCGTCGGCTTCAGGGAGAACGGCAACGGTGGCAGCCGATGTATGTATTCGCCCACTCGCCTCGGTTTCGGGAACGCGTTGCACTCGATGCGTGCCGCTTTCATATTTCAATTTACTGAACACATCCGTCCCTTTGATGCTGAAAATTATTTCTTTGAACCCGCCGAGCGGTGTCTCGTTTGCGCTTATCAAGGTGGTCTTCCACGACTCCTTCTCGGCATAGCGAGTATACATTTTATAAAGGTCGGCGGCAAAGAGTGCGGCCTCCTCTCCACCAGTCCCTGCGCGGATTTCCATTATTATGTTTTTGTTTGCAAACGGGTCTTCAGGTAAAAGCGATAGCTGTATCCCCTTGAAGAGCTCGTCTTTTTTCTCACGCAGCTGCTCGAACTCCTCTTTAGCCAGCTGAGCGAGTTCTTCATCCTCTGATTCAATTAACGATTCTGCTTCCTCGTAACGTTTTTCCGTTGTTTTATATTCTTTCCACTTTGCGAGCACTTCACCGAGTTCCTGATACCTCTTCACCGTCTTTGTATAGTACTCGGGATTGCTCCTTGCGCCTTGTTGGGAGAGTTCGAGTTCAAGGTTTCGGTACTTTTCGGCGATTTCTTCCATGCGTTTTTTCAAATCTATCATTAAGGGTTACCTTCCACGAATGATGTTGCCTCCTTGGTGTCTTTCAAGGCAAGAGCCGCATACAGCGACGCAATGGCTACTTCCAGTTGACTATCGTCCGGTTCTTTTGTCGTAATCTTCTGGAACAACATGCCCGGAAGGACAAACAGGCGGAAAATCCATGATTTAGCATAATACTTTGAGGCGAGTTTTATAACTTCATAAGAAGTCCCCGCCACCAGGGGAAGAAAAACGATGTGCAACCCGATAAGAATAATCTTTTTAACCACAAAGGGGAGGGTAGTGAAAGAGGGCCAGATCAGTGCAACGAGTTGCGCAATCAAAGCGAATACAATTATGCTGACCAGAATGACCACCGCTATGAACGATGTCCCGCAGCGTGGGTGTGCGGTTCCATATTGCCGGGCGGAATCGACCGTCACCTCTCCCTTTTCTTCAAATGCGTATACGGTTTTATGTTCAGCGCCGTGATACTCGAAAATACGTCTTA
>CAZSMK010000042.1:0-3405 GCA_964608095.1 uncultured Candidatus Sumerlaeota bacterium | reverse complement strand
AAGTACCCCTACGTCATACAAGGACTTGCGGCTAATCATACCCCGAAAAAAAGACAAAAAAAAGGTCTTCAAAGGGTAAACTGTCGAACTTGGGTTAGCGTGCGCGCTTTCGTAGTTGCTGTCGCAAGCCTCAATCTCGCGCGCACTCAAAGACGAAGCCGCACCTGTCCAATCTTGTGAATCTCTTGTCGGATAATGACTTGTCTCGAAAAGGGATGGAATCAATAACTCAAGGTGGTGTAATAAATGGCTCCGTCGCCGCCCTCGCTGAAGTTGCTATACCATACGACATGTATAGTGCGATTATTCACGTCAACAGCGAGTTCGGGGTTAGCATAATAATTGTCCATGCCATCGGATATTAAGAAGGATTTCCCCGCTTCATCGTTCATAATACGGGCGAAGAAAATCTGGTTGAGAACGGTCTCGATATCGGCTCTCCATGAAATATATATTTGTCCGGTTTCAGCACATACCGCGGAAGGGAGTGAACTATGAGTAACCGACTCGTCGTCAACCACCATGCCGCGGCACTGGTCGACCTCGTCCTGCCTGCCGAATAAGATATGGTCGACACCATCGATGTTGTCATACCAGACCGCCATAAATGAGCCATCCGGTGTAGAGAACAAAATGGGTAGCCGATTAGAAGGCAGCAGTTGCATATCTTCAACCGGATAATCGACCCACTCGTCGACGTCCTTGATGAATGCCGCAGCACGGAGCGCGAAGCCGTCCTCCTGGGCTTCATACCATGTAAGCATAGGCGACATTGGCGTATCGAAAAGCTGTGGATAGATATTATAATGGTCGCTCGAGGGGTCAGAGACTTGTTGTGCCCGGCTATTGCCGTCTTTGGCTTTGAAGGCGCACCAGATACTGTAAGTAACGCCCTTGCCCTCCTGCCATGCAATGAACGAATTATCCACAGACGTGAGAGCGATTACGGGAAACTCGAGATTGAGTTCCCGCGAACTCCGGACGACCGGTTCGAATATCCACTCGCCCTCTCCCGTACGGTGCGTATAATGGATTTCCTGGATATATTCTTCCCTGCTTACCCAGACGACATGAGGATTGGATTTACTATCTATACAAATCTGAGGATCAAAGTCGTTGTTTTCTTTCACGTTATCGATTACGAGGGGTTCCAACCACTCTTGCTCCTTCTTTTCCCGAAAGAAAATATGGTAGCCATCATCGGTTTTTCCCTGCCACACGACGAACACACCGCCTTCAGGTGTAGCGACGATTTTTGCGTTTGTGTTTTCTATCGAATCTGTGCTGATTACGGACGGCTCTGAAACTTCAAAACTATCCTGCTGGGCATAAGAAACGCACCAGCCCAGAAGCAAAACGCCCAGGAGAATCCCGCACACTCTATGTCCTAAATGCACCCTCATTGTCTTTTCCTCATCCATTTACTCAAGACTCTTTTCACTGCTTTTTTAAGTCCGCCTTGTTTCAGCGGAGAATGTTTGGATTCAGCGGATTCCCTCCCTTGCACCAACTCTCTTTGTTCTTTTGATTGAGCAGAAATTTCTTTAATTGTCTCACGTTGGCGGGCAAGAGTCAACAGCAAATCCCAGAGCGGCTCAGGGGTCTGTTTCAGATCGGCGTTCTTGCTGAGCTCGAGCAAGGAACTTTTCGATTTCGGTTCGAACATTGATAATAGATAGAGGGCATTCCAGAACCTGTATTCTTTTTCGTTCACCTCCAGGAGTGTCTTTTGTTGTTGCGCACGCTGCCATAATGTTGTGCCGGGAAAAACCGCGAGCTTTGCCAGATGCAAGTTGAACTCGCCCGGTATCGAGGCAAGGAGCTCCAGCGTAAGATGCCGGTCATGCTCAGTCTCGAACGGATTATTGGTGATGACATCGTAGTTGGGGGGAATGCCTGATTCATGGATGACTTCCGTCGCCCGAAGGCTTTCATCACGTCTAACGTTTCGGTCGAAAATTTCGATATTGATTCTATCGCTGCCGCTTTCTATTCCCATGGTGATATATTCGATTCCTGCATGTTTCAGCTGCTGCATGGTTTCTGCATGACATGTGCGAGGATGGGTATAACACCAGAAAGGAAGCCCGACCTCTCTCGGATACCTTTCAGTGAACTCTTCCATCCATTGTTTTCTAAGCGTAAACACATCATCCTCGAACTCTATCATCATAATCTGCGGTTGACGGCGCCTGTAACGCTTTATTTCCTCGAGGACGCTCTCCACACTTCGTTGACGAACGCGCCGCCATGTTGTGTCCCTCTTGTTAAGGACGCTATAAATGCAGAAACTACAATTAAAAGGACACCCACGGGATGAAAAAAGTTTGTAGAACCAGAATAACTGGCTATCCTGGAGGGGTTCCTTATGGATGATGCGGTCCTGGTTAATCATAAACTCTCGTTCTTGATCATAGAGCGGGAAAGGCAATGAATCCAGGTCATCAATGGGTGGTGGTGCGGGGGTTTTTATGATTTCATCATTCTGCCGGCGCCAGATATTGGGAATATCGATGGTGGCAGGATTCTCGCCCTCGTAGAGGAGCTGTGTGAACTCGAGCACCGCCTCCTCGCCCTCCCCGATACAGACAAAATCCGCGCCCCTGTTGAGGCAATCTTCAGGCGCAAGGATGGCGTGCGCTCCTCCCCAGAGTATGGTTCGCCCTAACCCCTCTTTGAGCATGTTCGTAATATTCGATGCCGTCTCTTTATAATAAGAAGGGACGGAGACACCGATAAAGAGAGGGTTCAGCTCAGCAACGAGGTCGTAAAGGAGTTTCATTTCTTTATCGCTGTAAGGCGTGGGATAGCAGAGGTATAATTCCCCTACCGGTGTCACGGAAGTCAAGAACCCGGTCCCGATATCTTGAGTAGCGCTCTCGCGGGGCATCACCGTATGACGTTTAAAATGGAGGATAAAAGTATCGAAGCCTTCGCGTGTGAGATACGCAGCCAGGGCACGAAGACCGAGACAATACTCATCATAGAGAGAAATCAGCACGACTCTTTTTTCAGGTTTAGCCATTCCACCAATCCCGAAACAAATTTCGCAGCATTGAACGACAAAACTTACCGTTAAAGTATATTACGTATTGTAAAGACCGCCATCCTTTTTAGAAAGCATAAAACCACCACTCTCGCAATTCTTCCCCCCTTTTCCTTCGTACACGTACTCGTACACATAGACGTACACGTTCACGTACACGTTCACGTACACGCACGCGCCATCGTTTGTTTCTTCAAAAACAATAATCGAACCACGTATCTCCACTCATCTCCACTTATTTCTTCAAAAAACAAAATCCCTTTTTTCTTTACCCGCGAATTACGCAAATTACACGAATAATTTTTTTCCTAATTTTTTTTCAACTACTAAACATACAAAACTCGCTCAAAGATGAAAGA
>CAZSMK010000041.1:0-9717 GCA_964608095.1 uncultured Candidatus Sumerlaeota bacterium | reverse complement strand
AAAAAATCGAAAATGTAGTGGCGACTTTTACCCTCAAAAAAACGTAAGTCTCCTTTTTTCAGTACCCCTATCCTTCTAACTGTCGAACTTGGGCTAACGTAATCATATAACGATAACCCCATGAAAAAGTTTCATCCATCTCGTCTTTTTTTTCAAGAAGGAATAAAAATGACGCTCTTAAAAATCCGATGAGGATAAGTATTGTAAAAAGACGCTGACAAAGGGATAAATCAGGCGGGTGAAGTATCCGGGGGCTTTGCTACAGAGCGGAATTGTTGGAACACATAAGAATCGGTCATTTTTACATGAGGTCGGCGTAGACGTCGATAATAAAGGGCTTCAGGGATGAGTTTAAGGGCTTTGAAGAGCGCTTTATTAAAAGGCGCTCCCTCTCCGCTTACGAGATCTCTCGACATCCGAACCGGCAGAAAAAAAAGATGTTGCATGAGAAGTCGCCAGTCCGTGATATTCATCCAGATGAAGAGGAGCTCGTTACGCAACTTGAGTTCGCGAATCATTTGTGGTGAAAAAGAATCGCTGGTCGTAGCTTCTCCGAAATGATACGCCAGTGCATGGGGTTCATAGACATTCTTGTAGCCGCATTTAATCGCCACATAGGCAAGATCATAATCCTCCCAGTAGCCGGGTGAGAAGATAAGAGAGAAGCCGCCCAGTGTCATGAAGATATGGCGTCGAATGGCGCACGCGCCGCCGATAAGGAAAAGTCCCGGGCATGGCTCTTCAGGATTTGACCAGTGAAGGTGGAGAAAGCCATGCTTGAACGATGCGGTCATGCAGAGATGATCCGGCTCGGCGGTGTCCCATCGGAGCGTCTTGGCGCTGACGCCGAAGATGTTCTCTTCCTTGTCCTCGATAAAATGTTTGAGCAAGATCGAGAAGAAATCCGGCTGGACAACGATATCGGAATTGAGCAGGATGGCTATTTTGCCTTCAGCGGCTCGCACCCCCCTGTTAACTGATGCGGGAAACCCACAATTTACCCGGTTCTCAAGAATACGTACCTGCGGAAATTTCGTCCTTATCAGTTCACAACTTTTGTCTGTGCTCCCATCGTCTACAACAATAACCTCGAACTCGATATTTGACTGGCGTGCGGAGAGCATTATAGACGAGAGGCATCGAGTTATGATATGCGCTCCATTGAAGTTGGGGACAACAACGGAAAAATAAATCTCTTTTGTATCGGTATTCATAGATTATGCGAACCTGTACATATCGAGAACACGAGGATTTTGTGCTTTGTAAATGTCCTCAAAAAGCATTATAAGAATGAAGGGAGTACTCAATGGCGTATTGGACATACACCACAATAGAATATAGTAGAGATAAACAGGGTACTACTTACAAAAGCGCTAAACCCGTGTATCGGTCCCTCATTCTCTCAACCCGTAATATACTACGTTTGATTCAACCGGCTATCGCATCCGCGCGATTTCGCTGAGATGTGAACATGCCAAAAGAGGCATTATTGTGCGTAATGTGGAAACGGCTCGCCCCATATTTCCGGCAGAATAAATTCCGGCTGCATCAGTGGCTCATATCCTTTGGGTAGAGGAAAGGGGAAAGTAAAAACATCGTAAAACCCGGTACAGGTACGCGCCCAACCCCATGCAATTCCTTTGACGCCGCCAACGACAAAACCGGTAAACGGGTCTGTCTTCTTCCATGTCTCAGCAATGTTATAAGGAATTTCCATCCAGCCGGTGAAAACATTGACGATGCCCCTGCCGAGTTTGTGAAATATCTTACCGCTTTCGCTGTGTTCACGTTCAAAATCAACCGCCCACGAATTAACAGAAAAAGAGCTGAGCAGGATTACCATACATACACAGGCAATGAGAACACCCATGCTTTTTGCCTTTACCATAGTTAAACGTCCTCCTCCAAGAAAAGATTCGTTCACGTATCAAAAGATCACGCGCCCGATTAGTCGATCACGTCCATCATGGGGAATTCCGGCTCCACCACGGGGCGATAACCTTTGGGGATTTCAATCGGGAACGTGAGCACCTCCCAGACGCCGGCAACGGCGCGTTTCCAGGTCTTGGCGGCACCCTTGCCCAGTCCTACCCAGAATCCCGTGAAGGGATCCAGACACCGAACCTGGGTATTTATCTCGAGAGGTATTTCGACTAATGAAAAGGGAATATTCATCAAGCCACGAAGCAACTTACGACTCATCTTTGCTTCTGTGCTGGTCTCGTAGCATGGACCGGTAGCAAACGATATAGTAGTTACCAGCAGCATCAAGATCACCAAACCTGAAATCAACATGAGGTGTATTTTTTTGTAATGCATCAACTCACCTCCCGCATTCTTTAAAGTATACTTTATTGTCAAACACGAATTAATTTATTCAAGAAACGAGGGTAGTTGTCAAGACAACAATCTAAAATTCGAGAAATTTATTGGTTCAAGAAGTTCAAGAGCATGACGTCTATCCTGAGAAAGTTGCCGGCGCAATTCCGATTCGTTATCAAATTTACGCTCATCTCTCATAAAGGCAACGAAACCGACAAGCAGTGTTTTTCCTTGCAAAGCGCCATTAAAATTAAAGAGATGCACCTCAAAAGTACGACGTCCCTTTTCGAAAGTGGGACATTCTCCGATATTCATCATACCGGGATATGTCTCGCCGTCTACTGCGCCAACTACGGCATACACACCATGAGCGGGAACGACATGACCACGAGGTGGTTGAAGATTCGCGGTCGGATAGCCGAGATGAGAGCTCCCGATACCCTTACCTCGAACCACACGCGCAGGGAACTGAAACGGTCTGCCGAGCATACGCGCAGCTTGCTCGACCCTTCCCTCGATCACCATTTGCCGAATCATGGTACTGCTCACCAAAAAACCGTCGCGCACAAGAGGAGGAACCACGGAAACGGAAATGCCGTATTGTCTCCCCTGAGAGCTCAAAAAATGAACGTCGCCTTCCCCATCGCGCCCAAAACGAAAATCCTTGCTGCAGAAAATACGCCCTGCACACAGCCGACGTGCAAGGATATCTTGAACAAATTCGAGGGGCGTAATACGGGCGAAGTCTTCGTCAAACTGAATTCTGAGAACACTATCCACTCCAAGCGAGGAGAATACTTTGAGTTGTTGTTCAGGAGTCAAAAGGCGCGGCGGAGAATAGGCGGGAGCGAGTATGGTCAGAGGATGGTTCAGAAACGTGAACACTACGCTGCGGACGCCTTTTTTCCGGGCTTCTTGCACCATACGCGTGATCACTTCCTGGTGTCCGACATGGACACCGTCAAAAACTCCGACTGCAATACTATCCCGGGTATCCGCACATTTATATTGTTCTATTGATCTGTGAAGTTTCATCTTATTTATCAGGTGACGCGTCAATTTCAGGGATTTCGCGGTGGAGAAAAACTCGAAACTCATCAAGGAGATTCTCGGCAGTCTCGTACTCCCTCAAGGCAAGATGTATATTATGAAACCCAAGTCCCCGAATACGTTTGATTATTTTCAAAACAGTCCCGATTCTTTCCTCCATCGTTTCAATGGTGATGGTTCGAGGCGAAAATTTCTTTCGTTCTTCCGGCGAGAGCTGTTCAAGATACAGTCTTGCTGCATCTATCTGGTCCTCGAGTGCGTTCGCTCTGGCATCGAGATCGTTGACCCAGAATTTGGCAAGATCGGTATAGGATTCCGTATGGCAACTTGCACAACGCCTGCTTATCGGAGCAATAACGCCTGGTAAATCCTCGGGTGAATGGCATTTTGCACATCCAATCTCGTAATGAACCGAGGCGGCAATAGTGGTCATAGTATCAATAACACCGAGACCCGCCATATAATCTGCAATATCCTTATGGCAACTCTCACATGTACCCGTGATTCCTCCAAAAGTGCCTTTTTTCTTGTGACAGTCAGCGCATGCAAGGTCGCCGTGCAATTTACCGAGATTAAACTCCGCAATCTTTTCATGATTGAATTCCAAAGGTTCGATCTTCCATTGCTGGGTTCCATGACACCGGTCGCATTTCTCGCCAAGCTCACCGCCGTGATATACATCCGGATGGCACTCCACACACGTCGTCCCTTTAATCCGTTCAATATCTCCTTCAGGGTGGCACGAAGCACAATCAAGACCGACATGTTTGCCGCTTAGAGGAAACGCGGTGTTGGTGTTATGGTTGAATTTCTCGAGCGCCATCGTTGACCAGTCAAAGGTGTTATGGCAAGCAGAACAATCGTTCCCAAATTTTGCATTATGCACGTCTCTATGACATTCAACACACTTTTGGGGCGGTGGTTTGGTGGGGCTGAAATGACATTGTTCGCACTTGAGTTCTTGATGTTTTCCAGTTAACGGAAAACTGGTCTGCGTATCGTGATTAAAAAGGAAACGAGCGTCGCTCCATCGCTGTTCATTATGACATCGTGCACAATTCGCCCCCCATAGTCCTTGGTGTGGGTCTTCATGGCATGCGCCACACTCGCCGGATAAGGGTGTGAATTTTTTGTCAGGATGACATTGTGCGCAATCGAGGTCGATATGAGCGCCCCGGAGTTTGAAAGCCGCGTCACGGTTATGGTCAAATAAGACCTGCCGTCCGGTCCAGGCGACTTGCGTATGGCAACGCGTACAATTGATATCAACCCCGGCTCCGTGGGGAGTGGTGTGACACTTATAACATTCCTGTGGTATCCCAAGGTAACGAAACGTGAGGACTCCGGTCTCTCCGCTACGCATCAAATGGCATGCTTCGCACTCGACCGAGCGGTGTCTTCCTTCCAGCGGGAACAAAGCCAGATTATGGTTAAAGAACTGTTTGTTGAACTCGGTGATTGAGGCATCGACTCCTTTGTGTTCTTTATGGCACTCGATACAGTTACCTCTTAAATATTTACCATGATACCCAGCCTGCTTGTCCCAGCGTTCTTTGATCTCTTGATGGCACTCGAGACATTTGGCAGAGCCGGGATTTTCCGTCGTAGGATGACATTTACTGCAATTTTCTATACCTTCAAGGTGTTTATGGAAATTGCTGAGCAGACCGGGTTCGGTATATGAACTCAGGGGTTGGGTAAATTCAGGTGCGGAATAAAAGGGCGCTGACGCCTGTATCTCTTCCCCATATACTTTTTCGAGAAAATAGAGGTGCCCTATCCCCACTAATACCAATAGACCTATGCACATTATATATGCTTTATTGTTCATGATTCTCGGAAGAGACTGGAACGTCAAATCTGTTCTGATACATCACTATTTTTTCGGATTCCGGTTCAGGCTGATGAAGAAGGAAAAAAGTAATTTCTTCCACACTCCCGGATGAGATATCAAAGGTATATTCAACCCTTTTTTCCGATAGCGCTTCAAGATTATCAATACGATCGAAGGTATAATCCTTTTCAATAGACTTCTCCCCGGACAAATCGACCCTCATCACTGCAAACACCCGGTTCATTCCATATTCAACCGCGGGTATGCTGTGTGGTAAATAGTTCGATAGTTTTATTTTTGCTTTCAGGGTAGAAGAAGTGAGATCACAGGACACCATCTGTGCGTTATATGCACCCGAGAAAAAGGCAAGATCCTCGATCTTCATACCGTGATGAGCGGGTTGTTCTGCAACAAGTTTACGAATCTTCTTCAGTCCATAGCGCTTGAGTGCTTTTTCGATAACTACTTTTTCCATGTGGCAATACTGACATGACATACTTTGCATAATATCCTTGAATTTACTCATATCTTCCCACGGTTTCTTATGACATTTTCCGCAGATATAAGAATCGTTTCTGATAGATTCATCAACCAGGAGAAGATGATGCTTATCGGCGCTCTTGTTTAAACGCGCTGCCACGATTCCCGGATCCTTCCAATGACAGGATGCACAGTCAACTCCCCCACCCTTCTCCTCATCACGTGGACTGAGAGGATGTGAATCTGTCCAGATAGTGACCGGCATATGACATCCAAGGCACGCGCTAAACGAAAGATTATTGCTCCAGAAAACAAACTCTGTATTTTCTGCAGCCTTTGCATGAGCCGACTCGTTCCATTCTTCATAAACCGACGCGTGACATGTTTTGCATGTCGCGTTATCCGGTCTCACCGTATAAAGGTTGCGTGAATAGAGAAAGACACATCCGGCAAACGCACTCACTGTAATGCAAATCGCCGCAATCACGACGAACCTTCGTTTACGATGCTCTCTCTTCGCTATCACCCTTTCATGCTCACCCATTGATTCCATTTTCTTCGTAAATGACTCAATGTATTGTAATCTATACTGTGACCGAGATTAACGCAATGAGTACACGAACATCTTGTTGTCTTAATCATCTGTCGCATTTGCGACGCCGCCGTATCGTTCCATAGACGAGGGAAGTCGTAATCATAATCCCGTATATTCCCGACAGGTTCAAGAAGTTCACAGAGTCTGACATCGCCGTTCGGTTCAAGCACAGCGAGCCGTAATCCCGCCTGACAGAGAAGGGGTAACTTGTTGCCCTCAAGAACCAGTCGTTGTAAACGATACATTTCTTTGAGATATGCCAATCGCACCGATGTTTCTTGTTTAGAACACCTTTTAAGAAATAATTGATGGTTAATTTTAAGGGAAAGTTCAACTATTTTATCAAATTCGGAGACAGAGGGTGGCGAAATCTCAGGGTCGCGGGGGTTGCCTCGAACGAGTTCGAACATCATCCCATCGACATCTGCTTCTGTTAAGACCACCTCCACAAGACGTGGAATTTCTTTAATATTGTCGGTGGTCAAAACCGTTATCGTGTAAAGGTGAAGACGGGGTTCTACAGAGTTATCGTCTGCAGCCATCTGATAGCGTACCCGGTTGACCGCTTCGATAGTCTCGAAGGCTTTCTTGTAATTGCCCTCGACGCCCCGCATCGCGTCATGTGTTTTCTCCAGACCATCGAGCGAAACACCCGTGGTAAGAAGCATCTCGGGGTGGTCGATTATAAAACTACGAACGAAGTGTGCCATCCTCTCAGGGAGAAGACCATTACTCGGCAGGTCTACGGTGGAAATAGCGTTATAGGTACAAAAAATTCTGATGATATCTTCAAGATCAGGACGCAATAAAGGTTCGCCACCGGAGAGTAAGAGGTGAGGAAACGCGGGCATGGAACGGGCTATCTTTTCTATCTCCTCGCATGTAAGTTCCTCTTTAGTGGGATTGTTCATTTCCCGCCAGTAGAAACAGGTTCTACAACGCGCGTTACAGCGGTAGGTGACAAAAAAGGTCAAGACCCGAAGAAGGCTTTGAGTATTATGTACCTTTTCTTCGTGCTGCGCCATCAACGAATGCTTTCCTGATTGAATTCTTATACATTTAAATAATATCGTCCATGATAGCGCGCGCAGCATAAAAAGCAAGGACATAACTGAAATGACCGAATCCGCAAATCTGCCCTTCGGCAATGGGGGTGATATAGGAATGCTGCCTGAATTCTTCTCGTTTAAAAATATTCGATAGATGCGTTTCTACCACGGGCACCTTAACTGCTGTCAGGGCGTCCCGGATAGCAATACTGGTATGGGTGAATGCCCCAGCATTTATAATGATACAGTGAACACCTCTATGTGCTTTATGTATTTTATCTATAATATGGGATTCGGAATTACTTTGAAAAAATTCAAGATCGATATTTGACGATTCCGCCATCTGACGGAGCTCCTCCTCAATTTGATCGAGTGTTTTCGTACCATAGATTTCGTTCTCCCTCATTCCAAGCAAATCAAGGTTTGGACCGTTAATTACAAGGAGCTTCTTGTTCATGGCACTCTCCTCTTTATAGATTTTCTTCTTTCATTGTGCTCAGAACTTCACTGACAAGAGCAGGATCAACGTTATCAGCAATGATTACCTTTCCCAGGTCTTGAGGCAAGATATATCGTACACGTCCTCCTGTCACTTTCTTATCTTTTCTGACACGTTCGAGGATATCGCCGGGTTCGAGATCTTTAAACCGGTGAGGCAATGCAGCTCGAGCCACAAGATTCTGAATCCGCTGGACTCGATCGGCGCTCAGCATACCCATACGCTCCGCTATACGGGCGGCGGCAACCATTCCAAGCGCAACCGCTTCTCCATGTTTAAACACACGATACCTTGTGAGGGACTCCACTGCGTGACCAATCGTATGCCCGAAATTCAGAATAGCCCGAATACCACTCTCACGCTCGTCCTGTTCAACTATATCCGCTTTGATTCTGCAGGAGGTAGCTACGACTCGTTCGAGTGATTCGGGCTCCAATGAGTAGATAGTATCGACCTCTTTCTCCAGATACTCAAAAAAGGCTGCATCCCGGATGATCCCATACTTTATAACCTCGGCGAATCCCGCCCTCATTTCTTCGGGTGGAAGAGTCTTGAGATACTCAAGGTTAATAAAGACAAGACGAGGTTGATAAAAAGAGCCTATAAGGTTCTTGCTCACTGGATGGTTTACCGCAACCTTGCCACCAACGCTGGCATCGACCATAGCAAGAAGCGAAGTCGGCATCTGGACGTATGGTATACCCCGCATGTAGGTCGCTGCCGCGAAACCAGCCATATCGCCGATTACGCCTCCACCGAGCGCTATAAGCGTCGTCTGGCGTGGAAAATTATTTTCAACCAATAAATCCCAGATTGTGCGGACCGTAGTGATATCCTTATATCTTTCTCCGTCCGGCAACAATAACAGTTCCGGTGCAAACCCTCCGTCGTTGAGCAAGTCAATCAACTGGTCTGCATATAATTCTCCCACCGTTGTGTTCGAAACAACCAATACACGATCGAAGGTGTTCACATTCTTGAGAAAATGAGGTAATCTTTGAAGGTGAGAAAAACCGATATAGATAGTATAACTTCTTTCTCCGAGGTTTACATGAATCTCATCCATACCGCTCAAGAATCTCTATCCATCCTTTCGATTAGGCTTTTGAAGTATGTATTTTTCCGGTTTTGGTGCTATCGTGCAACAAGAAAGTGTAAGAAAAAGATTATTTACGAGCGATTCGCGAAATAGGGATTTTTGAGGAGAATGAGCCGGGATATATGGCGTGAGGCCTCACGCCGATACAAAGCGCAGACGCGTCTGCGCACTACAAAATTGGTCCTCCGACAATCTCTCTAATCCTCGCCACGGTGCGTCTTCGACTCTCCACGGCGCATCTTCGACTCCATTTTTCTCGAACTCTCAAGCGCGCGCGTATAACGCCAACCATTTGACCCATGAGTCCCATTCGTCCCATCTAAGCGCACTCTCGCGAGTGCGAGTGCGAAGATAGCGGAAAGCCTATCAGCATACCGGTGTGGAGTGAGGGCGTACCCAAAAAGGGTACGCGCTATGCGACCGTATTTAAATACCATAATATGAATTTTGTTGTGCTTTTCCGCAGGAAGTCGTTCGGGCCGAACTACCCTACTCTGAAAAAACAAATGAGTGCGCGTACAACGCCAAGGGCGTGTACGAACACGAGTATGATTTTAGTGACAAGCGGGGACGCTTATCCTACAGTATCGAAGTCGCTTTAAAGAATACTCATGCGGGGCAAATGAAATTCTTAAGAAAATACGATAGCGATAGGGATAGCGATAGCGCGCGCACGCTCAGGCGTGCGATTACGTGTACGTGTACGAACACGAGTATGATTTTAGTGACAAGCGGGGACGCTTATCCTACAGTATTAAAAAGGGGTGACAAGCGGGGACGCTTATCCTA